>NZ_KE136723.1:22282-683522 GCF_000407925.1 Escherichia sp. KTE31 | reverse complement strand
TTCAGCCGGGAGACGTGGCAGCAGATGGCTACGGCATATCCTGATCCGTATCATCCAGGTAAACCTTACTACCGGAAGCGAATGGCTGTTGGTCTGGCTCCAGGCGGTACTGTACGGGTCTGGCTTGAGGATAACGGGAACCCATCCGTACTCCAGCAACCAGCCAGACAGTTTACCCTGACGGGGGATGATATGCTGATATGCAAAAACATTCCCAACCAGATTGATTTCAGTTACATCAAGGCTAACGGTTACGCCCCCTTTATCCGCGATTTTATCAAGGGAAAGCACTATCCATATGGCAACTGGTAGGCATAACGATGAGAAAACTCAAAAGGATCTTCTTGAGATCCTTTTGAGCATCAATCTGATTGTTTTGACGGGTTAAACTTCAATACCGCGAACGTGCCAGTGAAATCAGTACGCTGATTGTCGAGTAAGGGGGCAAGATCCAGCAATTGGCTGAAATCGAAGTGGGCGCGGCGTTATGAGGGAAAAATTATTCAAAGCGATCATATTCTTCTGTTTAAACGTGCTCTTGGCGTGACCACTGGTATTCTGCCGTGGAACTTCCCGTTCTTCCTTATTGATTGCCCACAAAATGTCGCCTGCTCTAGTGACCGGTAAACATGGCTTGCATGAGTACCTTCAAACCCAGGTAGTCTATTTACAGTCATAATGTGTAAAACAGGCGGAGGCATTTTTCTCCGCCTGTATCTGTCAGAGTTTGGCGAATTTTTCGAGAGTGCGAATAAGCTGGGTAACAAACCCATATTCGTTATCGTACCAGGCGACTGTTTTCACCAGTTGTAAATCGCCCACGGCGGTAATTTCCGTTTGCGTGGCATCAAACACCGAACCGAAATGGCTGCCAATGATATCGGAAGAGACTATTTCTTCATCGGTATAACCAAATGACTCGTTATTGTTTGTCGCTTTTTTAAGCGCGTTGTTCACCTCTTCGGCAGTGACTTTTTTCCCGAGAATAGACACCAGTTCGGTGACCGAACCTGTTTTCACGGGTACGCGTTGCGCATGGCCTTTCAGTTTGCCGCTCAGTTCCGGGATCACCAGGCCAATGGCTTTTGCCGCGCCAGTGGTGTGGGGAATGATATTTTCTGCCGCCGCACGTGAAGCGCGTAGATCTTTACCACGCGGACCATCCACCAGTGACTGGGTGCCGGTATAGGCATGAATAGTCGTCATCGTGCCAACTTCTATTCCGAAACTGTCGTGCAAGGCTTTGGCCATCGGCGCAAGACAGTTTGTGGTACATGACGCTACAGAAACAATGGTGTCGTTACCATCCAGAGTGTCGTCATTGACGTTATAAACGATAGTTTTCATCTCACCGGCAGGAGCGGAAATCAGTACTTTCCTGGCGCCAGCATCCAGATGCGCCTGCGATTTTTCAGCAGAGGTATAAAAGCCTGTACATTCGACAATGATTTCTGCACCTTTCGCTTTCCACGGAATATTTTTCGCCTCTTTTTCGGCGTAAACCGCAATGCTTTTCCCATCGACGATAAGTGAATCTTCAGTGAAATCAACGCTCCAGGGGAACGGGCCGTAGTTTGAATCATGTTTCAGCAGATAGGCGAGAATTTTCGGGGATGTGAGATCATTAATAGCGACAACGTCTATGTTGCTTTTGACCTCAAGTAATCGACGCAACACCAGTCGACCGATACGACCAAAACCGTTAATGCCAACTTTACTCATGGTTTTCTCCTGTAAGGAACTCTTGGGTGAAAATTGATCCTTTCCAGGATTAGACCAGGATGGCGGGATGAGCAATCTACATTCGTGCAGCGAAACGTAACGTACTGAAAAAGGGAGAACAATATTTAATGAAATTTTAAGAAAAGCTGGTTATGTTAACGGAAAATTGTTTTAAAGCAGGAAATGTTATGGAAAATAAATACACAAGGTTACAAATTGGCATTCACTGGCTGGTCTTTTTGCTGGTTATTGCAGCCTATTGTGCAATGGAGTTTCGTGGCTTTTTCCCACGTAGCGATCGGCCGCTCATCAACATGATCCATGTTTCCTGCGGCATTTCAATTCTCGTACTAATGGTACTTCGTCTTGTGCTAAGGCTGAAATACCCAACCCCGCCAATTGTGCCTAAACCGAAACCGATGATAACGGGGCTCGCGCATCTCGGGCATTTGATCATTTACCTGCTGTTTATCGCGCTGCCGCTGATTGGCATCGTGATGATGTATAACCGTGGCAATCCCTGGTTTGCGTTCGGTGTGACGATGCCTTACACGTCAGAGCCAAATTTCGAACTGGTGGATATTTTAAAGTCATGGCATGAAACGCTGGCAAATTTGGGATATTTCGTTATCGGGCTACATGCTGCTGCTGCATTGGCACACCACTATTTCTGGAAGGACAACACGCTTCTGCGCATGATGCCGCGTAAGCGTTCCTGACGACAATAAAAGAAAGCGCCTGTACTAAACCAGACCCGTGGTACAGGCGAAGAATACGGGTCTACATCGGAAGCATCTATTATATTTATTTGTATGACAAATAAAACCATAATTAGCCTTTATGTGTTTATCTGGTTCATATTTAACCAATTTATCTTTCAGTTAAGATTGAAATCCATTTTCCTCAATCTTTGATCTCGCTAAGTGAAATCAAGTCCACCCAGCGTATAACTTTTATACCGAACATAAGATTTGGTAAACAATGGAGGTTATATGAAAAAATTTGCACTTATCTTGTTTATGGGAATGCTTGTTTCGTTTTATGCCGATGCCGGGCGCAAGCCGTGTTCTGGTGCAAAAGGTGGAATATCCCACTGTACTGCTGGTGGCAAATTTGTTTGTAACGATGGATCTATCAGCGCATCGAAAAAGACATGTACTAACTGAAAGGAAAAAGGGGTGCCATGAGAAAATGAACCCGCCATCCAGATGCGCGGGGAAAACTCCCCGCGCTGGCCCTTACCTGGACTTACAGGCCATGAGAGCCGCCACCTCCTTATTACCGTCCCGGAACCGCAGTTCGTAGAGCGTTTGTCGGGTCAGAAGTGTGAATGCCAGTATTGTGAAACAAATAATGAGCAGACACACCACCAGAGGGTTGCGCTTCATAGCCTTTCTCCTTGCCGGATGGCGGGTAAGAGGCTAACATCTGAATTGTTGGGTTCATTCGTCGGCCTCGGTTGATAGAAATATCGGTCGGGGCCTTCGTCTTTCTGATTCCCGGTTAGCCTGAAAACAGAAAGTCTCAGGCACCCGCGATCATCCTATGCAGTTTCTCTTAGCAGGAAAATAATCACTTTACGAAAGTGCGTAACGCTTTCCAGAATTTCACGCAATACACCTCACAAAGCATCCTTATTCGCCAGCCTATTCATTGCGGCGCCCGATGATCTGTTAACGCATAAAATGTTGTAAAAATGTGAAGTGAAAACGTTTTTGGCAGTAAGCAATTACCACCGATTGCCGATGATTCTCTCTCGGGAGTAAATCTGGAAGAGAGACAACGGCCATGCATACAACACCCTCACACCGCTTAGGTTTTTTATATCACATCAGGCTGGTTCCGCTATTTGCCTGTATTCTGGGCGGCATATTACTTCTATTTGCCCTGAGTTCAGCTCTGGCTGGGTATTTTCTCTGGCAGGCTGACCGCGATCAGCGTGACGCTACTGCGGAGATCCAGACTCGCACCGGTTTGGCAAATAGCTCTGATTATCTGCGTTCAGCCCGCATCAATATGATTCAGGCCGGGGCGGCGAGCCGTATCGCAGAAATGGAAGAGATGAAGCGAAATATTGCACAAGCGGAATTGCAGATTAAACAATCGCAGCAAGGTTATCGTACTTACCAGAATCGCCAGGTGAAAACGGCTGCAGATGAAGCTCTGGATGCTGAATTAAATCAACGTTTTCAGGCTTATATAACTGGCCTCCTGCCTATGCTGAAATATGCCAAAAACGGCATGTTTGAAGCGATTATTAATCATGAAAGTGAGCAGATCCGAACGCTGGATAATAGTTATACCCATATATTAAACAAAGCCGTTGAAATACGTAGCGCCAGAGCGAACCACCTGGCGGAGCAGGCGCATCAGCGCACTCGACTGGGTGTGATGTTTATGATTGGTGCGTTTATCCTTGCCCTGGTCATGACGCTGATGACCTTCATCGTTTTGCGTCGGATTGTGATTCGACCTCTGCAACATGCCGCGCAACGTATTGAACAAATCGCCGGTGGCGATCTGACAATGAACGACGAACCGACGGGGCGCAGCGAAATAGGACGATTAAGTCGTCATCTACAGAAAATGCAGCATTCTCTGGTGATGACCGTCGGGACGGTACGCCAGGGGGCGGAGGAGATTTATCGCGGCACCAGCGAAATCTCCGCTGGCAATGCTGACCTTTCTTCGCGCACGGAAGAACAGGCGGCGGCGATTGAACAAACCGCTGCCAGCATGGAGCAACTCACCGCGACGGTGAAACAGAATGCGGACAATGCACACCACGCGAGCCGTCTGGCACAAGAGGCTTCCGTTAAAGCCAGCGATGGCGGGAAGACAGTCTCCGGCGTGGTGAAAACGATGGGCGATATCTCCAGTAGCTCGAAAAAAATTTCCGAAATTACCGCCGTGATCAATAGTATTGCTTTCCAGACAAATATTCTGGCGCTCAATGCCGCCGTTGAAGCTGCGCGAGCTGGTGAGCAAGGTCGCGGATTTGCGGTTGTCGCCAGCGAAGTGCGTACACTTGCCAGTCGCAGCGCCCAGGCGGCGAAAGAAATTGAAAGCTTGATTAGCGAATCAGTCAGATTAATTGGGCAAGGGTCAGATGAGGTTACAACCGCCGGGAAAACGATGAGTGCCATTGTGGATGCCGTGGCGAGCGTCACACATATCATGCAGGAAATTGCCGCTGCCTCCGATGAGCAAAGCAGGGGAATAACGCAGGTCAGCCAGGCGATTTCTGAAATGGATAAAGTAACGCAACAGAATGCCTCTCTGGTGGAAGAGGCCTCTGCAGCGGCAGTGTCTCTTGAAGAGCAGGCGGCACGATTAACTGAGGCTGTGGATGTATTCCGCCTGAAGAAACAATCGTTACCTGCGAATCAACGAGGGGCAGGGCGCTCGGTTAGTTTGGCAACGGCGTGATAATGTCAAAGAAGGGATCGTCAGATCCCTTCACCTTTCAGAACGGCATTGATTTCCGAATTGCGTTAATCATTAGCTGACAGCCGGAAGAGAGCGTTGCATCTACGCGGGTCAGTATTCCAATCGGTTCGCCTGCGCCATGTCCCGGAACAGGTAGCGCCACCAGCGTGGCATGACGCAGGTCGTCTTTTACAGCGCCAGAAGGGACAAACCACACATAGTCATATTCAACCGTAAGCTGACGCGAAAGCGATGCTGAAAGCGTTTCAATACAACCCGAAGGAATTTTGCAGCCCTGGCTTTGTACTAACGCATCTGAATGTTGGCGGGGCGCAGTGCCTTCTGGCGATACGACAACCGGCCATTCCAGTACCCGACTTAACGTCACGTTTTCCTGAAGAAGCGGGTGGTTAGGCCGGACAACCAGTTTCAGTGATTCGAGAAACAGCAATTCGTAATTAAGCCCGGTCATCAGTTCAGGATCTGACATCCGACCAACACCGATATCAATTTCCCCCGTTTTTAAGCCTGCCAGAATCATGGTGTTACTCATAGTGGCAACTTGCAGAGTGGTCTCTTTTTGTTGCTGATGAAACTGACCAATAACGGAAGGCAAGATCCCCAGTGCAGCAGTGGGTAATGCACCAACCCTTACAACATCATTGTTAAGCCCTTCTTTACGATTAAGCGCCTGACCTGCGGTGTTGATGGCGTCAAGCACTCTGACTGCATGGGTTAAAAATTGCTCGCCAGGTAAGGTAAGCTGTGCGCCCTGACGTCCACGGTCAAATAAGCGGGTGCCTGTCAATTGTTCAAGTTCATTCAATGTTTTAGAGAGCGCAGGTTGACTCAAATTAAGGGTTTCAGCCGCGCGCCCCAAAGTTCCTTGTTGTGCGACAGCTACGAAAGTATGAAGGTGGCGCAAACGGATGCGCTGACTAAACAGACTATTTTTTTCCATAAGCGATGTTAAAAACGAAGCGGTGCCGCTGACAAGTGAAGTTGTTTGATTATGATAACTTGATTGCAAAATATTATTAACATATAAAGCAATTTTGTTACGTTTCCAGTCGTGGTTTTACTGATTTCGTGGGGAGATCACAGTTTGTAAATTCTTCCCACCAGAGTAAATGTGGTTACCTACACTCCAGATTACTGACCACTGGAGGCAGAGATTATGGCGAACAGCATCACGGCGGATGAGATTCGGGAACAGTTTTCGCAGGCTATGTCAGCCATGTATCAGCAAGAAGTTCCACAGTACGGTACGCTGCTGGAACTGGTGGCTGACGTCAATCTGTCTGTGCTGGAAAACAATCCCCAATTGCATGAAAAAATGGTAAATGCGGACGAACTGGCGCGACTTAACGTTGAACGTCATGGGGCGATTCGCGTCGGCACCGCACAAGAGCTTGCCACTCTACGGCGGATATTTGCCATTATGGGGATGTATCCGGTCAGTTATTACGATCTCTCGCAGGCGGGCGTGCCGGTACATTCCACAGCATTTCGTCCTATCGATGATGCCTCGCTGGCGCGTAATCCTTTCCGGGTTTTTACCTCATTACTTCGCCTTGAACTCATCGAAAACGAAACCTTGCGCCAGAAGGCGGCGGAGATTTTACACCAGCGCGATATCTTTACCCCGCGTTGTCGACAACTGTTAGATGTATATGATCAGGAGGGCGGCTTTAGCAAAGCTCAGGCGCGGGAGTTTGTGCAGGAAGCCCTGGAGACGTTTCGCTGGCATCAGTCAGCAACAGTAGATGAAGAAACCTATCGCGCGTTGCACAACGAACATCGACTGATTGCTGATGTGGTCTGTTTTCCTGGCTGTCATATTAACCACCTGACGCCACGCACGCTCGACATTGACCGGGTGCAGTCGATGATGCCCGAATGCGGTATTGAACCCAAAATTCTGATCGAAGGGCCGCCGCGCCGCGAGGTGCCGATTTTACTGCGCCAGACCAGTTTTAAGGCGCTGGAAGAGACAGTGTTGTTTGCAGGGCAAAAGCAGGGAACACATACCGCACGCTTTGGTGAGATAGAGCAACGTGGTGTGGCATTAACGCCGAAAGGACGGCAACTGTATGATGAGCTTCTGCGTAACGCCGGAATCGGACAGGATAATCTCACTCACCAACTGCATTTGCAGGAAACCTTCAGCGCCTTCCCGGACAGTGAATTTCTGATGCGCCAGCAGGGATTGGCATGGTTTCGCTATCGCCTGACGCCATCGGGTGAGGCGCATCGTCAGGCGATCCATCCCGGTGACGATCCACAGCCTTTGATCGAACGTGGTTGGGTAGTGGCGCAACCTATTACCTATGAGGATTTCCTGCCGGTTAGTGCTGCGGGGATCTTCCAGTCGAATCTGGGTAATGAAACGCAAATGCGCAGTCACGGTAATGCCAGCCGGGAGGCTTTTGAACTGGCGCTGGGGTGTCCGGTATTTGATGAGTTTCAGTTGTACCAGGAAGCGGAAGAACGCAGTAAACGCCGCTGTGGTTTGCTTTAAATTCTGTCCAACCGACTTTGCAAAAATTTGCCTGATTTTACAAACGAATCAGGCTCATCCCATCGACAGAAAAAAATTGCCGATTTATGCATATTCTCTGAGTTCAACAATTGGATTATTAATAAATATTGTCTAGAGTGAGCGGTCATTAATAAGCATTTTCTTGCCGCTGAATACGACCAGCGCGGGACCATTCACTACACCAGAAGGACTCACTTTCAGGTATGGATCGTAGACGATTTATTAAAGGTTCAATGGCTATGGCCGCCGTGTGCGGGACTAGCGGCATTGCTTCTCTTTTTTCTCAGGCTGCGTTCGCAGCAGAATCTGACATTGCCGACGGGCAAACCCAGCGTTTTGACTTCTCTGTTTTACAGTCGATGGCGCACGACTTAGCGCAAACAGCGTGGCGTGGTGCGCCGCGTCCGTTACCCGATACGCTGGCGACGATGACGCCGCAGGCTTATAACAGCATTCAGTATGATGCCGAAAAATCACTCTGGCATAACGTTGAGAACCGCCAGCTGGACGCTCAGTTCTTCCATATGGGGATGGGATTCCGTCGCCGTGTTCGCATGTTCTCTGTTGATCCAGCAACACATCTGGCGCGCGAAATACACTTCCGTCCGGAGTTGTTCAAATACAACGATGCGGGTGTTGATACCAAACAATTAGAAGGGCAAAGCGATCTCGGTTTTGCGGGGTTCCGTGTGTTTAAAGCCCCGGAACTGGCGCGCCGTGACGTGGTTTCTTTCCTCGGTGCCAGCTATTTCCGTGCCGTTGATGACACTTATCAATACGGTTTATCGGCGCGTGGTCTGGCGATCGACACTTACACCGACAGCAAAGAAGAGTTTCCCGACTTTACCGCCTTCTGGTTCGATACGGTAAAACCTGGCGCGACCACTTTTACCGTTTATGCGTTGCTCGATAGTGCCAGCATTACTGGTGCTTACAAGTTCACCATCCACTGTGAGAAGAATCAGGTGATTATGGATGTCGAGAATCACCTGTATGCGCGTAAAGACATTAAACAGCTGGGCATCGCGCCGATGACCAGTATGTTCAGTTGCGGGACTAACGAACGTCGTATGTGCGACACTATTCATCCGCAAATCCATGATTCCGACCGTCTTTCCATGTGGCGGGGCAATGGCGAGTGGATCTGCCGTCCGCTGAATAATCCGCAGAAATTGCAGTTCAATGCCTATACCGATAACAATCCAAAAGGGTTTGGCTTGTTGCAGCTGGATCGTGATTTCTCCCATTATCAGGACATTATGGGTTGGTATAACAAACGCCCAAGTCTGTGGGTGGAACCGCGTAACAAGTGGGGTAAGGGCACTATCGGTTTGATGGAGATCCCGACGACCGGCGAAACGCTGGATAATATTGTTTGTTTCTGGCAACCAGAAAAAGCAGTCAAAGCGGGCGACGAACTGGCGTTTCAGTATCGCCTTTACTGGAGTGCGCAACCTCCCGTTCATTGTCCATTAGCACGAGTCCTGGCGACGCGTACTGGCATGGGGGGCTTCCCTGAAGGCTGGGCGCCAGGTGAGCATTATCCGGAAAAATGGGCTCGTCGTTTTGCCGTCGATTTTGTCGGTGGTGATCTGAAAGCTGCTGCGCCGAAAGGGATTGAGCCTGTTATCACACTTTCCAGTGGTGAAGCGAAACAAATAGAAATTCTCTACATTGAGCCGATTGATGGTTACCGTATTCAGTTTGACTGGTATCCGACTTCGGATTCAACTGATCCGGTCGATATGCGTATGTATTTGCGCTGCCAGGGCGATGCTATCAGTGAAACATGGTTGTATCAGTATTTTCCTCCAGCACCGGATAAGCGCCAGTATGTTGACGATCGCGTGATGAACTAAGCGTCATTTTTTCGGCACCTTCTTTCGGGAGGGTGCCGTCTGGTTAAACACGATCCCGCTCGCATTTTTCCTCAAGTTAAATGGGTAATCTGATGTTGTATATTTCATATACATGTTGTCAGCCACTAACAGGGAGTGCGTATGTTTCCAGAATATCGAGATTTAATATCCCGTCTGAAAAACGAAAATCCTCGCTTTATGTCCTTGTTCGATAAACACAATAAACTTGATCATGAAATTGCCAGAAAGGAAGGTTCTGACGGTCGAGGATACAATGCGGAAGTCGCCCGCATGAAAAAACAGAAATTACAAATGAAGGATGAGATGCTTAAAATCCTGCAACAGGAGAGCGTCAAAGAGGTGTAAACTTTGCTGAGCCGCCTGGCAGGCGGCTTTTTTAACGACTGCAAAGAGTGACTGGAGATAAGATGACTGAAACGATAAAAGTAAGCGACTCACTTGAATTACATGCCGTTGCAGAAAGTCACGTCACACCCCTTTATCAGTTAACCTGTAAAAATAAAAACTGGTTACAGCAGTCGCTAAACTGGCCGCAGTTTGTTCTCAGCGAAGAGGACACGCGAAAAACGGTGCAGGGGAATGTGATGCTGCATCAACGCGGCTATGCCAAAATGTTTATGATTTTTAAAGAAAATGAACTCGTCGGCGTTATATCGTTTAATCGAATTGAACCGCTGAATAAAACCGCTGAAATCGGCTACTGGCTGGACGAATTCCATCAGGGGCAGGGGATCATTTCTCAGGCGCTACAGGCATTGATTCACCATTACGCCCAGTCTGGTGAACTTAGACGCTTCGTGATCAAATGTCGGGTGGACAATCCGCAAAGCAACCAGGTTGCCTTGCGCAATGGTTTTATCCTCGAAGGTTGCCTGAAACAGGCTGAGTTCCTTAATGATGCTTATGATGATGTGAACTTATACGCGCGCATTATCGAATCATAATAACCCTGCCAGAGGCGTTCGCGTAATACGTTCCTCGCCATTAATGACTTTTGGACCACGGACATGAATCGTGTCGCCATCAAAGGCTTCAACGACGGCGTGGTCGGTTACCTCGACATGGTTTTCAATCATTACCGCACCTGCAATACGGCTCTCACCTTGTATTATAACGTGCTCGTCGAGCAGAACCGGGCCGCCACGCACAACGGCATTTCCGCCAATCAGAACATGATGTTTTAACACGCAATTGCCTTCTACAATGGCATATTCCGCCACCTGAGAACTGTAATGAATTGTTGGAATCGCATCTTCTTCAGTTCCGGCAATCACACGTGCGTGACCGTAGACTTTCGCACAGTCACACAGCCAGACGTTATTTTCTTCATTACCTTCAATACGCGCAAAATCAAAAACTTCGGCACGATGCTCAATAAAAGCATGGCGGACGACGGCATCGCCATAAATTTGCGCCTGATGGACAACGCGCGAGGCGCTGACGCTGGCTCGGTCATAAATTTGCAGCAGAAGATGGTGGTCGGGCGTTAACCCTTGTGCGGCGACGATCATTGAATGTTGATCGATACAGGCCTGACCAAAAATTCTACACTGACCGCAAACTAATGAATCACGAATGGTGACACTGTCACTTATATGAACGCCCTGGCTGATTTCACTATTATCGATCCAGGTGTTATCCGTCGCGCAAACCTCTCCCCATAGCACGCTGGTCCCGGTGATGCGCGTATTACCGGAAACAACCGTTCCGTCGAACGCGAGGGCATTCTGGTCGTAAATCCAGCAATTTCCTTCCTGCGCCAGCACAGTTTCGCTATCGATCCAACCACCAGCCGTTCCTGCTATCACATCGTTAAAATCGGCTATGGCAATAATCTGCCGTAATAGCACACTTTTTTTGAGGCCATCTTCTTGATAACTAAAGGCTCGTTGCTCTTCACTTAGACGATATTTGCGCATAACTTTTTCCCGCAGGTGACTTACTATAACCGTAGCAAATTCTGCGGCTCTGGCTATGCTTGAGAAATTTCCATAAAATGCATTTCAAATATACTTTATAAATTAAACAAAATGAGTAAGAAGATGCAGAGCGATAAAGTGCTCAATTTACCGGCAGGTTATTTTGGCATTGTGTTGGGGACGATAGGGATGGGATTTGCCTGGCGCTATGCCAGCCAGGTTTGGCAGGTCAGTCACTGGTTGGGGGATGGGCTGGTGATTCTGGCGATGGTCATCTGGGGATTATTGACCACCGCATTTATTACCCGACTTATGCGCTTTCCGCACAGCGTGCTGGCGGAAGTGCGCCATCCGGTGATGAGCAGTTTTGTTAGTTTGTTTCCGGCGACGACGATGCTGGTGGCAATTGGTTTTGTGCCGTGGTATCGCCCGCTGGCAGTGTGTCTGTTCAGCGTTGGGGTAGTGATTCAACTGGTTTACGCCGCCTGGCAAACTGCCGGATTATGGCGCGGTTCTCACCCTGAAGAAGCGACGACACCGGGGCTTTATTTGCCGACGGTTGCCAATAACTTTATCAGCGCGATGGCCTGCGGTGCGCTGGGTTATACCGATGCCGGACTGGTATTTTTAGGGGCTGGCGTCTTCTCCTGGTTAAGCCTTGAACCGGTGATCCTTCAACGACTGCGCAGTTCGGGAGAATTACCCACGGCGCTGCGGACATCGCTCGGCATTCAGCTTGCCCCTGCGCTGGTGGCTTGTAGCGCCTGGTTGAGCGTCAATGGCGGCGAGGGTGACACGCTGGCGAAAATGCTCTTTGGCTATGGGCTGCTGCAATTGCTGTTTATGCTGCGCCTGATGCCGTGGTATCTCTCACAGCCGTTTAATGCCTCATTCTGGAGTTTTTCGTTCGGTGTTTCTGCGCTGGCAACCACCGGTTTGCATCTGGGAAGCGGCAGCGATAATGGCTTTTTCCATACACTGGCGGTGCCGCTGTTTATCTTTACCAATTTTATTATTGCATTATTGCTCATCCGTACTTTCGCGCTTCTGATGCAGGGAAAATTGTTAATCAGAACTGAGCGCGCCGTTTTAATGAAATCCGAGGACAGAGAATGATCATTCGTGACGAAAACTACTTTACTAACAAATACGAACTCACCCGCACACACTCCGAAGTTCTGGAAGCTGTGAAAATCGTTAAACCGGGGAAAACGCTGGACTTGGGCTGTGGCAATGGACGTAACAGTCTTTACCTTGCAGCCAATGGTTATGATGTGGACGCATGGGATAAAAATGCCATGAGTATTGCCAACGTTGAGCGCATTAAAGCCATTGAAAATCTGGAAAATTTACGTACTCAGGTTGTCGATCTGAATAGCCTCACGTTTGATGGACAGTACGATTTTATTCTTTCTACTGTGGTGCTGATGTTCCTGGAGGCGAAAACCATCCCAGGGCTGATTGGCAATATGCAACGTTGCACTAAACCTGGCGGTTACAATCTGATTGTGGCGGCGATGGATACCGCTGATTTTCCATGTACCGTCGGCTTTCCGTTTGCCTTCAAAGAAGGAGAGCTACATCGTTATTATGAAGGCTGGGATTTCTTGAAATACAATGAAGATGTCGGTGAATTACACCGCACCGATGCCAACGGTAATCGTATTAAACTGCGTTTCGCGACTATGCTGGCACGTAAAAAATGACCTGAAAAGGATCAACGTAAGAAGTTTGCCTGTTGATCTATTCGGTAAGCATATTTTTTAGCAGGATGATGTGAAATAAGTCACAGCGGATGTGCTTTTTTATCGCCTCAAGTCTCTGAAAATAAATCAATGATGATTGACTCAGCTCCTTTTTCAGCATTGACTATATTGTCGAAAAAGGGGCCGATAAATTTATTTCTGCCAACACTTTTTTTGCCACAACACGAAGCGGTGCTTTTTGCTATAACTTAAAAAGTAATATAATCATCTCAGGAAACTATTCATGCGTACCACATCAATTGCGAAAGTTGCAGCTTTATGCGGCTTGTTGGCTCTGTCCGGCTGTGCCTCTAAAATCACCCAGCCGGATAAATACTCTGGCTTTTTAAAGAATTACTCTGATCTTCAAGAAACAACATCGGCAACAGGTAAACCCGTTTTACGCTGGGTTTCCCCTGATTTCGACCAAAGTAAATATGACAGTATTGTCTGGAATCCAATCACTTATTATCCGGTGCCAAAACCTTCTACTCAGGTAGGGCAGAAAGTGCTGGATAGAATTTTGAGTTATACCAATACCGAAATGAAAGAAGCGATTGCGCAGCGTAAACCACTGGTGACTACCGCTGGCCCGCGTAGTCTGATTTTCCGTGGTGCCATTACCGGTGTTGATACAAGCAAAGAAGGGCTGCAATTCTATGAAGTGGTTCCTGTTGCATTAGTGGTAGCGGGAACACAAATGGCAACCGGTCACCGTACCATGGATACCCGCCTGTACTTTGAAGGTGAACTGATTGATGCGGCTACCAATAAACCTGTTATCAAAGTCGTTCGTCAGGGCGAAGGTAAAGATCTGAATAACGAAAGTACGCCAATGGCTTTTGAAAACATTAAGCAAGTTATTGATGACATGGCGACCGATGCCACCATGTTTGACGTTAACAAAAAGTAATGCCAGCCGCGCCATCGTAAGATGGCGCTTCTTATTATCGGTTTCTGTCAGCAATTAAATTCAACACCACGTAACAGACGCCGCCGGCAATTAATCCCCAAAACGCCGAACCAATCCCAACCAATGTCAGCCCGCTCGCTGTTACCAGAAATGCCACCACAGCAGCGTCGCGCTCACGCTCATTATGTAGCGCCTGATACAAACTACCGCCAATGGTGCTTAACAGCGCCAGACCAGCCAGCATCTGGATCCAGCTAACCGGTAGGGCTGCCATCATTCCGGTAATGGCGCTACCAAACAGACCCGCAAGCAAATAAAAGACGCCCGCAACGGCGGCAGCCAACCAACGCTGATCTTTGTCCGGATGCGCTTCCGGGCTTTGGCAAATAGCGGCAGTAATTGCCGCAATACCGACGGAATAAACCCCAAAAGGGGAAAAAACCAGCGCCAGCAACCCAGTGAATACAATCAGTGGCGAAACCGGAGCCGAATACCCGGCCGCTTTCATTGCCGCAATACCCGGTGCGTTTTGCGACGCCATCGTCACCAGAAACAGAGGCAAGGCAACGCTAAGGCTATGAGCAAACGAAAAATCAGGGGCGATATAAGCAGGGAGAACGGGTTTAAAGATAACGTCAGTTGTGACAACGTCACCTTTTGCGATAACAATCACGATCCCAACAATCATCGCGGCGATCACCGCATAGCGTGGCGCAAAGGCTTTCGTCGCCAGCCACACCAGCAACATACTGCCACACAACGTAAACTGACCATCCAGACTGGCAAACGCTTGTAAACCAAAGCGTAATAAAATCCCGGCAAGCATTGCTGCTGCAAGCGAGTGCGGAATAATGCGCATCAGACGAGCAAAGAGTCCCGTTATGCCGCAGAGGACAATTAATGCATTAGTGACTATAAAAACGCCGATGGCTTCGCCGAGCGTTAATCCCTGTAAACCGGTGACTAACAACGCCGCGCCAGGCGTTGACCAGGCGGTGAGAACAGGCACGCGATACCATAATGTCAGAGCCAGCGTACTGACGCCCATTGCCAGTCCCAGCGCCGTCATCCAGCCGGAGATTTGTGTAGTGGTTGCTCCGGCGACGATCGCCGCTTGCCAGATTATTGCTGCTGAACTGGCGTAGCCAATCAATACCGCCAGAAACCCCGCCAGTAGCGTGGGTGGGGGAATAGAAAACAGACGCATAATCACCTCGTGCGTTATAGCGTACAGGCACCGTATCATTTGTCCGTTATAACGCACAAGTGATAAACTCCTGTTTTGCAGGAGGACTCGCATGGAAAATCTCGCTCACTATTTATCCGCCACGCTAAAACATCTTCGTCAGCAGCGAGGCTGGAGTCTTTCGCGACTGGCAGAAGCCACGGGCGTTTCTAAAGCGATGTTAGGGCAGATCGAGCGCAATGAATCCAGCCCGACGGTCGCGACATTATGGAAAATTGCCACCGGGATGAACGTGCCATTTTCGACATTTATTTCGCCGCCACAGACCGTCACGCCATCAGTTTATGATCCACAACAGCAGGCAATGGTGATCACTTCGCTGTTTCCTTATGATCCGCAACTTTGCTTTGAACACTTCTCGATTCAGATGGCACCCGGTGCAATAAGCGAATCGACGCCGCACGAAAAGGGGGTAATTGAGCATGTTGTCGTCATTGATGGGCAGCTAGATCTGTGCGTTGATGGTAAATGGCGTAGCCTTAATTGCGGAGAAGGTGCTCGTTTTGCTGCCGACGTCATGCATATCTATGGTAATGGCGGCAAGCAAGCCGTACATTTTCATTCCCTCATTCATTACCCACGCAGTTAAGCGGGAAAACTATTTCGCAACGTCGCGCTTGTGGCTAAAATAGCCGCCATTTTTCAGCTACTGGATAAGAATGTGACCGTATCTTCTCATCGCCTTGAACTGTTAAGTCCGGCACGCGATGCCGCCATTGCCCGCGAAGCTATTTTGCACGGTGCCGATGCTGTTTATATCGGCGGCCCTGGTTTTGGTGCCCGTCATAATGCCAGTAATAGCCTGAAAGATATTGCCGGGCTGGTGCCATTTGCCCATCGTTATGGTGCAAAAATTTTCGTCACGCTTAACACCATTTTGCATGACGATGAACTGGAACCGGCGCAGCGACTGATTACCGACCTTTACCAGACAGGCGTTGATGCACTGATCGTTCAGGATATGGGGATTCTGGAACTTGATATTCCGCCGATTGAACTACACGCCAGTACGCAGTGTGATATTCGCACTGTAGAGAAAGCGAAGTTTCTTTCGGACGTCGGTTTTACGCAGATTGTGCTGGCGCGTGAGCTTAATCTGGAGCAGATCCGCGCGATTCATCAGGCCACGGACGCGACCATTGAGTTCTTTATTCATGGTGCACTGTGCGTGGCATATTCCGGTCAGTGCTACATTTCTCATGCGCAAACAGGGCGTAGCGCCAACCGTGGTGATTGCTCCCAGGCGTGCCGTTTGCCATATACGTTGAAAGACGATCAGGGGCGGGTGGTTTCCTATGAAAAACATCTGCTGTCGATGAAAGATAACGATCAGACTGCCAACCTGGGCGCGTTGATTGATGCAGGTGTGCGTTCCTTCAAGATTGAAGGGCGTTACAAAGATATGAGCTACGTGAAGAATATCACCGCGCATTATCGCCAGATGCTGGATGCCATTATTGAAGAACGTGGCGATCTGGCGCGAGCTTCATCCGGTCGTACTGAACATTTCTTTGTTCCGTCGACGGAAAAAACCTTCCATCGTGGCAGTACAGACTACTTTGTTAACGCGCGTAAAGGCGATATTGGCGCGTTCGATTCACCGAAATTTATCGGCCTGCCGGTGGGTGAAGTATTGAAAGTGGCGAAAGATCATCTTGATGTTGAGGTGACCGAACCACTGGCTAACGGTGATGGCCTGAACGTGATGATTAAACGTGAAGTCGTCGGTTTTCGCGCCAATACGGTAGAAAAAACCGGGGAAAATCAGTACCGCGTCTGGCCAAATGAGATGCCAGCGGAGCTGCACAAAATTCGCCCACACCATCCGCTTAATCGCAACCTGGACCATAACTGGCAGCAGGCGCTGACCAAAACCTCCAGCGAACGTCGGGTGGCGGTAGACATTGAACTGGGCGGCTGGCAGGAACAATTGATTCTGACTCTGACCAGCGAAGAGGGCGTCAGTCTCACGCATACCCTGGACGGGCAGTTCGACGAGGCGAATAATGCCGAAAAAGCACTCAACAATCTGACCGAAGGATTGTCGAAGCTGGGGCAGACTATCTATTACGCTCGTAATGTACAAATTAACTTGCCGGGTGCGCTGTTTGTGCCAAACAGTCTGTTAAATCAGTTCCGCCGTGAGGCTGCTGAAATGCTGGATGCTGCGCGTCTTGCCAGTTATCAGCGCGGTAGTCGTAAACCGGTTGCTGACCCTGCGCCAGTTTATCCGCAAACGCATTTGAGTTTCCTCGCGAACGTTTACAACCAGAAAGCGCGTGAATTTTATCATCGCTATGGTGTGCAACTGATTGATGCTGCCTATGAAGCGCATGAAGAGAAGGGCGAAGTGCCGGTAATGATCACCAAGCACTGTCTGCGCTTTGCCTTCAATCTGTGTCCGAAGCAGGCGAAAGGCAATATCAAAAGCTGGAAAGCAACGCCAATGCAGCTGGTTAACGGTGATGAAGTGTTAACGCTGAAGTTTGATTGCCGCCCGTGTGAGATGCACGTTATCGGCAAAATCAAAAATCACATTCTGAAAATGCCGTTACCAGGGAGTGTTGTCGCCTCCGTAAGCCCGGATGAACTGATGAAAACATTGCCGAAGCGAAAAGGGTAAAAATGCAAGTTTTCAGGCCTTTTCGCAACTTATTGAATTTGCAGATATTACAGGCCGGGTAAGGCGTTCATACCGTATCCGGCAACAAACGACTCAACGCTGTCCCGCTTCTGGTTTGCGTGACTTTTGCCAGTAAAAATGCTCGCGCAAACCTTCTGCTGATTCTTCCGCAATGGCGCGCAATTCATCACTGTCCGCTTCATGACGCAGTTGATGATCCACATTTTTTACCCACAAAAATTCATGTCCTTTGTGTCCTGCCATCAACTGTCCAGAGAACAGCGCACACGTTAATAAGACAACCGATAACGCCTTCGTAAACATCCCGACACCTTTTTCTTACCTTTTGCCGCTATGATGCCGATAGTTTCTTGAGGTTATTATTCAGTTTTGCAAATTAGCGCAAAGAAATTCTGGAATCAGCCTTCCTGATTTTGCATCGCATTCTGCCGTTGCGGCGATTAAGTGCTATTTTCGAGCAAATTACACACGGAGGTAAACAATAATGTTTACTTTGTTGATATACTCAGCGGCAGGGAGGCGATGTGAAACAAAACGAGTTCAGACGTTGGCTCGAATCTCAGGGCGTCGATGTGGCGAATGGCAGCAACCATTTGAAACTCCGGTTTCGCGGGAGGCGCAGTGTCATGCCGCGTCACCCAAGCGATGAGATCAAAGAACCATTGCGTAAAGCCATTCTGAAACAACTCGGTTTGAGTTAATCGCCAGTTAAAAGGTTAATGACATGCGAGAGACAGTCGAAATTATGCGTTATCCCGTCACTCTTACACCCGCGCCGGAAGGCGGTTATGTGGTTTCTTTTGTGGATATTCCTGAAGCGTTGACTCAGGGAGAAACAGTCGCTGAAGCGATGGAGGCAGCAAAATATGCCTTAATCACCGCATTTGATTTTTATTTTGAAGACAACGAGCTTATCCCGTTACCTTCGCCATTAAATAATAACGATCACTTTATTGAAGTACCTTTAAGCGTCGCCTCTAAGATATTGCTGCTAAATGCTTTTTTGCAGTCAGAAATCACCCAGCAAGAGCTGGCGAAGCGAATTGGTAAACCTAAGCAGGAGATCACCCGCTTGTTTGATTTGCACCATGCGACAAAAATCGACGCCGTCCAGCTTGCGGCTAAAGCTCTGGGCAAAGAGTTATCGCTGGTGATGGTTTAATTACAGTTAACGAAAAGTTGTCATTTTTAACAACTGATATAGACTGCCGGATCATCTGCACATAAAAACGATCCGATAATGAAAAAATACCAGCAACTGGCAGAACAATTACGCGAGCAAATTGTGTCGGGCATCTGGCAACCCGGCGATCGTTTGCCTTCGTTGCGTGAACAGGTGGCGCTTTCTGGCATGAGCTTTATGACCGTCAGCCATGCCTATCAGTTGCTCGAAAGTCAGGGACATATTATCGCGCGACCGCAGTCGGGTTATTACGTTGCGCCACAGGCATTAAAATTGCCGAAAGCGCCAGTCATTCCGGTCACACGTGATGAAACGGTCGATATCAATACCTATATTTTTGACATGTTGCAGGCCAGTCGCGATCCTTCAGTGGTGCCGTTTGCGTCCGCTTTTCCCGATCCGCGCTTGTTTCCGCTTCAACAACTTAATCGCTCCCTGGCCCAGGTAAGCAAAACCGCAACGGCGATGAGCGTGATTGAAAACTTACCGCCAGGAAACGCAGAACTGCGGCAGGCTATTGCTCGTCGCTATGCTCTACAGGGCATCACAATTTCGCCCGATGAGATCGTCATCACCGCCGGGGCGCTGGAAGCACTAAATCTCAGTTTACAAGCGGTAACCGAACCGGGTGACTGGGTGATTGTCGAGAATCCTTGTTTCTACGGTGCGTTACAGGCGCTGGAGCGGCTAAGGCTGAAGGCGTTATCGGTGGCGACGGATGTTAACGAAGGGATCGACCTTCAGGCGCTTGAACTGGCGTTACAAGAGTATCCAGTGAAAGCGTGCTGGTTAATGACCAACAGCCAGAACCCGCTCGGTTTTACCTTAACGCTACAGAAAAAAGCACAGCTGGTAGAACTCCTTAGTCAGTACAACGTGATGCTAATTGAAGATGACGTCTACAGCGAACTTTACTTCGGACGGGAAAAACCGCTGCCCGCAAAAGCGTGGGATCGCCACGATGGCGTGCTGCATTGTTCATCATTCTCCAAATGCCTGGTGCCAGGTTTTCGCATCGGTTGGGTCGCCGCAGGAAAACATGCGCGTAAAATCCAACGTTTGCAGTTGATGAGTACACTTTCCACCAGTTCACCGATGCAGCTTGCCCTGGTGGATTACCTTTCTACACGCCGCTATGATGCGCATCTGCGTCGTCTACGTCGTCAGCTCGCGGAACGCAAACAACGCGCCTGGCAGGCGCTGCTGCGTTACCTGCCTGCGGAAGTGAAAATACACCATAACGACAGTGGTTATTTTCTCTGGCTGGAACTTCCCGAACCGTTAGATGCGGGAGAATTAAGTCTGGCGGCACTGGCGCATCACATCAGTATTGCGCCGGGTAAAATGTTTTCTACTGGCGAACGCTGGTCGCGTTTTTTCCGTTTTAATACCGCGTGGCAATGGGGAGAGCGTGAAGAGCAGGCAGTAAAAGAATTAGGCAAACTTATTCAAGAACATCTTAAGTAGCTTTCAATTTAATTCCTCTCAGGTTGGGTAATATGAATTTCGAATAGAAGCCATATTTCGTAACCCCTTGTCTATACTCCAGAAGATAGCTTCACAGACGGCATAATGCGCGTTAGCTCACAACCTGATTAAATTTTCTCAGGGGCGAAGGTGTGCCTGCAAGCCGCCGTCTATGGTTAAACAAGGAGATATTTTTACGGCACGGCGGCTGAACAATTAATTACGACAGGAGTAAGACCTTATGAGCAAGACATTTGCCCGCAGCAGCCTGTGTGCGCTCACCATGACAATAATGACTGCCCACGCCGCCGAGCCCCCCACCAATTTAGATAAATCGGAAGGGCGCCTGGATATAATCGCCTGGCCGGGATATATCGAACGCGGACAAACCGATAAACAATACGACTGGGTAACGCAATTCGAAAAAGAGACAGGTTGCGCGGTGAATGTGAAAACCGCCGCGACTTCCGATGAAATGGTCAGTCTGATGGCCAAAGGGGGTTACGATCTGGTTACGGCGTCCGGCGATGCCTCGCTGCGTTTGATTATGGGTAAACGTGTGCAGCCGATTAATACCGCCTTGATTCCCAACTGGAAAACGCTCGATCCGCGCGTGGTTAAAGGCGACTGGTTTAACGTTGGCGGCAAAGTTTACGGCACACCTTACCAATGGGGGCCGAACCTGCTGATGTACAACACTAAAACCTTCCCGACGCCGCCGGATAGCTGGCAAGTGGTTTTTGTTGAACAAAATCTGCAGGACGGCAAGAGCAATAAAGGCCGCGTTCAGGCTTATGATGGCCCTATCTACATTGCGGACGCTGCGTTGTTCGTTAAAGCCACTCAGCCGCAGTTGGGCATCAGCGATCCGTATCAACTCACCGAAGAACAGTATCAGGCGGTGCTGAAAGTGCTGCGCGATCAGCATGGGTTAATCCATCGCTACTGGCATGACACCACCGTACAAATGAGCGATTTCAAAAACGAGGGTGTCGTGGCTTCCAGTGCCTGGCCCTATCAGGCCAACGCGTTGAAAGCCGAAGGCCAACCGATCGCTACCGTATTCCCGAAAGAGGGCGTTACCGGCTGGGCCGACACCACCATGTTGCATAGCGAAGCGAAACATCCGGTTTGCGCCTACAAATGGATGAACTGGTCATTAACGCCAAAAGTGCAGGGCGATGTGGCGGCCTGGTTTGGCTCGTTGCCGGTAGTGCCGGAAGGATGTAAAGCCAGTCCGTTATTAGGCGAAAAAGGCTGTGAGACCAACGGTTTTAACTATTTCGATAAAATCGCCTTCTGGAAAACGCCTATAGCAGAAGGGGGCAAGTTTGTTCCCTACAGTCGCTGGACGCAGGATTACATTGCCATTATGGGCGGTCGCTAACTTCGCTGAGGTGTTTTATGACGTACGCAGTGGAGTTTGACAACGTCTCGCGGTTGTACGGTGACGTGCGCGCGGTAGATGGCGTCAGTATTGCGATAAAAGATGGTGAGTTCTTTTCAATGCTGGGGCCGTCCGGCTCCGGCAAAACGACCTGCCTGCGCCTGATTGCCGGATTCGAACAGCTTTCCGGCGGGGCGATCGCTATTCTTTGGTAAACCCGCCAGCAATCTGCCACCGTGGGAGCGGGATGTTAATACCGTTTTCCAGGACTATGCGCTGTTTCCCCATATGTCGATTCTCGATAATGTGGCCTACGGGCTGATGGTCAAAGGTGTGGAGAAAAAACAGCGTTACATCATGGCGCAAGAGGCGCTGGAAAAAGTGGCGCTGGGTTTTGTTCAGCAACGTAAGCCATCACAACTTTCTGGAGGCCAGCGCCAGCGGGTTGCTATCGCCAGAGCGTTAGTGAATGAACCGCGCGTATTATTGCTGGATGAACCACTCGGCGCGCTGGATCTCAAGTTGCGTGAGCAAATGCAGCTTGAGCTGAAAAAGCTGCAACAGTCTCTCGGCATTACGTTTATCTTCGTTACCCACGATCAGGGCGAGGCTTTATCAATGTCCGATCGTGTTGCGGTATTCAACAACGGTCGCATTGAGCAGGTCGATTCACCACGTGATCTCTATATGCGCCCGCGCACGCCGTTTGTTGCCGGATTCGTTGGGACATCAAATGTTTTTGATGCGCTGATGGCAGAGAAACTTTGCGGAATGATGGGGAGCTTCGCATTGCGCCCGGAACATATTCGCCTCAATACATCTGGCGAAGTGCAGGCTAATGGCACGATCCAGGCGGTGCAGTATCAGGGCGCGGCGACCCGTTTTGAACTGACACTGAGCGGCGGTGAAAAACTGCTGGTTAGTCAGGCCAATATGACGGGGGAAGAGCTCCCCGCTACGCTTACTCCAGGACAACAGGTGATGGTTTCCTGGGCGCGCGATGTGATGGTGCCGCTGGTTGAGGAGAGGTGAATGGCGATGAACGTATTGCAATCACCTTCACGTCCAGGTCTGGGCAAGGTGTCCGGTTTCTTCTGGCGGAATCCGGGGCTGGGGCTGTTTTTGCTGCTGCTTGGCCCGTTGATGTGGTTTGGCATCGTCTATTTCGGTTCGTTGTTGACGCTGTTATGGCAGGGCTTTTATACCTTTGATGATTTCACCATGTCGGTAACACCGGAACTGACGCTGGCGAATATCCGCGCGCTGTTTAATCCGGCCAATTACGACATCATTCTGCGCACGTTAACCATGGCAGTTGCTGTGACCATCGCCAGTGCTTTTCTGGCGTTTCCAATGGCGTGGTATATGGCGCGCTACACCAGCGGTAAGATGAAAGCGTTTTTTTACATCGCAGTAATGTTGCCGATGTGGGCGAGCTACATTGTCAAAGCCTATGCCTGGACGCTATTGCTGGCGAAAGATGGTGTGGCGCAGTGGTTTTTACAGCATTTGGGGTTGGAACCGTTATTAACTGCGTTCCTCACGCTACCGGCGGTGGGTGGTAATACGCTGTCAACTTCCGGGCTTGGGCGCTTTCTGGTGTTTCTCTATATCTGGCTACCGTTCATGATCCTGCCGGTACAGGCGGCGCTGGAGCGTTTGCCCTCGTCACTTTTGCAAGCCTCAGCGGATTTAGGCGCACGTCCACGGCAAACCTTTCGCTATGTGGTGTTGCCGCTGGCGATCCCTGGCATTGCAGCCGGGTCTATTTTTACCTTCTCGCTAACGCTGGGCGATTTTATTGTCCCGCAACTGGTTGGTCCGCCAGGGTATTTTATTGGCAACATGGTTTACTCGCAGCAAGGCGCGATTGGCAATATGCCGATGGCAGCAGCGTTCACCCTGGTGCCGATTGTTTTGATCGCACTGTACCTGGCGTTCGTGAAACGTCTGGGAGCGTTCGATGCACTCTGAACGCGCACCGTTTTTCCTCAAACTGGCGGCCTGGGGCGGCGTGGTTTTCCTCCATTTTCCCATCCTGATTATCGCGGCCTATGCTTTTAACACTGAAGATGCGGCGTTTAGTTTTCCACCGCAAGGTTTGACGCTGCACTGGTTTAGCGTGGCGGCACAGCGCAGTGATATTCTTGATGCCGTGACACTGTCACTTAAAGTGGCGACGCTGGCGACATTGATCGCGCTGGTGTTAGGGACGCTGGCAGCCGCCGCGCTCTGGCGACGAGACTTTTTCGGCAAAAACGCCATTTCGCTGTTACTGCTGCTGCCTATTGCGTTGCCGGGCATTGTCACAGGCCTGGCGTTATTAACCGCGTTTAAAACTATCAATCTGGAGCCAGGGTTTTTCACCATCGTAGTCGGTCATGCGACTTTTTGCGTAGTGGTGGTGTTTAACAATGTCATCGCCCGTTTTCGCCGTACCTCGTGGAGTCAGGTAGAGGCGTCAATGGATCTTGGGGCCAATGGCTGGCAAACCTTCCGCTACGTGGTGTTGCCGAATCTCAGTTCGGCGCTACTGGCAGGAGGAATGCTGGCATTTGCCTTGTCGTTCGATGAAATCATCGTTACGACTTTTACGGCAGGTCATGAACGAACGTTACCACTGTGGTTACTCAATCAGCTTGGGCGACCGCGTGATGTACCGGTAACCAACGTGGTGGCACTGCTGGTTATGTTGGTAACAACCTTGCCGATCCTGGGAGCCTGGTGGCTAACCCGCGAAGGCGACAATGGTCAATAACCACTGATACAGGAATATGCTATGCAACATAAGTTACTGATTAACGGAGAATTGGTTAGCGGCGAAGGGGAAAAACAGCCTGTCTATAATCCGGCAACGGGGGAAGTATTACTGGAGATTGCCGAGGCATCCGCAGAACAGGTGGATGCTGCTGTTCGCGCGGCAGATGCAGCATTTGCTGAATGGGGGCAAACCACGCCGAAAGCGCGTGCAGAATGCCTGCTGAAACTGGCGGATGTTATCGAAGAAAACGGTCAGGTTTTTGCCGAACTGGAGTCCCGTAACTGTGGCAAACCGCTGCATAGTGCGTTCAATGATGAAATTCCGGCGATTGTCGATGTCTTTCGCTTTTTCGCCGGAGCGGCGCGCTGCCTGAACGGTCTGGCGGCAGGCGAATATCTTGAAGGTCATACCTCGATGATCCGCCGCGATCCGTTGGGGGTTGTAGCCTCTATTGCACCGTGGAATTATCCGCTGATGATGGCTGCGTGGAAACTGGCTCCGGCGCTGGCGGCAGGGAACTGCGTAGTGCTTAAACCATCAGAAATTACCCCGCTGACAGCGTTGAAGTTGGCAGAACTGGCGAAAGATATCTTCCCGGCAGGCGTGATCAACGTACTGTTTGGCAGAGGCAAAACGGTGGGCGATCCGCTGACCGGTCATCCCAAAGTGCGGATGGTGTCGCTGACGGGGTCTATCGCCACTGGGGAGCACATCATCAGTCATACCGCACCGTCCATTAAGCGCACTCATATGGAACTTGGCGGTAAAGCGCCAGTGATTGTCTTTAATGATGCTGACATTGAAGCGGTTGTCGAAGGTGTGCGTACATTTGGCTATTACAATGCCGGGCAAGATTGTACTGCTGCCTGTCGTATCTACGCGCAAAAAGGCATTTACGACGTGCTGGTAGAAAAACTTGGTGCCGCAGTGGCAACGTTAAAATCAGGCGCGCCGGATGATGAATCCACAGAGCTTGGTCCTTTAAGTTCGCAGGCACATCTCGAACGCGTCAGCCGGGCGGTGGAAGAGGCGAAGGCGACGGGACACATTAAGGTGATCACCGGCGGTGAAAAACGGCAGGGTAATGGTTATTATTATGCGCCGACACTGCTGGCGGGTGCGTTACAAGAAGATGCCATCGTCCAAAGAGAGGTATTTGGGCCGGTAGTGAGCGTGACGGCTTTCGATAACGAAGAACAAGTGGTTAACTGGGCGAATGACAGCCAGTACGGGTTGGCCTCTTCGGTATGGACGAAAGATGTTGGTCGGGCGCATCGCGTCAGCGCGCGTCTGCAATATGGCTGCACCTGGGTTAATACCCATTTCATGCTGGTAAGTGAAATGCCGCACGGCGGGCAGAAACTCTCAGGCTATGGCAAAGATATGTCACTTTATGGGCTGGAAGATTACACCGTAGTACGCCACGTAATGGTTAAACATTAAGGATAATGTTGTAAATCTGGAGAGTGTGAGAAGATCTAACGCACTGTCAGAGAGTTGATTTTTCTCTGACAGTGCGTACTGCGTGCAATTTTGCTACATCAGATAAACCATCCAAATCTCATAGAGATAAGAGTAAACAACCCAACAGCAGCAAAGAGATTTATCAGCACTACAGTTCTACTGGAAACGTTCATTTTTGCCACCTTTTGTCATAGCCCTTATGTGTATAGTACGGGTTAAGAAAATCCGCAATCATACTTATTCTGAAGATGGACAAGAACATGCCGTAGGTTATTGAATTTATCTCAAATGGACTGAAAACTTGATATACATCAAGAAATGACGCATATTTGCGCGCGTTTTATTCATCTGGCTGGATGCCCGTACATGTCTCTTTTTCAATGTTTGCTTGTTTTTTATGCTGTCATGGCAGCAATCGCCTTTCTCATTACCTGGTTTCTTTCCCACGATAAGAAGAGCATTCGCTTTCTGAGCGCCTTTCTGGTGGGGATTACATGGCCGATGAGTTTTCCGGTGGCGCTACTGTTTTCTCTATTTTAAATCTCACTCGCTGGCTTGACGGCACAACGCAGACTTATATCATTTGGGTGAATCGATAAATTTCACAAGTGGCTGAGGAGAAAGTATGTCGCATCTGGATGAAGTCATCGCGCGCGTGGATGCCGCGATTGAGGAGAGCGTCATTGCCCATATGAACGAGTTGTTAATCGCCCTGAGCGATGACGCAGAGTTAAGCCGGGAAGATCGTTACACCCAGCAGCAGCGTTTGCGCACCGCAATTGCTCATCACGGTCGCAAGCATAAAGAAGATATGGAAGCGCGCCACGAACAGTTAACCAAAGGCGGCACCATCCTCTGATTAAAACGTGCGTCTGGCCACCAACCAGGCGCCAACTACCAATAAAACTGCCCCGCAAAATGGGCCAATCAGCGCCCGAAGTGGCACGCCATGACTGCGGAAAATATCCAGCACCAGACCACCAATAAGTTGACTGGCGACCAGTACAGCAATGGTCGTTGCCGCGCCAACATTCTGATATCCGCTGATACTGGCGAAAACAAAAAACGATCCCAACAAACCAGGGATTAGAGTCCACCAGCGCACGCTGGACACCAGTTCACCAAAGCCTGCTGTTCCTTGCCTAAACCACAAAATAGACACGAACAGCACAATCCCCACCAGTGAATTCAGCAGCATGGCGATGAGAATGGTAGAGGATGTCTGGGTGATGCGTACCATCAATGTGTTTTGCACCACAAGACCAATCCCGGCAGCGATCAAAAAGGCAAGGGTAAGCGACTGATTCATTCGAGTGAATCCGGTTCGCTACGATCGTCGAGTTGTAATTGCATAAAGGTGAGATCCAACCAGCGACCAAATTTAGTGCCTACCTGTGGCATTTGCGCTGTGACGACAAATCCCAGCGACTGGTGCAGATGCAACGACGCCTGATTTTGTGATTCTATGCCGGCAACCATCACATGCTTACCGCAGTTCTGCGCTTCATCAATCAACGCGCGCAACAATTTTCGCCCAAGACCTTTACCCTGATGATCCGGATGGACATAAACCGAATGTTCCACGGTATGGCGAAAACCGTCGAAACTACGCCAGTCACCAAACGAGGCATATCCTGTAACTACGCCATCTTCTTCGCTCACCAGCACCGGATAACCCGATAAAGTCCGTGCTTCAAACCAGGCAATGCGGTTATCTGTATCCACAGTCTGGTCGTTCCAGATAGCTGCCGTATGCAGTACAGCGTGGTTATAAATTTCCGCAATTGCAGCACAATCGGCTTTGCGGGCAGAACGGATGGACATCTTAAGCCTCGATAAAATAATGATGATGACGTTATCAATACTATCGAAAACAGCCCGAAGCAACGGATTCCTCGATGAAATTATTGCGTGTTGCAGAGGGGATGTGACGGCTGAAAACAAAACCAATCCAGTGAGCCTGCTACTATTGATGGATTCATGCCAAAAGCATAGGAGAGCATTATGGGGCAACAAAAGCAGCGTAATCGCCGTTGGGTTCTGGCGTCGCGTCCATACGGCGCGCCGGTTCCGGAGAATTTCCGTCTTGAAGAAGATGATGTCGCCACACCGGGTGAAGGACAGGTGTTATTACGCACGGTCTACCTGTCGTTGGATCCATATATGCGCGGGCGCATGAGCGATGAGCCATCTTATTCACCACCGGTTGATATTGGTGGCGTGATGGTCGGCGGCACGGTGAGTCGGGTGGTGGAATCTAATCATCCGGATTACCAGCCTGGCGACTGGGTGCTGGGTTACAGCGGTTGGCAGGATTACGACATATCCAGTGGCGATGATCTGGTGAAACTTGGCGATCATCCGGAAAATCCTTCGTGGTCACTGGGTGTGCTGGGAATGCCTGGCTTTACGGCTTATATGGGGCTGCTGGATATCGGTCAACCCAAAAAGGGAGAAACGCTGGTAGTTGCTGCAGCAACGGGGCCGGTTGGCGCGACAGTGGGGCAAATCGGCAAACTAAAAGGTTGCCGCGTGGTGGGTGTTGCCGGTGGCGCGGAAAAATGTCGTCATGCCATAGACGTTCTGGGTTTTGATGTTTGTCTTAATCATCACGCAGATGATTTTGCCGAACAACTGGCGAAAGCGTGTCCGAAAGGCGTGGACATCTATTATGAAAACGTTGGTGGAAAGGTGTTTGATGCGGTGCTGCCTTTACTCAATACATCCGCGCGTATTCCCGTTTGCGGTTTAGTGAGCGGTTATAACTCCACCAAACTGCCTTCCGGGCCGGATCGTTTACCGCTACTTATGGCTACGGTGCTGAAAAAACGTATTCGCCTGCAAGGGTTTATTATTAGTCAGGATTATGGTCATCGCATCCATGAGCTCCAGCAAGAGATGGGGCAATGGGTGAAGGAGGGGAAAATTCACTATCGTGAACAAATTACCGATGGTTTAGAAAACGCCCCGCAGACATTTATCGGCCTGCTGAATGGTAAAAACTTCGGCAAAGTCGTGATCCGTGTTGCGGATGATGATTAACATTTCAGGTGGCGGCATTCTTGCCGCCACTAATGAATATTATTCAAATCGCCATGCGAGATTTACGCCTACACCATAATTCCGCCCAGGCGCAGGCTCGTAATATCGACCATTCGATTCATTAACAATCACCGAGCCGACATATCCTTTATCGAATAAATTATCGACACGACCAAATAAATCTATTGTCATATTACGGTAATTATATTTATAGCCGGTGAACAAACCGACGAGAGTGTAAGAGGGCGCTTTTGCCGTATTCTCGTCATCCGCCATGATATCGCCCATATAACGTGCTTCTGTGCCTGCATACCAGCCTTCTTCTGGCACATAACCTAACGACGCAAAGCCCATATTGCGGGCGATCCCGGGCATTCGGTTACCATTACAGTCCTGAGCGTTACAAACATTGCTGCGATAAGTTGCGTCAAGCCACGTCCACGACGCTTTCACACGGAAATCTCCGGCAAAACGCTGATCCCACGCCAGCTCGGCCCCCTGACGACGCGTCTTCCCGGCATTTTTATAAGTGGTACGCCCGCCGCTACTGCTATCAACAACGATTTCATCATCGGTATCGGTCTGGAATAACGCAGCGGTAAACAAGCCATCGCCGATACGCGTTTTACTGCCGATTTCGATTGTGTCGTTGGTGGACGGTTTTAAACCAAAGTTCATACCGCCTTGCCCATCAGCACGGTAAGAAAGCTCGTTAATGGTTGGTGTTTCAAAACCGCGCCCGGCTGCCAGATAGACATTCCAGGCATCGGTCATGGCGTATTTCAACGATCCCGCAGGAAGCCATTTGTGATAACTGGCATCACCGCTGTCATCACCATTGCCGGGGGTAACGTAATGATCGTTAGAATCAAACCACACGGAGCTGTAGCGCACGCCAGCATCCAGCGACAGTTTGTCGGTTAGTTGCCACTGGGTTTGTAAATAGGGATCGACGTTCCACATCAGATTGCGTTCGTCGCGACGCAAATCACCTTTTTGCCCGTACTCCGGCACGCCGTTATTAAGGCGGAAGTTATTGTAACCCTTTCGGTTTTCACTCATGTTTTCATAGTTCAGGCCAGTAGTGAAAGTGACCGGAACACCCAGTTCGCCACGATGTGTCCAGCGACTGTCTATACCCTGGTAATGACGTTGCAGGGTAATAACACCGCCTGCATGTGACGGGTTAAGCTGCGGGGTCATCGGGATCGACTGATACTGGGTCGTTTCCCGTTCGCCTGCGTACATCATCACGCTCATCTCATCCTGCGCGCTAAGGCTGCGCTCGTAGCGTAATCCAGCCTGAGTTTGTTTGATGGTTTTACGCGTGTCGTACTGTTCAGCACGAGGCGCTTGTTGCGGATTCGCTTTCCATTCTGCTTCGGTCAACCCACCAGGGTCATCGGCTTTGATGTCCACACTGTTGAAAATCAGGTTTAACTTACTGGCGTCATCAATGCGTACGCCCAGTCTGGCATTGGCTAAATTTTTCTGTGCGCCGCTATGGTCACGATAGCCGTGAGTTGTAAAACGCGTGGTCGAAACGGTGTAATCAACATCGCCAGGTTGGGTACCGTCGCCCATTGCGCCCGTCGCTTTCAGTCCATAGCGCCAGCTACCATAACTGCCATAGTAACTGCTGGCTTCAATAGTTGGTGGCTGTTCGCCGGTTTGTGTGGTGACGTTCATTACGCCGCCAGACGCATTGCCATACAGGGCAGAGAAGGGGCCTCGTAGCACTTCCACGTTTTGCACACTGCTTAAATCGATATTAGACGTTTGCCCTTGTCCGTCAGGCATAGTGGCGGGAATGCCATCAACATACAGGCGAATACCGCGAATACCGTAAGTGGAACGGGAACCAAATCCGCGAATAGACAGTTGGAGATCCTGCGCATAGTTCTGCCGGTTTTGTACCTGCAAACCAGGCACACTGGTCAGTGATTCAGACAAATTAATGCGCGGCGTTGCCAGACGCATCTCCTCGCCATCGACCACGCTTACCGCAGAGGGTGTGTCCAGTTCAGAAACTACCTGCGGCGCGGCACTAACAATCATGGTTTGTTCATTAGCGGCAAAAGTTGAAGGAGAAAGGAGAATCAGTGCGGGCAAAACGGTCTGTCGGACGGAAAAGATCTTCATGAAAAAAGCCAGGTTAAGAATGGGAAAACACCGTCATGGTAATGAATTTGTAAATTTATAGAAAACAAAACGGCACAATACGTTAATCAATTGGGAAAATTGTAGTCGTAGCGACAAGAAATGCTCCACATTTGAGAAAATAATGATTACCATTCCCATTTATAACAAGGGCGTAACGAAGATTATGCTCAACGAAGCATTGTGAAGCAGCTATAAATCGGTTCATCAAAGGGAGTCGTCATGCATTTACGTCATCTGTTTTCATCGCGCCTGCGTGGTTCGCTACTGTTAGGTTCATTGCTCGTTGCTTCATCATTCAGTACGCAGGCAGCGGAAGAAATGCTGCGTAAAGCGGTAGGTAAAGGTGCCTACGAAATGGCTTATAGCCAGCAGGAAAACGCGCTGTGGCTCGCCACATCGCAAAGCCGCAAACTGGACAAAGGCGGTGTGGTTTATCGTCTCGATCCGGTGACTCTGGAAGTCACTCAGGCAATTCATAACGATCTCAAGCCGTTTGGCGCCACTATCAACAACGCGACTCAAACGTTGTGGTTTGGTAACACAGTAAACAGTGCGGTCACGGCAATTGATGCCAAAACGGGCGAAGTGAAAGGGCGTCTGGTACTGGACGATCGCAAACGTACAGAAGAAGTGCGTCCGCTACAGCCGCGTGAGCTGGTTGCTGATGATGCTACGAACACTGTTTACATCAGCGGTATTGGGAAAGAGAGTGTGATTTGGGTGGTTGATGGCGAGAATATCAAACTGAAAACTGCCATCCAGAACACCGGTAAAATGAGTACCGGTCTGGCGCTGGATAGCAAAGGCAAACGTCTTTACACCACTAACGCTGACGGCGAATTGATTACCATCGACACCGCCGACAATAAAATCCTGAGCCGTAAAAAGCTGCTGGATGATGGCAAAGAGCATTTCTTTATCAACATCAGTCTCGATACTGCCAACCAGCGAGCATTTATCACTGACTCCAAAGCGGCAGAAGTGTTAGTGGTCGATACCCGTAACGGCAATATTCTGGCGAAGGTAGCGGCACCGGAATCACTGGCTGTATTGTTTAACCCGGCGCGTAATGAAGCCTACGTGACGCATCGGCAGGCGGGGAAAGTCAGTGTGATTGACGCGAAAAACTACAAAGTGGTGAAAACGTTCGACACGCCGACCCATCCTAACAGCCTGGCGCTTTCTGCCGATGGCAAAACGCTGTATGTCAGCGTGAAGCAAAAATCGACTAAACAGCAAGAAGCCACTCAGCCGGACGATGTGATTCGTATTGCGCTGTAACAGACACAGACATGGAGGAGTTTGTCTTTCGTAGGCCGGATGCGGCGCAAGCGCTGCATTCGGCAAGCGGAGCACCTCGTCAGCAATATGAATATGCCCGGCTCGTAGCCGGGCACATTTTGCAATTAACCCGCCGTCTCAGGTTTAAACACAATTTCCTGTTTTTCTTCTTCGACTACCGGCGCAGTGCTGTGAATTTCGGCAACGCGTTTGCGTACACCAAACCAACCCACAACCAGCAGAATACCGATAATCGGCAGCGCCGCGATGGTGTAAGTCCCGTTCGGGTAATCGAATGCCATCAGCACCAGCACACTCAGTAAAAACAGTAATGTCAGCCAGGACGTGAAGGGCGCACCAGGCAGTTTAAAACTGACATCCGCTGCTTTACCTTCTTTGATGGCTTTACGCAGGCGCATCTGACAAACAATGATAAACGCCCAGGAGGCGATAATTCCCAATGACGCGAAGTTCAGGACAATCTCAAATACGCGCGACGGCACCAGATAATTGAGGAATACGCCAACGACATACACAACCAGCGTCGCCAGAATCCCGGCGTACGGCACATGCTGGCGACTCATCTTCGCCATAAAACCCGGCGCAGATCCGCCCATCGCCATCGAACGCAGAATACGCCCGGTGCAGTAGAGGCCAGAGTTCAGACTGGAGAGCGCGGCGGTCAGCACCACAATGTTCATGATGCTGCCAATGTACGGCACACCGAGTTTAGAGAAGAAGGTCACAAAAGGACTTTGACCGGCCTGATAGGCGCTCCACGGCAGTAACATGACCAGCAACACGACAGAACCGACATAAAACAGGCCAATACGCCAAATCACGCTGTTAATTGCTTTTGGCACCATAGTCTGCGGATCTTTACATTCTCCGGCGGCAGTTCCGACCATTTCGATGGAGGCAAAAGCAAATACCACGCCCTGAATTAACACCAGCGCAGGCAGCAAACCGTGCGGGAAAAAGCCACCATTATCGGTAATTAAATGAAAGCCAGTGGTGTTGCCATCCAGCGGCTGACCGCTACCGAGGAACACTGTACCCACGACCAAAAAGGTCACAATGGCGAGCACTTTAATCAGCGCAAACCAGAACTCCATCTCTGCGAACCATTTCACACCAATCATATTCATGGTGCCAACGATGGTCAGCGCAGCGAGCGCAAATACCCATTGCGGCACGCCGCCAAACGCGCCCCAGTAATGCATATACAGTGCGACGGCGGTGATATCGACAATCCCCGTCATCGCCCAGTTGATGAAGTACATCCAGCCGGCAACATAAGCGGCTTTCTCACCCAAAAACTCACGGGCATAAGAGACAAAACTACCACTGGAAGGGCGATGTAATACCAACTCACCCAACGCACGCAAAATAAAAAACGAAAACAGGCCGCAGATTAAATAAACCAGTGCCAGTGCCGGGCCGGCCATTTGCAGTCGGGCACCTGCACCTAAAAACAAACCAGTCCCAATCGCGCCGCCAATGGCGATCATCTGCACCTGACGATTGCCCATCGCTTTGTGATAACCCTCTTCGTGGGCATTAAGCCAGCGGCGTTTCGCGGCGTGTTGATCTGAAGTGTCGGTGTCGTGTTTACTCATTGCTCTCCCTGATTGCTTCGTTGAAAAAGTCTTATAAGTCGCCATGAACAATGTTTATTCATCCTGGCGATGACAGTTATCACCATTATTCTTTATGGGTATAAAACTATCGGCGCAGCATCCTACCTGTTATCGATAAACGATGCAAAATATCCCCTTACAAGTTGAGTGGGGATTAAAAGGATTGCTGAAAAAATGACAAATCTTAGTCCGGGTTGCCCTGTTTACTGACCTACACTTAAGCTTTAACGCTGTACGGGGGAGATATGATTAAGGTTTATGGCGTACCAGGATGGGGTTCCACCATCAGTGAACTGATACTGACTCTGGCTGATATTCCCTATAAGTTTGTTGATGTCAGTGGTTTTGACCGCGAGGGAGCTTCACGCGATTTGCTGAAAACGTTAAATCCATTGTGTCAGGTTCCGACACTGACGCTGGAAAATGGCGAGATTATGACGGAGACGGCGGCGATTGCATTGATGATTCTCGACCGCCGCCCGGATCTTGCACCACCTGTTGGGCGCACCGAACGCCAGCAGTTTCAACGGTTATTGGTCTGGCTGGTCGCCAATGTCTATCCAACGTTTACCTTCGCCGATTACCCTGAACGCTGGGCACCTGACACGCCTGAACAGTTGAAGAAGAATGTTATTGAATACCGAAAGTCGCTTTATATCTGGTTGAATACACAACTGACCGCTGAACCTTATGCGTTTGGCGAGCAGCTAACGTTGGTGGACTGCTATCTCTGCGTCATGCGCACATGGGGGCCGGGGCATGAATGGTTTCAGGATAATGCGCAGAATATCAGTGCGATTGCTGATGCAGTATGTCAGTTGCCAAAGCTACAGCAAGTATTAAAAAGGAATGAAATTATTTGAGTGGAATGCAAGAAAATGATGTTATTTATTATTCGATAGGGTTATCCACAATGGCTGGCGTAATCAATGTAAATAATATTGCATTTTTTTGTGATTGATAGCACTCATCCTTTAATTCAGGTTATCTATTTCATCTGCTCTGGAAAGAAACTAATTTTTCACATTGTTAATGTCACGAACTTCTATATTAATGGCGTATATGCTTGGGGTTGGAGATGCAATTAGTGCAAATAAAAATATCAGCCTAATATGCTAAAAACAACAAAGCAGCCCCTTTGTATTAATTGGTAATTATCTGGACTACAAATATAAAGAACTTGCTGAGGAGAGCTAAAACATCTATTGATAAGTACACATATTGATTTCTTTCAAGAAAATGGATGTATTTTAAATGCTGATTCTTAATATAACCTAATCAATAGATTACCACGAGAGGGGCATACATCAGACGGAGGTCAAGGGGGAACAACATTTTGAGAACAATTTATCAGGTACTCTTACCACTGACGCAAGGTCATTAGAGCCTCAGTTGGTGCGCTGTGTTTTGGAAATGGTCATTCTGGGTATAGAGAAATGACAGATAAAGCCATCGCTGAGCGTAAAATACTCGCCACAGATTTTTTCTGAAATAATTAAAATGGAGCTAATTATTATTAATTTCTATACCATTCTCTTAATATATTCATACGATGAATTTGATAAATTCTTAATTTAGATTATATTCTTTCAGGTCAGTGTCTAATGACGTTAAGATGGCAAAGTGCAGATTATGTTATCAGGGTGGGGCGGTAGCGTATATTCTTTATGCAACCCATCATTCATTTCAATGATGTTTATTAAATTATTTATTGTTGTGAATAAAAAGACATTATGAATATTGGTTTGACTTTTATATCAGGTACTTTTTGTCACTCACTGTGATATACGAGCCTGTCGTGAATAACATCAAGAACCAGTCAGTTGAGTTTGTGATTATTTTTTTTTGCCTGAACAGACATCCGTTTCTCTGAAATAAAATCCCGGACAAAATTCTCACATAACCATGACGCTTTTCTGATATTCCCCCGATAACGCCTGAAGTCGTCCCGCTTATCTCATCACCCAACGTGTTGTTCATGCAATATGTGCGGATTATTATTCATTTTACCGGAGGTTGCTATGTCAACCGGATTACGTTTCACACTGGAAGTGGACGGCCTGCCACCGGACGCTTTTGCGGTGGTTTCCTTTCACCTGAACCAGTCACTCTCTTCGCTCTTTTCCCTCGACCTCTCTCTGGTCAGTCAGCAGTTTCTCTCCCTTGAATTTCAGCAGGTGCTGGACAAGATGGCCTACCTGACGATATGGCAGGGCGATGACGTACAGCGCCGGGTGAAAGGCGTGGTGACCTGGTTTGAACTGGGGGAGAACGACAAACACCAGATGCTGTACAGCATGAAGGTGCACCCGCCCCTGTGGCGGGCAGGACTGCGGCAGAACTTTCGTATCTTCCAGAACGAGGACATCAGAAGCATCCTCGGCACCATACTGCAGGAAAACGACGTGACGGAGTGGAGCCCGCTGTTCAGTGAGCCGCATCCTTCCCGTGAGTTTTGTGTCCAGTACGGTGAAACTGATTACGACTTTCTGTGCCGGATGGCGGCGGAGGAAGGCATCTTCTTTTATGAGGAGCACGCGCAGAAAAGTACCGACCAGAGTCTGGTTCTGTGCGACACGGTCCGCTATCTGCCGGAATCCTTTGAAATCCCCTGGAATCCGAACACCCGTACCGAGGTGAGCACCCTCTGCATCAGCCAGTTCCGCTACAGCGCACAAATCCGACCTTCTTCCGTGGTGACCAAAGACTACACCTTTAAACGCCCCGGCTGGGCCGGGCGTTTTGACCAGGAAGGCCAGCACCAGGATTACCAGCGCACACAGTATGAAGTGTATGACTGGCCGGGGCGTTTCAAAAATGCACATGGCAAGAACTTTGCCCGCTGGCAGATGGACGGCTGGCGAAACAACGCAGAAACCGCGCGGGGAATGAGCCGCTCGCCGGAGATATGGCCGGGACGGCGAATTGTGCTGACGGGGCATCCGCAGGAGAACCTGAACCGGGAATGGCAGGTGGTGGCGAGTGAACTGCACGGTGAACAGCCACAGGCGGTGCCAGGACGGAGTGGTTCAGGCACAACGCTGGATAACCATTTCGCAGTAATACCGGCAGACAGAACATGGCGACCACAGCCGCTGCTTAAACCGCTGGTGGATGGCCCGCAGAGCGCCGTTGTGACGGGACCAGAAGGGGAAGAAATCTTCTGTGATGAACATGGTCGCGTGCGGGTGAAATTCAACTGGGATCGCTATAACCCGTCAAACCAGGACAGCTCGTGCTGGATACGGGTGGCACAGGCGTGGGCGGGAACGGGGTTCGGCAACCTGGCGATACCGCGTGTGGGTCAGGAGGTGATTGTGGACTTCCTCAACGGCGACCCGGATCAGCCGATCATTATGGGGCGCACTTACCACGAAGATAACCGCTCGCCGGGTAGCCTGCCGGGGACGAAGACGCAGATGACGATCCGCTCCAAAACGTACATGGGCAGCGGGTTTAACGAGCTGAAGTTTGACGATGCGACAGGGAAAGAACAGTTCTACATCCACGCACAGAAGAACATGGATACCGAGGTGCTGAATAACCGTACTACGGATGTGAAGGTAAACCATACCGAAACGGTGGGTGGCAACCAGGATATCTCAGTGACTGGGGTGCAGAGTACCTGCGTTAAATCTGCTCAGTTCACGCATGTGGAAAGTTTACGTCAGATTGCGGTGCAGCAGGGGCAGTCGATAGTGACCGGCGGGGATCATGAAACACTCGTACAGGGCACGCTGCATCTTGCCGCCGGAAACGCCATTCATCTGCAATGCGGTGAGTCTGAGCTGCTCATGCTGGCCAACGGTACGGTTGCTCTGTCCTGCACCAATTTCAATCTTTATGCCGCCCAGAGAGGACAAATTACCGCAGTCCAGATACTGGATCTGAACATGGACGGTGCAAAGTCAGGTATCGAACAGCCCGGTCAACTGACACCGTCGGCTATTTCTGAGCGTGTCACCGCCGAGTTTCCCCCGCAGCAACCGGAGAAAAAATAATGCCGGATTATCACTTTAATGAAGGACAGCTTACGTTACCGGCTTCAGGGCGGGACTGTACCACACATGTTTTGAGACTGCCGGAATTACAGGCTGTTCTGACTATCTCGCGGGACATTCTGTCAGGAGCCATGACACTGGAAGATTATGTCACCGCCCAGATTGAAAAAATTAAGCGCGATGTACGCCATGTGCAAATCCCGGAGCCGCAGTTTACTGACGTGCAGGCAGGAAAACGTGTCTGTCAGTTTGCCTGCCAGGCAGAGATTTCCGGGCTGGTTCATTACCAGCAACAACACATTATCCTGTCCGGACAATCGCTGCTGGCCTTCGCATGGACGCTCGCTCATCCGTTTACTGAGCAGGATCACGAGATCTGGCGGAATATCCTGGACAGTTTTGTCCCGCGTGAGACGGTAACGGAGTAATGTCATGGGAACAGATTATATGGCGGCCAAAAAGGAAGATCCTCTTGAGCACACGTCGTTCCTGGGGGATTTCATGGGGGGGCTGGTCGAGGGGGTATGCTATGGGGTGCTTTTTTGTGCCTCTGCCAACCCTGTTGGACTGGTGGTAGGGCTGACTGCCGGGTTTATTTTCAGCGATGTTATTTCTGAACTCGGCGATACGGTCAGTAGCTGGTTTCCCCCGGATGTTAAAGGAACGATAACCTCAGGCTCAAACAACGTTAATGTGAAATCCATGCCAGCCGCCCGTGCGGCAGGTGCTGTGCCGGATGAAATATTACTGGCACTGCTGGAGGCGGAAGCGGCCAATCCACCGGACAGTAAGGGGATGCAACTCGTTAAAGGGGTTGTGGCAAAAACTATTATGATTGCCAAAATTCCTCTTTTGCCGGCAGAACTGGGCAGAATGGCAGGCGAGAAACTTGCCGCTTACCTCAAAGGAGAAAGTACCCCGTCTCAGGAAGATGAGCAGGGATTCTGGAGTAAGGTCTGGGAATCCATCAGCAACCCGGTGGTGGACGGCCCCAATCCGGCATTGCATGTCGAGCCACGGCTTCTGGACACGATTCATTGTGATAAACATCCCCCGCAACCGATACAGTATCTGGCTGAAGGTTCAGAAACCGTACGTATTAACAGCCAGCCTGCCTGTCGTAACGGTGATCGCAGTACCTGCGAGGCAGTGATTGCCCATACCTAGGCCAGTGCGAAAGTCCGTATAGGCGGGCGCAGCCTGGTGGTGAAAGAAATACACACCGGCAAAAATATGCTCGCTTACTATTCTGGGCTTATTGCCGGAGGATTTCTGGTCAGCTCGGTTCAGGCTCTGTTTTGCAGGACATCGGCCAGGGTATTTGCGGGGAAGTTGCCCTGCCTGCTGGGTGGCTCAATCATAGGCAACACGCTGGGAATACTGGGCGGAGGAGTGCTTTCCGGTATGTCATCCTACCTCTCCTCCGGGCAACAGGCGTCATCACAGACTGCCAGGCCAGTACACATCGCCTCCGGTGTAAAAATACTGGGCGGAGAGGATGAGCTGGATTTTGCCTGTGACGGGGTAATCCTACTGGCATGGCAGCGGGTTTACAGCAGCCTTAACGGCAATGAAGGTATTCTTGGCCGGGGCTGGTGCCTGCCGTTTGAGGTATTTCTGCATCAGGAACCTGCTGTACCGGGAACGCAGGACAGCGAGCAGATATTTTTTCATGACATGTCCGGCAGGGAGCTGGGGCTGGGAGATGTTCCGGTCGGCGGAGCCATGTTCTATGTGGACGGAGGTTTCCGGCTTTATCATCCCCTGGCTGGTATGTTCGTGCTGGAAAGCGCACAGGGACAGTACCAGATTTTTGAGGCAGATCCCCTGCATGATGGTCGGTTCCGCCTGATTCAGGAATGCGATCGCCATCTGAACGGTATCCGCTATTACTACAATGACCGGGGGCTGCCGGTGCGGATCAAGGATGATCTTCAGGCCCTCTGCCTGCATCTGGACTATCATCCGCAGCATTCCCGTCTGAGGGCCGTATACCAGCAGTACCGGCAGGAGGATACCCGGCCGGGCGTACTGCGTATTCGTTATGAATATAATGAACAGGCGCAGCTAACCGCCGTCGTGGATGCTGACGGGGTCGTGATGCGCCGTTTTGCCTGGGATGAAGAGCACGAGCGCCTGACCATGCACCAGACGGCGGATGGCATCCAGGCGCATTACCGCTGGCAGCCCACTTCCGGTCTTCCCGGTCATTTTCATGTTGTCCGGCACTGGCTACAGGAAGGCAAACGGCGCAGCGGGGAGATCCGGTTTGATTACGATCCGGCGGCGCGCCGGGCCACGCTGCATTATGGTGATGGCAGGCCGGACAGCCTGCATGAATGGGATGAGCAGTACAACATTACCCGTTGGCAGCCTGCCCCGGATATCTGCTGGCTGTATGAATGGGGGGGATAACCGGGAACTCCTGCGGGTGGTTGATCCCGCACAGTATGAACACAGCTTTAAGTACGATGAGCGTGGCAACCTGATCCAGGTGGTTGATCCCGTCGGTCAGGAATACCGGTTTGACTGGGACCGGGATTTTGCCTTTCCGCTGAAAGAGGAATATCCCGAAGGGCTGGTCTTACGTCATGTTTACAACGTCTTTGGCGATCGCATCAAAACTATTGACCAGGCAGGCCTCATCACCCGCTATAACCATGATGCTTCCGGGCTGATTGAGAGCGTACAGGATGCACGGGGCAACCTGTACCGCTATGGCTGGAATAATCGTGGGCAGTTAACGCAGCAGACGGACTGTTCCGGGTATACCTCCTACCTGTATTATGATGAACAGGGGCGACTGGCGGCCGTGACGGATGCACAGGGTAACAGCACCCGGCAGACGTTTTCAGCAGCGAACCGCTTGCAAAAGCGAATCCGCCCTGATGGTGGCGAAACCACCTACCACTACAATGCCCGTGGACAGCTTGCCGGTGTGACCGATCCGGCTCGTCAGAGCAGCCGGTTTGACTATAACCTGCGCGGGCAGGTTATCCGCCACACTGACCCTCAACAGCGCCAGGTGCGCTTCGAATATGATGCCAGCGGGCAGCTTATTGCGCTGTATAACCAGAAAAATGAAGCGTACCGTTTCAGCCGTGACAGCCTGTCGCGGCTGGAAGAATCCTGCGATCTGACGGGCTGCCGCGAAGTGTACCGGTATGACAGCCGGAGCAATATCTGTGGGATAACCCGCTATCCCGCTCCCGTGGCGTCCGGTCAGGAGGCGCTTTTACCGCAGGTCACCCGGCTGGCGTATGATGCTGCCGGACGGGTGCAGTACCGGGAGAACGGGGATGGCGCTGTCTGTTACCGGTATGGAAAAAACACGCTGACTCTCCAGCGTTTTGCGCCGGATGACTGGCAGAGGAAACAGCGCGGGGATGAAAACGTCGTTGCGCAGGACTCGCTGCATCTGGTTACGGATGAGTATGGCAGCCTGCTGGAAGAGCATAACCAAGCGGGCGTTTTTACCCACCGCTATGACGAACTGGGTAACCGCACAGAAACGCAGATGCCGGATGGTCGCCGCCTGAAGCGGCTGTACTACGGCAGCGGGCATCTGCAACAGCTCAATCTGGAAGACAACAACGGGCAGCAGACGGTACTGGCTGAGTTTGAACGTAACAGCCTGCACCAGGAAATCAGCCGTACTCAGGGCAGCCTGACACTGCGCACGGAATATGATGCCGCAGGGCGGGTAACTGCCCGTCTGGCACAGATGGCGCAGCAGCGGCATGGAACACCGTTGCTGGAGCAGCGTTACAGCTGGGATCAGCGTGGTTTCCTGATGAGCCGTTACCACCGGACACAGGATGCGCAGGCGCTGCTTTCCCCAGAGGAACGCAGCGGCAGCACCTGGTACCAGTATGACTGCGCCGGGCAGATCCTGAGCGCACAGCAGCACTTCACGGTGCGGCAGTACTGCGATCTGGCCGGAAACCTGATGGAGGAGCGCGGTCCGGCGATCAAGAATAACCAGTTAATGCAGTACCGGGGCTGGCATTACCAGTATGATGCCTTCGGGCGTATGAGCAGGCGCACGGACGAACAGGCGCAACGGCAGGATTACCGCTATAACAGCGATAACCGGATGGTGGAAGTGCGGTTTGCGGACAGGGCGCGCTCCCGGTGGCAGCGGGTGGAATACGACTACGACCTGCTCGGGCGGCGGACGGGGAAGCGGCTGTACCGGTGGCATGATGAGGGGGAAGCAGAACCAGCCCCGGAGAGGGTGCGTTTTATCTGGGACGGGATGCGGCTGCGGGGTGAAGACAGTCCGGGTAAGGCCACAGAGGTCCTGTATGTCTACAACGGTGACAGTTATGAGCCGCTGGCCAGGGTGGATCGTTTTACCCGGCAGGTGATAGAACCGCAGGACACGCGCCCGCCGAAAACCACAATATATTACTACCACACGGCACTGAATGGCCTGCCGGAAGCGATGACCAGTGAGTCCGGGGAGCTGGTCTATGAAGCGCGCCACACACTGTGGGGGCTGGAAACAGAAGCGGTAAGCGCGCATACGGTTCTGACAGTGGAGCAAAACCTGCGGTTCGCGGGGCAGTATTTTGACGCGGAAACGGGGCTTCACTATAATACGTTCAGATTTTATGCGCCGGAGTGTGGGCGGTTTACGCAGCCAGACCCGATAGGCTTAAGGGGCGGGGTAAACTTATATGCTTATGCGCCAAATCCAGTAAGCTGGATAGATCCGCTTGGGTTAAATACCACCTGCTTAAAAGCCGAGAATGGTTACTCAAGAGGGAAAAGGCATGGGATGAAACTACATCCTAACGCAGCTCAAGCAATTGCAGATAAAGAAAAGAATCCTCATGGAGTTTGGAGAAGCAAGGATGATCTGAAATATGCTGGAGAACAAGCTGCCACGCTAAAACCGGGAGAGATGAAAGATTTTCCTATAAATCAAAATAGTAAGAGTGAAGTTTATATTCCCGGGGGAAATGGAGTACCTATTAAACCGGATAAAATTCGGGTCAGAAATAATGGGGATGGGACTTTTCACGGTTTTCCAATTGACTCATCGACAGCAGGACCCATTTTTGAAAAGGGTAAGTAATATGTTCAAAATAGAAATTGATGATACTTATGAAAAAGGCCTCATGGATGAAGAGGATATTAATTTATCGGAGGCTATATTTTCCGTATATCCCATATCATCCGGGTATTTTTATATAAACTGGAATGGTGTTCATATTTCACTAACCCTTAATTGCCTGAGTGAAATTATTGATGATATTATCAAAATGCTTGATGGTATCATTTGCGGGGTTGACTTTGAATGCAATTTTTTATGTGAATCCTTTACGGTATTATTAGATGTTAAAATAGAAAAAAAGAATATTAAAATTTATTCAAATTGGATCTCCATAAATACGGATGAACTTTCTAGGTTAAATTCGAGCGAAAGTGTGTTGCTTATAAATAAATATAAATATATCTATGAATGGAACGAATTATTATCTGTCATAAATAATGATCTAAAGTCGGTTGGGTATCATTTTTTATTTTTAGACAAAAAGCTTTATTTTTATAATAAATTCCTGCAGCAGGAAGATAATATATGATTTTATAAAAATAATTGAGGGATGACACATATCATCGAACTACATTGTCTTTAATAGCATGACGCGGGACTGTACTATCATCGGTTCCGGTACTATGATTGCGAGACGTGGCAGTATCGGTGTGTTGACCCGATAGGGCTAAGAGGCGGGCTGAACCTGTATGCTTATGCGCCTAATCCAATAAGTTGGATCGATCCTCTGGGTTTGAAATGTGGGCAACCTGAATGGACAAATCATGGATACAAACATTTTCCTCCAAAAAACAAATCATGGAAGGATATAATTAAATCAACAAAATCAGGCCCGGCAAAATATTCTCCCGATATTGATATTAAAACGCTGGAATACGATGTTTTTAATACAGGCACACCTGCTACGAACGGTAAACCATGGAAAGTAAAAGATATGGGAAAAGTTATTGGGGCCAGTGAGGGTAAAGATCTCAATGGGTTCGAGTTGAACTTAGCGGTGGGACAATACATGGACATCCTATATCACTCGATGAATTCCGAAGGCTAACAACATCATGAACATTGATTTCTTAGGAAAAAAAGGGAATATAGTTTTTAATGACTTCTCCCTGAAACAAAGCATCCCTCTTAATGAACAGCGAGATGAACTTAAGGAAGATATGCTCCAGGTTGAATATCCTGGTGGGTATCTTTTGGATGTTGGGTGGCGACCATCTTTTGATATAAATGGGAAGTTTTATATTTGTTTGATAAAGGATTTTGATTGGGATACTCCCATTTATAATGGTTCTGCGAAAGATATTGTCTCATTATTATTTGAAATTAACCAAGCTATAAATAAACTTTAAAAAAAGCCGGGAAGAAAATTAAATCTTCCCGGCTTTTTATTATTTAGCTTTCGTTCAGCACACTAAACATCCCGTTCCGCATCCCCTTAACCGCCTGTTTGACCTGGTAAAGTTCCCTGCGCAGTTCCTGTACTTCGTTGTTATCCGCTAGCAGGATCAGGCAACCTTCCGAGATCTTCACGTTAACACCCGTGTCGATCTAATAGCCGTTACTGCGGGGAAGCTGGTTTATCACAAGTCACGCCTTGCGAGGTGGGCGTTTGTCATTTTGCCCATCCCCAATGCCTACAAAGCCCACCGATTTCGCCCATTTTCTTTCGCTCGATATAACGCGGCATCGGCATCAGCAACTATTTGTTCAGCCGTTTTTGCGGGGGTAGAACAGGTAATCCCCTGACTAACCGTAACAACTTCACTCACGGAAGATGTCTGATGCGCAATCGCTGCCAGTTTAAGTTCTTGCTTAACTCTGGCTGCTATCGCTTCGGCTTCCTGCAAGCCCGCATTGAAAAGAATAATGGCAAACTCTTCACCGCCATAGCGCGTAACTACATCTTCGGGCTGGCGAATTGCACGTTGCAGTGCGTCGGCAACTTGTATCAGACAACGATCGCCAGCAGGGTGCCCATAAGTGTCGTTGTAGCGTTTAAAAAAATCGACATCCAGCATAATTAAAACGAACGACGTCTTTTGTTCTACGGCATCGCGTAAAATACTATCCAACGCTCGTCGGTTTGCCACTCCAGTTAAAGGATCGCGATGAGCTAATGCATCGAGGCGATGAATCAACTGGTTGTTGTTCTTATTTTGTTGCCATGCTTCTTCAAACCAACGCAACAAAATAAACCGTCCGCCATAGAGAGCCAGTGAAAAAATGCTCCAGATAACAGCAAAATGAATATTCACATACTGATTGAGCACAAGACTGGCTAACGGGATGGTAAACCATAAGGGAATGATAAATGCGAGGAGTGATGGGGTGTGGAAATATAGCGCAACAACGGCGCTAAGCATTAGTAATACACACAGTGGATATGCAAAAGGTAGCGTCCAGTGTGCAATAAAATAAAAACAACACCATGACCATAGTAGGCTTAGTATGACCAATAACTGCTGAATATACTGTACTTTGTTGCGTGGGCTAACTAATAAAAGACCACTGATTAGCAAAATACCTAATGATGAAATATCAATAGTGTGTACAAGATTTTTCTCATTAAACCATGGAGTCGTGCCTTCATTAAACAAAACCCCTCGAAGCAAAACCAACGATGCAAAACTGATGTTAATCAACGCAAACCACGGCAGGCTAATCGCCATACCGCGAATAACCATATCCTGCCGGTTTTTCCATGAATAATGAGGGTGTTTTCTTTTGTCAGAATTCATTTTTGTTTATAACCCCAAAAGGGCAGGGAACCTGCCCGACTTACACGAAAATTATGGCGTTACAATATTGAACCAGAATTCAAAGTTATCCATATACCCTAACAGTTCGTTGAGTTTTTCCGCATTTCCAGTGATTTTTACTTCGCCTTTATCCGTGGCTTCTTTTAATGTCTCTTCCTTCAGGATGATTTTATTCAAGACATCGCGGGAGAGGGTGATAGTCGCATCGGCGTCAGAGGCTTGCGTATCAGCAGTGTGATTGAGCACACCGTTTTCCAGTTCCACTTTATAAGTGCCGCCATCTTCACCGAAATCAAAATTCAATACTGCTTTAGCGTCTGCCGCTTTCTCGCCATTTATATGCACAGCAAGATAATCAAAGAACATTTCCGGCGTCATGGCACGAACGGTGTCAGGACTGGCTGTATTTGGCGTAGGCAGTTTTTGCACACCATTGCGTAATTCCTGTGCGCCAGTGAGATAAAAATTACGCCACGGCCCGGATTCGGCCTGGTAGCCTAACTGTTCAAGCGCATCGGCTTCCAGATTCCTTGCTGCCTGGTTGTTTGGATCGGCAAACACTACCTTACTGACAACCTGGGCAACCCAGCGGAAATTTCCCTGGTCATAATCCTGTTTGGCTTTTTGTAAAATGGCATCAGCACCGCCCATATATTCCACGAATTTTTTAGCGGCTTCTTCTGGTGGCAGTTCATCGAGAGTCGCAGGATTACCATCAAACCAGCCGAGATAAAGCACATAAGTTGCTTTCACATCATGGCTCACTGAACCGTAATAACCGCGATTCGCCCAGGTGTTAGCAAGCGAAGAGGGCAATTTGAAGTTTGCGGCAATTTCATCACGAGTCAGCCCCTGATTCGCCATGCGTAGCGTTTGATCGTTGATATAACGGTACAAATCGCGTTGGCTTTTTAGCAGTTTGACAACGTTATCGTTACCCCAGGTTGGCCAGTGATGCTGGGCGAGAATAATCTCCGCTTTATCGCCCCACAGATTGAGTGCTTCGTTGATGTATTTAGACCACGGAAGAGGTTGACGAATTTTGGCACCACGCAGCGAATAGGTGTTGTGGAGGGTGTGCGTGACATCTTCTGCGGTTTCGATCAGTTTCTTTTCTTCAATAAACCACAGCATTTCGGAAGGTGCTTCGGAACCGGGCGCCATCAGAAAATCATAGGTCAGCCCGTCGATAGTCTCTTTTTGTCCGGTTTTGGTGATGTAGTTGGTGGGGGCAATCAATGTAACCGTTCCGGCTGAGGTCGTTGTTCCCAGCCCAGCGCCGACCTGACCTTTAGCATCAGGTTTCAACAAGTTACCGTACATATAACTGGCTCGTCGGCTCATTACATTGCCAGCCATAATATTTTCTGAAACAGCCTCTTCTAAAAATCCGGCTGGCGCATAAATTTTTGTTTTTCCTGATTTAACGTCAGCTTCATCAACCACGCCGCGAACGCCGCCGTAGTGATCGACATGACTGTGCGTGTAGATAACCGCCACCACTGGTTTTTGACCGCGATTTTTATAATAAAGATCCATGCCAACTTTAGCTGTTTCTGCTGAAACCAGTGGATCAACAACGGTAATACCTTCTTTACCTTCAATGATGGTCATATTTGATAAATCGAGATTGCGAATCTGATAGACGCCTTCAGTCACTTCAAATAAGCTGCTGATATTTATCAGTTGCGCCTGACGCCATAAACTTGGATTGACAGTATCAGGTGCTTTATCGCCTTCTTTGATAAAAGAATATTGCTGTGGGTTCCAGATAACATTCCCTTGTTCACCCTTAATCACTTCCTGAGGTAAAGGAGCAATAAAACCTTTATGAGCATCAGCAAAATCGCTGTTATCGGAAAACGGCAATTGACTATAAAGTGCGTTATTCGCTTGTTGGGTGGCAGCGGAGGCCTCTTTTGGCGCTTCTGCTGCGATGAGAGGAAGTGAACTTGTTGTGAATAATCCCATGACTAGCAGACTTTTAGCAATATGGTTAAGCTGCATCGCAAGTGTCTCCAGAAAGGCTTTGTAAAAGAAAGGATATTACGAGTGAAAATTATGATTGAGGGCAAGAATAACTATAATTGGCGTTAATAAATCAGCAAGCTGGATGTCGTGAATTTTCTTAATATGATAAGAAATAAAGAATAGATTCTGTATGTTACAGGACGGGTGCGTATTGGCGCGGAAGCTAATAGTATATGTACGTTATTAAAGTGACGGCGCATATATCGCACATCATTTCGCATCAAATAACACATGACGTTTTCGGCTTGTGCTAATTTTGCTGACATCTTTCAAAAGGAGCACAACAATGCCACACATAGACATTAAATGTTTTCCCCGTGAACTGGATGAACAACAAAAAACGGCACTGGCGGCGGAGATTACCGACGTCATTATTCGCCATCTGAACAGTAAAGAGAGTTCGATAAGCATTGCACTACAACAGATACAACCGGAATCATGGCAAGCGGTCTGGGACGCCGAAATCGCGCCCCAAATGGAGACGTTGATAAAGAAACCCGGTTACAGCATGTAATGCTTAACCTGCCGTAACACGCTTGCCGCTGGTAACAAAGGTGCCAGCGCCTAAATGATGTAGCGTATTGAGTTTATCGTCATCAAATTGCCAGCGGCCTTCGACAAAAACACGAGCGTCTGCCGCTGCTGATACCACTTCGCCAAACAACGTGTCGTATTTTTCTTGCGCAGAAGTTGCGGGAAGCAAGCGGCACTCCATCCATGCCAGACATTTCTCTTCGACCACCGGCAAGCCAAGTACCGGGCCTTTCACAACCGGAATGCCATAACAGTTAAACTTATCTTCATCACGCCCAGAAATGCTGCCCACTGCCCACGTCCAGTTAGTTGCTGCGACTCCTGGGATCACAATGCCAAACATGCCACTACGTTCAATCAACTCCCGTGACCATGTCGATTTATCAACCACAATGGCCACGCGTGGTGGTTCGAACTCTACGGGCATCGACCAGGCCGCAGCCATAATGTTACGTCGCTGGGATTGCTCATCGAAACTGGTGATCAAGACGGTAGGTCCGTGGTTTAACAGACGGCTGGCATGATGCAACTCAACGGGAATAAACTGGCTCACGGTATCGCCTCGCTAAGAAGGTTGTTTTAAAAGCGTAGCTCGTAACGCAATAAGTAACGAAATTAACGGGATTGGCGATTTGCGAACGTGATGCTTGTCCGCGATCGCACAAAATAGCCGGTGTGGCATCTATTCCAGGTTATAAGTTGAGAAAACCACTAAGGGAAACGCCTGATGACGCCCATTCTGAATCACTATTTTGCCCGTATTCGCTGGACGGATGCTGCTGCGGTCAATATCGATACGCTAAGAGCATTACACCTGAAACACAATTGCACTATTCCATTTGAAAATCTCGACGTTTTGCTGCCGAGAGAAATCCAGCTTGATGATCAATCGCTGGAAGAGAAACTGGTGACTGCGCGACGTGGCGGTTACTGTTTTGAGCAGAATGGTGTGTTCGAGCGGGTGTTACGCGAACTGGGGTTTAACGTTCGCAGTTTGTTAGGTCGCGTAGTGTTATCTAACCCCCCATCGTTGCCGCCGCGCACGCACCGTCTGTTGTTAGTGGAACTGGAAGGTGAACAATGGATTGCCGACGTCGGTTTTGGTGGTCAGACGCTGACCGCGCCAATCCGTTTAGTGCCGGATATCGCGCAAACCACGCCACACGGAGAGTATCGGTTGTTGCAGGAGGGTGATAACTGGGTTTTGCAGTTTAATCATCATCAGCACTGGCAGTCGATGTACCGTTTTGATCTCTGCGAGCAGCAACAAAGTGATTATGTGATGGGCAATTTCTGGTCGGCGCACTGGCCGCAGTCGCATTTTCGCCATCATCTGTTGATGTGCCGCCATTTGCCGGACGGTGGCAAACTGACGCTGACCAATTTCCATTTCACCCATTATGAAAATGGGCACGCGGTGGATCAGCGGAATCTGCCAGATGTGGCGTCGTTATATGCCGTGATGCAGGAACAATTTGGGCTGGGCGTGGATGATGCGAAACATGGGTTTACCGTGGATGAACTGGCACTGGTGATGGCGGCGTTTGATACGCATCCGGAGGCAGGGAAATAGTTTGTGCCGGATGCGGCGCAAACGCCTTATCCGGCCTAAATTAGCCAACACATTCAATAAATTACGATACGCCTTGTAGGCCTGATAAGCGAAGCGCATCAGGCAATTGGGACCGGCAACGGTTTCAGAGATCAATGGCCCATTCGGCATGAAACAAAATCACCGCTGTGCCAGAAATGGTGACTTTCTCCGGTTGGTTGTCCCGAATTGTCACCGTCACATCAATCACGCCATCACGACCTATTGCGCGCCCCTGATGGCCTTTAACACGCAACTCGTTGCCATCGTGAGGCAATACGTTGTGATGTACCAACCATGCGCCCATCGGGCCATTGGCATTGCCGGTCACCGGATCTTCCACAATACCAATCGCAGGCGAGAACATGCGACCATCGGTTTCATTTTTGCCTGGGCGGATCTGGAAGGGGAAGAAACCATTGCAGCCAATCTGTTTACTGATAGCGGTCAGCGCAGCAAGGTCAGGCGAAAGGGCGTCGATATCCACTTCCGGTTTCAGCGGAATCATCACTTTTGAGTGTCCTGTGGTTGCCACCTGAATTGGCAAGCCTGGCAAAATATCGTCTTCAGTGAGATGAAGCGCGTTGATAATTGCCGCGCGAGCTTCACCTTCCAGCGGCGGTTCAAAGCCCGGCGAGCCTTGCTCCAGAGAAATACGATAATCCCCGTTTTGTTTTTCGATAGTGACACGGTGCTTTCCCGCCAGCGATGTTTGCCAGACGGTGCAATTTCCCAAACCCAATACCTTTGAACGTACATAGTGCGCTGCTACCGTCGCGTGACCGCAAATCGGCACTTCAACCGTTGGCGTAAAGTAGCGAATACGTACATCGCTGTCGTCACTGTGCAGCAGAAAAGCCGTTTCCGAATGGCCTAACTCGCGGGCAATAAGTTGCATTTGCGCTTCGCTAAGATTATCGGCAGGGAAAACAACACCGGCAGAATTGCCGCGAAACGGTTGAGAGGTAAAAGCATCGACGTGATAAATCTGCGGTTTCATTAACGTTCTCCTGTGGCTGGAGAACTATCATAGCCTGCAATCGGCCGGAGAGCGAAAGGCTATCCGGCCAGCATGAGAATTATCGCCGCGAACGTACAATCTGATACCTGCGGGTAAAGTACTCAAATGGTGCGCTCCATACATGCACCAGTCGGGTGAACGGGAAGAGCAGGAAGATGGTCATTCCCAACACCAGATGAACGCGGAAGATGTAAGCTACGCCATCAAGATGCGTCGATGCGCCGCCCTGGAAAGTGACGATGCTTTGCGCCCATCCCACCAGCTTCATCATTTCACTGCCGTCCGGATGTTGTGCTGAAAAGGGAATGGTGGTTAACCCAAGAATGCACTGAATTAACAAAATAGCGAGGATCAGGATATCCGCACCAGAAGACGTCGCCCTGATACGCGGATTCGTTAAACGGCGCACCAGCAGCCCCGCACCGCCAATCAACGTTAATACACCGCAAATACCGCCGAGAACCATCGCCATCTGCTGTTTTACCGCCACCGGAAGGAACCACGCATACATCCAGTGCGGCGTTAACATGCCGAACAGATGACCGAAGAAGATCCCCAGAATGCCGATATGGAACAAGTTCGACCACAGCACCATCCCGCGTTTATCCAGCATCTGGCTGGAGGAGGCACGCCAGGTGTACTGCCCGTAATCGTAGCGCAGCCAGCTTCCGAGGATAAAAACCGTGCCACACAAGTACGGGTAGATATCGTAAAAAAAGACGTTCAGATACTGAATCATTTCTCACCTCCCGCACTGATGTCCACATACTGCGGTGCGACATCCTGACTAAAGCGTCGCTGATATTGATTAAGCGGCGAGCTGTCACACGCCGTGGCGTTATCTTCAATAAACTTCACCTGTTCCTCTTCCCACACCGCATCCAGTGCCTGACGGGTGTCGTCGCGCTCCTCGCTGCGTATCTGTTTTGTGACACTGTCACTTGAGAGTGTACTTCCCGCCAGATGCAGCAGGGCGTCAAACAACGGATACCACGGCGCCTCGCGTTGTTTTAAACGCCCGCCAAGCAGGGCGAGGATTGGCGCAACGTTGAGCAAACCTTCTTTAGCCTGGTTGTCGGGTAGCACACTTAAATACTCCAGATACAAAGGCAGATAATCAGGTAGCTCGCGACAATTTAGTTGCAGGCCGACTTTTTCATACTCCGCCAGCAGATCCACCATTGCCTGACCGCGATCGCGTGACTCGGCATGAACATGTTCAAATAGCAGCAGCGAGGTGGTACGTCCACGGTCAAACACTTCACACCATTCAGCCTGTTTATCCAGCAGCGGCGCATTAAGCAGATCGCAGGTGAAATCGGTGAGCATCGGCGCGTCGTGGCGAATCAGCGCCAGCGCGTCGTCTTTGTTCTCCCATAGCAGCTCGTCCGGGTACTCCATCAACAAGCCGATCACTTTGAGGATTTGCATTATTCCCCCTCCGCTTTATTGCGTACTTCGGTAATGTCGATAGCATCGATCCGGCTACTGTTGAACAGGTTGAATTTAGTATCAGAGCCGTGGCAACCGTCGCCAAAAGTAAAGCCGCAGCCGTTGCGTTCACCGAAGGCGTCGCCCGCCATTTCCCGATGGCTGGTCGGAATGACAAACCGATCTTCATAGTTGGCGATAGCGAGATAGCGATACATATCTTCCACCTGGGCGACGCTCAGCCCGACTTCGTCGATTGCGCGGGTATCAGTTACGCCTTCTACGGTTTGCGAACGCATATAGTGGCGCATTGCCATCATCCGTTTCAGCGCCCGCAGTACAGGGCCGGTATCGCCCGCACTCAACATATTGGCGAGGTATTGCACCGGAATACGCAGGCTTTCGATGGCGGGAAGCACGCCTTCGCTTTTGGGCAGTCCGCCCGCGTCGGCGTAAGACTGAATCGGCGACAGCGGCGGCACGTACCAGACCATCGGCAGGGTGCGATATTCCGGGTGCAGTGGTAGCGCCAGTTTCCAGTCCATCGCCATTTTGTAAACAGGCGAACGCTGAGCTGCCTCAATCACGTTTTGCGGGATACCTTGTTTCAGGGCTTCTTCGATCACTGATGGATCGTGCGGATCGAGGAACACTTCGCACTGGCGTTCATAGAGATCAACTTCGCGCTCGGTGCTCGCCGCTTCCTCGATGCGGTCGGCGTCGTAGAGCAGTACACCAAGATAACGAATGCGACCCACGCAGGTTTCGGAGCAGACCGTTGGCTGACCTGACTCAATTCGCGGATAACAGAAGATGCATTTTTCTGACTTGCCGCTTTTCCAGTTGAAGTAGATTTTTTTGTATGGACAACCGCTAATGCACAAGCGCCAGCCACGACATTTATCCTGATCGATCAGCACAATGCCGTCTTCTTCGCGTTTGTAGATAGCGCCGCTGGGGCAGGTCGCCACGCAGCTAGGGTTAAGACAGTGTTCGCACAGGCGCGGCAGGTACATCATGAAGGTGTTTTCAAACTGACCGTACATCTCCTTTTGCATGGCCTCGAAGTTGCGGTCGCGGGCACGTTTTTCAAACTCGCCGCCCAGCAGTTCTTCCCAGTTTGGCCCCCAGATCACTTTGTCCATCCGTTTGCCGTCAATCAGCGAACGCGGGCGAGCAGTAGGGATATGTTTGCCTTCCGGTGCGCTATGCAAATGTTCGTAGTCGAAGGTGAAAGGTTCGTAGTAATCATCAATCTGCGGTATCACCGGGTTGGCGAAGATTTTGGTTATTACGCCCATCTTGCTGCCCAGGCGCGGGCGGATCTTGCCATTCACATCACGCACCCAGCCGCCTTGCCACTCTTCCTGATCTTCCCAGTTTTTCGGATAACCAATGCCAGGTTTAGTTTCGACGTTGTTAAACCATGCGTACTCCATGCCTTCGCGCCCGGTCCAGACGTTTTTACAGGTCACCGAACAGGTGTGGCAGCCGATACATTTATCGAGGTTAAGCACCATGCCGACTTGCGAACGTATTTTCATTTTTTCGCCTCCTGTACCTGATCGCGACCTTCATCGTCCAGCCAGTTAACGTTCTTCATCTTGCGGATCATGATGAATTCATCGCGGTTCGAGCCGACGGTGCCGTAGTAGTTAAAGCCCCAGGCCAGTTGCGCGTAACCGCCAATCATATGCGTCGGCTTCGGGCAAACGCGGGTGACTGAGTTATGAATACCGCCGCGCATTCCGGTCACTTCCGATCCGGGGATATTCATAATGCGTTCCTGAGCGTGATACATCATGGTCATGCCCGGCGGCACGCGCTGGCTGACCACCGCTCGAGCCGTCAACGCACCGTTGGCGTTAAACACTTCCACCCAGTCGTTATCAACAATGGTCAGTTCGCGGGCATCGGTTTCGCTGATCCAGACAATCGGTCCGCCGCGCGAGAGCGTCAGCATTAGCAGGTTTTCACTGTAGGTAGAATGAATGCCCCATTTCTGGTGCGGCGTCAGGAAGTTAAGTGCTTTTTCCGGGAAGCCGTTTGGCGGGATCTGGCGCATTTCACTGACGCTACGGGTGTCGATAGGTGGACGATAAGCCACCAGGCTTTCACCAAAGGCGCGCATCCACGGATGATCCTGATAGAGCTGCTGGCGCCCCGACAGCGTGCGCCACGGAATTAACTCATGAACGTTGGTGTATCCCGCGTTATAGGAGACGTGATCGCTTTCCAGACCGGACCATGTGGGGCTGGAGATTATTTTACGCGGCTGCGCCTGAATATCGCGAAAGCGAATCTTCTCGTCCTCTTTGTGCAGCGCCAGATGAGTATGTTCGCGCCCGGTGATCTCGCCCAGCGCCTGCCACGCTTTGACTGCAACATGACCGTTGGTTTCCGGTGCCAGTGCCAGAATCACTTCTGAAGCGTCAATGGCGGTGTCAATCAGCGGACGCCCCTGAGCCGGGCCATCACGTTTGGTGTAATTGAGTTTGCCGAGGAAATCGATTTCATCCTGAGTATTCCACGAAATCCCTTTACCGCCGTTGCCAAGTTTGTCCATCAACGGCCCCAGCGAGGTAAAACGTTCATAGGTAGCAGGGTAGTCGCGCTCCACCGCCACAATATTCGGCGCGGTTTTACCTGGGATCAGGTCGCATTCGCCTTTGCGCCAGTCGAGCACTTCACACGGCTGGGAGAGTTCGGCCGGAGAGTCGTGTAACAACGGTTGCAGTACAATATCTGTTTCTTTGCCAAGATGCCCCACGCAGACTTGCGAGAATGCTTTGGCGATACCTTTGTAGATTTCCCAGTCGCTGCGAGACTCCCACGCCGGATCGACCGCCGCTGAAAGCGGATGAATAAACGGATGCATATCCGAGGTATTCATATCGTCTTTTTCGTACCAGGTCGCGGTGGGCAGGACGATATCGGAGAATAAACAGGTGCTGGACATGCGGAAGTCGAGCGTCACCAGCAGGTCGAGCTTGCCCTCTATCGCGGCGGTTTGCCACTCAACTTCTTCCGGTTGAATTCCCTCCGTCGGCCCAAGTTCTTCCCCCTGAATACCGCTTTCCGTACCCAGCAGATATTTCTGCATATACTCATGGCCTTTGCCGGAGGAGCCAAGCAGGTTAGAACGCCAGACAAACAGGTTACGCGGATGATTGCTGCCGTTATCCGGCTGCTCGCAGGCCATACGCAAATCGCCCGATTTCAGCGCCTGAGCGGTAAATTCGGCGGGTGACAATCCGGCCTTGTCGGCTTCGGCTTTCAACGTGAGCGGATTATGCCCCAACTGCGGCGCAGAAGGTAGCCAGCCCATGCGTTCGGCGCGAACGTTGAAATCAATCAGATGACCGCTGTATTTACTGGCATCGGCAAGCGGTGAGAGCAATTCCTGAGCGGTGACTTTTTCATAGCGCCACTGGCTTGAGTGATTGTAAAAAAATGAGGTGCTGTTCATCTGGCGCGGTGGGCGGTTCCAGTCAAGCGCAAAGGCCAGTGGTAACCAACCGGTTTGCGGACGCAGTTTTTCCTGACCGACATAGTGCGCCCAGCCGCCACCGCTTTGCCCGACACAACCGCAGAAGATCAGCATATTGATCATCCCACGGTAGTTCATATCCATGTGATACCAGTGGTTAACACCAGCACCGAGGATAATCATCGAACGTCCGTGGGTTTTATGGGCAGTATCGGCAAATTCACGGGCGATGGTTTCAATATACTGACGCGGCACGCCGGTAATTTGCTCGCCCCAGGCCGGCGTGTAGGCTTTGATTTCAGCGTAATCTTTCGCGCTGTTTTCATCTTCCAGCCCGCGATCGAGACCGTAATTCGCCAGCACCAGATCATAAACGCTGACCACCGGACAGGTACTGCCATCGGCGAGCGTCAGATTTTTCACCGGAAGCTGGCGTACCAGAATCGGATCGTGTTTTACGCTGCGAAAATGCGGGTTTTCAATGCCGCCAAAGTAGGAGAAAGCCACGCCAGCAACAGCGTCGTGTTGACCGAGCAGGGTTAACGACAACTCTGTTTCTGAACCTGCGGCAATGGATTCCAGATTCCATTTGCCTTTTTCTCCCCAGCGAAAACCAATCGAACCGTTCGGCACCACCAGTTCCCCAGCGGTATTAACTGCCACGGTTTTCCACTGCGGATTGTTGCTTTCACCCAGACCATCCACCAGGTCAGACGCGCGGATCATGCGTCCAGGCACGTAGCTGCCATCGTCGCGCGGTTCCAGCATCACCAGCATCGGCATATCGCTGTAGCGGCGGCAGTAGTTGATAAAGTAGTCGCTGGGGTTGTCGAGATGAAACTCTCTTAAAATCACATGTCCCATCGCCATTGCCAGTGCGCTATCGGTGCCTTGCTTTGGCGCCAGCCACTGGTCGCACAGTTTTGCTACTTCCGAGTAGTCCGGGGTAATGGCGATAGTTTTGGTGCCTTTGTAACGTACTTCGGTAAAGAAGTGGGCGTCTGGCGTGCGCGTCTGCGGTACGTTAGAACCCCAGGCAATGATGTAGCTGGAGTTATACCAGTCGGCGGATTCCGGCACGTCGGTTTGCTCGCCCCAGGTCATCGGCGAGGCGGGCGGCAGGTCACAATACCAGTCATAGAAACTTAAGCAGGTGCCGCCAAGTAGTGATAAATAACGCGTTCCGGCGGCGTAAGAGACCATCGACATCGCCGGGATCGGCGAGAAACCGGCAACGCGATCCGGGCCGTAGGTTTTGATGGTCCAGACGTTAGCGGCGGCAATCAGTTGATTCAGTTCCTGCCAGTTGGAGCGGATAAAGCCACCGCGCCCGCGTATCTGCTTGTAGCTCAAGCACTTTTGCGGGTCATTCATAATCGATGCCCACGCCAGTACCGGATCGCTGTGTTGTTTAAGTGCTTCGCGCCACAGTTCAATCAGCCGTTTACGAATTAGCGGGTATTTCAGGCGGTTGGCGCTGTAGAGATACCAGGAGTAACTTGCGCCGCGCGGGCAGCCGCGTGGTTCATGATTGGGTAGGTCAGGGCGAGTGCGCGGGTAGTCGGTCTGCTGAATTTCCCAGGTCACCAGGCCGTTTTTAACGTAGATTTTCCAGCTACAGGAGCCGGTACAGTTAACGCCGTGGGTGGAACGCACGATTTTGTCGAATTGCCAACGCTGGCGATAGCTGTCCTCCCAGTCGCGGTTGCTATGCATCACCTGTCCGTGACCATCGGCAAAGGTTTCGCCCTTTTGTTTGAAGTAGCGAAAGCGATCCAAAAGTTTACTCATGACATGACTCCTGCTCCAGGAATGATTTGGGATCTGATGCCAAACGCCTTATCCGGCCTACGGGTGCGACTCGACGCGTCAGGCATCGATCTCTTATTTTTGGCTAAATTTTCGCCGGCCATAGACCAGCCAGGTCAGCAGTACACAGATGATGTAAAAGATTAAAAACACTTTCATCGCGCCCACCGGAGAGCCGGTCATATTCAGCGACATGCCAAACGCCTGCGGAATAAAAAAGCCGCCCACTGCGCCAATGGCTGAGATAAAGCCCAGAGCTGCCGCCGTTTCGGTGATCGCTTCTCGCTGCGCTTCATCATCGCTGCCGCCTTTCATCTTGACGCGATAAATGGTTATCTGGCGGAAGATGACGGCAATCATCTGGAAGGTGGAGCCGCTACCCAGACCCGCTGTCAGGAACAACCCCATAAACACGGCGAAAAATGCGATGAAATTGCCGGAACCTGTACCAGGCAGAGTGAGGAACAACAGGGCACTGAAAAGTGCCATAAAAATAAAGTTGATAAGCGTCACCCGCACGCCGCCAAATTTATCGGAGATAGCACCGCCAACTGACCGGGCAATCGCGCCGATAAACGGCCCAAAGAACGCCAGTTGCAGAATATTCACATCCGGGAACTGAGTTTTCGCCAGCATGGCAAAACCAGCGGAAAAACCGATAAACGAACCGAAGGTGGCAAGATAGAGCAAACTCAACAGCCAGAGATGCAGGCGTTGTAACACAGGTAACTGATCGGCAATTGACGCGCGTGAACTGGCGATATCGTTCATCCCAAACCAGGCGGCGATAGTGGCAATTGCCAGCAGTGGCACCCAAATCCATGCGGCGTTCGCCAGCGACATCACCGAGCCATCGGCCTGCGGTACGCCATTAACACCGAGAAAGGCAAATACCGGAACAAAAATCACCAGTGGCGCAACCAGTTGCATCACGCTGACGCCTAAATTGCCTAATCCGCCATTAATCCCTAATGCGCTACCTTGTTTTGCTTTCGGGAAGAAAAAACTGATATTACCCATACTGGAAGCGAAGTTCGCGCCAGCGAAACCACACAGCAAGGCAATAACAATAAATATTCCAAAAGGAGTATGGGTGTTTTGTACGGCAATACCGAGCCAGACGCAGGGAATAATCAAGATCGCGGTACTAAAAACAGTCCAGCGACGCCCACCAAATATAGGCACCATAAAGGAGTAGGGGACACGTAATAATGCGCCAGAAACGGAGGGTAATGCGGTTAATAAAAAAAGCTGATCGGTCGTAAAATTAAAGCCAATTTTATTGAGATTAACGGTGACTGCGCTAAATAACATCCAGACACAGAATGCAAGAAGTAAACAACTGACTGATATCCAGAGATTTCTTCGTGCTATATGTTTTCCTTTATTTTCCCAGAAGGTCGGATTTTCTGGCTTCCAGTCACGCAAAAGATAACGATTACTTTTCTCATTTTGCAGTGCCATATTCTTCCTCACATGCACACGTTGGTAATGAAAAAAAGAAAGACAGGACGTTGGGCGCGATGACCCACTTTTAGAATTAAGAGAATCAGGTGAGATACTGACTGAAAGAATAGATAAGAAAGCGCAGCCGCGCGGCGAGAATGCGGATTATCTGAAGGGTTATGTGTTACTGAATGTAACAAAGATATATCATTGCCTTCACTAATATTTCAATCCGCATAGCCTGGACGTGTTTTGTTGCAGCATGAAGCGTTGCTATCTTTCTTTATCGGTGACGTGTCGCCAGCCAACAGAGCAGAGAACCGCCACAGACCATGAGTGCGCCTTGCCAGAATGAGAACGATAGCGGTGCGTTGAGTAGCACGGCAGCGAGAGCAGAAGAAAGTACAGGCGTAAAATAAGAACCCACTGCCATAATCGTTACATTGCCATGTAAAATACCGACATTCCAGGCGGCGTAAGCAAATCCTAAAGTTAATGCCGCAGATATGAGTTTAACGATGACGGGGAAGCTAAAAACCATCTCTGGTTGTGGCGTTATAAAATAGTAAATCCAGAGACTTGCTCCCGTCAGAAGAACGAAAACGGTAATGCCGTTAAATCCACGGGCATATTTATTAGTGACTGTGCAATAAGCTGCCCAGATAAACGCACCAATAAACGCCAAAAAATAACTTAATGGACTGGTGGTAATATTATTGATGATTTCATCATATTGCAGCCCATTGTCGCCGCCTAATACCCAACAGACACCCATCAAGGCTAAAAGCAATCCGGGAATAATCAGCCAGTTTGTTTTCTGACCATTAAAAAGAATGGCGAAAAGTATCGTCAGGCTGGGCCATAAATAGTTCACCATACCCACTTCTATCGCCTGATGGCGGGTAGCAGCATAACCTAAGGAAAGCGCGAGGCAGATTTCATAACTCACGAACAATACGCTGCCAGCAAGTAAATAGCCTTTCGGGATCTGCCGGATACGTGGGAATCCAACGGTGAATATTAACAGCAGTCCGCTTAATGAAAAGATCGCTGCCGCACCACCGACCGGACCAAGCCCCTCACTGACGCCGCGAATTAACCCCACCATGGTGCTCCACAGGACGATCGCGATTAGCCCTATGAGCGTTGCTTTTTGTCGTGTCATGCTCGCTGTTTAGTCTCTCTTGCCGTTAAAAATTAAGCTGAAATTTATAGCATTTTTTTAACCGGCCTGTCAGGCAGTGGTGCGTTTTTCTACCGCCATTGAGGTAGGTCAATTTGCGCAGGCGGATTATTTTGTGGCAAACACGTGTTCTTTTTGATTTCGCGCAAAAAGATTCAGAATTTTACTGTTAGTTTCCTCGCGCAGTAATACCCCTGAAAAAAGAGGAAAGCAATGGACGTCAGTCGCAGACAATTTTTTAAAATCTGCGCGGGCGGTATGGCTGGAACAACAGTAGCGGCATTGGGCTTTGCCCCGAAGCAAGCACTGGCTCAGGCGCGAAACTACAAATTATTACGCGCTAAAGAGATCCGTAACACCTGCACATACTGTTCCGTAGGTTGCGGGCTATTGATGTATAGCCTGGGTGATGGCGCGAAAAACGCCAGAGAAGCGATTTATCACATTGAAGGTGACCCGGATCATCCGGTAAGTCGCGGCGCACTGTGCCCGAAAGGCGCCGGTTTGCTGGATTACGTGAACAGCGAAAACCGTCTGCGTTACCCGGAATATCGTGCGCCAGGCTCTGATAAATGGCAGCGCATTAGCTGGGAAGAAGCATTCTCCCGTATTGCGAAGCTGATGAAAGCTGACCGTGACGCCAACTTTATTGAAAAGAATGAGCAGGGCGTAACGGTAAACCGTTGGCTTTCTACCGGTATGCTGTGTGCTTCCGGTGCCAGCAACGAAACCGGGATGCTGACCCAGAAATTTGCCCGCTCCCTCGGGATGCTGGCGGTAGACAACCAGGCGCGCGTCTGACACGGACCAACGGTAGCAAGTCTTGCTCCAACATTTGGTCGCGGTGCGATGACCAACCACTGGGTGGATATCAAAAACGCTAACGTCGTAATGGTGATGGGCGGTAACGCTGCTGAAGCGCATCCCGTCGGTTTCCGCTGGGCGATGGAAGCGAAAAACAACAACGATGCAACCTTGATCGTTGTCGATCCCCGTTTTACGCGTACCGCTTCTGTGGCGGATATTTACGCACCTATTCGTTCCGGTACGGACATTACGTTCCTGTCTGGCGTTTTGCGCTACCTGATCGAAAACAACAAAATCAACGCCGAATACGTTAAGCATTACACCAACGCCAGCCTGCTGGTGCGTGATGATTTTACTTTCGAAGACGGCCTGTTCAGCGGTTATGACGCTGAAAAACGCCAGTACGATAAGTCGTCCTGGAACTATCAGTTCGATGAAAACGGCTATGCGAAACGCGATGACACGCTGACTCATCCGCGCTGCGTGTGGAACCTGCTGAAAGAGCACGTTTCCCGCTACACACCGGACGTCGTTGAAAACATCTGCGGTACGCCAAAAGCCGACTTCCTGAAAGTGTGTGAAGTGCTGGCCTCCACCAGCGCACCGGATCGCACAACCACCTTCCTGTACGCGCTGGGCTGGACGCAGCACACCGTGGGTGCGCAGAACATCCGTACTATGGCGATGATCCAGTTGCTGCTCGGCAACATGGGTATGGCTGGTGGCGGCGTGAACGCACTGCGTGGTCACTCCAACATTCAGGGTCTTACCGACTTAGGTCTGCTCTCTACCAGCCTGCCGGGTTATCTGACGCTGCCGTCAGAAAAACAGGTTGATTTGCAGTCTTATCTGGACGCGAACACGCCGAAAGCGACGCTGGCGGATCAGGTGAACTACTGGAGCAACTATCCGAAGTTCTTCGTTAGCCTGATGAAATCTTTCTACGGCGATGCCGCGCAGAAAGAGAACAACTGGGGCTACGACTGGCTGCCGAAGTGGGACCAGACCTACGACGTCATCAAGTATTTCAACATGATGGACGAAGGCAAAGTCAGCGGTTATTTCTGCCAGGGCTTTAACCCGGTTGCGTCCTTCCCGGACAAAAACAAAGTGGTTAGCTGCCTGAGTAAGCTGAAGTACATGGTGGTTATCGATCCGCTGGTGACTGAAACGTCTACTTTCTGGCAGAACCACGGCGAGTCGAACGATGTCGATCCGGCGTCTATTCAGACTGAGGTATTCCGCCTGCCTTCGACCTGCTTTGCTGAAGAAGATGGCTCTATCGCCAACTCCGGTCGCTGGTTGCAGTGGCACTGGAAAGGTCAGGACGCACCTGGCGAAGCGCGTAACGACGGCGAAATTCTGGCGGGTATCTACCATCACCTGCGCGAGCTGTACAAAGCTGAAGGTGGTAAAGGCGTAGAACCGCTGATGAAGATGAGCTGGAACTACAAGCAGCCGCACGAACCGCAGTCTGACGAAGTGGCAAAAGAGAACAACGGCTATGCGCTGGAAGATCTCTATGATGCCAATGGCGTGCTGATTGCGAAGAAAGGTCAGTTGCTGAGTAGCTTTGCGCATCTGCGTGATGACGGTACGACCGCATCTTCTTGCTGGATCTATACCGGTAGCTGGACAGAGCAGGGCAACCAGATGGCCAACCGCGATAACTCCGACCCGTCCGGTCTGGGGAATACGCTGGGATGGGCCTGGGCGTGGCCGCTCAACCGTCGCGTGCTGTACAACCGTGCTTCGGCGGATATCAACGGTAAACCGTGGGATCCGAAACGAATGCTGATCCAGTGGAACGGCAGCAAGTGGACGGGTAACGATATTCCTGACTTCGGCAATGCCGCGCCGGGTACGCCAACCGGGCCGTTTATCATGCAGCCGGAAGGGATGGGACGTCTGTTTGCCATTAACAAAATGGCGGAAGGTCCGTTCCCGGAACACTACGAGCCGATTGAAACGCCGCTGGGAACTAACCCACTGCATCCGAACGTGGTTTCTAACCCGGTCGTTCGTCTGTATGAACAAGACGCGCTGCGGATGGGTAAAAAAGAGCAGTTCCCGTATGTGGGTACAACTTATCGTCTGACCGAGCACTTCCACACCTGGACCAAGCACGCATTGCTCAACGCAATCGCCCAGCCGGAACAGTTTGTGGAAATCAGCGAAACGCTGGCGGCGGCGAAAGGCATTGCCAATGGCGATCGTGTCACTGTCTCCAGCAAGCGTGGCTTTATCCGCGCGGTGGCTGTGGTAACGCGCCGTCTGAAGCCGCTGAATGTAAACGGTCAGCAGGTTGAAACGGTGGGTATTCCAATCCACTGGGGCTTTGAGGGTGTCGCGCGTAAAGGTTATATCGCTAACACTCTGACGCCGAATGTCGGTGATGCAAACTCGCAAACGCCGGAATATAAAGCGTTCTTAGTAAACATCGAGAAGGCGTAAGGGGGCGAACAGATGGCTATGGAAACGCAGGACATTATCAAAAGGTCCGCAACTAACTCCATCACGCCGCCTTCTCAGGTGCGTGATTACAAAGCAGAAGTCGCGAAACTTATCGACGTTTCTACCTGTATCGGCTGTAAAGCCTGCCAGGTGGCGTGTTCGGAGTGGAACGACATCCGTGATGAAGTGGGGCACTGCGTCGGGGTTTACGATAACCCCGCCGATCTGAGCGCCAAGTCCTGGACGGTGATGCGCTTTAGCGAAACCGAACAGAACGGCAAGCTGGAGTGGCTGATCCGTAAAGACGGCTGTATGCACTGTGAAGATCCGGGCTGCCTGAAGGCATGTCCGTCTGCCGGTGCAATCATTCAGTACGCTAACGGGATTGTCGATTTCCAGTCGGAAAACTGCATCGGCTGTGGTTACTGCATTGCCGGGTGTCCGTTTAATATTCCGCGCCTCAACAAAGAGGATAACCGGGTATATAAATGCACGCTCTGCGTCGATCGCGTCAGCGTCGGCCAGGAACCGGCTTGTGTGAAAACTTGTCCGACCGGAGCTATCCACTTCGGCACCAAGAAGGAGATGCTGGAGCTGGCGGAACAGCGTGTGGCGAAACTGAAAGCGCGTGGTTACGAACATGCTGGCGTCTACAACCCGGAAGGTGTCGGTGGTACGCACGTTATGTACGTGCTGCATCACGCCGATCAGCCGGAGCTGTATCACGGTCTGCCGAAAGATCCGAAGATCGATACCTCGGTGAGCTTGTGGAAAGGCGCGTTGAAACCGCTGGCAGCGGCTGGCTTTATCGCCACTTTTGCCGGGTTGATTTTCCACTACATCGGTATTGGCCCGAATAAGGAAGTGGACGATGACGAGGAGGAGCATCATGAGTAAGTCGAAAATGATTGTGCGCACAAAGTTTATTGATCGCGCCTGTCACTGGACCGTGGTGATTTGCTTCTTCCTGGTGGCGCTGTCCGGGATTTCGTTCTTCTTCCCGACGCTGCAATGGCTGACGCAAACCTTCGGTACGCCGCAGATGGGGCGCATTTTGCACCCGTTCTTCGGCATTGCGATTTTCGTTGCGCTGATGTTTATGTTCTTCCGTTTTGTGCATCACAACATCCCGGATAAGAAAGATATTCCATGGCTGTTGAACATTGTCGAAGTATTAAAAGGCAATGAGCACAAAGTGGCGGATGTTGGTAAGTACAACGCCGGACAGAAGATGATGTTCTGGTCAATCATGAGCATGATTTTCGTGCTGCTGGTGACCGGGGTGATTATCTGGCGTCCGTACTTTGCGCAGTACTTCCCGATGCAGGTTGTCCGCTACAGCCTGCTGATCCACGCGGCAGCGGGTATCATCCTGATCCACGCCATCCTTATCCATATGTATATGGCATTCTGGGTGAAAGGGTCGATTAAAGGGATGATCGAAGGGAAGGTGAGCCGTCGCTGGGCGAAGAAACACCATCCGCGCTGGTATCGTGAAATCGAGAAGGCAGAAGCGAAAAAAGAGAGTGAAGAAGGGATATAATCTCTTTTGAACTTTAAGCTGAAAATGGCGCTGTAAAAGGCGCCATTTTTTATTGTAGACAACGTGCACTTTGTTCATGCCGGATGCGGCGTGAACGCCTTATATGGCCTACAATCCGTTCAAATCCAATAGATTGCAGTGAACATGTGGGCCTGATAAGCGTAGCGCATCAGGCAATGTTGCGTTTGTTATCAGTTTCAAATGGCGCTTTATAAGGTGCCATTTTTTTATTGCGTAACCAGACGGCGTAGTCGCGACACATCCACCGTTTTTTCAGCCTCTGCCAGACTCCACGCGTTTTGCAGATTCAACCACATTTGCGGCGAACTGCCGATCACCACGGAAAGTTTAATCGCCATTTCTGGCGTCAAAGCCGCTTTTCCGGTCAGCAATCGGCTTGCCGTTGAGGGCGCAATTTCCATTGCTCTGGCAAATTCGCGCAGGCTGACGTTCAGCTCGTCCAGTGATTCCTGAATGATGTCCCCCGGACGGGGATGATTGGCCATTTTCATCAGTGATAGTCCTCGTAATCCAGTATGTATGCATCGCCATTGACGAACTCAAACGTTATCCGCCAGTTGCCCGAGACAGAGATTGCCCAAATTCCATCGCGATCGCCGCTTAACGGGTGTAGTCGGTAACCTGGCATATCGATATCAGCAAGACAGCTTGCTGCATCAATTACAGCGAGTCGGTGGCGTAATCTTTTGACTTGCGTCGGTATAACGCCGGAGGTTTTGCCAAGAAGAAACAAGTCACGCAATCCCTTGTGTCTGAAATTCATTATCATCTCTTCATCCTTGTTCCTTCGAAAGGAACACTATCACTATTGTTCCGTGCAGCGCAACAAATTTCGCTACGTTTTCGCGAATTGTGAGGGGAAAGATGAGGGAGGAAAAGAAGAAGAGTTAAATAGCGGAAAGCGTCTCGCAAAACAGGCTGCGACTCGAACATGGCAGTCGCAGCAATGGTCTCTTAGCGGCGGAAATCAATCACCATACGACCACGGATTTTGCCTTCTTCCATCTCGGTAAAGATGGTGTTGATGTCCGCTAACGGACGCAGGGCGACTTTGGGCACCACTTTGCCTTCGGCGGCAAACTGGAAAGCTTCGGTGAGATCCTGGCGCGTGCCGACCAGTGAACCGACCACTTCAATACCATCCAGCACAAGGCGTGGGATGTCCAGGCTCATGGACTCCGGCGGCAGACCGACTGCCACAACACGCCCGCCTGCACGAACGGCATCAACCGCCGAGTTAAATGCGGCTTTGGCTACTGCTGTAACAACCGCAGCGTGTGCACCGCCCGCTTTCTCCTGCACAATTTTGGCGGCGTCTTCGGTGCGTGAGTTAATCGCTAAATCAGCGCCCATTTCGGTTGCCAGTTTTAACTGCTCATCGTTGACATCAATGGCGATCACTTTGGCGTTAAAGACATTCTTCGCGTATTGCAGGGCGAGGTTACCCAGACCGCCAAGACCGTAGATAGCAATCCACTGACCGGGACGAATTTTTGACAGCTTCACCGCTTTATAGGTGGTGACGCCCGCACAGGTAATGCTGCTGGCAGCAGCCGAATCCAGGCCATCTGGCACTTTTACTGCGTAATCAGCAACCACGATGCACTCTTCCGCCATGCCGCCATCAACGCTGTATCCGGCGTTTTTAACTGAACGGCAGAGCGTTTCGTTACCACTGTTACAGTATTCGCAATGACCGCATCCTTCGTAAAACCATGCCACGCTTGCGCGATCGCCTGGTTTTAATGAGGTGACACCAGGGCCAACTTCTGACACAACACCAATGCCTTCGTGTCCAAGAATCACGCCGGTTTTATCACCAAAATCGCCATTCTTAACATGAAGATCGGTATGACATACGCCACAACACTCCATTTTCAGCAGGGCTTCGCCATGTTTCAGTGAGCGCAGCGTTTTATCCGTAACGTCAACATGATGATCCTTCGTAACAACCGCAGCCTTCATAGTTCCTCCTTTTCGGATGATGTTCTGCATAGCAGGTGAGGCAAATGAGATTTATTTGCCACTACCCAGTATGGATGAGATCTGAAAAAGGGAGAGGAAAATTGCCCGGTAGCCTTCACTACCGGGCGCAGGCTTAGATGGAGGTACGGCGGTAGTCGCGGTATTCGGCTTGCCAGAAATTATCGTCAATGGCTTGTTGCAAAGCTTCGGCAGACGTTTTCACCGCCACGCCTTGCTGCTGCGCCATTTTGCCAACCGCAAACGCAATTGCGCGGGAGACTTTCTGAATATCTTTTAGTTCCGGTAGTACCAGACCTTCGCCGTTCAGGACCAGCGGCGAATACTGGGCAAGCGTTTCACTTGCCGACATCAGCATCTCATCGGTGATACGTGACGCGCCGGAAGCAATAACACCCAGCCCGATGCCTGGGAAAATAAAGGCGTTGTTACACTGGGCGATAGGGTAGATTTTGTCTTTCCATACCACTGGATTAAACGGGCTGCCAGTGGCGACCAGCGCGTTACCTTCGGTCCAGGCGATAATGTCCTGCGGAGTGGCTTCCACGCGTGAAGTCGGGTTAGACAGCGGCATCACGATCGGACGCGGACAGTGTTTGTGCATCTCACGGATGATCTCTTCCGTAAACAGCCCGGTCTGTCCTGAGACGCCAATCAGAATATCTGGTTTTACATTGCGCACCACATCCAGCAGTGACAGCACATCGCTGTCGGTATCCCAGTCACTGAGGTTTTCGCGTTTCTGCACCAGTTTGGTCTGGAAAGGCAGCAGGTTTGGCATCTTGTCGGTGAGCAGACCAAAGCGATCGACCATAAACACTTTCTGCCGCGCCGCTTCCTCGCTTAATCCTTCGCGCTGGATCTGGGCGATGATCATTTCGGCAATGCCGCATCCCGCTGAACCTGCGCCGAGGAAGACAATCTTTTTCTCGCTTAACTGACCACCTGCTGCGCGGCTGGCTGCGATCAGCGTTCCTACCGTTACCGCTGCGGTGCCCTGAATGTCATCGTTAAAAGAACAAATTTCATGGCGATAGCGGTTAAGCAACGGCATCGCATTTTTTTGTGCAAAGTCTTCAAACTGCAGCAACACGTTCGGCCAGCGTTGTTTCACAGCCTGGATAAATTCGTCAACGAATTCATAGTATTCATCGTCAGTGATGCGCGGATTACGCCAGCCCATATACAACGGGTCGTTAAGCAGTTGCTGGTTGTTGGTGCCGACATCCAGCACCACCGGAAGAGTATACGCCGGGCTGATGCCGCCACAGGCGGTATAGAGCGACAGTTTACCGATTGGAATACCCATCCCGCCGATGCCCTGGTCACCAAGACCCAGGATACGTTCGCCATCCGTCACCACAATCACTTTAATGTTGTGATTCGGCACGTTTTGCAGAATGTCGTCCATATTGTGGCGGTTCTGGTAAGAGATAAACACGCCGCGCGAACGGCGGTAGATCTCAGAAAAACGCTCACAGGCTGCGCCAACGGTCGGGGTGTAAATAACGGGCATCATCTCATCAAGATGATTGTTTACCAGTCGGTAGAAGAGAGTTTCGTTAGTATCCTGGATGTTACGCAGGTAGATGTGCTTGTCGATTTCGGTTTTGAATCCCTGATACTGGATCCATGCTCGTTCCGCTTGTTCTTCGATGGTTTCGACCACTTCCGGCAGTAACCCCAGCAGGTTGAAGTTACGGCGTTCTTCCATGCTGAAGGCGCTGCCTTTATTCAACAACGGAAATTCCAGCAGTACAGGGCCAGCGTAAGGAATATAAAGCGAACGCTGTTTTTTTGTTTTTGGTTCCATGTCACTCACTCTTTTTTGAATATCCATCCCTGGGGTTTTTATCGTCTTTGCTTTACCGCCAGGGCGTCGCCCCCAAGTATAAAGCAGATAAAAACAAAAACACCATTGCGCAGGCAATGGTGTTTAATCGTCATTGAGGACTGATTGTTAAGAATTACTTTTCAGCGGGGCGTTTTCTGCCGGTTGGGTTATTTACCACGCTGGATTTGTCACCTTCGGTAACTATTTTGCGCTGGTTAGAAATTTTATGATCCAGTCCAAGAATATGACGTGCCTGACGGTTCGATTTCATTTTAACTCCTCAATCCTGTTGCTAGTTTTAAGGACAACATCGCCGTAGCGAAGAAACACGTGCTAAACCCCTAAATTAGGTTGCCGATCAAGCATAGCAGCTTAAAGCGTAGGGTGCTGGCCACTGACCACATAATTGATGGTTTGCTGGTAGATATCACTGAGGATGTCGTTATCAGAAGCTTCCACCCATTTGGTCAGCTCCATGAGAATGTCATCTTCAGTGACAACACCGTGCTCTGCCCGAAGGCCTTGCTCAATGGCATTAACCAGAGCGGGTTCTGCTGTTGAATTTTCTGCCTGATAATAAGTAAACATAGTGATTCTCCGTGTCTGTGTATTTATGGTGTCTGCTACGGATCGCAGATTTATAAAGCACATTCAGCATGGCAAATATTTGCCGCTTCGTTGTTAAGATTAGTCCTGGTTGATAAATTTTATATTTTAACTACATGATATTCATGAGTATTATTATTGGTATTTGTGGATTGATATTGCTGCGGTATCTCTCAATACATATATTCCAGTCGTCTGTTGTGGTAATTTTATTTAAGTGCAGAGGTAATATTTTCGCCGGATTTTATTCGGAATATCCTGCTTATCCTCGTGCTGTTTCTCACGTAGTCTATAATTTCCTTTTTAAGCCCACAGGAGAGCAACAATGACAATCCATAAGAAAGGTCAGGCACACTGGGAAGGCGATATCAAACGCGGGAAGGGAACAGTATCCACCGAGAGCGGCGTGCTGAACCAACAGCCGTATGGATTTAACACACGTTTTGAAGGCGAAAAAGGAACCAACCCTGAAGAATTGATTGGCGCGGCACATGCCGCTTGTTTCTCGATGGCGCTTTCATTAATGCTGGGGGAAGCGGGATTCACGCCAACATCGATTGATACCACTGCCGATGTATCGCTGGATAAAGTCGATGCTGGTTTCGCGATTACCAAAATCGCACTGAAGAGTGAAGTTGCCGTACCGGGTATTGATGCCTCAACCTTTGACGGCATTATTCAGAAAGCAAAAGCCGGATGCCCGGTTTCTCAGGTACTGAAAGCGGAAATCACGCTGGATTACCAGTTGAAAGCATAAGTACTCGCCGGATGATGTTGTCATCCGGCAAGCATTTACACCAATATTTTCTGCTTATCCCAATGAAATCTTGCATTTAAACTGCATCGTCATTCTTTTCATTATTCCCGACTGTTCCCGAACAATCATTATTACATCAGGTTGTAAATTTCTATTTGATTCAGAATAACAGTAAAACTTTGTTTATTTATGTTTTCTGTTTGATGACGATAAACATTTATGGCACTGTAAGATTCAGTTAATTTAATTAATTTGAATTAATTAAATTTAATTAATGAGCTAATTAACATTGTTTAATAAGGATGAAACTATGTTGATGAAAAAGGTCTCTTTTGCTATTACTTTAATTTCTCTAAGTCAGTATGCAAGCGCATCTTCAGAATTTAATTTCTTATCTGACAATGTCTTTGGTGATGCTTCTCTTTCATTTCTGAATGGTGAGTCAGGTGAGTTTGTTTATAGCGATGGCGGCAAACTTAGCCAACTGGACTGGAAAATTCAAAATACCCCCATTATTAAAATGGGGCTAACCTGGGATGCAATCTCATGGCTGACGCTTAATGCTAAAGGCTGGACGACGATTGCGTCTGCCGGCACGCTGATGGATGATTATGACTGGCTCGAGCCGGGGCAGCACCACTGGAGCGATTGGTCACATCACCCGGCAACGCGGTTGAATTTTGCAAATCAGTTTGATCTCAATATGACCGGTTGGTTTTTAAAGGATCAAAACTACCAACTCGGCGCCATGTTAGGCTATCAGGAGACGCGTTTCAGTTGGACGGCGAAAGGAGGTTACTATAGTTATGATAATGGTGCCGACACTGGAGATATTCCGCATAACCAAAGAGTTATTGGCTACCAACAAAAATTCAGTGCTCCTTATTTAGGTCTTTCTGGTAAATATGTCTATCATGATTTTGATATTCTTGCTCAATTTAAATATAGCGCCTGGGGAGAAGGGAAAGGAACAGATCAGCATTATTTGCGCAACATTACATTTAAAGATAAAGTATCCAACCAAAAATATTATTCAGGTCTTATTAATGTGGGGTATAACATTAATTCACAGGCGCGTATTTTCACAGAAATGTCATGGAGTAGATTCTCTAATGATATTGGTAACACAGTAATTTATTATAAAGAAAAGGGTGAAAGCGTAAAAGAGAAAGATTCGCCAGGGATGCAAAACTATAATTACATTATTGGCGCGGGCATTCAGTACAAATTTTAATATAGCATCGGGCGAATGGCTGAATATGAATACATGAAATCTTGCCCGCCTGCGCGGGCAAGATGTACTAAGCGTCAATTTGAAGCGGTAGCGTAGTAGACATCCAGACAGGGATCTCCTCAGCGGGCAAAGGACGTGAGAAGAAATAGCCCTGAATCACGGGGCAGTGGATCTTGCGTAACATCTCAAACTGTTCTTTCGTTTCCACACCTTCTGCCACTACGGTTAAGTTCAGGCTTTGTCCAATGCTGGTAATGGCTTCTAATAAGGCACGGATGCGTTTTTCGCTCAGGCAACGATCGACAAAACTTTTATCGATTTTAATTTCCGTTACCGGCAGGCTGACTAAGCGTGATAAGCCGGAAAAGCCTGTACCGAAATCGTCGACAGATAAACCTACGCCCATATCCCGCAGGATCTGGATGCGTTTAAAGATCTCCGTATCGTGTTCCATCATCATGCTTTCAGTGATTTCCACCGTCAGCTGGTGGCCGTCAATCTGCCAGGCTTCCATCGCATCGCAAACCTGATTGGGTAGCTGATTACTGCGAAAATGCAGCGCAGATAAGTTTACGGATAACGCCGGGATATGAATATTCTGGCTTCGCCATTCTGCTAACTGGCGACAGGCTTCAGCAATTACCCAACGACCAATATTTTCAATTTCACCAATCTCTTCTGCGAGGGGAATAAACCGGGAAGGGGGAACATGTCCATGCTGCGGGTCATACCAGCGAGCAAGAGCTTCAATACCATACAGTTCGCCCGTTTCGGCGAAGATCTGCGGCTGGTAAACCAGCTTCAACTGGTTGTTGCTGATTGCTTCTTTCAGCGCCGCGCCTAATATCAACCGCTCTTTAACCATCTCGTTCATTGTCGGGCTAAAGAACTGCCAGCCGTTACCGCCGTTTTTGCGAATGAAATCCATTGCATTGTGGGCGGTAGAAAGCAGGTAGTCACGGTTTTTACCAACGTCGTAACTGATACCAATGCTTAAGGTTAAAGGAAAAGGCTGATCGTCAATGATGACCGGTTTGCTAACGACGTTGCGTAGCTCATCAGCGATTTGGGTAATGTTGCTGACTTCATCCTCCAGACTAATGAGGACAAACTGTGCACCTTCAACGCGGCAGAGATACTGATCGGGTTTGAGTTTTTCACGAAAGCGATTAACGACTTCTAACAATGCCTGATCGGCCCACGCATAGCCGAGGCTGTCGATCACATCCTGAATATGGTCGACGCCAATAAGATAAACCACCGGAGAGACGGCTCTATCGACAAGGTCATCGAGGTAATTGTGCAGATTATTGCGATTTGGCAAACCGGTCATCGGATCAAACTGGATTAGCTGTTCGATGTGCTGGCGGCTTTTCTCCTGTTCCAGCGCCAGTGCGGCCATATGCTGGCTGATATCTGCCACTCGTTCGACAAATGCACTGGTTTCTGTCCCTGCAGCCGTCTTGATTTGCAGAACTCCCGCTGGTGCGCCATCGCGCTGGCGAATGGTAACAGCCCAGCTTTGTGCATTCTTTACTTCTGTCCCAGGAGAGGACGACGCCCAATGCACTGGCATCCCATTACGCAATGCATACAGCGAAACATGCGATTCATGAAGAATGGATTCAATATTACGGCAAATGATTTCGCCCATTTCGTGAAACGGCGGGCTGCTGCACATGGCGGCGAGGATGTTGCCTTCCAGCTGGCGGATTTGCCGTTCTTCAGTGATATCTGAGAAGGTCATTACCAGGTTTTGTAGATGAGCAAGCACGTCATAGACCGGACTGATAGACGCTTTAATCCAGATATTTTCACCCGTGCGCGTTAATAGCAAAAATTCATCTTGATCGCGGGAGGTTTTCCACAAAAGCTGCTGTAAGCGGATGCGGTTATCTGTCGGGTATTCAGGAATGTTAAGCAGCGCATCGGGCTGCATACCGCTGGCTTCGCTGATGCAATAGCCGAACATTTCTGTAAACGCGCGATTGCACTGAACGATATGACGCTCAGGATCAAGCACAATCACAGGTCGGTCGAGATGATCCACGGCAATGAGCAACTGCCGGGTCTGTTCTTTCTGCGCCATTTCAACGCTGGCATCTCGCACCAGCGCCAGGTAATAAATTTTCCCCTCGGCAGTCACTTTTGACAGGGCAAATCGTGTCCATATTTTACTGCCATCTTTTTTCTCAAGCTGCAATTCCCGGCTCATTCCTTCGACACGCGCTTTACCACCTTCGCGGTTATGCCGGATGTATTCAGGGTGTGCAGGGCGCAAATTATGGGGAATCAGCATATCGATGTTATTGCCAATAACCTCTTCGCGTTTATATCCCCAAAGCTTTTCTGCTGCGGGGTTGAAAAACATCACTTCATCATTTTCGTTAATTAACACCGCGCCCATCATATTTTGCTCAAGCGCGGGGAAAAAAATGCCGTCACCGGCATTCTCTGCATCGGTTAGCTTCATGATTACCTCTGCATCCGGGCGAATCTAAAGACTGGCTTTCCAGAGTTCAACACGGTTTCTACCTCGTCTTTTGGCGATATACAGAGCTTCGTCGGCTATTTGAATTAAACGTTCATAATCCGGATGTCCATTAAACATGGCGGCGCCAATGGACAGAGAGAGGTAAATATCTTCGCCGTTTGCAGCTTTCAGTTTGGTTTTTTCTACCCGACTGCGGATACGTTCTGCGGTACGTAAAGTGTCAGTTTCTGAGGCTTCTGTCAGAACAATGATAAATTCATCACCACCGTAGCGGAAAACATAATCACTACTACGAACATTGTCGTAAAACGCCTGCGAGACTTTACGCAGAATTTCGTCGCCGGTGTTATGTCCCCATGTGTCATTGATCTCTTTGAATTTATCAACATCAATGATTAGAACAGACAACGGCGTGCCAGCCCGATTGGCATGGGCAATTTCACGTTTGAAGATAGTCGGCAGGAAACGACGGTTAAGTAGCTTAGTCAACACATCCATTCCCACTTCATGGCGAGAAACTTCTTCAAACAGTTCTCGTAGTAAGGTGGTAATTTGCGATACGGTATTTCGTATCTGCAATAAAAACTTCACTCGCAGACTTTTGTTACTCAGATTTTTAGCATGGAGTATTGTCTGATTAAAAACTCCGTCGAAATCCTGAATAAGGCGGGAGATATGACCTACTTCGGCAATGCCGCTAAAATAATGACGACCTTTATGGTTAAACCATAAGCCAAAATCCGCCTGACTTAACGGTAAGCTGCTGCCTAAATCAGAATCCAACAGGACTTTATAAATAACATCTAATTCCCATGAAAGTAATGAGGCTATTTGCCGTTCTTTTTCTTCTTCGGCATTTTCCAGTAGTGAGAAGATACGATAGTTTTCGTCTTCTTTAGCCGCACTACTGTCGCTAAAGGTAAACGCACGGGTCATAACTTCCATGGCTATATCGATACTGTTAATCGAAAAATGATAAACCTGAAGTTTATCCGCAGGCGAATAATCAGAGGAAAATATTGCTGGATAGAGGATTTTCTTCAATACACGAAAACCCATCTCAACGATTTCTACGGGAATGCCAATACGGGCATGTACTTCGGCCACGGTATGTTGGATTTGTATAAGCCTATCAACATCGTCCGCTTGCGCAGAGAGCACATCGATAATCCATGTCTCCAGAGCACTTTTAAGTTGCCTTTCAACCTGTTCGTTACTCAAAAACTCTTCGGCATGTGGGTCAGTGCGTACAATACGATAAAACTCATTGCTCAGGTAATGGGCATGTGCAACAGCAATTTCTGCGGCTTTAGCGCGAATGAGAGGGGAAGCCTGGGTCACTAATCCAGTCCACTCATCTTTCATTCTTTTAAAGTACATCTCCATAATTCAGCCCCTTATACGACTGGAAAGGCAGATGGGATCGAAAAACGAAACGCAACATACTGGACAGACTTATCGCACCATATTCTCCTGAAATATGAGGATATAATGAAAAGAAATAAACGGATTAGACAGTTTTAATCTACGCTACTGTTCTTCTGAAGAGTATAGCCCATCGTGATTATTTTTCGGTGGTGACGAATATCGTATTGTTTTTCATGTTGATACTAATTAATCAGAGGATTATAGCAATCGGCTTATATGGAGATAATTTTATTTAAGAGGTTACGGCATTTTTGCAGGGTGACAAGCCGGTGCTTACATCACCGGCATGACACAGTAAAACAGGGCGTTTAACTTCCCCAACGACTTTGCAGATAACTAACGGCTTGTTGGGTCTGTGGCTTATTAAGGTAATCTTCGCGGAACAGAATCGTGCCGCTAATTTCGGGTACAGCATCGTTAAGATCAAGCTGCTTTTTTAGTTCTGGCACGCCGCCGTTAACCATCCAGTCAGGTTCTATCTTTGAGGGTTCACCCACTTTATAGAAGGCAACACCGATATATAGACGGGTTTTGGTCGGTTTGACGACATCTGCCCACCATTTTGCCAGTACGTCATAACGTGCGGCGCTACGTGAGAAAGGCCAGTAAATTTGTGGGGCAATATAATCCAGTAAACCTTGTTCTACCCAATGGCGGGTATCTGCATAGGATTCGTCATAGGCTGCTGCGCCTCGGGTATCGGAACCGAGCGGATCGTGTGAACGGTTGCGCCAGACGCCTGCCGGGCTAACGCCAAATTCAACCTCTGGCTTAATGCTTTTAATGGTGTGCGATACCTTTGCAATTAATTGCTGGGTATTGTTACGCCGCCAGTCTGCTTTTGATGCAAAAGCTCTCCCATATTTGCGGTACGTCTCGTTATCGTTCAGCAGCGAACCCGGTGATTCAGTGTAGAAATAATCGTCGAACTGCACGCCATCTATCGGATAACGGGAAACCACTTCCGCAACTATTGATGTGATCCAATCCTGAACCTCAGGGATACCAGGGTCGAGAACAAAACGGTCGCCCGACGTTCTGATCCAGTCGCGATGCTGCACGTAGACACTGGCTGGTTGCTGTGACAGGGTGCTATTCAATTCCCTGATAGTTCCGGGTTTTGTGTTAACCGACACGCGGTAGGGGTTAAACCAAGCGTGCACTTTCATCCCACGCTTGTGAGCTTCGTCGAGCATAAATTGCAGCGGATCGTAACCTGGATCTTCACCGATCTTGCCAGTCATAAGATCGGACCACGGTAAAATTTCCGATGGCCAAAGAGCTGTACCATCGGGCTTTACCTGGAAAAAAACCGTATTGATGCCGAGACGTTGTAGATGATCTAACTTGTCAATCATCGCCTGTTGTTGTACACGGGCTCGGCTGGTGGGGTTACTGATATTAACCGAGGAAACAGGTGGCCAGTCGAGGCGAGACACAGTGGCCAGCCAGATACCGCGCATCGGTTGCGCTGATTGATGTGTGGTCGCTGGTGGTTTTGAACCTGCTGGTGGTGTAGTTATTGGCGTTGGCGGTGTGGTCTTACAACTACACAGTAAAAGAGCCAGAGCAACGAGTGTGGCTGGCTTTTTGATCGCTAATTTCACGTTTCGGGAGCAGATATCCATATATGCTGGTTTCCGGTAAACAGATGTGTTGCTCATTCTCGTACTTATCTGGGGCAAGTCAATACGATAACAGGTACGAAAAAGGGAGCGATTAACTATCGCTCCCTTGTCTTATCTCCTTCAGAGATGGTTAATGTTTCTTATCGTTCATCACAATATAGTGCGGTGAACGAGCACGTGGATGCAGGAAGAAGTGACCTTTCGGTGCGTTCTGGCTGTTAATTGGCTCCAGTGTCACACCGGTATTCGCTTTGCCTTTACGATCATGGATGGCATAGAGAATAAAGGGCAGGGCAAGTACCACCAGGAAGCTAACGACCAGTAATTCGACATACATATCGGTAGAGTCACCCTGGATATTATCCGGCGGCAGGAAGGAAACAATAAACGCCATGATTGAGGTCAGCAGGCCGACAATAGCCACAACCAGTTTCACGCCTTTACCGCCTGGGATATTAAATGTGCGTTTTAAGTCAGGATGTTTAAGGACTAACACAATGTAGCCAATAAACAGCATGAAATAAGCACACAGATAAATCACCACCGTCAGAGCCAGTGCGATCAGGAAGGACATGTTGTTACCACCACCGGTATTGGTGAGGATAATCAAGGCGATAGAGGTGATCACCAACTGAGAAATAACCAAAGTGACCGGCACGCCATTTTTGTTCATTTTGGCGAACGCTGGAGGTAACAGGTTTTTCTGCGCTGTAACATACATCCCGCGAGAAGGACCGACAATCCAGGAGGCGATTTCTGCCAGAACACCCAGCAGCAGCAGTGCGGAGATCACGCGAACCGTCCACTCAATTTCCGGTGCCACGTGGGACATCAGAACGGTAAAGGTTTGCATTACCCCAGCGGACAGATTGATTTCATTACCCGGAATGACCATCGCAATGGACAAACCACCAACCGAGCTTAAACAGATTGCCGCCACCATCAGCAATAACATTGCCAGTGGATAATCGCGCCCAGGATTGCTCATTTCATTGACGTGGGTTGCGGAGGCTTCTACCCCCATATAACTCAATATGAAGGCAACAAACACAACCAGGGTGCCAACTTTAGAGAAATCCGGGAAGAAGGTTTTTGCATCCATTTCGATAGCAACTGGCGCACCGGAGTGCAGGTAAATCGCCGCTAATGCAATCAAAATAAATGCGGGTAACAGAATACCGGCGAAGAAGCCGACTTTAGCAATTCGCGCCGTATATTTAGTACCGCCGAACTGAGTTAATGCCAGCACCCAAAGAATGATGAGTGCCGCAATGGTTTTTGTTACCGGATCTTCATTCAGTGCTGGCCATTTAAGAATGTAGGAAAGTGCCCCTAACACGAAATAGAGCATCGGAATAAAGCCGATAGCGATTTGCAAATAACCAAATGAGATCGCTGCAAATCCCCATTTTAACCCCAGGGTATTCGATACCCAGGCGAAAACGCCACCTTCCTCCCAGCCGTCTACAGTAGCCATTTCCGCAGCACAGAGTCCAACGGGAATAAACCATAAAATCCCGCCTAATAGCAGGAAGAAAACTAATGAAAAACCGGATGTTGCAAAGGTAGGATATTCATAAACAGCCATTACCATCGATGCCGTAATAGCGAAGAATCCAAGTAATGTTAGCTGCTTAGCTTTACCTGTCTGTACTGATGTAGCCATATTTTCCCCCTAAAACGGTATTCCTGTCGGAACCGCGCCTGTCTTGTTCTGAAGCGTATTCAGAGCAATATTTTTCCATTGCTAATGCCAGTGAACAGACTCTGGAATTTGTCCCGAAACGGGATCGTTCCGGGACGCCATTACCATCTAAACGTTATCAGGTATGTTTAAAGCTGTTCTGCTGAGCAATACCCTGCAATTTCGGGTGATCGCTGAGATATTTCAGGGAGGCTTTGTAGTCTTCCAGCAACAGTTCAGCGAAGTCCATTTCGAAGCCACGGCGGCACATAATACGCATTACCACAATGTCGGTGGCTTCACCGCCGAGGGTGAAGGCCGGAACCTGCCAGCCGCGCAGGCGCAGACGTTCAGAGAGGTCATACAGGGTGTATCCCGGATCTTCGCCGTCTTTCAGTTTGAAGCAGACCGCCGGAATACCTTCGTCCGGGCGACCGGTGCAGATGAATTCATACGGTCCCAGTTTAGCGATTTCATCCGCCAGGTAAGTGGCGACCTGGTAAGAGGCGTTCTGTACTTTGGTGTAGCCTTCGCGACCAAGGCGCAGGAATTCATAGTATTGCGCAATTACCTGGCCGGCGGGGCGAGAGAAGTTGATGGCGAAAGTCCCGATTTGACCGCCGAGATAGTCAACGTTGAACACCAGTTCTTTCGGCAGTGCTTCTTCATCACGCCAGATAACCCAGCCGCAGCCGAGCGGAGCCAGACCAAATTTATGACCTGAAGCACTGATTGATTTCACGCGCGGCAGGCGGAAGTCCCAGACAATATCAGGAGCCACGAACGGTGCCAGGAAGCCACCGCTGGCGGCGTCGATGTGCATGTCGATATCGATCCCGGTGTCGGCCTGGAATTTATCCAGCGCATCGTGCAGCGGTTGCGGGAACTCATAGTTACCGGTGTAAGTCACACCAAAAGTCGGCACCACGCCGATGGTGTTTTCGTCGCAGGCTTCAATCATGCGTTTCGGGTCCATGAACAACTGACCGGGGCGCATAGGGATCTCGCGCAGTTCCACATCCCAGTAGCGGGCAAATTTATGCCAGCAGATTTGCACCGGCCCGCACACGAGGTTTGGTTTATCGGTCGGTTTACCTGCGGCTTCCATACGTTTGCGCCAACGCCATTTCATTGCCATCCCACCGAGCATACAGGCCTCGGAAGAACCAATGGTGTTGGTGCCAACGGCCTGACCGTTTTTCGGCGCAGGCGCGTGCCACAGGTCGGCAACCATGTTTACACAACGCAGGTCGATAGCTGCGGACTGCGGATATTCTTCTTTATCGATCCAGTTTTTGTTGATCGACAGATCCATCAGCTTATGAACATTTTCGTCGTCCCAGGTCTGACAAAATGTGGCAAGGTTTTGTCGGGCATTGCCATCCAGGTATAATTCATCATTGATAATCTGGAATGCGATGTCATCGCGCATTTCGTGCAGCGGAAAACGTTTAGATTCCGCGATAGTGGAAATAGATTTCGCACCAAAACGTGAATCGAGTAGTTCTGACCTTAAATCCGTTACTTGCTTCTTATCCATTTCAAACTCCTTAAAATGATTGGATCGCATTAAAAAAAGTAGGATTTATCGATAAAGTAAGCAAGCGTAATGGCTTTGGTTTTAAATAACAAAATCCTAACCGATTTTTGATTTTCGGAATAAGTACGGTGTATTTTTCATAATTAATTACAATGAGATACAACAGTTTCCGATAAGGGGTGTTGAGTTATATGTTGTTATTTTTCTGTAATTTTCCTACGCAACATGATTATCACATAAAAATCAGCCCGTAAAATATCATTATTCGTCATCATTAATTTATGAAAGCGGTGGATAATATTGTCAAATAACAAAGGTTATTACTGGAATCTCAGCCAACCATGTTAACGAGTGATTTTTATTTCTACAGCCATAGTCCAGTATAGATGTGCGCAGATAATAACGATGCGGAAAATTAAGTAATATCTATAAGATATTTCCTGGTCGAAGATCACATGACTATAAATGAGGATTGACATACCACCGAAGGCTTATTGACTTATTTTAGCTGTAATGCACCCCATCTACGGAAGGCCAGTTGCGATTACTAAATAATAACTACGCAACCGTAATTTAATCAGCATCCAATAGAACTTACCCCTTTATATTAGCTCTTGCACAAAAAGCTAAATTCATATTTACAAACAAAAATATAATCCCGGCCCTGTCACCAGACGAGTAATTGCAACCACTGAATGTTCAGGGTGGCGATGCGCTTTCTTTCATAAAGGTATTTCCTTTTCTGCGGAAAAGGAAACCGGGAAATATCCGGTTTTTCTGACAAGCAAACGTTTTTATATGCGTTTGCTTATGTTCGTTAATTCGTTCATCAGGAAATTATCTCAATGTCACGTTTTAAAAAAGCTAATAAACAACCACGCTTTCGTTATTCAGCCCTGGCTCACTGCGTGGCGTGGGCAAACATCTCTATTCAGGTTCTTTTTCCACTGGCTGTCACCTTTACGCCGACAATGACGGCGCGAGCGGCTCTGCCTCGTCTAAGTACGGAAAATACTGCGGTTGCTACTGACAATAATGCAGAAAAAAATATCGCGTCGTTTGCCGCGAATGCCGGTAAATTTTTAAGCAGTCAGCCGGATAGCGATGCGACACGCAATTTTGTTACCGGAATGGCCACAGCTAAGGCTACCCAGGAAATCCAGGAGTGGCTTGGAAAATATGGTACGGCGCGTGTCAAATTGAATGTCGATAAAGATTTCTCGCTGAAAGACTCTTCGCTGGAAATGCTTTATCCGATTTATGATACGCCTTCAGATATGCTATTCACTCAGGGGGCAATACATCGTACCGACGATCGTACTCAGTCAAATATTGGTTTCGGCTGGCGTCATTTTTCAGGCAATGACTGGATGGCGGGGCTGAACACATTTATCGATCATGATTTATCCCGTAGTCATACCCGTATTGGCGTTGGTGCGGAATACTGGCGTGATTATCTGAAACTGAGTGCCAATGGTTATATCCGGGCTTCTGGCTGGAAAAAATCGCCAGATATTGAAGATTATCAAGAGCGTCCGGCTAATGGTTGGGATATCCGCGCAGAGGGATATTTACCGGCCTGGCCGCAGCTTGGCGCAAGCCTGATGTATGAACAATATTATGGCGATGAGGTAGGGCTGTTTGGTAAAGATAAGCGCCAGAAAGACCCACATGCCATTTCCGCCGAGGTGAACTATACGCCAGTGCCTCTTCTGACACTGAGTGCAGAGCACAAGCAGGGCAAGAGCGGTCAGAATGACACTCGCTTTGGTCTGGAAGTTAACTACCGGTTTGGCGAGCCTCTGGAGAAACAACTCGATACGGATAGCATTCGCGAGCGTCGGGTACTCGCAGGCAGCCGTTATGATCTGGTTGAACGTAATAACAACATTGTTCTTGAGTATCGCAAAGCTGAGGTGATCCGTATTGCTCTGCCTGATCGTATTGAAGGTAAGGGTGGACAGACGGTTTCGCTTGGTCTTGTAGTCAGCAAAGCAACTCACGGTCTGAAAAATGTGCAATGGGAAGCGCCGTCCTTGCTGGCCGCAGGCGGTAAAATTACCGGTCAGGGTAACCAGTGGCAAGTGACGCTCCCGGCTTATCAGGCAGGCAAAGACAATTATTACGCAATTTCTGCGGTCGCATACGATAACAAAGGCAATGCCTCAAAACGCGTACAGACTGAGGTGGTTATCACCGGGGCAGGTATGAGCGCCGATCGCACTACGTTAACGCTTGACGGTCAGAGCCGTATCCAAATGCTTGCTAACGGGAGTGCGCAAAAGCCGCTGGTCCTGTCTCTGCGAGACGCCGAAGGGCAGCCAATCACGGGTATGAAAGATCAGATCAAAACTGAACTGACGTTTAAACCTGCCGGAAACATCGTAACGCGTGGCATTAAGTCTGCTAAATCACAGGCACAACCAACTCTGGGGGAGATCACCGAAACAGAAGCTGGGGTGTACCAGTCGGTCTTCACCACCGGTACGCAATCAGGTGAAGCAACCATTACGGTGAGCGTTGATGGCATGAGCAAAACCGTCACTGCTGAACTGCGTGCCACTATGATGGATGTGACAAAATCGACTCTGAGCGTGAATGAGCCGTCAGGTGACGTGGTTGCCAATGGTCAGCAATCCTACACGCTGACGCTTACTGCCGTGGATACCGATGGCAACCCTGTGACGGGAGAAGCCAGCCGTCTGCGATTTGTTCCACAGGACAGCAATGGCGTTACCATTGGCAGCATTTCGGAGACAAACCCAGGTGTTTACAGCGCCACGGTTTCTTCGACCCGCGCCGGAAACATTGTTGTGCGTGCTTTTAGCGAGCAGTATCAGTTGGGAACGTTACAACAAACGCTGAAGTTTGTCGCCGGACCGCTTGATACAGCGCATTCAACCATCACCCTGAACCCGGATAAACCGGTAGTTGGTGGCACGCTTACAGCTATCTGGGCAGCAAAAGATGCCTATGACAACCCGGTGACCGGTCTCACTCCAGATACACCGTCATTAACAGGGGCTGCCGCTGCGGGTTCTTCAGTTTCAGGCTGGACGGATAATGGCGATGGGACGTGGACTGCGCAGATTTCTCTGGGTACTACGGCGGGTGAATTAATTGTTATGCCGAAGCTCAACGGCCAGGATGCAGCAGCTAATGCGGCTAAAGTGACCGTGGTAGCTGATGCTTTATCTTCAGGCCAGTCGAAAGTATCCGTTGCATCGGATCGCGTAAAAGCAGGGGAAAGCACGACTGTGACGTTTGTGGCAAAAGATGCGCATGGTAACGCAATCAGCGGTCTTTCCCTGTCGACAAGCCTGACGGGAGCTGCGTCTGAAGGGGCGAACGTTTCCAGCTGGCGCGAGCAAGGCGATGGTTCCTATGTTGCTACGCTGACCACCGGCGGAAAGACAGGTGATCTTCGCATTATGCCGTTATTCAACGGCCAGCCAGCTACCACCGACACCGCGCAGTTGACTGTCGTCGCGGGCGATCAGGCAGTTTCTACTTCAACGCTGACTGTAAAAGATGCCAATCTTGCTATTGAAAGCACAACGGAACTGACTTTCTCCGCCAGAGACCAGTTTGGAAACGCGCTTACCGATATTGACACCGCTAAACTTGGCGCATCGCTTTCCGGTGACGCTGCGTCTGGTAGTTCAGTTACAGGCTGGAGCCATAAAGGCAACGGCGAATACACGGCTGTTCTGCGTTCGGGAACGCGGGCAGGCGCGCTGAACATTATGCCGCAGATCGATGGCAAAAACGCTACAGCACAGGCAACTCCGGTTAACGTTAAAGCGGGGACTATTGCGGTTGACCACTCGGAAATGACCGTATCAAAAACGTCGATTACCGCAGGCGAAAGTATCACGCTGACGCTGACTGTGAAGGATAAATTCGGCAACGCAATCACCGGTATTACACCGGAAACACCGCAATTTGGTGGTGATGCATACAACGTCAACCAGCAGCGTCCATCCGTCAGTCAGTGGACGGAGAAGGGCAATGGAACCTATACGGCGATGCTGACTGCTGGCGCAACGGGAGTTGGTGAGTTAACCATCATGCCGCGCGTTGATGGCGCTGATGCTCTGAAGCAGGCGGTTTCTGTCACCATCGCCGCAGGGGAGATGTCGTTAGTGAACTCCACGCTTGTTGCAGATAATGAAGCCCCGATGATCAAAACGACGACACAATTGACCTTCACGGCGAAGGATGCGAACGGTAACCCTGTAAGTGGTCTGAAACCTGATGCTCCAGAATTTAGTGGCGTAGCCAGCACAGGGACGGAACAACCTTCGGCAGGAGCCTGGACGGAACAAAGCAATGGCACCTATGTTACGACGTTAACCACAGGCTCTGCAGCCGGTCAACTGGTTATCTGGCCTCGAGTGAATGGCAAAGATGCTGCTTCGAAACCGCTACTGCTGAACGTTGTGGGTAACGCTTCTGAGGCTAACATTCACGATATTTCAGTGAATGTTGATAACCAACTGGCTGATGGACAGTCCGCCAACAAGGTTACCCTGACCGTAACGGATTCCTATGGTAACCCGTTGCAGGATCAAACGGTAACACTGACTCTGCCTGAGGGAGTGAGCAGCAAGACGGGGAATACGGTAACAACGAATGCGGCAGGTAAAGCCGATATTGAGCTGATGTCCACCGTTGCCGGGGAACACACAATTACGGCCTCGGTGAATAAAAATCAGAAGACTGCCACGGTGAAGTTCAAAGCGGATGCCAAAACCGGTCAGGCAAGCCTTCAGGTTGATACTGCCGATCAAAAAGCAGCAAACGGCAAAGATGCCTTTACGCTGACGGCAACTGTTGAGGATAAAAACGGCAACCCTGTTCCCGGAACTATGGTCGCCTTTAATCTTCCTCGGGGCGTCACACCGCTTAATGACGAGAGTACTTGGGTGAAGACCAGCGATGAAGGTAAAGCCGAGCTGCGAGTCGTTTCTGTGACTGCGGGAACGTATGCAATCACCGCAACGGCAGGAAATGACCAGATGTCGGATGCGCAGAGCATCACGTTTGTGGCTGACAAGGCTACGGCAACCATCTCGAGTATTGAGGTGATTGGCAACCGCGCACTGGCAGATGGTAAAGCCAAACAGACTTATAAAGTTACGGTTACTGATGCCAATAACAACCTTGTGCAAGGTAGTGAAGTGACGCTGACCGCCAGCCCGACAACGTTAGATCTGGAGCCGAACGGGACTGCAACAACTAATGAGCAAGGGCAGGCTGTATTCACCGCTTCTACCACTAAAGCGGCGATATATACGCTAACTGCGAAAGTGAATCGGACAGACGGTCAGGTATCGACGAAAACTGCCGAATCCAGATTCGTTGCGGATGATAAAAATGCAGTACTTGCTGCATCATCTGATGTAAAAGAACTGGTAGCAGACGGAGTGGCGACCGCAACGCTGGAGGTTACTCTGATCTCGGCTGGCAACCCTGTTGGGGGAAATATGTGGGTCGACATTAAGGCTCCGGAAGGCGTGACGGAGAATGATTACCAGTTCTTGCCGTCGAAAGCTGACCATTTCGTGAACGGGAAAATCACACGTAAATTCAGTACCACTAAGCCAGGGGAATATACATTTACATTCAACACTCTGACGTATGGTGGGTACGAAATGCAGCCTGTGACGGTGACTATTAACGCTGTGAAAGCTGCTACTGAAGAAGGTGAGGAGGCAGTAAAATAATTTCTCCCGGAATGAAAAATTCGCTGTAATAAAGAATAATGGCGTTGACATTCTCAACGCCATTATTCCACTAAATACCTACCCTGATACTGATTAGACGGTAGCAGGGTAGGGTAATCCTCAATGTGACACCGATACAAACTAAGCTGGGCGAACGGGGATGAAAATTTCGCAAACAACATAATTGCTATCCTTTTCTACGAAAGTTTTATCGTAGTAAAATCGCTCAATATCACTGCCGTTGACTCTGACTAACCCCCTCGCTGGCAGTTCTATCAGATAGAGGTTCCGCACCCAGTTCGCGTAGTGCTCCCAATCTCCTTCATAGCGGAAAGATGCATAAAGCCCTCCAGCCGTTATCCATTCCTTTGGCATGTCTGTATCCGCATGGTTGCATACAGTACCGGCGAAAGTTTCAACTGTGAGCAAATCTACCGATTTTGTTGATGGTGTATACGCTGAGACGTAATAGATATCCATCTTCAAATTTTGAAGGCACCGGGATAAATGATTACGGCGCAGTTTTGCTTCTTCATCTGGTGGCGTATTAGACAGCTCAATATCATATTTAAATGCATTGCCAAAAATACGTGTTTCAGGAAGATGGATTAATGTGCAATCTGTCTTTTGATGTTGACGCGTTAATAACGGGGGTAAAATATTTGTTAGATCCCAAAAATCACGGTGCCGATATTCTCTGGGAGAACATCCAAACAATTTTTTAAATTCACGACTGAATGACTGCTGTGAATCAAAATGCAAAGAGAGCGCAATATCAAGCATTGATTTAGCAGTAAGTCTGACAAGAATGGCTGCCCGACAAAGTCTTCGTTTGCGGATGTATGCGCCCAGGGGCATGTGCATGTAGTTTCTAAACAGAAGTTGAATATTGCGTCTGCTGTAGCCAGATTTCTGTGCGATATCTTCGATTGAGATAGGGTGATCGAGATTGCACTCAATCCACTCCAGGAGCTGCTGTAAAATCTTCTGCCTGATCATAACATTCTCCATTTATCTTTAGTCACTTTGCATATTTTCCTGGCGACAATGGCTTTGAGTATATCAAAAACAGAAATGCCCGAGGCAAAACGATTGATAGTGTCTGTCGGTTAATAGGGAGGGAGCATGTACATTAAAGCTATGAGGTCGGTACGGTGGTCAGGTGTATGTTGATATCTTGCATTTAACATAATATACATTATGCGAACTTAAGTTGTGGTAGCTAAATTGAGATATCCATCACGGGGCTGCGGATGTTTTCCTGGACCCACTCGGTCAAATAGACATGTCCGCGCTACAGTCTCACCACAGCGATCACTGCTTTCAAAGGATGAGACTCATGACGGCATACGGGTTAATCGACTCAGGATCTTGCAGGACGTGTTTGGTTCCACGCAGGCTTCGCGCCCCCAACATTAAACAGTCAAGGATCGACGCGCTTGTACTGGTGAGCTCATTCAGCAACATTGTGCGTCCATCCGTTGAACTCACAGCGAAAACAACCCTGGCAACTTTAGCGAGATTTGGATATTTTTACTTAACTCTTCTGACAAAGGTTATGGCAATGGTCTTAATCAGGACTCCTGAATTAAAAGATATACCATCTCTACAAAAGCTCTTTCTGCAATTGGGTTATCAGACAGATGTAGAACGCTTAGAAAATCATATTAACCAGAAGCATCCCAGTCTTAGCATTTTGGTTGCTGAAACAGAAAAGGAACTCTGCGGGGTTATTGTGATGAATTTTATCACCCCTGTACATGAAAACGGCTTGTGGGCATTAATTTCTGCTCTGGTCATAGATGAATCATCGCGAGGCACAGGGATCGGACAGAAGCTTCTCATTGCCTCTGAAAAAATCGCACTGGATCAGGGATGTTCTCAGATTGAACTTTCAAGCAGTGAACGTCGAGTCAGAGCACACAAGTTTTATGAAAGCAACGGTTACCAGGAAGTGAGGAAGCGTTTTGTTAAGCATCTCGCAGACATGCCCATTGTTAAATAACTCTCCCGCGAGGTTTGCAATGTCTGATCCTGATTCCGTGCGCAAGCTGATTATTATGACCACTTCGTAAGTTGTGCCACCTGGTGTATATCACCTGACTTGATGTACACCAGGTATTCTACAGCAGTAAATCCAGTTCTTCAGGGTCAAGCCCCCTTCCCCATAATTGTATTTCTTTTCAATTTAATTGCATTCCTCAGTTCGAGGTTGAATTTAGCCTCGTCAATAAGTTTGTCCTTAAGCTCCTGTGCAATTCGCTTTAATTCCGTAAACGCAAGCGGCTTTTGCCCATGTAAGAATTGAACACCAGAACGCTCATAATACTTATCAATATGTTTTAACCTGTATTTTGCCAATTTTCTTATTTCACCTATAGAGCCCTGTTGTCCATTGTCTATTAGTCGGTTGATTGTATACTCAACAAACTCTTTTTTATCTTTTCCGAAATAACTCAAGACCAACGGAAGTAAAAAGCTTTGCATACAGATATCATATGAGAAAACCATAGAAAAATCGGCACCTAAAAGATCACAAGCCCCATCGAAATCATTATATAAAAAGATATAACGGTAAAAATCTTTAAACCTGCTAATTATACTTGCGTCAGTAACTTTGTTTGCGCCAATATAGCAGCCATAAGGACTTCCTTTTGCAAACTCTATATTTTCTGTTGATTTGAAACTGTCACATCCCGCGACAATGGCTAGTAGGTTATTCATGGTATGTTTGTTTATCATTAAAAATAAATCATTCATCTCCCCCCAGGAGATATACTTTTTAATTCCAGGGAAAAACATCCCTTCCTCAGGAGAACCATGACACTCAAAATGCACTATAGGAATCAAACCTTTTTTTATGACTCCTTTTTCCAGTTCTTTAAAGAAAGAATTCAGCATGGGGATATTATGTATCTTAACAAAAACAATAGGAATTGGCACTTTCAGACTTGATATGGATTTAAATAGTTTTGAGGCGGTATTACTTTTAAGCGTTATATCATCTGGTTTATTATTGATTTTGATGTCACTCGGGGAATCAAGATCTTCATCACCTAAAACATCAATGATGTATAAAATGTTGAATGCAAATTTTCTCGTCATATTTTATATCTCTATATCCGATAGAGTTAGTGTCCAAAATGCCATGATTTTTGCACAAAAAACTCCTTCAAACCTGGCTCCTGCCCTAAGGATATCAAAAAAAAGCCACTGTGGAATTATTCCCTTCATGGATATTTAGCTGGCAAGTATTAAAATTAGATATTGAATATTCTGTATGTTAATAGATTCATATAAAATCAACAAAAAGCTTAATATATGGATTTTATTTGTTTTAAAGTGGTTGTAATTAAAATTTACGCCAGGCTACATTTGAGTTAATCACGTAGGCCACGTACAAAGCGCGTGTTCAATGGATTGATGACGTGAGGCGAATCCATCAGTTTTATCTACACTTGGGATAATGCGCTGACGGGAGTAAAAAAATGGCTGACTGGAACCCCTCTTTATATCTGCACTTCAACGCCGAACGGTCACGACCGGCGGTAGAACTGCTTGCCAGAGTCCCTCTGGAAAACGCCCGGGAAATAGCCGATCTTGGCTGTGGTCCAGGCAATAGCACCGCCCTGCTACATCAACGCTGGCCAACGGCTAAAATTACCGGCATTGATTCGTCTCTGGCGATGATTGCCGAAGCGCGCACAATTTTGCCAGAATGTCAGTTTGTGGAAGCAGACATCCGCAATTGGCAACCGAACCATGCACTCGATCTGATTTTTGCCAATGCCTCACTGCAATGGCTGCCCGAACACTATGAGCTATTCCCGCATCTGGTATCGTTACTCAATCCGCATGGCGTGCTGGCGGTGCAAATGCCGGACAACTGGCTGGAGCCGACGCATGTGTTAATGCGCGAAGTCGCCTGGGAGCAGCATTATCCGGATCGTGGACGCGAACCGCTGGCAGGCGTTCATGCTTACTACGATATTCTGAGCGAAGCCGGATGTGAGGTTGATATCTGGCGAACCACCTACTATCACCAGATGCCATCGCACCAGGCGATTATTGACTGGGTGACAGCCACCGGATTACGCCCATGGTTGCAGGATCTGACGGAGAGTGAGCAGCAGCATTTTCTTACGCGCTACCATCAGATGCTGGAAGAACAGTATCCACTGCAGGAGAACGGGCAGATACTGTTGGCATTTCCTCGTCTGTTTATTGTTGCCCGGCGCACGGAGTAATTATTACGTCAGCTGGTAATGGCGATCGGGAAGAATCTTCGGCGGAATTTCTGTTTCGTCGTTCATCTGTAACAGGTCAATTTCAATAGCGTTGCAGATGGCATCCAACGGTAAATCATTGTTTTCAGTACCGAACGGATCTTCCAGCTCTTCCGCCAGACAATCCAGCGAAATAAAGGTGTAGGAAATTAGCACAGAGATAAAAGGCGTCATGTAATGCAGATCCACCACAAGGGCGAATGGTAGCATGATGCAAAAAAGATAAACGGTGCGATGCAAAATCAGGGCGTAAGCAAAGGGAATTGGTGTATATGCAATACGCTCGCACCCTGCCAGTACCACAGAAATATCATTAAGACGATCGTTCAGACTAATAAACAGAATGTCAGAAAGTAGCCCGTTCCGCCGCTGAACGGCTAACCACTCACCCATTATCAATAAAATACGGTTAGCTGGAGAGTTGGAAGCCAGTACTCGCTGAAGATCTCCAGTATTAAGATAATGTGCCAGCACTCCCGCCTGTGGCTGTTTGCGTAATGTCATGCGTAAACAGTGGGCGAAGGCGATTTGTAGCCGGGCAAACTCCTTTACACTTGCCGAATCAGGCAATGTCATTTTTACCTCACGCAGTAACGACCGTGAGGCAATCATCAACTGCCCCCAAAGTTTGCGCGCTTCAACATAACGGGCGTACCCCGCGTTATTACGAAACCCCAGAAAGATGGCGATAGCAACCCCGAGAATGCTGAACGGCGCGAGGGTAAATTTGATGCCCAAATGCGTATACCAGGGCAGCATGAAAATAACCGCGATAGAAAAGAGAAAGTTTAGTAGCAAGCGCGATGATATTTTGGATAATACTGAACCGTGCCAGACAAAAATACGGCGCAGCCAGTGTTGTTGTGGGCGAACAATCATGATTATCTTCAGGCGTGGAAAAGTCGCCCTATTAAACGTGATTGTGATCACATTCTCAAGTTCCTAATTACAAATTACCTACAAGACGACAACATTTACAGGTGCTACATTTGGCACCTTTTTATATTAAAGCATATAGGATGTTGTAACTAATTTAGGATACTAAGAAACCCGGTCGAAACCGGGTTCAGTGATTGTGCTGTTAATTGTCTGATGCGCTACGCTTATCAGCGTCTACAACTAACTGAAACCATATAGTTAGTTGGTAAAATCATGCTGGATGCGGTGTATAGGCCTTATCCAGCATACAAAATAATGCAAGGATCAGCACAACGGACGTACAGCTTCGCGCATCCCTTTTTCCAGAATCGCTTCCAGGTCATTAGCAACCTGCTCGACCAGGCCAGGCACTTGCGTCAGATCCTGCTCCCAGTGATCTTTTTCTGCCAACACAATCGCAACCAGTTCCTGGGTGCCGATAACACGGTCACGATGCTGGCTCCAGAGTTGTTGATAACGTTCCAGCCAGTGCGCATCGTCCTGTACCGGATACGTTTCTCCGTTACGCTCTCCGCGATAGAACGCAATCAATGCCGCTAATGCGAAAGTGAGGCGCGCCGGAAGTGTGCCGTTTGCCTTCTGCCCTGCCAGCAGTTGCGGCAGGATGCGGGTGCGGAACTTGGTCATACCGTTGAGCGCGATAGACAGCAGCTGATGCTTAATGTACGGGTTACGGAAACGCCCGGTGACGGCACTGGCGAAAGATTCCAGTTCATCACGTGGCAGATCCAGCACCGGAATAATCTCTTCGTAAATCGCTTTTTCAACGAATGCGCAAATTTCAGCATCGTTCATCGCTTCGCCGACGGTATCCAGCCCTGCCTGGAACGCAACCGGCACCAGCGCGGTATGTGCACCGTTAAGGATTGCTACTTTGCGCTCTTTATACGGTTTAATATCGTCAACAATCAGCACGTTAAGCGGATATTTATCCAGACGCAGTTCAGTCGCTAAGGATTTCGGCCCCTGAATCACAAACAGGTAAAAGTGTTCAGCGGTGTCGAGGAAACCATCGTGATAGCCGAGTTCAGCTTCCAGTTTAGCCACTTCATCACGCGGATAACCGGTAACGATGCGGTCCACCAGCGTAGAACAGAAACTGTTAGCCTGATCCAGCCATTGAATAAATGCTTCTGGCAGTGCCCATTCTTGTGCGTAGCGCAGCACCAGTTCACGCAACGCGTCGCCGTTGTAGTCGATCAGCTCGCACGGAATGATGATCCAGCCTTTATCCAGCGCACCGTTGAAATGGCTGAAACGTTCGAACAGCAGACGCGTCAGTTTTGCCGGATAGCTTACCGCAGGCGCATCATCAAATTTGTCGCCCGCATGATAGCTAATACCCGCTTCTGTGGTGTTGGAAAAGACGAAGCGCATTTCCGGATTATGCGCAAGTTTCAGGAATTCATCGTAGTCACCGTAGACGCTGATTTCACGGTTTACAGAACGAATCAGACGCGCATCGCTGACCGCTTCTCCCTTCTCATTCAGGCCACGAATAATGGTAGTATACAGACCATCCTGCGTGCTCAGTGACGGCGGGAATGAAGTTTCAATCGGACGAACAACGACCACGCCAGAATTCAGGTCGGTGTGTTCATTCAGGAGATCAATTTGCCAGTCAACAAAGGCGCGCAGAAAGTTACCTTCACCAAACTGAATGATTCGTTCTGGATACTGTGCACCGGGAAAATCGCGACGATTTAGTGTTTTCACAATGGGTTCCCTTTTGATTAGTCATACAACCTGTTTGAATTGGTACGACAGGTTAGCAAACTTTAATACACTGAACCCCTGTTTTGATCAACTCGTGATGATTAATTAGCAGGTTTAAGATAAAAATGTGGCGCGGATCATGGTTCCATCGAGGATTCTCCTCTTTCTCCAGTCAACAGAGTGGTAGAACACATTACGCTAAAACCGTGACAAAATAACAAAGCTGTCAGACAACTTCCTCACCATAACGCATGGTACTGGTGCGGTTACGCCCGTCTTTCTTCGACCGATAGAGACACGTATCAGCTTCAACCATCAATTTATTGAAGTCATCGGTTAGTGTGCGGTATGAAGCATCCCCACTACCGACGCCGATGCTAACCGTCAGATAAAGCGTCTTTTGTTGCCAGTTGAACGGTTGCAGTTCTACGCCTTTACGAATTTTCTCCGCCATCAGCAGACCATCAACGGGATTCATTGAAGGCACGGCTACGGCAAACTCTTCGCCTCCCATTCTTGCCACCAGCCCCTTATCGCCGACAATTTTCTGAATATGCTGGGCAAACACGCTTAACACTTTATCGCCACACTCATGACCATAGTTATCGTTAATGCTTTTGAAATAGTCGATATCAAGCAGCATGACGGTCAGATGTTGTGTCTGTTGCAGCGATGGACTTTTCAGCGCCTCATAAAGACCGGATCGTGAGTAAACCTGAGTCAGAAAATCAAAATCGGCTCGCAGCGCAACTTGCTTCATTAGCGAATTAATCGCTGCCACGCTAAAGGAAACCATAATCGGGCAAATCGCCATCGTCGCTATGCCGAGACGTGCGGAGAACATTTGTGGAATAGAGAACGGCGAACCGACGGCGATATCAATTACCGAATTTGCCACCAGTACGATCTCCACTGCTCCGGTGATAAAAGTCAGCAGACACGTCACCTGTGGCGTATAACGCACCGCACACCAGATTAATGCGGGCAGCGGGAACGTCAGACTCCCCGCTCCGCCAATGGCGACCGAGGCAATAACCGACACAATAAGCGCAATGACTGGCATCATCTGCTCTGCTTTAAAGCGCGGCCATACCCCAGGAATTGCCAGCGTCAGCATACAAGGAACAATCAACACGCCTGTTGAGAATTGTTCACTAAACCAGTCAGCAAGCAAAGGCCAGAAATCCAGACTATCAATACTGACCGAACCAATCGCCCCGACGATGGCACATAATAAAGCGGCAATCAGACAATAATTAAATAACCGTAATGCGCTTACTGGCTCGTACTTATTTTTCCCCAGACGCTTATCCCGCATAACCAGTAGGGCGACAGTTACGATAAACATCATATTGGATAAATTGATAACCAGTGAAACCAGCCCCCATTCGGTGGTCATGGCATCATAAACCAGCATTGCCACGTAACAGATGGCATAGTAATGCAGACGATTAAGCCAGACGTAGCGGGCAAATACCCCTGCCATCACGCCATTCAGTGGCCAGAAAAGAGAAAGTTCGTGAACCAGGCGTAGCTCTGCACCTATAAAATAGAACAGCGTCGTTAGCGCAAAAATTGCAATGCTATTACGTAGTAGATGACCTTCCTGGAACAAACGGAAAGTGGATATGGGGTGTACATGCATTAATTATCTGTCCATACAATTGCGAGTGGCAATTATCTCAACGCAATAAGTAAATTCTCATAAAGGATAGCATGTTCGCTGACAGCGGCGACAAAGAAAGATATCAATCAGATGATCTTTTGGCTTTTACCACCATTCTTATGGCTGATTCATCTGAATAACCAGCCAGTGATAGATAACCGTCACAATATAACGTTGTTGTTCTTCACTTAACGAAACACCCTGCGGAATGTTATGCCACTTAGCCAGACAGCCACGGCAACAGGTCGCGGTAGCGTGCTGAGCGATAAACACCGGATGTCCGCGCATGGGGGTTTGCTTACCGTCGTTCGCCGGTAATGCCGGAGCCAGACGCTTAGCGACAAAATCTGCCGCATGTTGTTCAATAACCGGCGCGCCCTTCTCCAGACAATACTGACGCTCCTTGACGCCCAGACGAAAGCGAGAGCGAAATTTTGAACGGGATAAACGCGCGAAGAGTGGATCAAGTGACTGCATTAATAAACCGAGCGTCCTAATTGTTTCGTCAATTGTTCAAGTACTGCGATACCGGCAAGCGAGTTACCTGCATCATCCAGTTCCGGGCTCCATACCGCAATAGCCATTTCATGCGGGACGATCGCAACAATACCGCCGCCAACGCCAGATTTCGCCGGAAGCCCTACCCGCCAGGCAAACTCCCCCGCGTTCTGGTACATTCCGCTCGTTGCCATCAGCGCGTTAATTTGCCGTGCCTGCATTGGCGTCACTACGGGCTCATCGATATGAATAGCCTTTCCCTGATTCGCCAGAAAGACAAACGTCCGCGCCAGCTCAACGCAGCTCATTTTCAGTGCACAGTAATGAAAGTAGTTTTGCAGAACGGTTGTCACATCATGATGGAAATTGCCAAACGACTTCATCAGCCAGGCGATCGCCGCATTTCTTGCGGAATGTTCAAACTCGGAGCGGGCAACCACCGTATCGTAGGCAATATCAGACACGCCGCTTAAGCCACGCACGACTTCCAGCATACGTTGCCGTGGTGCGCTTAATCGCCCTTGCAGCATATCGCAGACCACCAGCGCACCGGCATTAATAAACGGATTACGCGGAATGCCCTGCTCCATTTCCAGTTGCACTAAGGAATTGAACGGAGATCCCGACGGATCTTTGCCGACGCGTTGCCAGATTTCCTCTTCGGAGTAATGACGCATGGCGACAACGAGACTCAGCACTTTGGAAATAGACTGAATGGAAAAACGTTCTTGCGCGTCTCCGGCCTGGAAAAGCTGCCCATCAACGGTACAGATAGCAATCCCCAGACGGGAACCATCAACGGTTGCCAGTGCCGGAATATAATCAGCGACTTTACCCTGACCGATCAGCGGTCGCACTTGCCGCAAAATGGTCTCTAAAATTGCATTATCCATGGCGACAGCCACTCTCTGCTCCTTGCTCGCAGGTCTGAAAAGACCTGCGAGTATAACAGAGCTAAATATGTGACGTCAGATCCGGTCTTTCCACACCGTCTGGATATTACAGAACTCATGTAAGCCGAAATGAGAAAGTTCACGCCCAAAACCGCTCTTCTTCACACCGCCAAAAGCAACCCGTGCGTCGCTGGCACAGAAACCGTTGATAAACACGCCGCCGCATTCCAGACGTGCCGCCATCTGTCTGGCTTGTGTTTCGTCAGTAGTAAAAATCGTCGCAGAAAGGCCGAACTCACTGTCATTTGCCAGTTCCAGCGCATGTTCTGCATCTCTCGCTACGGTGATTGCCGCAACGGGGCCAAACATTTCTTCACGAAATGCGGTCATTTCTGGGGTGACATTTGCCAGAACCGTTGGCGGATAGTAGTTACCTGCCCCAGCCATCTTTTCCCCACCCAGTAACAGACGTGCGCCCTGCGCCAGGGTTTTTTCCACCTGATGATGCAACTCATCACGCAAGTCAAAACGTGCCATCGGACCAAGATCGTTCTCTTCGTCACGGGGATCGCCCATTTTCAACGCTGCCGCAGCCGCTACAAAACGTTCGGTAAATGCCGAAGCAATCCCCTCTTCGATGATAAAGCGTTTTGCCGCCGCGCAAACCTGTCCGGTATTCTGGTAACGCCCGGCTACCGCCGCTTTCACCGCCAGTTCCAGATCGGCATCGTTAAGCACAATAAACGGATCTGAACCGCCCAGCTCCAGTACGCATTTTTTCAGTGCCGCACCAGCCTGTGCACCAATAGCCGCTCCTGCACGGACACTTCCGGTTACGGTGACCGCCGCAATACGTGAATCTTTAATCATCTGACTGACACCATCGTTGTCAGCATTCAGCCAGCCATATACACCTTGTGGGATACCCGCATCTTTAAACACCTGGGCAATGAGCTGAGCACAGCCCATCACATTCGGCGCGTGCTTAAGTAAGTAGCCGTTACCTGCAAGAATGATGGGAACAGCGCCACGCATCACCTGCCATAAAGGAAAGTTCCACGGCATAATCGCCAGAATCGTCCCCATCGGTCGATACTCAATAACCGCCTGCTGATTCTCAACCAGCGTTGGTTCCGCTTTCAGCATTGCCGGGCCATGTTCTGCATACCAGTCACACAAATTCGCCGATTTCGCCACTTCGGCACGCGCCTGTCTGATGGGTTTACCCATTTCACGGGTGATCATTTGCGCCATCTCTTCGCTGCGAGTGCGCAGAGCTTTACCGATATCACGCAGTTTTTCCGCCCGGTAATCTACACTTGTCTCGCGCCAGCCGCGAAAACCTTCCACTGCAAGCTGAAGAGCGTTTTCAATATCGTCAGCGCCAGCCCAGGGCAGTGAAGAAAGTTGTTCACCATTGGCTGGATTTATCGAAATGGCATGGGTCGCCGGAGTGATGGTCATTGGGGTATCTCCTTTATGAGTTATGGTTTGAAGATACGTAGATTTACTCTTGTTTGAAAATGAATAATATTAAGCCACTTATTCACAAATCGAGAATACTATGGATCTGACTCAACTGGAGATGTTCAACGCAGTTGCCGAGGCTGGCAGCATTACCCAGGCTGCGGCTAAAGTACATCGTGTGCCGTCAAATCTCACGACTCGTATACGTCAACTGGAAACAGAGCTCGGTGTTGAGCTGTTTATCCGCGAAAATCAGCGTTTACGTCTCTCTCCCGCCGGGCATAACTTTTTACGCTACAGCCAACAAATTCTCGCGCTGGTGGATGAGGCGCGAAATGTCGTGGCTGGCGATGAGCCGCAGGGTCTGTTTTCTCTCGGATCGCTGGAAAGCACCGCCGCAGTGCGTATTCCGGCAACGCTGGCAGAATTTAACCGCCGTTACCCCAAAATTCAGTTTTCACTTTCCACCGGCCCTTCTGGCACGATGCTGGACGGCGTACTGGAAGGAAAACTGAATGCGGCATTTATTGATGGGCCGATTAACCATACCGCCATCGACGGGATACCGGTATATCGCGAAGAGCTGATGATCGTCACGCCACAAGGACATGCGCCAGTAACCCGCGCCAGTCAGGTTGATGGTTACAACATCTATGCCTTTCGCGCCAATTGTTCTTATCGCCGTCATTTTGAGAGCTGGTTTCATGCTGACGGCGCAGCACCGGGGACTATTCATGAGATGGAGTCGTATCACGGGATGTTGGCCTGTGTGGTCGCGGGTGCGGGCATTGCGCTTATCCCACGATCTATGCTGGAAAGTATGCCCGGGCATCATCAGGTTGAAGCGTGGCCGTTGGCTGAGAAATGGCGCTGGTTAACGACCTGGCTGGTCTGGCGTCGCGGGGCGAAAACGCGTCCGCTTGAGGCGTTTATTGAACTGCTGGATGTACCAGACTAAATGTTGTACCTGCTACTCACGCTGCCGTTGATACAGCATGAATCGGCGAAACGCGACATAGATCACAAAACCGTTGTATTCAGATCATTAACCGTTTTAAGATCATTTTATTACCTTTTCGCAACTCATCCGATAATCGGTTATGACAACAAATATTGTTTCCCGCAAAGTGGCGTGGCTACGGGTCGTTACGCTGGCAGTTGCCGCCTTCATCTTCAATACCACCGAATTTGTGCCTGTAGGTTTGCTTTCTGATATTGCGCAAAGCTTTCATATGCAAACCGCACAAGTCGGTATCATGTTGACCATTTATGCGTGGGTGGTGGCTCTAATGTCACTGCCTTTTATGCTAATGACCAGCCAGGTTGAACGCCGCAAATTACTGATCTGTCTGTTTGTGGTGTTTATCGCCAGCCACATACTGTCGTTTTTATCGTGGAGCTTTACCGTTCTGGTGATCAGTCGTATTGGTGTGGCTTTCGCCCATGCTATTTTCTGGTCGATTACGGCGTCTCTGGCAATCCGTATGGCGCCAGCCGGGAAGCGAGCGTAGGCATTGAGTTTAATTGCCACCGGCACAGCACTGGCGATGGTATTAGGTTTACCTCTCGGGCGCATTGTGGGGCAGTATTTCGGCTGGCGAATGACCTTCTTCGCAATTGGTATCGGGGCGCTTATCACCCTTTTGTGCCTGATCAAATTACTTCCATTACTGCCCAGTGAGCACTCTGGTTCGTTAAAAAGTCTTCCGCTGCTGTTTCGTCGCCCGGCATTGATGAGCATTTATTTGCTGACGGTGGTCGTGGTCACCGCCCATTACACGGCATACAGCTATATTGAACCTTTTGTGCAAAACGTTGCGGGGTTCAGCGCCAACTTTGCCACGGCATTGCTGTTGATGCTCGGTGGTGCGGGCATCATTGGTAGCGTGATTTTCGGTAAGCTGGGTAATCAGTACGCATCTGTGCTGGTCAGCGCGGCGATTGCGCTATTGCTGGTGTGCCTGGCGCTACTGTTGCCTTCGGCAAGTAGCGAGATACACCTCGGCGTGCTGAGCATTTTCTGGGGGATTGCGATGATGATCATCGGGCTTGGGATGCAGGTTAAAGTACTGGCGCTGGCACCGGATGCCACCGACGTTGCGATGGCGCTCTTTTCCGGGATATTTAATATTGGCATTGGCGCCGGAGCACTGGTGGGTAATCAGGTAAGTCTGCACTGGTCGATGTCGATGATTGGTTATGTGGGCGCAGTTCCGGCACTCGCCGCGTTGATATGGTCAATTATCATATTCCGCCGCTGGCCTGTGACACTCGAAGAACAAACTCGGTAGTTTAAAGACCCGAACAGGCCGCTTTGTTCGGGTCGGTAAATACAAAAGCACTCAAACTCAATACATTGCAGAGATTACGTAGGCCTGATAAGCGTAGCGCATCAGGCAATGTTGCGTTTGTCATCTGTCTCAGACCCATTCGGGTCTTTTTTAATGGTAAGTTTTAATAATTTCCAGGATGCCGTTAATAATAAACTGCACGCCCATACAAACCAGCAAGAAGCCCATCAGGCGGGAGATTGCTTCAATTCCCCCTTTCCCCACCAGCCGCATAATGGCACCAGAGCTACGCAGGCTTCCCCATAAAATGACCGCCACCAGGAAAAAGATCAGCGGCGGCGCAACCATCAGAACCCAGTCCGCGAAGGTTGAACTCTGACGCACCGTTGACGCCGAGCTAATGATCATCGCAATGGTTCCCGGTCCGGCGGTACTTGGCATTGCCAGTGGCACAAAAGCAATATTGGCGCTGGGTTCATCTTCCAGTTCTTCTGATTTGCTTTTTGCTTCCGGTGAATCCGTTGCCTTTTGCTGAGGAAAGAGCATACGGAAACCGATAAACGCGACAATTAAACCACCGGCAATACGTAGACCGGGAATCGAAATTCCGAACGTGTCCATCACCAGTTGCCCGGCGTAATACGCCACCATCATGATGGCAAATACGTATACCGAGGCCATCAACGACTGGCGATTACGTTCGGCGCTGTTCATGTTGCCCGCCAGGCCAAGAAATAACGCGACTGTCGTTAATGGGTTGGCTAACGGCAGCAACACCACCAGCCCCAGACTAATTGCTTTAAACAAATCTAACATTGGTGGTTGTTGTCCTGTGTGTCTGAGTAATCAGCGAAAAGTATAAAGGGAAAACAAAGAGAAAGTTTCACTCTTTAACTAATCTTGCATAGCACTGACCAAAACTTGAACCGATTTAGCAAAACGTGGCATCAGACAATTCATTCATTTGACATATACTTGCCTGGGCAATATTATCCCCTGCAACTAATTACTTGCCAGGGCAACCATTGTGAAAAGTACCAGCGACCTGTTCAATGAAATCATCCCCTTGGGTCGCTTAATCTATATGGTTAATCAGAAGAAAGACCGTCTGCTTAACGATTATCTGTCTCCGCTGGATATCACTGCGGCACAGTTTAAGGTGCTCTGCTCTATCCGCTGCGCGGCGTGCATTACACCGGTTGAACTGAAAAAAGTGTTGTCGGTCGACCTGGGAGCACTGACCCGTATGCTGGATCGCCTGGTCTGTAAAGGCTGGGTAGAACGGTTGCCGAACCCGAATGACAAGCGCGGCGTGCTGGTAAAGCTCACCACCAGCGGCGCAGCGATATGTGAACAATGCCATCAATTAGTTGGCCAGGACCTGCATCAAGAATTAACAAAAAACCTGACGGCGGACGAAGTGGCAACGCTTGAGCATTTGCTTAAGAAAGTCCTGCCGTAAACAAAAAAAGAGGTATGACGATGTCCAGACGCAACACTGACGCTATTACCATTCATAGCATTTTGGACTGGATCGAGGACAACCTGGAATCGCCACTGTCACTGGAGAAAGTGTCAGAGCGTTCGGGTTACTCCAAATGGCACCTGCAACGGATGTTTAAAAAAGAAACCGGTCATTCATTAGGCCAATATATCCGCAGCCGTAAGATGACAGAAATCGCGCAAAAGCTGAAAGAAAGCAACGAGCCGATACTCTATCTGGCAGAACGTTATGGTTTCGAGTCCCAGCAAACGCTGACCCGAACCTTCAAAAACTACTTTGATGTTCCGCCGCATAAATACCGGATGGCTAATATTCAGGGCGAATCGCGCTTTTTACATCCATTAAATCATTACAATAGCTAGTTGAAACGTGACAACGTCACTGAGGCAATCATGAAACCACTTTTATCCGCAATGATAACCGCGCTTATTGTCTTTTCTGCGCAAGGCTTTGCGGAACAAACCACGCAGCCGACGGTTATTCCCTGTGGTGATGAAGTGATTGTTCCCCCATCGCAGGAACAACCACCATTCGATTTAAATCACATGGGTACAGGCAGTGATAAGTCGGATGCGCTGGGCGTGCCCTATTATAATCAACACGCCATGTAGTTAATTCTGGCCCCGACATCTCGGGGCTTATTAACTTCTCACCTTCACCGCTTTACGCCACCGCAAACCAAACACATTGATATACAGCCCGCCCATTATCAGCACCGCACCGAAGAATTGCAGACCCGTTAATCGTTCATCTAACAATAACGCCGCACTTGCCAGACCGACCACCGGGACAAGTAACGATAACGGTGCCACGCGCCAGGTTTCATAACGCCCAAGCAGCGTACCCCAGATCCCATAGCCGACAATTGTCGCCACAAACGCCAGGTACATCAGAGACAAAATGGTGGTCACGTCGATAGTGACCAGGCTGTGAATCATTGTTGCGGAACCATCGAGAATGAACGAGGCAACAAAAAACGGGAGAATCGGGATCAATGCGCTCCACACTACCAGCGACATCACTGCCGGGCGCGATGAGTGCGACATGATCTTTTTATTGAAGATGTTGCCACACGCCCAGCTAAATGCTGCCGCCAGGGTCAGCATAAAACCGAGCATCGCCACATGTTGACCGTTCAGGCTATCTTCAATCAACACCAGCACGCCAAATATCGCTAAGGCGATCCCCGCCAGTTGCTTGCCATGCAGTCGCTCACCGAAAGTAAACGCGCCGAGGACAATCGTAAAAAACGCCTGTGCCTGTAAAACCAGCGAAGCAAGACCTGCAGGCATACCGAAGTTAATGGCACAGAACAGAAAGGCAAACTGCGCAAAACTGATGGTTAAACCATACCCCAGCAGCAAATTCAGCGGTACTTTCGGTCGTGCTACAAAAAAGATTGCCGGGAAGGCTACCAGCATAAAGCGCAAACCGGCCAACATCAGCGGTGGCATATTATGAAGCCCCACTTTGATGACCACAAAATTAAGCCCCCACACTACCACTACCAGTAGCGCCAACACCCCATCTTTTCGCGACATTCTACCGCCCCTGAATTTTCATCTTTTGTAAGCAATCAACTTAGCGGAATTTACTTTTCTTTAACAGTTGATTCGTTAGTCACCGTTTACGACGGCATTAATGCGCAAATAAGTCGCTATACTTCGGATTTTTGCCATGCTATTTCTTTACATCTCTAAAACAAAACATAACGAAACGCACTGCCGGACAGCCAAATGAACTTATCTCTGCGACGCTCTACCAGCGCCCTTCTTGCCTCGTCGTTGTTATTAACCATCGGACGCGGCGCTACGCTGCCGTTTATGACCATTTATTTGAGTCGCCAGTACGGTCTGGGTGTCGATTTGATTGGTTATGCGATGACAATTGCGCTTACTATCGGCGTCGTTTTCAGCCTCGGGTTTGGCATTCTGGCGGATAAGTTCGACAAGAAACGTTATATGTTACTGGCAATTACCGCCTTCGCCAGCGGTTTTATCGCCATTCCCCTGGTGGACAACGTGACGCTGGTGGTGCTGTTCTTCGCGCTCATTAACTGTGCGTATTCCGTTTTTGCTACCGTGTTGAAAGCCTGGTTTGCCGATAATCTTTCCTCCGCCAGTAAAACGAAGATCTTCTCGATCAACTACACCATGCTCAACATTGGCTGGACCATCGGCCCACCACTCGGCACGCTGTTAGTAATGCAAAGTATCAATCTGCCCTTTTGGCTGGCAGCCATCTGTTCTGCGTTTCCTGTGCTTTTCATTCAAATTTGGGTGAAACGCAGCGAGAAAATCATCGCCACAGAGACAGGCAGCGTCTGGTCACCAAAGGTTTTGTTACAGGATAAAGCTCTGCTGTGGTTCACCTGCTCAGCCTTTCTGGCTTCTTTCGTGAGCGGAGCGTTTGCCTCGTGCATTTCACAATACGTGATGGTGATTGCTGATGGTGATTTTGCCGAAAAGGTGGTCGCGGTTGTTCTTCCGGTTAATGCTGCGATGGTAGTTACGTTGCAATATTCCGTGGGCCGGCGCATTAATCCGACCAACATCCGCGCGCTAATGACGGCCGGCACTCTCTGTTTTGTCGTCGGTCTGGTCGGGTTTATCTTATCGGGCAACAGCCTGCTACTTTGGGGAATTTCAGCCGCCGTGTTTACTCTTGGCGAAATCATTTATGCCCCTGGCGAATATATGTTGATTGACCATATTGCACCATCAGGGATGAAAGCCAGCTATTTTTCCGCCCAGTCTTTAGGCTGGCTTGGTGCAGCGATTAACCCATTAGTGAGTGGCGTCGTGCTCACCAGCCTGCCGCCGTCCTCGCTGTTTGTCATCTTAGCGTTGGCGATCATTGCTGCGTGGGTGCTGATGTTAAAAGGCATTCACGCAAGACCCTGGGGGCAGCCGGTTCTTTGTTGACTCACTGCCGTGCCTTAACGGCACGGCTTGACTCATTATTTTCCTGTTGCAAAGGCGTAGCCTTCATCTTCCCAGCCGGTTACCCCGCCGATCATGATTTTAACTGGCCTTCCTAACCGAGCCAGTTTGAGTGCCGCGCGGTCTGCGCCGTTACAATGTGGCCCCGCGCAATACACCACAAACAGAGTATCTTCCGACCATTGAGCCATTCTCTCTTCGGTCATTTGCTTATGGGGCAGATGAATCGCGCCGGGGACATGCCGACGGGCGAAATCCTCTTCACGCCCGACCACATGCAGCAAAACGAAATCATCGCCAATGTAGGCCAGCGAGTCATGAACATCGGCGCAATCCGTTTCGACACTCAAACGCGCGAGAAAATGAGCTTCGGCAGCTTCTGGCATCGCTGCGGTAAATTCAGTGACATAACGCATATTGCTTTTTCCTTTTGGGTTGTTGTGTTAACAATAATGTAACCAATCAACCTTTCACTGACCGCCTTCCGATATGCCAGAAAAAAGCAAAATGATGACAACAGTACAACGACCGCTAGTCGCTGTGCTGGCCTATGACGGGCTTTGTACTTTTGAATTCGGTGTAGCCGTTGAAATCTTCGGTCTGCCACGCCCGGAACTCGGCGATAACTGGTATCGGTTTGCTGTTGCGGCGGTAGAACCCGGCGCGCTGCAAGCTACTGGCGGGATCCACGTAGTTGCGGATGGCGGGCTGGAGCTACTGACTGAAGCCGATATGATTATTATTCCAGGCTGGCGCGGTATAGATGCAACAGTACCAGAAGTACTATGTCAGGCGTTGCGCGAAGCACATCAACGCGGTACTCGCCTGGTTTCGATATGCTCGGGCGTATTTGTCCTTGCCGCCGCAGGCCTTCTTCACCAGCGAAAAGCGACCACCCACTGGCGCTACACTGAACAACTCCAGCATCGTTACCCTTCAATTCACGTAAGTGACAATGTGTTATATCAGGATGAAGGACAAGTGATGACATCCGCCGGAAGCGCAGCAGGGATCGATCTGTGCTTACATATCGTGCGCAAAGATTATGGTCACGAAATTGCTAATAATGTCGCCCGGCGGCTGGTCATTCAGCCACATCGCCACGGTGAGCAACCACAAAACCTGACACGCCCGATGGCTGCGCCGCGTGAAAGCCATACGTTAGGCGCATTATTCGACTTTTTACAGCAAAATCTGGCACAAACGCATACCGTTGCCTCTCTCGCCGGACGAGTGAATATGAGTCAACGTACTTTTTTAAGACGTTTTGTCGCCTTAACGGGTATGACACCCGCCCGCTGGCTTCTCAATGAGCGATTAATGCGAGTGGAGGATTATCTGCAAAATTCGTCGTTTAGCATCGATAAAATTGCCGAGCTGACGGGGTTTGGTAATTCATCTTTACTGCGTCATCATTTTCACCAGCGTTTTTTATTATCCCCTTCACAATATCGGAAAAACAGCCGCTCCTCATCACATTAACCCTCTAATTCAGCCTTCGTTTAGGTTACCTCTGCTAATATCTTTCTCATTGAGATGAAAATTAAGGTAAGAGAGGAAACACACCACACCATAAACGGAGGCAAATAATGCTGGGTAATATGAATGTTTTTATAGCTGTGCTGGGAATAATTTTATTTTCTGGCTTTCTGGCCGCGTATTTCAGCCACAAATGGGATGACTAATGAACGGAGATAATCCCTCACCTAACCGGCCCCTTGTTACAATTGTGTACAAGGGGCCTGATTTTTCTGACGGCGAAAAAAAACCGCCAGTAAACCGGCGGTGAATGCTTGCATGGATAGATTTGTGTTTTTACTTTTGCGCTAACAGGCTTTTCTCTGCACTGGTAACGGATCATTGACACAGTAGCACTATTTTTCTCAATGAATGTTAAACGGCGATTAAACTCGGGTAATCACGTTTTGTTCGTCAATAAACATGCAGCGATTTCTTCCGGTTTGCTTACCCTCATACATTGCCCGGTCTGCTCTTCCGATGACCACATCCAGCGGTTCTTCAGGAAATGCACGGCTCACACCTGCGGTCACGGTTATGTTGATATGCCCTTCAGAATGTGCGATTGCATGGTTATCGACTAACTGGCAAATGCGTACTCCGGCACGACAGGCATCTTCATCATTAGCAGCTTTGACAATGATGATAAATTCTTCGCCGCCATAGCGATAAACCGTTTCATAATCACGTGTCCAGGTAGCTAAGTAAGTTGCCAGGGTGCGTAATACCACATCACCGATTAAATGCCCGTAGGTATCATTAACCAATTTAAATCGGTCTATATCCAGCAGCATTAAATAGAGATTCAGTGGTTCAGCATTACGTAATTGATGATCAAAGGATTCATCAAGAACCCGACGACCAGGTAATCCAGTCAGAACATCCATATTGCTACGAATCGTCAGCAAATAAATTTTGTAATCGGTTAATGCTGCCGTAAAAGAAAGTAACCCTTCCTGAAATTCATCAAAATGAGCGTCCTGCCAGCGATTTTCGACAATAGCCAACATTAATTCCCGACCACAGTTATGCATATGTTGATGGGCAGAATCCATTAGCCGAACGTAAGGTAATTCATCGTTATCGAGTGGCCCCAGATGATCAATCCAGCGACCGAACTGGCACAGTCCATAAGAATGGTTATCCGTAATTTCTGGCTTACTGGCATCTCTCGCTACCACGCTGTGAAACATACTCACCAGCCATTGGTAATGGGCGTCGATAGCCTTATTGAGATTTAACAAGATGGCATCGATTTCCGTTGTCTTCTTGATCATTGCCACTCCTTTTTCACAGTTCCTTGTGCGCCGTATTCTACCGAGAGAAAAGAAAAATTACGTCAATATTTTAATAGAAACCCTAATCTGAGACGACGTTAAAGATAACATTGTGATTTAAAACAAAATAAGCAGATAAAAAAGTGTTTAATTCTGTAAATTATCTCTTCCTTGCGCCATAAAACAGAGGCAAATAACATAAACAGCAAAGCCTGATGCCCCAATTGATTGGGCCATCAGACGCATTTATTTTTGTGACTATTTCTGCAGATGTGTGACTCGAACGACGACTGGGGTGCTTTTCTTATCCAGACTCCCGCTAATGTTGATCATCTGGTCAGGCTGAACTTGTCGTCCATCAAAAACGGCAGCAGGAATAACAACATTAATTTCGCCGCTCTTATCGCGAAAAACGTAACGGTCTTCACCCTTGTGGGAAATTAAATTACCTCGTAATGAAACTGAGGCACCATCATGCATAGTTTTCGCAAAATCAACGGTCATTTTTTTTGCATCATCAGTTCCGCGATAGCCGTCTTCTATTGCATGTGGCGGTGGTGGCGCAGCATCCTGTTTTAAGCCGCCCTGGTCATCCGCTAACGCATAAGGCATGACAAGAAAACCTGCTAATACAATGGCCTGAAATTTCATACTAACTCCTTAATTGCGTTTGGTTTGACTTATTAAGTCTGGTTGCTATTTTTATAATTGACAAATAAGAATCATACTGATTGTTATAAAACAATTAAAATCAGTCAGCTAGCAACAAGATCTTCAGCAAATTTAACTCAAAATGACAATAAAAAGATTAAAGAAAGCTGTGTTTAAGTCTTAAATATATTTTCAGAATAATCGGCTTTATAAATTTGATTTTTATTATAGTGAAAGAACATACAAAAAAGGCAAATCACCTTTGCAGCTAATAGCGTGGACAAACAACGATGAACATTAATAGCAATAAAATTGTACAACTTGCAGATAGCGATACCATTGAAAACCTGACATCCGCGTTGAGCCAAAGACTTATCGCTGATCAATTACGCTTAACTACCGCCGAATCATGCACTGGCGGTAAGTTGGCTTGCGCGCTGTGTGCTGCTGAAGACACACCAAAGTTTTACGGCGCAGGCTTTGTCACCTTTACCGATCAAGCCAAAATGAAAATCCTTGGCGTCAGTCAGCAATCTCTTGAGAAATATACGGCAGTGAGTGAGAAGATAGCGACAGAAATGGCAACTGGTGCCAAAGAGCGCGCAGATGTCGATATTAGTATTGCCATTACCGGCTACGGTGGGCCTGAAGGTGGGCAGGATGGTACGCCCGCAGGCACAGTCTGGTTCGCATGGAATATTAAAGGAAAAATGCATACTGCGGTTATGCATTTTGATGGCGATTGCGAAACGGTATTAGCATTGGCGGTTCGATTTGCACTGGCGCAGCTTTTGAAATTACTGGAGTGACGTTCTGGCCTGGCTTCACGCCAGACCAGCCATATTTACAGAAAATTAGACGTCCAGCCCGCGATGTTGCAACATCGGTGCAATCTGTGGTGCCTTACCGCGCCATTGACGATACAGGCGTTCTAAATCTTCGCTGTTGCCTCTGGAAAGAATCGCCTCGCGAAAACGTTGCCCATTCTCACGCGTTAAGCCGCCCTGCTCGATAAACCATTGATAACCATCGTCTGCCAGCATTTGCGTCCACAAATAGGCGTAATATCCCGCCGCATATCCACCACCAAAAATGTGGGCGAAATAACTGCTGCGATAACGTGGCGGTACGGCGGGAAGATCCATATTTTCCGCCGCCAGCGCCCGCAGTTCGAAATCATTCACATCCTGCATCGCTTCATGCTCTTGCAGACAGTGCCAGCGCATATCAAGAAGTGCGGCGCTAAGCAGTTCGCTCATCTCATAACCTTTATTGAACAGGCTGGCATTACGCATTTTTTGTTGCAACTCTTCCGGCATTGCTTTCCCGGTCTGATAATGCCGGGCGTAGCGCGCGAATACCTGCGGATGCATTGCCCAATGCTCGTTGATTTGCGAAGGAAATTCGACAAAATCGCGTGGTGTATTGGTGCCAGAAAGCGTGGCATAACGCTGGCAGGCAAACAGACCGTGCAACGTATGCCCAAACTCATGGAATAATGTAATAACATCGTCCCACAGCAACAATGCGGGTTCATCTGTTGCCGGTTTCTGATAATTACAAACGTTATAGATTACCGGGCGTGTTTCATTGAGCGTAGATTGCTCTACAAAATTACCCATCCATGCGCCGCCGCTTTTTGAATCACGGGCGAAGAAATCACCGTAAAATAACGCCAGTCCCTCGCCATTATGATCAAAAATTTCCCATACGCGGACATCAGGATGGTAAACAGGAATATCAAAACGTTCGACAAACTTAATACCGAAGAGCTGATTGGCGGTCCAGAATACACCTTCATTCAACACCGTGTTTAATTCGAAATAAGGTTTAAGCTGCGCCTCATCGAGACAGAATTTCTCCCGCCGCACCTGTTCAGCATAAAATGCCCAGTCCCACGGCTGGGCGCTGAACCCGCCCTGCTGATTATCAATAACCGCCTGTATAGACGCTAATTCATCGCTCGCACGTTGACGTGCCGCCGGAACAATTTCCCGCATAAAGTTGAGTGCTGCTTCTGGTGTTTTTGCCATCTGATCGGCAATTTTCCATGCGGCATAATAAGGGAAACCAAGTAGTTTCGCCTGTTGGGCGCGGATCTCCACAAGCCGTTGAATGATGGAACGAGTATCATTGCCATCGTTTTTTTCCGCGCGTGTCCACCCCGCAGTGAACAGTTTTTCACGTGTAGAACGATCGCGGAGTTCCGCAAGCGCCGGTTGTTGCGTGGTATTCAGCAATGGAATAAGCCATTTGTTTTCCAGACCTTTCTCGCGAGCCGCCTCAGCCGCCAGCGCAATTTCTTGCTCACTCATGCCTGCCAGTTGCTGAACATCGTCAACCACCAACCCACCGGATTTGTTCGCGGCTAATAATCGCTGGTTAAACTGACTGGTCAGGGTTGCGGCTTCTGTGTTCAGCAATTTTAATTTTGCTTTATCAGCATCTTCAAGTTTGGCACCGGCAAGAACAAAACGCTGATGAATAACTTCAACCAAACGAATAGATTCACTATCAAGACCCAGCGTTTCGCGCCGCTGCCAGACAGCATCTACCCGCGCGAATAATTCACCATTCAGGTAGATATCATTCGCCAGTTCCGCCAGTTCCGCCGAGAACTGTTCATCAAGACGCTGTAATTCATCATTAGTATGCGCCGAGGTCGTGGCAAAGAAGACGCTGGTAACACGAGTGAGTAATTCCCCGCTCTTTTCGAGAGCCAGAATAGTGTTATTAAAATCGGGCGTCTGCGGGTTTAAAGCTATCGCCTCTATCTCAACCCGCTTTTGCCGCATCCCCTCATCGAATGCCGGGCGATAGTGTTGATTTTCAATCTGATCAAAATGGGGAGCCATATACGGCAGAGTACTCTGCGTAAGGAAAGGATTCGTCGTTGACATTTTCTACTCCTGAAAACGAGGTGTTCCATAGCGTAGGCTTACTAATAACGGAGTGCAATCTTGCAAACCAGTATTACCCGCTCTTAAGCATCACGTGCTATGTTATTGACACACAAAATCGTTGAGGAACAGTGAGATGATCGTTTTAGTAACTGGAGCAACGGCAGGTTTTGGTGAATGCATTACGCGTCGTTTTATTCAACAAGGGCATAAAGTTATCGCCACTGGCCGTCGCCAGGAACGGTTGCAGGAGTTAAAAGACGAACTGGGCGATAATTTGTATATCGCCCAACTGGACGTTCGCAACCGCGCCGCCATTGAAGAGATGCTGACTTCGCTTCCTGCCGAGTGGCGTAATATCGATATTCTGGTAAACAATGCTGGACTGGCGCTGGGTATGGAACCTGCACATAAAGCCAGCGTTGAAGACTGGGAAACCATGATTGATACCAACAATAAAGGCCTGGTGTATATGACCCGCGCTGTCCTGCCTGGCATGGTCGAGCGTAATCATGGTCATATTATTAACATTGGCTCAACGGCGGGTAGCTGGCCATATGCTGGTGGTAACGTTTATGGCGCGACAAAAGCGTTTGTTCGTCAGTTCAGCCTGAATCTGCGCACTGACCTGCATGGTACGGCAGTGCGTGTCACCGACATCGAGCCAGGTCTGGTAGGTGGCACCGAGTTTTCCAATGTCCGCTTTAAAGGCGACGACGATAAAGCGGAGAAAACCTATCAAAACACCGTTGCGCTGACGCCAGAAGATGTCAGCGAAGCAGTCTGGTGGGTTGCCACACTCCCTGCTCACGTCAACATCAACACCCTGGAAATGATGCCGGTTACCCAAAGCTATGCCGGACTGAATGTCCATCGCCATTAATTTTTATACCCGGCTTAACCGCCGGGTTATTGCTTGTCACAAAAAAGTGGTAGACTCACGCAGTTAACCCACTCACAAGCAAGAACGAATGACCGTCGAAACGCAACTTAATCCCACACAACCTGTCAATCAGCAAATTTATCGTATTCTTCGCCGCGACATTGTCCATTGCCTGATCCCTCCGGGCACACCGTTGTCGGAAAAAGAAGTTTCTGTTCGTTTCAATGTGTCACGCCAGCCGGTTCGTGAAGCCTTCATTAAACTGGCAGAAAACGGCCTGATTCAAATTCGCCCGCAGCGTGGCAGCTACGTCAATAAAATTTCCATGACTCAGGTACGCAATGGTAGTTTTATTCGTCAGGCTATTGAGTGTGCCGTTGCCCGCCGGGCGGCGACCATGATTACCGATAGCCAGTGCTATCAGCTTGAGCAAAATCTCCACCAACAACGTATTGCCATTGAACGCAAACAGCTGGATGATTTTTTTGAGTTGGATGATAACTTCCATCAAATTCTGACGCAGATTGCCGACTGTCAGCTTGCGTGGGACACCATTGAAAACCTGAAAGCAACGGTTGACCGCGTGCGCTATATGAGCTTTGACCACGTATCGCCGCCCGATATGTTATTACGTCAACACATGGATATTTTTACTGCTCTACAAAAACATGATGGCGATGCGGTAGAAAAAGCAATGACTCTGCATTTGCAGGAAATAAGTGAATCCGTGCAGCTGATCCGCCAGGAAAATAGCGACTGGTTTAGCGAAGAGTAATTCATTTCCTCTCATCCCATCCGGGGTGAGAGTCCATCCCCTTCTTCTGGTTCATGCAAGCATCAAAAAAGATGTGAACTTGATCATAAACAAAAAAATATTCACTCGACAGGAGTATTTATATTGCGCCCGTTACGTGGGCTTCGACTGTAAATCAGAAAGGAGAAAACACCTATGACGACCTACGATCGTAACCGTAACGCAATCACCACTGGCAGCCGTGTTATGGTTAGCGGCACCGGTCACACTGGCAAGATCCTGTCGATTGACACTGAAGGTCTGACCGCAGAGCAAATCCGTCGCGGTAAAACCGTGGTTGTTGAAGGTTGTGATGAAAAACTCGCGCCTCTGGACCTGATTCGTCTCGGCATGAACTAAGCGTGTGAATGCCGCCGATGGCGGCATTGCTGTTTTTACTTCACGATATATTTCGCTACGGTCGCTTTCGCGCCATGCGCTAATAAAGACAAGTACGCTTCCGTCACCTTTGCAACAAACAAGCTATTGTTCGGCAAATCATCGCCAAATATCGCCTTAATCGCCATCAACGACTGCACACGCTTTTTCCCTTCGGCGCTACTTTGCACAGCCTTTTGAATGACCGGTAGTAACGGATCGCTAATCTCAATCTGATTCCCCTGTTCATCAACACCGCCAACATAACGCATCCAACCAGCGACACCCAGCGCCAACAGATCGAACGTGCTGTCATGTTCCAGATGCCAGCGAATTGAATCCAGCATCCGCTGCGGCAGTTTCTGACTACCATCCATTGCAATCTGCCAGGTCCGGTGGCGTAAAGCCGGGTTACTGTAGCGTTCAATCAGTCGATCGGCATAATCTTGCAGATCCACCCCCTGCACTTTCAGCGTGGGCGCCTGTTCCTGCAACATCAAGACATGTGCTGCATGACGATAATTTTCATCTTCCATACAGTCGTTAATGTGCTGATATCCCGCCAGATAGCCCAGATACGCCAGGAATGAATGGCTGCCGTTGAGCATACGCAGTTTCATCTCTTCATAAGGCAGTACATCGCTGACCAGTTCAGCACCGACTTTTTCCCATTCAGGGCGTCCGGCAACAAAATTATCTTCAATAACCCACTGACGGAAAGGCTCACAGGCCACGCCTGCCGGATCGCGCACGCCGGTAAGTTGTTCGATTTTGTCCAGCGTTTCTGCCGTCACTGCGGGTACAATGCGATCCACCATTGTCGACGGAAAAGTCACGTTTTCTTCTATCCATTGCGCCAGTTTTACATCTACAGCCCTGGCATATGAAGTGACAACGTCACGCATAACGTAACCGTTTTCTGGCATGTTGTCACATGACATGATGGTAAACGCTGGAAGTCCTGCGGCTTTACGGCGAGCCAGCGCCTCGACAATCACGCCTGTTGCTGTTTTCGGCTGGTGGGGATTTTGCAAGTCGGCAGCTACCATCGGGTGATCCAGCATTAACTGTCCGGTCGCCGGAGAGTGGAAATACCCTTTTTCGGTGATTGTCAGAGAGACAATTGCGATTTGCGGTTCACACATCGCGGCCAGCACGGCTTCTAAGCCATCTATTTGTACGTGCAGCGCCTTTTTCACGACGCCGACGACGCGAGCGGTCCACGCATCAGCCGACATTTCTGCAACGGTATAGAGATTATCTTGCTGTTTTAGATCGATGATTTGCTGTTCACCGCCAATCAGGTTCATTTCATAGTAGCCCCAATCGCTGTGATGCTGGGCTGCCAGGATATCGGCATACACGCCCTGATGCGCGCGATGAAATGCACCAAACCCTAAATGAACAATTTTGGGCGCCAGGTTATTACGATCATAAACAGGGAGTGTCGTTTTGGCTGATAACAAATTATTTCCCATGAAAATTCCTTTAATTTCAATATGGCAAGCTGAATGGTTTGTTATATGAATAAAAAAATCCCTCCTCACTAAGAGAAGGGATTCTGGATTTACAGACTTGTTGAAGGTTGCGCAGCTCTTACAACGCGCGGTTGATCTTCTGCAGCATCTTCCAGCGCACTCAAATCGCGGTCTTTAACTTCTGGCATTTTCAGCGCGGAAATTAAGCCGATGACGGAATAAGCCATAATCATTATTGCAATCGGATACCAGGATCCGGTCATGGTACAGAAAATACCGGCCAGAATAGGACCAAAACCTGAAGCGATAAGACCACCAATTTCTTTAGATATTGCCATTCGGGTAAAGCGGTTTTTACAGCCGAACATCTCTGCCATGGTAATGTTTTCCAGGGCAAATAATCCCAACACCGCGCAGTTGTGAATCACAATGAGAGCAACCATGATGGTGCCCGGTGCATAGCTTTTATCTACAATGATAGAAAGCATTGGCCACGCCAGTACAATAGCTGAAGTATTCATAATGATGTAAGGAATACGACGGCCAATTTTATCAGATAACCAACCGAGGAAAGGAATCGTCATAAAACCGATAATAGAACTGATCATTAATGCATCTGTGGGAATTGCTTTATTGAACAGCAAAGTTTGCACTAAATAACCAGCAAGGAAGGTTTGAATCAGACCTGAGTTTCCTGCCTGTCCAAAACGCAGACCCGTTGCCAACCAAAAAGATTTGCTCTGGAACATGCTACCAGCAGGTGCAGGTTTTGCTGTAGGTTGGTTGCTGTCGTTAACCTTCTCAAAGACAGGGCTTTCTTTCAGGTTCATACGCAACCAGATAGCAAAGACCATCACGACAACGCTCGCCAGGAACGGTATACGCCATCCCCATGCCAGCAGTTCTTCTTTACTAAGAATAAAGAACATAAAGGCCCAGATTGCCGTTGCGCTCAACGTACCGCAGTTCGTTCCCATTGCAACGAATGAGGAGATAATGCCGCGTTTACCTTTCGGCGCATATTCCGCCAGCATCGTACCAGCACCGGAAATTTCAGCACCTGCCCCCAGCCCCTGAATAATACGCAGCGTCACCAGCAATATTGGCGCAAAAACACCAATCTGCGCATAGGTCGGCAACACACCAATTAAGGTAGTACAGATCCCCATCATGGTGATGGTAATAAAGAGCACTTTTTTACGCCCTATTCTGTCGCCCATTTTGCCGAAAATAAATGCTCCGACAATACGTGCAACATAACCAGCACCGTAGGTTCCCATTGCCAGAATTAACGCCATTGCGGTTGATGATTCCGGAAAAAATATTTCATGGAATACTAACGCTGCACCGAGCGAGTATAACTGAAAATCCATAATTCACAGGTGTTTTTTCCCATCCTGTGGTTTCCTTGGCGTTTTCTAGGTTTTTTCAGATAGTTGCATTTTTTAAAAAGCATCCTAAGTTCGATCTCAGTGTCTATCTGGGGCCTATTTCTGTCCCATATATGCCCCAAAAAAACTCCTCAACAGATAAGTAGTTTTTTCATGGAGTTACGCGTAAAATCAATAACGGCTGGAAATCATTCAATACTCGCACTATCGAAAAATTTACCAGCCAACCGCAGCACGTTCTTGCATAAGGCGTGTCTGCGGTTTTTCAACTATTCAGATACATCACTCCCATCACATTCATTCCTCCGCATCAAAGGCATATAGGCTATATCACCTTGATATTTTTCTTCTTCAGATAAAAACTGTTATCTATGTATACTTTTAAACCCAATCCGTGTAGAGTCTCTGCATAAGATAGTTTGCAGTTGCCACTTCAGCTTGCGCCATAAACCGCCTGATTTTTGCCGCCATCTGTTAGCATTCCTGTATACCTGAAACGACAATGTTTATCTACGAACTTTAAGAACACCCAGGATAAAAATTGTCAACTATATCATATATAACACATTACTAATTCGAGGCTATATGAACAGCATACTGATAATCACTTCGCTCCTTATCATATTCAGCATTTTTAGTCATGCTCTAATAAAATTAGGGATTGGCATATCCAATAACCCAGACAAAACCGATGTATAAGTCAACATATCCTGAATCAGACATACAATATCGCAATGAAAATCAATAATATTTTAAGGAATATATTCATGAAATCAAAAGACACCCTAAAGTGGTTCCCTGCGCAGCTTCCTGAAGTCAGAATTATCCTAGGGGATGCTGTAGTGGAAGTAGCAAAACAGGGAAGACCTATCAATACCAGAACATTGCTTGATTACATTGAAGGAAACATAAAGAAAAAATCATGGCTGGATAACAAAGAATTATTACAAACAGCGATATCAGTTCTTAAAGACAACCAAAATTTAAATGGTAAAATGTAATATAATAAACTTACTTTTTTATCATTTTTCCACTTTAACAACATTTTGCTCCACTTTTCCACGACCAAACAACTTGAAATCTGGTTAAAATAACACGCAACACTATTCTTCTTCCTTGAGTCCGCCCGGAACTCGAAAAACAAACCGAGTTAAAGCCATTTTTCACAAAATCGATTTTGGGTCTCACCAAAATTACGGGGTTGCATACGCATTCGTTTATTTTCGAACGTGTACATACAAACATGCACAAAAATAATCAAAATTATTTTCTGAGATGCATTATGATATGAACACCAATTTCGTATAGAGTCTCACTATGTCTCGAATTTTTGCTTACTGTCGGATATCAACGCTGGATCAGACCACCGAAAATCAACGCCGGGAAATCGAAAGTGCAGGTTTTAAAATCAAACCTCAGCAAATAATCGAAGAACACATTAGCGGCTCAGCAGCAACCAGTGAGCGTCCTGGTTTTAACCGGTTGCTTGCTCGCCTGAAATGTGGTGATCAATTGATTGTGACAAAACTGGATCGCCTTGGTTGTAATGCAATGGATATCAGGAAAACAGTGGAACAACTGACCGAAACAGGTATCAGAGTGCATTGCTTAGCATTGGGGGGCATTGACCTGACCAGTCCAACAGGAAAAATGATGATGCAAGTAATTTCAGCAGTCGCTGAATTTGAACGAGACCTTTTACTTGAACGCACTCATTCCGGGATAGTAAGAGCCCGGGGCGCAGGAAAACGTTTTGGTCGACCACCTGTGTTAAATGAAGAACAGAAACAGGTGGTATTCGAACGGATTAAGTCAGGTGTAAGTATAAGTGCCATTGCCCGGGAATTCAAAACCTCGCGGCAAACCATTTTAAGAGCCAAAGCAAAACTTCAGACACCTGACATATAAAAAATAATCTCGGTGTGAGATGCCTTACGTCTTCCAAGCCCCCTTCCTTGCCGTAAATGGAAAGATACATCTAATTATAGAATTTATATGTTTTACCCTACGGCAGTGCTGGCCATTCAATATCCTGTGCAGTTGACGTATCAACACGGTTCAGCAACACCCGATACTTCTTCCAGGCTTCCCGCAACGAGGTTTCTTCCTCCGTTGCATATACAGCTCACCTTTTTTCACCCACGATTAACCAACAGCCAGACCAGCAGACACGCCACCACCGGCACCGCAAAATCCATCAGGCTTGCCACATCCCAAGCTCGCGGATCAAAACCGCCCCACCACGGCATATTCATTCGCTTGCCATGCCCGAACATTTCAATCCAGCGATATTCTGCCTGGGTATGTTCACGCGCAATGAAGAACGTACAACCGGCTATCGCTCCGTAAGCCCAGTTTCCGGTAAAAAGACCAACCAGTACCTGCGCAGCCACAGCACAAAGTGCATGAAGGAAAGGTGTTATATCCATTACGCCTCCTTTATCCGATATCGCTTCGGGAAACGGATAACAACTTTAATTCTGACTCAAGTTCATCAACTCTTTCAGTCAGCTTCTGGATATGGTGAATCAGTGGAACAACCAGACGTTCGTACATTACACCTTCGGCAACAAGGCCATTGCTGGAAATGGTTTCCGGTGCATCATCTTCGTTGGCTGGTCGCCAGTGAACAAACTGAGGGGCAATTTCTCCTACTTCCTCGGCAATCAATCCATAGAATCCCCAGTCACGCCTGTCATTTTCGCATTGCGACCTGTACCACACAGGGCGCATCCTGAAAATGAGATCGGCGTGCTCTGAATCTATCGTCTCTACTGAATGTTTATAGCGGATAGACGATGTTGACCGCAGCACAGACGAAATTGCAGGGTCAGGATTAAGATAAAGATTTGCCGCCGCTGTAGTTGTGCCCAATCCCCATAAATAAAACGCTTCACGGCCAGTCAGCGGGTAAAAATCTCCGCCATAACGACCACTTTCCAGATCGTTCACTTCCACTTTGTTTTTCAGCTTATTATCCACTTCTGTTTTTGTGTATCTGGTACTGATATCCTGCTTTGCACTGTCCATATCAGTCTGAAGCGTTGATACTTTTACGTTAATTGAGGAAATATCTTCCTTTGCCTTACTGACATCTCCCTTTAGCGTTTTGATGTCATCAGGAATTACTGTCGATGTAGCCATTTTTCTTCCTCACATCCAGCTACGGAGTTGATGCTCAACAGCAACCGCGTGTTCATCGAATAATGACGATATTTGCGAATCATTAATGATGCGCACATTTACAAAATATCCGTCCTCCTTAACACATACCGGCTCGCCATCTTCAGTCAGTTCTCCGGTTTCTTTGTACACATTACCTATCACGTCAATAAGAATATCATCCTGCATCGACTCGTCATCATAATAGCCAATGCTCTCCATAAAGGCCGAAAAGTCGGCCCTGTCTGCAAATTTGAGTGTTAAATCTTTCATTTAATACTCTCCCCCATTTGCGCATCAGTTAATTCTTTATGCCAGAGACGAAGATTTCTCAAATGGCCGAATAGATGACGAGTTCCCGATGTGGCTTGACCTCCAATTCGAATAAAGGTCCGTGTTTTTACGCCCGTCCACTCCGTTTTCATAGTTTTAGTAGCCTCACCGTTAGAAACTACTCGTTTAGTACCATCAGAATAAATATTAAAACCACCAATGAATTTTCGAACATCAGTTCGACCAGCAAACACACTAGAAACGTAAGTACTTGTCGACGCTTTATAAGTTTGCATATAAAGCTGACCGTAATATTTCTCAGTTGTGTTAAAAGCGTATGTAATTGACTCAATAGGTGGTACACCAGAAAAATCAAAAATACGCGGTGCTACATTAGGAGGAATATCGCCCCAATTTCTATTAACCTCGACAAGACACGTAAGCGGTCTATTATAGATATTATTTTCAGTTGGGATCGTCACCATATCACTGGAGCGGGTTGCGGGTGCAGTTGTCGTAATAACAAAAGATGAAGCACATCCGCCGTTTTCAAATTGTGGTGTTGCAAGGTAAATATAATCTCCCGCTTCAGTTATACCACCTTTTTTCGGCGCATACTGAATCATTGCGCCAATTAAGGTTTCACCTTCAACAGCTTCTATAGTTGCCTCATAGAAAATCCACCCTGTAACCGGATCTTTAGTTGCAGTAGCTGTTATTCTATTGGCTGCTCCGCCAGTTTTTTCTATTATCAGAGTTCCGAAAGTTAAATAAGCATCTCCTAAAAATGTATAAACCGACCCATCGTATTTTTCAAAACGCAAACGACAACGAAGACCATCAGGAGCTTTAACCCTGCATGAAACAGTGCAATACTTATTATCGCCACTAACATCAATCCCCCGGGATGCACTGCATGTATGCAGACTAAGTGCAGATGATTGTCCTGTCATATTATCTTTTGTTCGCATTTTGGCATATGAAAAACCAAATTCATCAACACCATTATTAGTTTTATCGATATTGCTGGTACTCGTCCATTCAGCGGGGGTATTGGATTTAACAAAATAGTTAGTGCGCTGTCCTTCAATCAATAAACCTTCTTTTTCAAATCGTGGTTCATCAATTTTAGCAACACTAAATACGCCTGATTTATTGATATATGTGGCAGTTGATGCGCGTTTAAACTTAACAACCTTGTCGCCAGGCATCGTTATTTCATCATCACCAATAACAATTTTTTTATATGACGGCGAAAAGCCCGTAATCATATCCAGTGAATCGTTAAACGGTATCCACACATCAGGCAGTGGCTGTAAGACATATTTATACGGTTCTGCTGCCTGGCTTGCATACTCTCTGGCTGCGTCTTCACTTGCTTTTGCAGCCATCTGGCTTGCAGCGGATGCTTTCGCCGAGTTAGTCGCCGCAGTCTCGCTCGCCTTTGCGTTGGTTTCACTGGTTTTTGCAGCTTTTTGACTGTTGGCTGATGCAGTGGCAGAAGAAGCCGCCGCACTTGCAGAACCAGCTGCGGCACTCTCGCTTTCAGCTGCTGCATCCTGACTGCTTTTCGCCGCAGTTTCGCTGGCTTTGGCATTCGTTTCGCTGGTCTTCGCTGCCGTCTGGCTGGACTTTGCGTTAGTTTCACTCGTCTTCGCAGCTTTCTGGCTGTTAGCCGCAGCAGTTGCTGATCCAGCTGCTGAAGTCGCAGAACCGGCTGCCGCGCTCTCGCTTTGGGCTGCTGCAACCTGGCTGTTTTTTGCCGCAGTTTCACTGGCTTTGGCATTCGTTTCGCTGGTTTTCGCTGCCGTCTGGCTGGACTTTGCGTTGGTTTCGCTCGTCTTTGCGGCTGTCTCGCTATTTTTCGCGTTGGTTTCTGATTTTTTGGCTGCTGTCGCGGAGTTTGCCGATGCAGTCTGCGAGGTCGCTGCCGCCTGTGCACTATTAGCTGCATTCGTTTCTGAGGTTTTCGCCGCGTTCTTTGATGATGCCGCTGCAGTTTCGGATTTCTTTGCCGCCGCTGCGCTCTGAGAGGCGGCTTCGGCGTTGCGTGCCACTTCTTCCACCATTGCCTCAAAACGACGCAATGCCTCCGGCATGACATCATCTTCCGTCATGGCACCGAGAAAATCATTCAGCGTACCTGGTCTGGAGCCTTCATAGACGGTAATGGTCCCGGCATGTGAAGGCGGAAAACCTTCAACCAGCAGGGTGACGCTGTACTGGCCATACTCAACATCCATGCTGTAACGTCCGGCTTCATCCGGATTTTCAGAAGCCACCGTGTTCACCAGTACCGTGGTGCTGTTACGCTTTGCCTTCAGTTGAATAGTGCAGTTCTGTATTGGTTTTCCCGCACCATCTTTCAGCACACCTGAGATTTTTACTGCTGCCATATCCACTCCACAAAAAAGCCCGCCTGAACCGGCGGGCTGTCATAACACTGTGTTACCTGGCTAATCAGAACTTATAACCGACACCCACGATGAAACCGTCAGTGCGCCAGTCGCCACTGCCGGAGCCTTCATAAGCAATATCAATGGCCACGGATTCGGTCGGGTTAAACTGCACGCCAGCTCCCCACGCCAGAGACGTGTTGCTGTGGCGATCGTCATCACTTCCGGTCAGCACATCGTGCGTTTTCCCCTTGTTGTCAGTTACGCGGAGATAATCCCCGGAGAACGTCGAAACACGGCTGTAAGCCACACCTGCCATCGCATAAGCACTGAACCATTCATTCACGCGTACAGATGGCCCCGCCATCATGCTGAACCAGCGGTTACGCACTGAATCTTCATGCCAGCGGGTATCGCTGTAATGCGTTTTTTGCTCATCTTTGGCATTGGCATAACTGAATGACGTCACCAGCCCCAGCGTGTCCGTAAATTCATAACGGTATTTCACGTTAATGCCCTTCAGGTCATCACTGCCTGGCATATCAGTATGGGTCTGAAGATACCCGGCGCTTAGTGTGGACTGATGCTCTGCTGCGCTCGCTGGCGTACCAGCGGCAACCAGCCAGACTACTGCGGACAGAATAACAGCACATAATTTACGCATAATTACCTCTCGCTTTTCTGCAATAAAAAAGGCGTCATTTCTGACGCCCGTATTGGGGCTATAAAATTCAGCTGATACTGATGCCTGCGGTGGCTTTCTTCATCACCACAACCAGCAAATCGCTGATACTTGCTGTGGGATACCAGTTATTTACCAGCCATGCTGACACCGAAAACTCCAGCGTCATGTGACCGTGACCGGCAGGCATATCAATAACGCCACTGTAAATCAGCGTATTATCCAGCGCGGTACGGTTATAAATTTCAGCACCGTTTTTCCGCACTATCAGACGGCATGAGGAGTAAATATCAGTATGCTCTCTCTCATGCTTAGCGCCGCTGAATGCCACCGCCGGAATAACAATCTGTCGGTCAAACGGCTGATCGTCATAAATCCTGACGGTAATGGTCCCTGATGGCCACCGTTCCGGTGCACGGGAGTCCCGGGGGAAAGCTTTACCCACTGTTTTAACGAGATCGCCTTCAATCTGGTTCGCGGACAGTTTTCCCAGAATCCGGCAGTTCTCGTTAATCGTGACGTTGTTGAGCGTCCCGGAGTTCGCATTCACGTTACCGCTGATATCGGCATTTTTCGCCGTCAGCCGCCCGTCCGGTGTCAGGGAAAATGCCGGAGGATTACCGCCGCTGGTAATGGTGGGAGCCGTCAGATATTTCAGGAACACTTCGTTCATGAATATCTGATCGCCCTGACCAACAAACATCGGCTTTGTGTTGCCATTCGCAGGATTAACCATCGCAATCCTGTCCGCCGCCAGCAGCACCTGACTCTGCATGCCGTCAGGGGTGTTCTCAATACCGGCACCAATACCCGCGATATAAAGGCGTCCGTCCTGCATCTGCTGCAGCTTCACAGCCCACATGCTGTTCAGGTTATTATTTGTATCAACCTGAACCTTCTGTATCTGCTGAATTGCCGCACTCTGGTCTTCCAGTTTCTTATTGACGGTCTGCGTGATTTCATTGCTGACATCCGTAATGGACGTCCTGATTTCAGCCAGGTCAGGCGCAAGCTGACCGTTATCAATCTGCGTCCACAGCTCCTGAGCCAGATGGCTTTTCCCTATCTCGCCTTTGAAAAAATCCAGATAGCCGGATGCATCATCACTCGGCTGGCCAACAGCCTCCACAAATGCCGATTTGCCAACGGTGTTCACACTGCGGATGTAAAAATAATAATCATGGCCCGGTTTGATATTGATACTGGCAGCTATCCAGTACAGCGCCGTGCCAAGATAGCGGGCTGTGGTTTCAACCTGCCTGATATCCGCAATCCGCTTTTCCGAGAACCAGAACTCAAACTGTACCGTCGGATCATAAACGGCAAGATGGGGCGTGGCGGTTATCTGAAAATAGCCCGGCGTCAGCTCAATCCGCGACGGCGCTGCCGGTGCGGCAATCCGGAACGATACCGATGCAGGATCGCCCTGCTGCCCCCAGGCATTTGCCGCCCGGACTGTCAGCCTGTAGCTTCCCAGCGCCAGCTGCCTGAAGCGGTATGTGGTTTCCGTCGTCCGGGCCGTGCTGACCAGCCGCTCACTGCCGTCATCCGCTGCCACGGTCAGGCGAAGCATAAAGCTCACACCCTTCACCACCTTCGGCGTATCCCAGCGCGCCAGCACCTGATATTCCCCGCTGTCTGCAGTGACTTCTGCGGTCAGGTGCTGCACCGCTGGCGGCGTGACACCATTCACCGTGCCACTCTGTTCGCCGTCAAAGTGCGCCCCGTTATCCACGATGGCCTCTTTTTCCGGCACATGCTGCACGGCGGTGATGGCATACGTGCCGTCGTCGTTCTCACGGATACTCACGCAGCGGAACAGTCGCTGGCGCAGCGTCGGCAGCTTCAGCCCCCATACGCTGTATTCAGCAACACCGTCAGGAACACGGCTCACTTTTACCTTCACGCCGTCGGTGACGGACTGAACCTCCACGCTGACCGGATTGCCACTTCCGTCAACCAGGCTTATCAGCGTGGTACCGGAGGATGGCAGCGTGATTTCACGGTCGAGCGTCAGCGTCCGGGTCTGGCTGTTCACCGCCAGCACACGACCACCGGTGCTGATACCGGCATAGTCATCATCGCAGATTTCAATGACATCGCCCGGTACATGGCGAAGCCCTTCAGCACCCACGCTGAAGTCCACGGTCTGCGTTTCCAGCAGTTCCGTTTTAATCAGCCACAGCCCGGCGCGGTGTGCCTGCCCCCGACTGGTACAACCAAAGGCATCCATCTTCGTGACATTACGACCGTAACGGGCAATGGCCTGCGTATCTTCAACAAGCTCTGTCGCCGTCTCCCAGCCGTTGTCCGGGTCAATCCAGTTCACCTCAACGGCATTATGGCGGTCCTTCAGGGCGCTGAAGCTGTAGCGGAACGGCGCGCCATCATCCGGCATCACCACATTACTGCGGTTATAGGTCCACACCTTATCTGATGGTCGGTCCTGCACGAACGTCAGCGTCTGCCCGTTCCATACCGGCATACAGCGCATCGCCGAGCAGAAATCACTGAGCACATCCCACGCCTTACGCTGCGTGGTCAGGTAAGCGTTACAGGTGATGCGCGGCTCCGTGCCGCCAAAACCGTCCGGCACCGACTGGTCGCAATACTGTCCGATGACATACAGCGCCCATTTGTCCACATCCGCCGCACCAAGACGTTTCCCCATGCCGTAGCGCGTATGGGTCAGCATATCCCACAGACACCAGGCCATGTTGTTGCTGTATGCCGGTTTAAACGTTCCGTCCCAGATACCGCTGTATTGCCGCGTCTGCGGGTTATAATTCGACGGCACCTGCAGAATACGCCCGCGAAGATGATAATTACGGCTCACCTGCTGACTGCCGAACTGTTCCGAGTCCACCTGCACGCCGACCAGTGCCGTGTTCGGGTAGCACTGTTTCACATCGATGATTTCGGTGTATGACGACCAGAGCGTTTTGTTCTGCAGCTGGTCTGTGGTGCTGTCCGGCGTCATCCTGCGCATCCGGATATTAAACGGGCGCGGCGGCAGGTTATCCACCACCACCGAGGCCAGATACTGTGAGGTGGTTTTGCCCTTAATGGTGATGTCTTTTTCCGTCACCCAGCCACCATTACGCTGTATCTGAACCAGCAGGCGAACTTCCGACAGATTCCGGTCCCCCTTTGAGGTGGTTTCCACCAGTGCCTGCACACCGAAGGTAAAGCGCAGACGGTCGATGTTTGCCGACGTGATGGTCCGGGTAATCGGCGTGTCGTATTTCACTTCCGTACCCAGCACCGTCTCGGAGCCGGAGGATTCAAATCCCTCCGGCGGTGTCTGCTCCTGCTCACCTGCCCGGAACACCACCGTGACACCGGAGATATTGGTATTCCCCTCACTGTCCAGCACTGGCGTACTGTTCAGCAGCACACTTTTTAATCCGTCCACCGGACCTTCAACCGGCCCTTCACTGATGGCGTCTATCACGCTCAGCATCTGGGATGATTTCAGGTTGTCCTTCGCTTCGCGCGGGGTATGCCCCTTACTGCTGCCTTTACCCATTCGTCATGATCCATAAACGATAAAACCGCCCGGAGGCGGTTTCACATAAAACATTTTGCATCAGCGACCAATCACCACAACCTGACCACCATCCCCTTCGTCTGCCGTGCTGATCTCCTGAGAAATCACGCGTGACCCCACGCGCATTTCACCGTACAGAACGGGCAGAACATTCCCCTGGGCAACCATGTTATCCAGTGAGGAGAAATAGGTGTTCTGCTTACCGTTATCCGTTGTCTGTGTGCGGGGAGTTCTGGCTTTCGGTGCCAGCATCTGCGCCACACCACCGAGCACCATACTGGCACCGAGAGAAAACAAAATGCCGGTCATACCACCGGCACCAATGGCTGCCCCCCATGCTGCAAGGGTGGCTCCGGCGGTAAAGAATGATCCGGCAATGGCGGCTGCTCCCAGGACAATCTGGAATACACCACCTGACTTGGCCCCGGCGACTCTGGGAACAATATGAATCACAGCGCCATCAGGCAGAGTCTCATGTAACTGCGCCGTTAATCCGGACGTGCTGACGTCCCGCCCGGCAATCCGTACCTGATACCAGCCGTCGCTCAGTTTCTGACGAAACGCCGGGAGCTGTGTGGCCAGTGCGCGGATGGCTTCAGCCCCCGTTTTCACACGAAGGTCGATGCGGCGGCCAAATCGTTGCAAATCCCCGTAAAGGCAGATGCGTGCCATTCCCGGTGACGCCAGAGGGAGTGTGTGCGTCGCTGCCATTTGTCGGTATACCTCTCTCGTTTACTCAGTTGTTCAGGAATATGGTGCAGCAGCTCGCCGTCGCCGCAGTAAATTGCGGCATGATTCGGCACCGATGAACCAAAGCAGCACAGCAGCACATCGCCCGGCTGCGCCGCTGACAACGGCACCTGATACAGCCCTGTGGCCTCCAGATTATCCAGATAGAGATTCTGACCGTTACGCCACCAGTCATCCTCGCGATGAAAATCCGGCATCTCAATCCCCGCCAGATGGTAAGCATCCCGGAACAGCGTGTAACAGTCCGTCACCCCGTGCTCAAAGCGCCGCCCGGAAAGATGTGGCACACAGCGGAACTTGTGAATCGCCCCCCGGCAAACCAGCCACCACGGCAAATCACTCTGCACCTGCAGCCGCCGGTCGGTCTCACTCAGCCAGGGCAGACCACCGGGGTGGCTGTGGACCAGCGCCACAATCTCACCCTGCATCTCTGCCCGCAGCCAGTCCTCCGGCGACATCCGGAAATACTCCTCCGGCTCACCGGAGATATTCACGCAGGGAAAATATCTTTCCCCCTCCGGTGTTCTCACCACGAAGCCGCACGACTCCGCTGGCGCACATCGCCGGGCGTGCGCCAGAATCGCTGATTCTGTCTCTGTCATGGGATTCACTGCGAAAGTTTGTTAATGGAAAGGAAGCCGCCAAAGTTGCCGACGTTATTGCGAAACTTACAGCCGCTCAGGCATTTGCTGCATTTATCCTTCGTGATATCGGACGTCGGCTGATCATATTCATCCGCGACCGCCGGACCGTGATAACCGCACTCATCACCGCGATAGGTCCAGGTGCAGGTGTTGGCCAGCATGATACGTCCCGGAAAAACGGCACCGTCCGTTTCCGTCGGCGTGGACAGTACAAAAGAGGCACTCACCGCGCTCAGTTCGCTGCACTGCTCGATGCGCCAGCGGCTGATCACCTCCTGCTCCGGATCGGCGTCACTGTTTCCGTTGACGAAGTTCACCGCATCCAGAAAACGGGCGTAAACCTTACGCCGGACCACCGTTCCTCCGACCAGACTCTGCAGGTCTTCCGCCATCCCGGTGACCATACCGTACAGGTTAGAAACCGTCAGCGTGGGGCGCGTACTGGTGCCTTTGCCATTCAGTTCAAAACCACTCCCCTGAATGGGATACGGCTGATACTGTCGCCCCTGCCAGGTGACCGGCTCACCTTTTTCGTTCTGCTCATTACAGAAAAAATAACGTTCTCCACCGACCTCTGTCAGGTCGATTTCCCAGAGCACCACGCTGGCCGACTGCTCCGCACGGGTGCATTCATTCAGTGTTTCCTGCCGGATATCCTGCATCAGTTCACCACCTGTTCAAACTCTGCGCTGAACTCAACACGCAGCATACTGACCCGCGACGACCATTTTGCGCAGGTCACCTTTATCTGCCGCCACTCATAAGGCGGCGTCCACAGAAAGGATTTCCAGCCCCCGTGCTCTTCCAGAAACGACTCCAGTACCGTGGCCTCCTCACGGGGGACAGAAAGCGTCACGCTGTACGTTTTCAGGTTGGCATTCAGCCCGGCAGGCGCTCGCTGGGAATAGCCATCACCAAAGCGCACCTTTCTTACAGAAGGGGCCGAAGCCACATCCATACCGGGTTTCACTTTCCAGCGGAAGGTTTTCATCGTCCACCTCCGGAGAACAGACCACCATCACGCATCTGCCCGGTCACAACATCCATTGCCGCCTTACGGGCTACGTCATAAACAGCCTTCAGCGCCTGTGGCCCTATCTGACCGTTCGTGCCGTCGTTGTTAATCACCACATGGTTATTCTGCTCAAACGTCCCGGACGCCTGCGACCGACTGTCCGCCATGCTGCCCGGTGTACCGACATAACCGCCGGTGGCATAGCCGCGCATAAGCCGGTAAAGATTCCCCACGCCAATCCGGCTGGTTGCCTCCTTCGTGAAGACAAATTCACCACGGTGAACAATCCCCGCTGGCTCATATTTGCCGCCGGTTCCCGTAAATCCTCCGGTCGCAAAATGGAATTTCGCCGCAGATGCCTGAATGGCTGTACCGCCTGACGCTGATGCACCGCCAATGACACTGCCGACACTCCCGACGATCCCCACCATTGCCTGCTTAAGCAGAATTTCTGTCATCATGGACAGCACGGAACGGGTGAAGCTGCGCCAGTTCTGTTCACTGCCGGTCAGCATCGCCGCCATATTCTGTGCAATACCATCAAAGGTCTGCGTGGCTGCACTTTTAACCTGCGACATACTGTCCGTGGCGCTCTCTTCCCACTCACTCCAGCCTGACCTGAGGCCTGCCATCCAGCTCCCGCGAAGCTGGTCTTCAGCCGCCCAGGTCTTTTTCTGCTCTGACATGACGCTATTCAGCGCCAGCGGATTATCGCCATACTGTTCCTTCAGGCGCTGTTCCGTGGCGTCCCGCGCTGCCTGCCGGTCAGTCAGCCCCCGGTTTTTCGCCTCAATGGCTGCCCGTTTTGCCCGTTGCTGCTGTGCGAATTTATCCGCCTGCTGCGCCAGCGCGTTCAGGTGCTCCTGATACGTGACCTTATCGCCAAGTGCAGCCAGCTGGCGTTTGTACTCCAGCGTCTCATCTTTATGCGCCAGCAGGGATTTCTCCTGTGCGGACAGCTGGCGACGTTGCGCCGCCTCCTCCAGTACCGCGAACTGACTTTCCGCCTTCCACAAATCCCGGCGCTGCTGGCTGATTTTCTCATTCGCTCCGGCATGCTTCTCCAGTGTCCGGAGTTCTGCCTGAAGCGTCAGCAGGGCAGCATGAGCACTGTCTTCCTGACGATCGCCCGCAGACACTTTCACGCCGGACTGCTTCGGCTTTTTCAGCGTCGCTTCATAGTCCTTTTTCGCCGCCGCCATCAGCGTGTTGTAATCTGCCTGCAGGATTTTTCCGTCTTTCAGTGCCTTATTCAGTTCCTCCTGGCGGGCGGTATATTTCTCCAGCGGTGTCTGCAGGCGTTCGTAAGCCTTCTGCGCCTCTTCGGTATATTTCAGCCGTGATGCCTCAGACTCGGCCCGATCTTTTGCTGCCATCTCACTGGCCTTTTCAAGATCTGCCTGCAACGTGGCGGCTGAAAGCCCAAGTCGCGCATTCTCTCTCTTCTCCCATGCCCCCCGGAGATTGGCAAGAAATGCTGACGTTTTACCGCGCCGGTGGCTTCGGCTCTGATACCACTGCCATTTTTTATCCGCTTCATCAAAAGCCTTTTCAGCTTTGGCGAGCATATCTGCAGAGGAGTCCGGGCGACCAATATCCAGCACCGCATCCCACATGGATTTGAATGCCTGTGCAGTCCTGTCTGCCCAGGTCTCCAGCGTACCCATGTTATCTTTCAGTTTACGGGTCTGGTCATCAAACCCTTTCGTTGCGGCCTCGTTCGCCGCCTGCAATGCCCCGGCCCCATCGCCGGAACGCTGCAACTGAGCAACATACGCAATCTGTTCCGCCGTCACGTTATGGAACTGGCGCGCCATCGCCGTCAACCCAGACGTCGGGTCAGTGGTCAGCTTCCCGAAGGCTTCAGCGACCTTGTCCACCTCCACGCCGGATGCAGAGGAGAAACGCGCCACACTCTGGCTGATTGCCTCAAACTGCTCACCACCACGCACACCGGCATTCACCAGCGCCGTCAGTGACTCGCTGGTCTGGTTAAACGTCAGCCCTGCCGCCTGCCCGGATCTGGACAGGGCCAGCATACGATCTGCCGTCAGTCCCGCCTGATTACCGGAAAGGACCAGCGTTTTATTGAAATTGGACAGGGTTGAGTCACCCTGATACCAGGCATACGCCAGCGCACCGGTCGCCACCGCCAGCGAGGTGGCCCCGACCATCGGCAGGGTGATCGCACCGGCAAGCCCCCTGAACATGGGGATCATCCCGCCGAAGGAGTCCTTCACCTGACCACCCTGTTGCAGCAGGATCAGCCACGGACTTTGCCCGCCTGCAAGCTGCGTGGCCACGTCAGTGAACTGCGCAGGCAGCATACGCATGGCAGCTTTATACTGCCCGACGGAAATCCCCGCTTTCTGTGCAGCCAGAGCCTGTCGGCTCAGCGACTGTTCAACGACTGCCGCTGTTTTTTTCGCATCACTTTCCGTACCGGAAAAATGACGCCTGACTCTGGCCATCTGCTCGTCAAATCTGGCCGCATCCAGACTTAAATCAACGACCAGATCGCCTACCGGTTCAGCCATACCGGACTCCTCCTGCGATCCCTTCTGATACTGTCATCAGCATTACGTCATCCTCCGTCATGCCCGCCATATCCGGGGAAGCGGGGATAACTTCATTTCCGTCCGGGGCAAAGCGGACGCCTCCGGCAAGCCCTGCCGCTTTCTGCATCAGCACATCATCTTCAGGCTCTTCGTCAGCCTCACGCCGGTTCAGCAGACTGAAATCCAGCGGATGCATATCCGGATCGCTGAAAAACAGGCTGAGCACGGTGTACGTCAGCCCGGAAAAGTGCATATCCAGCAGAACATCATGAAAATAATGGGTACTGTAAAAGCGGTGCCAGTCGGCATACTCTGTGGATGACATCCCGGCAAGCATGGCGCGCCAGTCAGGTCGCCCCATCTCACGCGCCAGTTTCAGGGCAAAACTCAGCTCACCGTCGAACACTTTCCCGCAGAAACAGGCTCTGCAGACCCGGCGTCCTCTGCCTGTTCAGGGGCATCATTCACCACAAACTCATACATACCGGACAGCCGGTACACCACGTTTTCAGCATGAGAAATTGCCTCTGTAGGCCAGGTGGTAAGCACTTCCTGCTCAATCTGTTTAACGGCTTCATTCATGGAAGGCAGCTTTGTCTTCTGCGGATGGTTATGCCACAGGGACATCGCCACCACAAAAGCACCGGTTCTGATGGCGTCTTCCACAGTAAACTTCCGGTTGCTGTCTGACTCCGCCTGTTCTGCCTGCCGTTTCATCAGGGCGAGATGCTCAATACGCTGCAGGGCTGACAGTTCAGAAAGTGTGACGGTCACGCCGTTATGTTCAAATGATTCTGTTTTCAGGAACATCGCTGACTCTCCGGATTAACTGGCGGTGACGGTGATTTCTGCAACCGCAGCAAACTCACCATTACCGGATACAACCGGAATGTTGACCTTGCCTGCAGCAACGCCGTTCACGGTGATGGTCATACCACTGACCGACACGGTGGCTTTTGTTTTATCCGCTGACACCGCACGGAAGCTCTTGTCGGTTGCGCCTTCCGGCTGGAATGCCACGGTCAGCGTCGTGCTCTGCCCTTTCACTACGGAAGCACTGGCTGGCGTTACCGTCATGCCGGTGGCCGCTGTTACCGTGCTGCGATCTTCTGCCATCGACGGGCGTCCCACATTGGTGACCTTCACCGTGCGGGTGATCACTTCCTTCGCCGTCACCGCTTTACCGATACTGCTGACCCAGCCACGGAACACATCGACCGTGCCGTTCGGGAAGCGGATTTTATAGGCACGGGTATCACCTTCATTAAACCACGCCAGCAGCGCCTGCTGCCCCTGCTCTCCGGGCATCCACGCCAGCGTGAAGCTGGTATCTCCGGCTGATTTCTGCCCCTGCCCGGTCGCAGTCCAGTCCGCATCCTCATCATCGAGATAACTGTCGTCATAGGACTCAGCGGTCAGTTCGCCGGGCGTCAGGTCTTTAACTTTTGCCAGACGCGACCAGTCAACGTCTGAAAGCGGGTTCGCATAAGGGTCACCGTTCCCCTTATAAACCCACAGTGTGGTCCCGGCCCCTTTCACCGGCATTGTAGGATTTGGTACAGGCATATCGTCCTCACATTTCATAGGTAATAACATACGTCAGATCGGCTGAACTCCACAGGCCCGCATCATCGTCGCGTCGGTAGTCATAGCCACTGGCCACCATACTGGTGATCAAATCTGACAGTGCCGGAATATCGCTCATCACCGGATAAATCCGGGACTCCATCCACGAATCCAGCTCTGAATCCGGCACCTGAGCAGGCAGGAAAACTTCAATATGCAGCTCCGCCTGCCAGGTATCGCTGTCCAGCTCTTCGCCCGTGTATTCAGCGCCGGTGAGATAAACGGCAATTGCCGGAAAATCCGCCTCATCAAAAACAGCGGGGCGACCATCAAAAAGCGTCGCCCCGGTGTCATGCTTCTCCAGTGCATCCAGTACGGCTGCACGGAGTTCAGTATGTTTCATCGCTTTATTACCATTCTCAGTTGATGCTGCAGCGCATAGCCCAGCTCTTTCGGAAGACGCTCACGCCGTATCCGTTCAATATTCTGTTTAAACGCCGTGGTCAGTGGCACCGCCATCGGGATTTTCACCACATCAATGGGGTAACGGTTTTTCCCGGCCACACGCTGCATAACATGCCAGCGGCCATTTTTCAGTTGCTGAATAAACGCGCCGGGAATACGACGGTTTCCCACCACAAGCACGCTGCCGCCACCTTTCCGGGATGAACGCTGCCCCTTTTTACGACGTCTGCGGCGGGAAAGGACAACCCGCGCGTTACCCAGCTTGATTACGGGCAAATCCCCCCGGTTAACCCTGATTCTGGCCTGCGGATTTTTGACCGTGGCCCTTTTCAGCCTGGCCCTTTCCTTTACCAGTTTCCGGCGTACCTTTGTCTCACGGGCAACCCGTGCCACCGACTGCGATATCGCGGATGAAGCAACGCGGTTAATGGCCATTGCGGCGGCACCGGGCACCGCCGTTCTGCTGATACGGCTTAGGTTTTCAACGGCCTGCTCAAGACCTTTTATGGCCATACATCCCCCTTTCAGCGGCGACGGTTAACGGCAGGCGGTACGCCCCGCCCAAGCCAGAGATGACAGCTTCCGCCATCATCCGGCGAAATCCGGTCTATCCAGAAGTTTTCCTCACCGATGGTCAGCGTGTCGCCGCGCCGCAGCTGCCGCACCTCATCAGTCCGGACAAACAGGGACGGGCTGGAGCCTTCAACGCGCACGCCCTGTCCGGCATAGCTGATATTTTCAGGGTCATCAAAAACACCACGTATCACAGCACCGGACTGCTCACCGGATGTCATGGTGGCTGACGTTCCCATGTACCCGCGTATCGTTTCATCGGCGCAGGCAATGGCCGCATCGAACAGGTTATCGAAATCAGCCACAGCGCCTCCCGTTATTGCATTCTGGCCAGGCCGCGCTCTGTCATTTCAGCTGCCACACCGGCAGAGACACGGAACGCCGTTCCCGGCAGCACAAATGCCACAGCCTCATCCCGCGTGGCGTGAAGTGCATCAGTATGCAGCGTCACCAGTGCCACAACCGTGACCAGATCAGCCGTATCAGTCACGGTATCCGGCTGCGCTGATACCACCTCATTTTTATGTCCGGTCAGCACATTTTCCGGGCTGAGAGGGGTCTCCTGACCGGCAGTGTCGCCCGTGTCATCAAGCTCTTCTTCCAGCTCTGCCACACGGAGCGCCAGTTCTTCTTTCGTCCCCGTCAGGCTGATATCACGGTTCAGTTGTTCACCCAGCGAGCGGAGACGGGCAATCAGTTCATCTTTCGTCATGGACTCCTCCACAGAGAAACAATGGCCCCGAAGGGCCATGATTACGCCAGTTGTACAGACACGAACTCATCAGGGTCAGCCAGCAGCATCAGCGGTGCTGACTGAATCATGGTGAACTCACGCGCCGGGTCGCCGGTGGTCACCCAGTTTTTCGGGTAACGGGCAGAGGCGTTAATGCCTTCGCGCTGTGCGTCCGCATCCTGAATGCAACCATAGGTGCGCAGACCGCGTGCCTGAGTGTTCCCCAGCACCATCGTGTTGTCCGGCAGGAAGTTCTTTTTGACGCCGTTTTCCACGTACTGTCCGGAATACACGACGATGGCCACATCGCCATACATTCCCTTATAAGACACCGCTTTGCCCAGGTCTTTTACCGCTGTCTCCAGCTCGGAATGAGAGCCGCGACGGGTATCCAGCTTCTCCCTGACGGCCTTGAAGGAACGGAACAGCGCCCAGCCTTTCGGATCAAACACGATGATATTCACCACACCGCTGGCGTTCAGCGCGTAGGCTTCGATATCGTCGGTCGGGTCATACGTGGACTTGTCACGCTTGCTCCACTCCGTGCCGCCGGACTGCGTGATGTTATTCGCCGCACTGCGGCCCATATCCACCTCAACCGGATCGAAGGCTTCACCGGTCATGGTGTATTTGCCCTTAAGCACGGCAGAAACTGCCTGCATCTCTTCGACCTGGGCAATCGCCAGATTTTCATCCAGCATATTCTGCCGAATAATACGGCGACGACGGTAAGCCGGGTCAGCCAGGTTCTGCGGATCTTCATCCGGCAGGCGACGCAGGGTCATCTGCGGATTCACCTCATGCTTGGGTTTGACATAACCCGGCGTAAATTCAGAGGTGGAGCCGCCACGGGATCGGATAACCTCACCGGAAACAATCGGCGAAACGTACAGCGCCATGTTTACCAGTCCCGGAATTTGTGAGAGATAGACTTTTTCCGTGGTGAAAGGATAGGTTTCACGGAAAAACAGGCGCAGAAACAGCGGATCGAACTTAAAGTGATGCTGGGTCGATGCCAGTAATTCTGCAGTTGTATATACAGACATAAATTATTTCCATAAAAAAAGCCGCACAGGCGGCCTTTGTTGATGAAGGGGAAGATTAAACGATGCTGATTGCCGTTCCGGCAAACGCGGTCCGTTTTTTAGTCTCGTCGCTGGCAGCCTCCGGCCAGAGCACATCCTCATAACGGAACGAGCCGGACTTGTAGAACGTCAGTGTGGTGCTGGTCTGGTCAGCAGCAACCGCCAGAATGCCAACGGCTGCACCGTCGGTGGTGCCATCCCACACAACCAGCTTACGGGTAGTGCCATCCAGCATCAGCGGGGTCATTGCAGGCGTTTTCGCACTCAATCCGCCAGGCGCAATTGCTGTATGAGCCGGATCACTGTTACCCAGCGGCTGGTAATGGTTAAACTCTTCTTTTGTCGCCATAACTGCCTCTTATACCGGTAAAGCTTCAGGTGTATTAAGTAATTCTTTATTGGTATCAGATGCCAGGTTACCTGCAGCCAGCGGTGCCGGTGCACCCTGCATCAGACGATCCAGCGCAGTGTCACTGCGCGCCTGTGCACTCTGTGGTGCTGCAGCCAGAATGCGGCGGGCCGTTTCCACGGTCATTCCGGGGGTTTCTGCCAGAACGCGCGCCTGTTCTTCGCGTCCGTGAGCCTCCTCACAGTTGAGGATCCCCATAATGCGGCTGTTTTCTGCCGCAACCGCTGCGGTGATCTGCGCGTTCACGTCCGGCTGCGCCGCGCTGGCGTTTTCGCCCTCCGTCGCTGGCACCACGTCAGTAACGTCAGCCTGCGAAGCAGTGGCTGAAACAGTTGTTGATTGAGTCTCTTTGGTCATTCGCCCTCCTGAGAGACGGGATTTACGCGCATCCAGTGCATCACGCATGACGGTGATCGCATCGGTGCTGTTAACAAGTTCATCAGCCAGTCCGGCATCAATGGCCTCCTGACCGCTGTACACTGCAGCCTCGGTATCCAGCACAGCCTGCACAGACAGGCCGGTATATGCCGACACCTTCTGCGCAAACATCTGGCGGGTTGCGTCCATCCGGGACTGCAGTGTCTCCCGGACGTCATCCGGAAGATGGCTGTAGGGATTGCCATCCACCTTATGGCTGCCGCTGTAAATCAGCGTGATTTCCACACCCTGTTTCTCCAGGGCAGCACCGTAATTACTGTGAGCCATCATGACGCCGATGGAGCCTGTCCGGGCGGTCTGCGTGACCAGGCGCCGGGAGGCGGCACTGGCAAGCAGCTGACCTGCACTGCAGTTCATGTCGTTGGCCAGCGCCCATACCGGTTTTATGTCACGCACACGGGCGATGATGTCAGCGCAGTCAAATGCCCCCGCCACCATTCCGCCTGGCGTGTCCATATCGAGCAGAATGCCGTCCACCATCGGGTCGCTGGCAGCCTGTTGCAGACGGGCGATAATGCCGTTGTAACCGGTCATCCCCGAGTACGGCTGCAGCGCCCGCGTCCGGCTGACCAGCGTGCCGGACACCGGCAGCACGGCGATGCCGTTCATGACCTGATAACTGCAGGCCTGTCGTGGTCCGTCATCATCACCGGATAATGCCAGCGTCGCGAGTGCCTCCTGGGCAGTCAGGCTGTCGGCGGACACCGCATCCGTCAGGCGGCTGATCCCAAGCTGGCCTGCAAGCGCACAAAAGAAAACCCGCGCATAGGCGGGTTCAAGCATCAGCGGCTCATTAAAGGCCATGCTGGCAATATGCGGGAGATTACGCAGCTCTGCTGTCACTCTTCTCCTCCTCTGTTGATTGTCGCAGTCCGGATTCAAATGTCGCTGCCGCCCAGGCGGGCGGTTTAAGACCGGCTGCGCGGCGCTCCATCGTTTCACGGACCTGCTGGGCAAAAATTTCCTGATAGTCGTCACCGCGTTTCGCGCACTCTTTCTCGTAGGTGCTCAGTCCGGCTTCTATCAGCATCACCGCTTCCTGAACTTCTTTCAGACCATCGATGGCCATACGACCGGAGCCTATCCAGTCGCAGTTCCCCCAGGCACTGCGGGCTTCCTGAAAGCTGAAGCGCGCTTTTGAAGGTAACGTCACCACGCGGCGAACGATGGCCTCTTCCAGCCAGCACAGAAACATCTGGCTCGCCTGACGGGATGCGACGAATTTTCGCCGCCCCATAAAGTACGCCCACGACTCGTTCGCACTGGCCCGTGCCGTGGAGTAGCTCATCTGGGCGTAATTCCGGGAAAGCTGCTCATACGAGACACCCAGCCCGGCAGCGATATACCGCAACAGTGACTGCTCAAACACGGAGTAGCCGTTATCCGTGTCCTGAGCCGTCTGCAGGTTCAGTGAGTCCCCCGGCATCAGGTGCGGCACTTTTGCGCCTCCCAGACGGACCGGTGCTGCGGCGTAATACGCGGCAATTTCACCAATCCAGCCGGTCAGCTTGTCCCGCTGCTCCTGACTGTTCGCGCCCAGAATAAAATCCATCGCTGACTGCGTATCCAGCTCACTCTCAATGGTGGCGGCATACATCGCCTTCACAATGGCGCTCTGCAGCTGCGTGTTCTGCAGCGTGTCGAGCATCTTCATCTGCTCCATCACGCTGTAAAACACATTTGCACCGCGGGTCTGCCCGTCCTCCACGGGTTCAAAAACGTGAATGAACGAGGCGCGCCCGCCGGGTAACTCACGGGGTATCCATGTCCATTTCTGCGGCATCCAGCCAGGATAGCCGTCCTCGCTGACGTAATATCCCAGCGCCGCACCGCTGTCATTAATCTGCACACCGGCACGGCAGTTCCGGCTGTCGCCGGTATTGTTCGGGTTGCTGATGCGCTTCGGGCTGACCATCCGGAACTGTGTCCGGAAAAGCCGCGACGGACTGGTATCCCAGGTGGCCTGAACGAACAGTTCACCGTTAAAGGCGTGCATGGCCACACCTTCCCGAATCATCATGGTAAACGTGCGTTTTCGCTCAACGTCAATGCAGCAACAGTCATCTTCGGCAAACTCTTTCCATGCCGCTTCAACCTCGCGGGAAAAGGCACGGGCGTCTTCCTCCCCGATGCCCAGATAGCGCCAGCTTGGGCGATGACTGAGCCGGAAAAAAGACCCGACGATATGATCCTGATGCAGCTGGATGGCGTTGGCGGCATAGCCGTTATTGCGTACCAGATCGTCTGCACGGGCATTGCCACGGGTAAAATTGGGCAGCAGGGCTGCATCCACACTTTCACCCGGTGGGTTCCACGCCCGCAACTGCCCACCAAATCCGCTGCCACCGCCGTGATAACCGGCATATTCACGCAGCGATGTCATGCCGTCCGGCCCCAGAAGGGTGGGAATGGTGGACGTTTTCATACATAAAATCCTGCAGGTCCCCTGCGTCGCTGTGTCATGCCGGTCTGCACTTCCAGCTCCGCAATGTATTTTTTCAGGTCAGACACGGAAGTGGCCGTAAACTCCACTCTCCGTCCGTCTTTCTGTACCGTTGCCACCCGTTTTCCTGTCATCAGGTCATGCAGTGCCGCACGGGCAGCGGCAAGTTCTTCCTGTCGCGTCATTCATCCTCTCCGGATAAGGCACGGGCGTAATCTGCCAGTGTTTTCTTGTTGGTTGCTGCACCATCCTCTTCCTGCAGGCTCGCCAGCAGTGCACTGAGATCCAGCTGCCAGCGCGAAATACTGATGCGCAGCGCCGCCAGCGCATAAACGAAGCAGTCGAGTGCCTCATTGCGTCGCTTTTTGCTGTCCCACAGTATTTTTTTCCTGCCATCCACCCATTTTTCGACCTGCTCTTCAGCAGTCAGCTGCTGCGCTTCGGTCAGATCAAAAATATCCGGGTTATTCGGGAAGTGAACGGCACCGGGAAGCGGTTCATCCCCTTCCGGCGTCAGTGTGAAGCGGTTATAAATCTGCTCTTTCGCGGTATCCGTACCGATTTCGGTAAGGTAAACCCCGTTTTTGTTTCGCTTACGTGGCATGCTGGCCACCGGCTTTCCGTAGACGGATGCCCCTTTAATGGGGATCACCCGGAACAGCCCATGCTTTTTCGAGCGTTCATACACAATAGTCGGGTCAATCCCGCCAGTATCCCAGCAGATACGGGATACCGACATTTCTGCACCATTCCGGCGGGTATAGGTTTTATTGATGGCCTCATCCACACGCTGCAGCGTCTGTTCATCGTCGTGGCGGCCCATAATAATCTGCCGGTCAATCAGCCAGCTTTCCTCACCCGGCCCCCATCCCCATACGCGCATTTCGTAGCGATCCAGCTGGGAGTCGATACCGGCGGTCAGGTAAGCCACACGGTCAGGAACGGGCGCTGAATAATGCTCTTTCCGCTCTGCCATCACTTCAGCATCCGGACGTTCACCGATTTTCGCTTCCCACGTCTCACCGAGCGTGGTGTTCACGAAGGTTTTACGTTTTCCCGTATCCCCTTTCGTCTTCATCCAGTCTTTGACAATCTGCACCCAGGTGGTGAACGGGCTGTACGCCGTCCAGATGTGAAAGGTCACACTGTCAGGTGGCTCAATCTCTTCACCGGATGACGAAAACCAGAGAATGCCATCACGGGTCCAGATCCCGGTCTTTTCGCAGATATAACGGGCATCAGTGAAGTCCAGCTCCTGCTGGCGGATGACGCAGGCATTATGTTCGCAGAGATAAAACACGCTGGAGGGATCATCCGGCGTCCATTTGAGGCCAAACGGCGTCTCTTTATCGCCAAATTTAAGGTACTGCTCCTCCCCGCAGTGCGGGCAGGCAACATGAAAACGCATAAAATGCGGGGATTCACTGGCTGCACGCTCAATCTGACAGGTGCCTCTCACTTTGGGCGTGGAGCCACGGATGGACTTTGGCCAGACCGAGCCTTCAATACGCTTGTCACCCAGGAACGTCGGAGAGCCTTCCTGTTCAATATCATCATCAAAAGCAGCAAGTTCATCATAACCCGCCACATCCACCGACTTTTCACGGTAGTTTTTTGCCGCTTTACCGCCCAGGCACCAGAAGCCACGCCCATTGGTGAAACGCTTCATGGTGAGCGTGTTATCCCGGTGCTTTTTGCCATACCACGGGGCCAGCGCCAGCAGCGACGGAATATCACGAATAGTCGGCTCAACGTGGGTTTTCATAAAGTTCTCGGCATCACCATCCGTCGGCAACCAGATAAGGGTGTTGCGCTGCTTATGCTCTATGAAGTAGGCATAAACACCCAGCAGCATTTTGGAATAACCAACACGGGCAGACTTCACCACATTCACCTCGCGGATGTAGTCACTGCCCATCGCATTCATGATGGCCCGCTGAAAGGGCAGTGTTTCCCAGCGCCCTTCCTGGTATGCGGATTCTTTCGGGAGATAGTAATTGGCATCCGCCCATTCAACGGCGGTCTGTGGCTCCGGCCTGAACAGTGAGCGAAGCCCGGCGCGGACAAAATGCCGCAGCCTGTTAACCTGACTGTTCGATATATTCACTCAGCAACCCCGGTATCAGTTCATCCAGCGCGGCTGCTTTGTTCATGGCTTTGATGATATCCCGTTTCAGGAAATCAACATGTCGGTTTTCCAGTTCCGGAAAACGCCGCTGCACCGACAGGGGGATCCCGTCGAGAATACTGGCAATTTCACCTGCGATCCGCGACAGCACGAAAGTACAGAATGCGGTTTCCACCACTTCAGCGGAGTCTCTGGCATTTTTCAGCTCCTGTGCGTCGGCCTGCGCACGCGTAAGTCGATGGCGTTCGTACTCAATAGTCCCTGGCTGGAGATCTGTCTCGCTGGCCTGCCGTAATTCTTCAACTTCCCGGCGCAGCTTTTCGTTCTCAATTTCAGCATCCCTTTCGGCATACCATTTTATGGCGGCGGCAGAGTCATAAAGCACCTCATTACCCTTGCCACCCCCCCGCAGAACGGGCATTCCCTGCTCCTGCCAGTTCTGAATGGTACGGATACTCGCGCCGAAAATGTCAGCCAGCTGCTTTTTGTTGACTTCCATTGTTCATTCCACGGCCAAAAACAGAGAAAGGAAACGACAGAGGCCCAAAAGTTCGTTTTCAGCACCTGTCGTTTCCTTTCTTTTCAGGGGGTATTTTAAATAAAAACATTAAGTTACGACGAAGAAGAACGGAAACGCCTTAAACCGGAAAATTTTCATAAATAGCGAAAACCCGCGAGGTCGCCGCCCCGTAACCTGTCGGATCACCGGAAAGGACCCGTAAAGTGATAATGATTATCATCTACATATCACAACGTGCGTGGAGGCCATCAAACCACGTCAAATAATCAATTATGACGCAGGTATCGTATTAATTGATCTGCATCAACTTAACGTAAAAACAACTTCAGACAATACAAATCAGCGACACTGAATACGGGGCAACCTCATGTCAACGAAGAACAGAACCCGCAGAACAACAACCCGCAACATCCGCTTTCCTAACCAAATGATTGAACAAATTAACATCGCTCTTGAGCAAAAAGGGTCCGGGAATTTCTCAGCCTGGGTCATTGAAGCCTGCCGCCGGAGACTGTGCTCAGAAAAAAGAGTTTCTTCTGAAGCAAACAAAGAAAAGAGTGACATTACTGAATTGCTCAGAAAACAGGTCAGACCAGATTGAAGCAATTTAGATAATCGTGCAGACTACGCCCCCTCATATCACATGGAAGGTTTATCTATGGATCAGGTAGTCATTTTTAAACAAATATTTGATAAAGTTCGAAACGATTTAAACTATCAATGGTTTTATTCTGAGCTAAAACGTCACAATGTCTCACATTACATTTACTATTTAGCCACAGAGAATGTTCATATTGTATTAAAAAATGATAATACAGTGTTATTAAAGGGCCTAAAAAACATTGTGTCTGTCAAATTTTCAAAGGATAGGCATCTTATAGAAACGACCTCTAATAAGCTGAAATCCAGAGAGATCACATTTCAGGAATACAGAAGAAACCTTGCTAAAGCAGGAGTTTTTCGGTGGGTTACAAATATCCACGAACAAAAAAGATATTACTATACCTTTGATAATTCATTACTATTTACTGAAAGCATCCAGAAAACTACACAGATCTTACCACTCTAAACCATAACGTCCGGCTTCTCTCACTCCTGAGCCGGACTGCATTGGTTTAATAAAAACCATCAACAATTGTGATTTAGATATTCGGAACCATTCAAATATAACAAAACCCCGTAAAAACGAGGTTTATGGATAAATTTTATTATTGAATACATCAGATTAAATTAATCTTGACATCATAGCTTTCAAGACCCGTCATTTTTTCCCGTGCGGTAAACTGAATACTGGTAACTTCTTTCCCGGTCTTTTTCTTAAGTTCAATAATTTTTTTTGTTATATATTCAGAAATATCTGCTTCTGCTTTTGTTTTTAAGTTTTCAATATTCATCATTTCCTCTTTTAGTCTGTTATGACTTTCCAGTTACACAGTAAGTCGATTATATGGTGCAAACGTGTAAAAGATAAGATGAAACATCGCAATAATCAACATACGATAGTCTAAATTTTACACAAACAGACAAAGAGAATTTTCCTGAATTATCAATGCAATAGCATCAAATCAACTCAAGAGCCTTATTGCTGCTTCCAGAATTTCTTCTGAAGTAACATGTCGATCCGCGGCTACATAAATGACTTTATGATCTCCGGTCAGAGATGGAAACCCTGCGGCCATTACAGTAAGGTGTGTTTTTTCGCCATTTGGATATTCACGCATGATGGTGTTAACTCCAGTCATCGCTGGCACTACCACTGCTGGTTCAGAGTTAAAAAAAACTATGATTTTTTTCATGATGTTACCGTAGTATGTGAGTATCCATCGAATAGACACCAAGCAAAAAAGCTCCCGAAGGAGCCTTCATTTTCACTTTTTTAAATCCAACGACAGACGGCTGGCATTTAAGTATTGTGAAATATTATCAAATGTAATCATCATTGATTTACAAAAGATACATTTTGCCCCGAAAGGATTCATGTCAGAAACATCAAAAGATGATGTTCTATACTGGGAACCATGACAACACGGGCATCTAAAGTGAATATGGTTTGTAATATTGTCTACCTCAAAGCGCCACTACATGAACAGCGGCAGGACCTTTAGGTCCGTTCTCAATACCAAATTCAACTTCCTGATTCTCAGTTAATGTTTTGAAATCGTTGCTCTGAATTGCTGAGAAATGGACAAACACATCTTTGCTGCCATCTTTCGGCGTGATGAAACCAAAACCTTTTTCAGGGTTAAACCATTTCACTAAACCAGTCATTTTGTTAGACATAATTATTACCTTTTGAAGAAATTAGCCCTTGGGCAGAATGGTCCGAAAAAAAATATCAGAGAGAAAAACCAACAAGGAAATCTCAAGAGGTACAAATAATAAAGTTATAACAATGACTGCTTCAGATAAATTTGTAACAAACCAGAACACCATTAACGCATGATTAACCACCCATAGCAAGGATTACTTTTGTAAAGAAAAACACAGCAATGAAAGAATAGTTTTATTTATTAATAAAACGTGTCATTCTGATTAAGACCTTTTATCTTACCCTTAAGATTTCAGGAATTTTGGCTCATGGAAGAGTCCTTTTTATTTAAATTTTACATTCCGCGATGTAAATGTTCCGATTTAATATTACCCTACATTTGATGCTTTTTATCTCTTAAAGATTCATAGATCTGTTGACAAGTCACTCCTGCGATGTAGCGTTCGTCAGCAATTTCAGCATAAAGCTGAGCTTCTGCTGCAATATCTCCGAGCATGTTGGTGAGCATTCCTTCGGCGGTTTTGGTTGTTTTGCCTCTGACGGCAGCGGCAAGATCTGCGGTATGCTTCGCTGCGTCAAGGCGTATGGCATATTTTTTTGCTTCGGCACGCAACTGGTTAACACTATCAGACAGATAAGCAGCCCTGGCAGAAATTTCAGCAGATTTCTGTTGCGCATCTTTAACAGCCTCATCACGGGCTATAGTTCGCCCCTGTTCAATTATTCGAGCAGCAAATTGAGCATTTACCTCTTGTGATAATGCGGCAGCATCACGTTCCGCCCATTTTTTTTGCCATCCTCGGTCGCTCCAGACATTTCCGACGATAAATCCTGACAACACGAGAAAAATCACCATGAATATCTGATTCACTGTTCTATCCCCCAGCAGGTTAATGCGCTCTCCTGGTCACGACGAATAACCTGACCGTAACAGTTATTTGAACGAATGCGGCAATCGCGTCCGCCATCCTTAATCCACCAGCGAATCGCTTCGCATGCACCTTTACGATCACCAGCATTCAGCCGCTTATAAAACGTCGACGGGAAACACTTACCGGGGCCAATGTTATAGGGACAAAATGACGCGATACCCGCTTTTTGTGGTTCGGTCAGTGGTACTTTAATATTGCGCTCCACCCATGCCAGCGCCTTATCACGCTCAATGGCGTTGACCTGGTCGCATTTTTCCTTCGACAGTTTCATATTGGGAAAAACGGTTTTTCCATCCACCACTGTGGCACCCCGACAGATGGTCCATATGCCAGAACCATCGCGGTATGCCATTGTGTGGTTACCTTCTTTTTCGTCCAGAAACTGGTCAAGTATCTGAGGAGCAGATGCGCCAGCACCAATCAGCGCCAGAACGGCAGCCGACAGGCCGTATCTGATTTTTGTGTTCATAGATATTTATGATGAGGACGCTCGTGCTTATTGGCAGGATTTTCAATCTTAAAGGAGTACTGATGCTGCAGATAAGACTCAACTTTTTCTGACAATTTTTCTGCTACTTCCAGGAAGACTTGCCGGACGTTCCTTCTGGCTGCTGCCTCATAAAACTCCAGCGCAGCTCCTTCAACACGGTCCATGGCGACATCCAGGTCAAAAATTTCACCGTCAAAGCGTTCTTTGTCCTGTAAGGCTACAGTTACCGTAACTTTATTCTCAAAATTACGGACTCCTTTCACAACCAGTTCATAGTCTTGAGTCATTGGATTACTCTCCTCTCGCAGCCTTACGCCTGTCTTCTTTAATCTTGAAATAAAGATTTGTCAGATACGTCAGCAGGCCAAAAACCAGGCTACCCAGCACACCGATTGCAGCCCACTGTGACGGAGTTACTTTATCGAGTAACTGCAATGCCCAGAAACCAGCATTACCCGCCGATGTGCCATAGGCAACACCTGTTGTTAACTTATCCATTGATTTCATATCCTCACCCCGATGTACACGGATGGTGCAATATGTTTGAAAAGATCGGAGTCTACGGGGTAGTTTTGACAGCACACGTTGTTCTCAACGGCGCTAAAAAAACATACACATTAAAAATGTGGGTAATTATTTTGAAAGAAAGTCATATATAAAATAATAATACGAGAAATGTTTTCATATTTAGTGTACTGTATACGGCCATTTATACAGGAAAAGCCTATGTCAGAACGTAAAAACTCAAAATCACGCCGTAATTATCTCGTTAAATGTTCCTGCCCAAACTGCACCCAAGAGTCAGAACACAGTTTTTCAAGAGTACAAAAAGGTGCCCTTTTGATCTGCCCTCATTGCAACAAAGTATTCCAGACAAATCTTAAAGCTGTAGCCTGATTGATTTTATTAGTAACAAGTATTTTTTATATTTTAATAATATATTTAAAGCAGATAATAAAAAACCCGCCTGAGCGGGTTTGAGATTGTGGTGCTTTTTGTGGGAGTCATCCACTTACGCACTTTGTTTTGCCATGCCAGCAGTTAGCTTCTGCTGTAAAACTATTCATGCAGCAAACCTGCACTTCACCACAATGGTTAGCATACTTTTCCTGATTAAGATTTTGCCAAATATGCTAGCCATTGTTTCATGTATTGGACCTCCTTACTTTTTATTAAAGAGATCCAATATTCACTACTCTGTCCGTATCTCTACTCAGGCATCAGCCTTCTTCGTTATCGTATACAGACGAGCGATGAATTTTAATCAGTAATGATGACATTTGCTGCTGCAGGACCTTTAGCACCACTCTCTATAGAGAAGGTAACCTTTTGACCTTCAAATAAGGTTCGATAATTATCATTCTGAATCGCAGAAAAATGCACAAACACATCTTTACTACCATCAACAGGAGAAATAAAGCCGAAACCTTTATCAGCGTTAAACCATTTTACTAAACCAGTCATTTTATTTGACATTCTACATTCCTTAACTTGAGCCTTTCGGCATAAATGGTTTGCATAACAGAAACGACTTCGTACTTAATTGGAGAGACTCAAAGAAGGAATAAGTGAATAACACCTGAAATGAGAACTGCTTTAGTAAACTACTTCGTATATCGTCTGTTCTTCAAACCGACGCAATCATTAACGCATAGTTGAACATATGAAGCAATGTTTATTTTAGACATCCAGCCATCTTCAACCCCATCAAAAAACTATAGCTTTCTTCAGGAACGTGTGTATAGTGCGCCAAGTTATCAGTATTAAGGAATTTTTTTGTCCCGTAAAATGACAGGAATTGTCAAAACCTTTGACGGCAAAAGCGGCAAGGGTCTTATCACCCCATCCGATGGTCGTATCGATGTCCAGCTTCATGTTTCAGCGCTCAATCTCCGCGATGCAGAAGAAATTACCACCGGATTACGCGTGGAATTTTGCCGGATAAATGGTCTGCGTGGCCCTTCAGCTGCCAATGTTTACCTTTCATGAGCTATATTAAAGCTTTAATTTCAGGCCCCATCGGATCACACATGGAGAGTTTTTATGAATAACCCCGTCTGTCTTGATGACTGGTTGATTGGCTTTAAAAGCTTATGCTGTACTTTGGCCGTAATAGCTCTGCTAATAATATAATAAGCAGACTCATTGTGTTTAGGGACATTGTACTGGAAGAAAACATTTTAAACATCAGGCAAATAACCAAGTCACCAGCTAAATAATAAGTTAACAGACATGAGTCCCGGGATGAGATTCAACATTACCATTGCCCCATTTAAAGCACAAAACCCGCTCATCAGCGGGTTTTCTACTTTTTCTTAACGTCGGGTATACAAAGCCCATCGTTGAAAAAATTTTATCCATATTTTTTGAAAAATGCAAACATCATGTCGCCATCTTCAGCAAAAATCATTTATCTCGTCACCTTCCTCAATTGCGCTTCCGCGTATGCTTCTTCCTGCCAGCACTTTGTTACCAGTTTACCAATGACGTCCGCATACCCCTTATACCACTGATAATCGGTCAGGTCTGGTACCAGCTTCTGGACATGACGTCGTGCCAGCGTGGTCGGTAAACGACTAAACCGGTTTCCATTACAACGCCCACAAATCTTATATACCGGTACGCCATGAAACCGGGTTCTTTTTTCATCCAGAACAATCCCTTTACCCTTACACCCTCTGCACGCTGTGCTGGCTTCGCCCTTACCATGGCAATGCTGACATAGTTCCTTCACCCATTCTTCCTTGATTACAGATTCCCCGCGTCTGTAGTGTTTCACCACTTCGCGCAATACATTATAAAATCCCGTACCTGAACAATGCTCACAGCGAGCCTTACTTGCCGCAGACCTGGAGTAATCAGCAAAGGCAAAACTCACGAGGTAAGGAATAATCTGTAACCGGATTTCTTCACTCAATTTGTTCAATGTCGGGTTATCCAGTGCCATCGCGTAATTTAGCAGGCCTTCAATCGCAAACTGAGGGTCCTGAACACCAACTTTTGCCAGAAATAAGGCCAACCCAAGTGGTGCTTTCGACTGCACCATCCCCTGCGCTGCCATTACATCCGTAATTGTTAAACAACCGGTGCCTGTCGCTGGAGCGTCATCGCTCAATTTTGGAGATTTTGGGGAGTAATATTTTGGTAAGGCTTCAAGGTTCATGCTCGTTCTCCACTTACGCCAGTACGCCAATTGCCAGCGCGCGATCGATAAAACGAAATATCAGCTCCAGTTGGGAGCCATACTTATCTTCAAATGCCACTGTATCCGTATGCAGCTCGTTGTGATGCTTTCTGCACAAAGGCAACACAAAGAGATCATGTGCTTTTGTTCCCATTCCGCCCTGCCCGTGACCAATCAGATGATGCGGATCGTCGGCTGGCATACCGCAGCAAGCACACGGCTGTGTCTTAACCCAACGTGTGTATTTCTCCTTAACCCAGCGGCGACGTTTAGGCAGCTTCATGAAAGATTCCGGAGACTCTGGATCAACGGTGATGCTTACCACCGTCTTTTCCTGTGGTGATTTTTGTTGCTGGTGGGCGTAAGGCAACGGTGCAAGATTTTTTGTGCGTTGTTTCAATATGCTGGTGGCGGTCTGCTCTCCCGGTACGATGTCGCTTTCGCGGTACACCGAGCAGATTTTTTCCGCTGGTAATCCCAGCGAACGACGCGATACAGCCTCAGGTAGTGCATCCACCACCTGATTGCAGACCGCCCACCAGGATAATTCAGCCAAAGATAATTCCCGCTCCTGCGTACCGCTTATTGCGTGACGGATGACGTCAATCACCCATGCTGTCAGATTTTGTTGAGCAAGCAGCTCCAGTGATTCCGATGTCTGGTCACGCAGTTGGTTGTCGCAGTGCCAGCACAACACCATTGCGCCGGTACCATAACGGTGAATGACTGTTTCAGTGTGATGGTAATCGCCATTAGGCCACTGGCAGGATGTAACATGACGTAATAGCCAGTCGGACAATGCGCCAACGCCGCCAGCAGCACGAATCACCCGTTCGTTACTAAAAAACGGCAGCAATGTTTTGTCTTCCGCCAGCGGCTGGCGAACGGCAGGAACGACTCCGGATGGCAGATTACGCATGCTTTTTGGTTCCGGTTCCACCAGCACTCGAGGATTATGAAATATCTGTATGGATTCACGGCCCGGCTTAAGGACCACCAGCCCAAGCTCAGGCACCAGAACAGGTCTAAGTAATACCCGCACGTTACCTCCAGATCCGTTGCTGGAAAGTGCGGGACGCACGTGGTGGGCGTTCGGAATAAGGCAGCCTGACAGAGATTATCCAGTGCCGATAGTCGAGACTGAGAGCTTTCTTAACCTCGAACCCGCGCCTGCGGTAAGAATGAATCAGCCATTCGGCCTGTTCTGCAGTGCATGGAGGGTGCTGGAACCATTCAGACTTGAATGCGTGAGAATACCGCCCGTGCGTGCAGGCAAGAACGGGCGAATTATCAGAATTGTAATATTTTGCGTTGCGTGCCATCGGTTTTCTCCGGTGGCACGGTGTTACTCAGCGGGAGTTCAGCCCCGCGCAAGATTGTAGATGAGTTTATTCTCCTGAAAAAGCAGAAAAGCCAGCTTTTATTCCGATCTCTTTCAATGCCTGTAATGAAGTGACAAACTCACCTTCGCGCAAGATAAATCCGTCCGTGACCCGAGCATCCACAAAATTAATTAACGCAGCCCCATTCTTTCGCAAACACATAATGCGGTAATGACTAACAAGATTTCCATTTTCAACGCACACAGCATAGAGGCCATCTTCACAAAAAATTTTACGCAGTTCTTCGATGTTCATCATCAGAATCCTTCCGGATAATTAGCTCTCCCCTTTAAGGGACCATCCCTCTTATCCCTGCGCGCTACTTAAGTATTTTTGATTCTATTCCGGCACCGTCCAGAACTTCAAACGCGTTGAAAATAAAAACAAAAACCCGCCGAAGCGGGTTAAGTGCGGGTGCGTTGAGGATGCCTGCCACATCAGAGGTGGCGAGGGATTTCTCCCCCGCCGGGTCTCTTACTCCTCAGGTTCGTAAGCTGTGAAGACAGCGACCTCCGTCTGGCCGGTTCGGATTCGTACCTCGCAGAGGTCTTTCCTCGTTACCAGTGCCGTCACTATGACGGTTAAACAGATGACGATCAGGGCGATTAACATCGCCTTTTGCTGCTTCATAGCCTGCTTCTCCTGTCAACGCAAAGCAGAAGTGTCACCTTCGGTGCGAAACAGAGATGTCATGCTTTGGTTCAGAGAATGCGTTTGACCGCCTCGCTATATACTTCCGAGCGTTCTCTTTTCCCAACAGAAATCACGAAAACGACAACTTTCTCGTCTATAACCTGGTATACAAGGCGATAGCCTGAAGACCGGAGCTTAATCTTGTAACAATCAGGCATACCACGGAGCTTGTTTGCTTCAATCCGGGGTGACTCAAGTACTTCAACCAGCTTCTTTTTCAACTGTTCACGTACCGTCGAGCCCAGCTTTCGCCATTCCTTTAGTGCCCGCTCGTCAAAATCCAGAAAATACGCCATCAGAGTTCATCCAGCGTCACACGTACTGGCTTAGGATTACGAAGCCGTTCTTTCACTATCTCCACAAGTTCAGCATCTTCATCACTCAGGAGTGTCTGTTTGAACGGCAAGCGTTCATTGTCAGCGATATACTCGAGCATGAGACGAAGCGCTTCAGAAGGAGTTACACCCATTTTTTCAAGCGCGGCGTAAGAACGCGCTTTAAGTTCATCGTCAATACGCAGGTTAATGCTACCCATGTCTTACACCTCTTGTAATTACAAATGTCATTACAAGTATCGCACTACAACATGCTTAGGGCAAGTCACGAAGGAAGTCAGAAAGTAGTCGTAAGAACGGTGATCACTGTCCGCTTTGTGCCAGGAGCAGCCATTGCTAAGTCCATCCTGTATTGTGCAGGTCAGCTCGTTTTTAAAGAGTCCGGCCATCATCTTACTGGTACAGACACCATATACTTTGTGACGGTCAGGCTACATATGCACAACTCAACTTATTCATCTATTTTTTGCTTTAGCATGTCAGTGTTGCTTTCTCGTCGGCGGGTGAGCGGTGACCTGAACTGTCGATAAAGGAACGTAACACGTTTTATGCAACACCCGCATGCGGCAGAAAATTATTGCCGAACGTTTACCCCTGTCAACAAGCTTTACTTTCTGAGGCGCGCCAGCCCGCGAGGAAAACAATCTGAACATCAAACAATTAATGACACAAGAAATACGATTAAAGATTTTTTTGTGCATGCCGATAGTGCTTTTTTAAAAGGAGAAATCTATGTCTGTCACAATTCAGGGAAATACCTCAACCGTTATTTCAAACAACTCCGCCCCGGAAGGAACATCAGAAATAGCCAAAATCACAAGACAAATTCAGGTGCTGACTGAAAAGCTTGGGAAAATCTCATCGGAAGAGGGGATGACGACACAGCAGAAAAAAGAAATGGCTGCATTGGTACAGAAGCAAATTGAAAGCCTCTGGGCTCAACTGGAGCAGTTGTTAAGGCAGCAGGCAGAGAAAAAGAATGAAGACGCGACAGTTCAGCCTGATAAAAAAGAAGAGAAAAAAGACGATACAAATACCGCTGGCACCATTGATATTTACGTCTAAGTGACAGCCGTATTGTGGCCCTCATCGGGCCACTTTTCGCCATCAGCCTTTTCTTTAAAGACATATTATCTTTGTATCATTTCTGATAGTTAACATTACAAGATATAAGTAATGGACGCACTCCCAATTAGTCTATTTAAATCGCCACGAGTTTAACTGACAACCCATGATCAATTATGAATTGCAACTATTTCTGTAGTCACTTTTGTGGGGACAGTCCACAAAACTGCCAACTTCCGCTTCTTGCTCTTAGCGGACATTAGCATAGGCTATTTACCATAACGCCTCATTACGCGCACCGCCCAGACTGACTCAGCGCGTTTCTGGCATATCCCCGGTAAAACAAGTAACAAACCACCCGAAAATGAACACCAGAAACGCGACTTAAGAATCTACCCTATGAATGGATATGCACTCAACCGAATCGATCTTGGTTTCAATCTTTTTTATCGGGATCAGGCTTCTTTTTAGGTAACTTCGGGGGCTTAACTTGCTGATGACTTTGCGTTCGGCGCGTAAGCCAGGGATGGTCAGCTTTAGGTTTAACATAGTATTTTGAGCGTAAATCAATACGGGCATTATCCACTCGTTCATGGACACTCTTTTCATCATCCAGTGGTATAGGCTCCGGGCCATCAACATACTTTTCCCAGCCCAGCGTTTTCCCGTCATACAGAACGTTAATTTCACCGTCAAAGTTCTCGCATACAGTAACAACCGAATGCCTAAGTCGATATCCCCGGCCCTCACTGCGTACCTGAAACGCACTGCTTTTGTACTGGAAAGTGAGATTTTTAGACAGAACGCGCTTCGCCTGTAGGCTGAAGATATAACCCAGTTCCTCTTCAGAATGGTGCACATCAAGATGAGCATTATCAGTAGTACGAGGCGACGTAGCGAACCGGTTGTTATAGGCTTCAATAAAGGTCGGCAACCATGCATTTGCTGTTTCAATATCACTGATATTCTGAAGCCGCATTTCTTTGACCAGCCTGTCCTGTAGTGTCTGATTGGCGCGCTCTACCCGCCCTTTTGCCTGCGGGCTGTTGGCATGGATTGGCTCGATGCCCAGTGTCTTTATCGCACGAGTGAACTGGGTCAGCTCACCTTCCCGCTCTGGGTTATTTACCCTGAATATACTGTGTCTATCAGAGTAGAGAGCGAGCGGTACGCCATGATCATTAAGGTAACCCCGGAGGGTTTCCATGTAAGCCCGGGTTGTTTCAGCAGGCACAAAACGCAACGCCATCAACGCACTGGTGGCATCATCAATGAAAACGATCAGTGTACATCTGGGGCCTCGATTTTCAAACCAGTCATGAGGTGAGCCATCAATCTGGATCAGTTCACCGTAAGATGGTCGTCGCATGCGGCGTTGATATATACGGGCAATTTTACGACGGCGTTCACGCCATAACCCCTCTTCTATCATCCACTTTCTGAGAGTTTCAACGGATAAAGATAAACCGTGTATCTCGCGCAATTTTTCGCACGCAAACGTAGGTCCAAAATCAGCGTAACGGCCTTTGAGGAGTGAAATTACTGTTGCTCTGAATTCAGTAGAAAAGGAATTATTAGGACGCTTTCCACGTCGGTGGGAAACCAGACCAGAAGGCCCTTCATTTCTATACCGTTGCACCAGACGTTTAACCTGCCGAATAGAAATGCCAATGCGTGCCGCAGCTTGTTCCTGAATAATCTGAAGTCGGTGGAGTTCCTTATGACTCATCGTAACAGTCTCTTTGATCATGAAAAATCCCCCAGAGAATTGTCTGGGGACATTTTAGAATGGTTCAAAGGGGACATTACAGCTTGGTGTTAACAATAGCCTGCTTCTCCGTGCCTTTCGGCACGTAAGAGGCTAACCTACATGTGTCTAGCATGAAATTGGCCTCAGATTAATGTTAAGCGTCTTGCAGGACGCGTAATGTTAACTGGGGCTTTTCTCTATCTGCCGTTGGTGTCCATGCCCGAGGCAGATAGCCTCAAGCACCCGCAGTCATTCTACTTAACTAAGATTTCCCCGCAAACCGTTTTTGTCCAGCACAGTAAATATCCAACTAAACCAATGGAGTTCGCTGTATTTACCGCCAGTATTCAATGCACATGACCGCCATGAACACCCCTAAAAAAAGGGCATTTATATATCCAAATATTAATATCAAAACATCAACTTTTTCCATATACCTTGCTGTGAAGATGATGGGCATACATGATGCGAACAACCAGAACGCAACAAACAAAAACTGCAATGCGTTTTTCATTATTCCTCCTACAATCAATGTGCAATTACATTTAAACACACCTCAATTTGGCCGGACATATAAATATCTAAACCAGAAAAAATCACTTACATAGCGTTACAAACTCTTTAGTCTAAAGGTTCATCGTAAAACATTCCCCATACTTATCAGTCCGTTCCGCGCCAGGTAGCTCATTGCCTTATCTGGCAACCTGTAATCAGGTTTCCGCTTTTTCAGTTGGCTGGTCGTTTAACCGACATAGTTAATCCATTAATCTAGTTGCCGGATGTTGGTGGATTTTCGCGTTTTAGTTGTTCATAAAAGTGCACAGCTTTAACCAGTTCTTCTGATGTAACTGGGACTGGTGAGGCAGTGAATAAGGCCTGAATTTGATAGTTCGGCCTGTCGTTACAATCCTCTTTTTTCGGTACATATTTCCAGTCACCAGACCACTACTTCCCCTGAAAGTCCGTAACGCCTTTTTTCACGTAGCGATATCGCCATGCCACTGGTTTTGCTTGCCCCGCCGTTTCATGCCCTTCCTGATAATTAATCTCGCTCATTCATCGCCCCACTCATCACAATATGCTTCGACCGGAGTTTTTCCCGCTTCATAGTCATCACGCTAGGATTCGACATCAGCAGCACTTCCACCGCGTAACTCACCATAGTCCATTAATAGTTCATCCCGCTCTTCAAAACTGATGTTATATTTAGCTGAACAAAAATCAGCCACTTTGTTCTTCCTCATCGTCTTTTATTTCGTGGTATGAGTAATTGCAGTAGTTAAAGAAAATTTCTTATGCTCCGTCATGAATTTCCTCAGGTGTTGCGTCATCGTCCACTTCGAATACATCCTCAAAATCTCCACCAGCTATTCCCGTTTCAATAATAATTTTGAACTTTCGCATTTCACTACCGCCCTTTCGGGCGGCCTCCTGATGTTCTGAGGGTGCAGAAATCCATCCGGTTAAGGATTAAATTTTATTTACAGAACTGAATTTAATTATTCAGATATACGTATCTGTAGCCTTACGAATCTACTCACTGGATGCCTCTTTCATAAAAATAATCCAGTGGGTTTTATCGTTTTTTCCCTGTTCGTTGACAGATAACAGGTTTTCTGTCTGTCAGTGCCAGAATCTGGCTTACCGGTATTTGCGTTTCATTCCATTAAAAAATCAGAACGCCGTGCGGCCTCAACACCCGAAAGGCTTCTTTAAATCTCTGTCGCGAATCATCACGCCAGGCATCTTTATTCAGCCGTCCATATTTCTTTCCCATCCAGGCGTTATCACCAACACTCTCAAGATGCGGAGGGTCTAATACAACCATCGAAAAAGATGCGTCTGCAAATGATAATGCACGAAAATCTGCGATAATGTCAGGGCTGATAATCAAGCGTCTCCCATTGCGTAATGTGTATCCTTCTTTTCTGATATCGCTGAATATCGCCCGTTCGTCAGACTTATCGAACCAGAACATGCGGCTGCCACAGCACATATCAAGAATGGTTGCCGGTGCACTCACTGCGCCACGTCCTGAAAATTACCCTGATAGAAAGCCAGTATGCGCTGCATAACTTCGCTCTTCCGGCACTCGCGACAGATTATGTTTAGGCGACTGTCGTAGCGACGTATTTCTCCGTCAGGTGATGACCAGATAAGGTCCGGATCAACCACAGCAGGTTTCTTCACCTTTGCCCTCGAGAGTTTTTTGCGGGCGTTTTGCCAGTCCTTACGCGCCTGTTCAGAGGGGAATAACCCGTAGCCGGAGTTGTATACATCGCCACTGGCTACCAGCTCTCTGGCAAGAACGCTCATCAGATATCTAGTCGCACCTGTTTTAGCTTCCAGTTGCCGTAACGTCTCACGGCCGCTCTGGCGCACGAGTTCCACCACCTGCCATTTAATTTTTTCCCGCTCTTCTTGTGTAAAAACTTTTGCCACAAGTCCCCCTTAAAATTACCTCATGACCTGAAATCAACACTTATCCTCTGAAACCAGGCGGAATTTCTGTATCCGGTTCAGAAATATGATTAACACAACGCTGTACAGGTGAACGTCCCAGGCGGATGACCAGTTCGTCCCATTTTTCGCGGAGCTTTGACGGGCTCATGATGTTTTTTACCCAGAATGGATCTCGCTGAACCCGACCAAACATTTCGCAAATTTGTCTGTGGCTTCTGCCATCCAGCATCCGCATTGTGCGCACGTCATTGGCCCAGGCAGTCCAGTTAGGCTCTTTTGGTCGCATGATCTCGCCATCATCACTGGCTGCCTGTTCGTAGAGACCCACGATCCGCCCCCAGATCCACTGCGCACACGCCAAATCCTCCCTGCTACCCCACTGGCGTTTTTTCGCACTAAACACAACCGCGTCGGAGTTCCGGGTTAAAAAATCCTGTTCAGTCGTCTGCGGGTCCGGTTGCGAAGCTTCCGGACGAAAAGTGTTTTTATTCTCTGTAGTAATCTCTGTTGTATTCTCTGTAAGATCATCAGGCCATTTTGACCCGATGACATTGGGTCGTTTTGAACCAATGGAGCGTTTCATTTTGACCTCTTCCATCGTGTCATTTTGACCTGATGGAGCGGCGCATTTTGAACCGATGGATTCGCTCAATTTGCCACCATCTAAAAGCTCGCTCCCATAGTTGATCGTGTAGAAATTGGTCATATCGCGCTTTGATTTATTGAGCTTTTCACAACGCAAAAGCCCCAGCGTTTTCAGACTTGCAAACGCGCGCTTTAACGTTGACTCTGACCAGAATGGGAACTGTTCCAGCCATTGTTCCGTTGTGTTATAAATCCAGCGAACACCATCACATTCCATGCCGGAGTTGGTATCTCTCAACCAGTAGTGCAGTTGTTGCAAAACAATGGCTTCGTTTAAGCCAATTTTCATTGCCAGCTGCGTGTTTATAACCAGTGGGCGTTCAGCAAAAAGAAGGCTCATAATTCCATCCAGCTTTTTGTTGGTATTGCTGTCGATACGCAAGTTTGAAAGCAATTGCTTTTTCTATAAGTTCGTCAGTTTCACGATCCACTACGGCAGGATCAGCAAAAAGCAGTCCGGACTCCACCACATCGCCATATTCTTTGTTTAACCCGGCGATCATGCACGTGATGCTTTTTCCGTCAGTAATTTCACGATACAACCTGAAATCATTAATCCGGATAGCCTCCATAATTGCAGGCACTAGCGCCGTGAACTTTTCACGCTTATCCCTGGTGTCGATAGCCTTCCAGCGTTCAAATATCTTCACTCGATTAACGCCAAGCGCTCGCTGATCAATCGCGCCACCTTCATATGTGACACGCTGAACATCGATGTTCGGGCGCTCTTTCAAAGCCCAGAATGCTTCAGTGATTAATATCGTCGCCTGCTCCTGTGTCATTCCTGGTCGACATATCCAGGCATCCAGAGCCTCACGAGCCTGTTCAGGAGTGATTTTCATTGTTCAACCGCCCCGCCCGCTTCGTCTTACGATATTCATCATAAACTTTGGGATCATACTGAAGCTCCCCGCCAGATGCCTCCTGTAGACGCATCGCGCGACCTTCGGGAACTAAATCCCCTTTCCAGCTATAAAGCGAAGCCAAACGAATACCTGCTGCTTGTGCAAGTTTTGTTTTTGAACCGAAATACAAAAGAGCGTCAGTTTTAAGCATTTAAAACACCTTTATTGTTAGCCATAACTAACAAGATAGATGTTAACAAAAACATAGTCAATACGATTTAGCATTAGCTAACTATGGAAACAAAAAATTTAACTATCGGCGAACGCATCAGGTATCGTCGGAAAAACCTCAAACACACCCAAAGGTCTCTTGCTAAAGCCCTGAAAATCTCCCATGTGTCTGTATCACAATGGGAACGGGGTGATAGTGAACCTACAGGGAAGAACCTTTTTGCCCTCAGCAAAGTATTGCAATGCTCACCAACATGGATTCTATTTGGCGATGAAGACAAGCAACCAACACCACCTGTTGAGAAGCCAGTTGCCTTATCCCCCAAAGAACTAGAGCTCCTTGAGCTGTTTAATGCACTGCCAGAATCAGAACAGGATACCCAGCTCGCCGAAATGCGAGCTCGAGTAAAAAACTTCAATAAACTCTTTGAAGAATTACTAAAAGCCCGTCAGCGGACAAATAAAAGATAACATCATCAATGAGTTATCTTTTACCACATCAATTATGTTAGCTATAGCATACAAAATCACTTGACCGATATGTTAGTCATGGCTAATCTTGTTTGCATCAACACACCGCACGGTGTTCTCAGCAAACAGTTCCGCTACCCCAGCGTTAAGGGGAAATGAGGTCAGCATGGATACTATCGATCTTGGCAACAACGAATCTCTGGTGTACGGCGTGTTTCCAAACCAGGACGGCACGTTCACCGCAATGACGTATACCAAAAGCAAAACGTTTAAAACCGAAAATGGTGCCCGTCGCTGGCTGGAAAGAAACTCAGGTGAGTGATATGGATTTCGACACAATCATGGAAAAGGCTTACGAAGAATACTTCGAAGGCCTTGCCGAAGGCGAAGAAGCTCTCAGCTTCAGTGAGTTTAAACAGGCGCTTTCCAGTTCGGCAAAATCTAACGGCTGATAAGCGAAACAGCACCGCGAGGAATCAGTATGCAGAAACGAGAACCCGTCATCATCGCGCCAGACTATACCGATGATGAACTTTATGAGTGGATGCGCCAGAAAATTAATGCAGCGCAGGATCTGAAATGGGCTAATGAAGCCAGGGCTAAGCAGGCTGAAAATCTGTCCGCTCTGGAGCAGGATATCACCAATCTGGAAAAAGCAGCGGCATTAAGCATTGCCAGAATGATTACATACCCGCGTTAGTAGCTAATCAACAAAGCTAAGGTTAGTAATTAAGGAGTTCTCCACGGGTGAGGTGGAGTGCGTGCGCCGGACACGGGTGCGCATCCGGAACTGACAGTTTACTGAAAGGATATTTCCCTGAAAAGTCAGACCATAACGCGAAAGCGCACGGCGAGGTAGCTGGTTCATAGATAGCCTGTCGTTAAATTTTCGTCGACCGTGCGCTTCCGGTTGTGGCAACCCGCGAAATGGCGCGGCGGTAAGTATGGCGGGGTTATTCCTTCCCCGTTGAGGACACCGGGTTGTCAGGTTGACCATACGCTTAAGTGACAACCCCGCTGCAACGCCCTCTGTTATCAATTTTCTGGTGACGTTTGGCGGTATCAGTTTTACTCCGTGACTGCTCTGCCGCCCTTTTTAAAGTGAATTTTGTGATGTGGTGAATGCGGCTGAGCGCACGCGGAACAGTTAAAACCAAAAACAGTGTTATGGGTGGATTCTCTGTATCCGGCGTTAATTGTTAACTGGTTAACGTCACCTGGAGGCACCAGGCACTGCATCACAAAATTCATTGTTGAGGACGCGATAATGAAAACGTTATTACCAAACGTTAATACGTCTGAAGGTTGTTTTGAAATTGGTGTCACTATCAGTAACCCAGTATTTACTGAAGATGCCATTAACAAGAGAAAACAAGAACGGGAGCTATTAAATAAAATATGCATTGTTTCAATGCTGGCTCGTTTACGTCTGATGCCAAAAGGATGTGCACAATGAATTCAGCATTTGTGCTTGTTCTGACAGTTTTTCTTGTTTCCGGAGAGCCAGTTGATATTGCAGTCAGTGTTCACAGGACAATGCAGGAGTGTATGACTGCAGCAACCGAACAGAAAATTCCCGGTAACTGTTACCCGGTCGATAAAGTTATTCACCAGGATAATATCGAAATCCCGGCAGGTCTTTAAAACAGTTCCGTAATAAATATCCGGTTTCATTCTTATATGCCAGCAATGGCAGGGATTTGTTCATCCTTAAATCTGTCATGAGGTTAAAACAAATGAGTAAAGTCTTTATTTGCGCCGCTATTCCTGACGAACTGGCAACAAGGGAAGAAGGCGCTGTGGCTGTAGCCACAGCCATTGAAGCTGGCGACGAACGCCGTGCTCGAGCAAAATTTCACTGGCAATTCCTGGAACATTATCCGGCTGCTCAGGACTGCGCTTATAAATTTATTGTCTGCGAGGATAAACCTGGCATACCCCGCCCTGCCCTCGATTCATGGGATGCTGAATATATGCAGGAAAACCGCTGGGATGAGGAGTCTGCTTCTTTTGTCCCGGTTGAGACTGAATCCGATCCGATGAACGTCACTTTTGACAAGCTGGCCCCTGAAGTACAGAACGCTGTCATGGTTAAGTTCGACACATGTGAAAACATCACCGTTGATATGGTTATTAGCGCACAGGAATTGTTGCAGGAAGACATGGCAACATTCGACGGACATATCGTTGAAGCGTTGATGAAAATGCCAGAAGTTAACGCCATGTATCCGGAGCTTAAGTTGCACGCCATTGGGTGGGTTAAGCATAAATGTATTCCTGGTGCTAAATGGCCCGAAATTCAGGCAGAGATGCGCATCTGGAAAAAACGTCGCGAAGGTGAACGCAAGGAAACCGGAAAATACACGTCTGTTGTTGATCTCGCCCGCGCCAGAGCCAATCAACAGTACACTGAAAATTCAACAGGAAAAATCAGCCCGGTCATTGCTGCCATTCATCGCGAATACAAGCAGACATGGAAAACACTGGATGACGAACTGGCCTACGCTCTCTGGCCTAGTGATGTGGATGCCGGAAACATTGACGGCAGCATCCATCGCTGGGCAAAAAAAGAAGTTATCGACAACGACCGCGAAGACTGGAAGCGTATCTCGGCATCAATGCGCAAACAGCCTGATGCCCTTCGCTACGACCGCCAAACTATTTTTGGCCTTGTCCGTGAGCGTCCGATCGACATTCACAAAGATCCCGTAGCACTGAACAAATATATCTGCGAATACCTGACGACAAAGGGCGTGTTTGAGAATGAAGAAACAGACCTGGGCACTGTTGATGTTCTCCAGTCATCAGAAACACAAACTGATGCAGTGGAAACTGAGGTATCTGATATCCCAAAAAATGAAACCGCGCCGGAAGCTGAACCATCTGTAGAGCGTGAGGGGCCGTTCTATTTCCTCTTCGCAGATAAGGACGGAGAAAAATACGGTCGCGCAAACAAACTCTCTGGTCTGGATAAGGCACTGGCTGCTGGCGCCACTGAAATCACAAAAGAAGAATATTTTGCCCGAAAAAATGGCACATACACGGGCTTACCGCAAAATGTAGATACCGCTGAAGATTCAGAACAACCAGAGCCGATAAAAGTTACCGCTGACGAAGTAAACAAAATTATGCAGGCAGCCAATATCAGCCAGCCTGACGCCGATAAGTTGCTTGCTGCATCACGTGGTGAATTTGTTGAAGGGATTAGTGACCCGAATGATCCGAAATGGGTTAAGGGGCTCCAGACCCGCGATTCTGTGAACCAGAACCAGCATGAATCGGAACGGAACTACCAAAAAGCGGAACAAAACAGTCCAAATGCGTTACAAAACGAGCCAGAAACGAAACAGCCTGAACCAGTAGCGCAACAGGAAGTGGAAAAAGTCTGCACCGCCTGCGGTCAGACCGGCGGCGGCAACTGCCCTGATTGTGGCGCGGTGATGGGCGACGCAACATACCAAGAAACATTCGATGAAGAGTATCAGGTTGAAGTTCAGGAAGATGATCCGGAGGAAATGGAAGGCGCTGAACATCCACACAAGGAGAACACTGGCGGCAATCAGCATCACAATAGCGATAATGAAACTGGCGAGACGGCAGATCACCCAATTAAGGTGAACGGTCATCACGAAATCACATCCACCAGCAGGACGTGTGACCATCTAATGATCGACCTTGAAACCATGGGAAAAAATCCTGATGCCCCGATCATCTCAATAGGTGCAATATTTTTCGATCCGCAAACCGGAGATATGGGACCGGAATTTAGTAAGACTATCGATCTGGAAACTGCTGGCGGAGTCATTGATCGGGACACCATTAAATGGTGGCTTAAGCAATCACGCGAAGCGCAATCTGCCATTATGACCGATGAAATCCCGTTAGATGATGCACTGTTACAATTGCGAGAATTTATCGACGAAAACTCCGGTGAATTTTTTGTTCAGGTTTGGGGAAATGGAGCCAACTTCGACAACACGATTTTGCGCCGTTCATACGAACGGCAGGGGATCCCCTGCCCGTGGCGTTACTACAACGATCGCGATGTACGCACAATCGTTGAGCTGGGGAAAGCCATAGACTTCGATGCCAGAACGGCTATTCCATTCGAAGGTGAGCGCCATAATGCACTTGATGACGCCCGTTACCAGGCAAAATACGTTTCAGTTATCTGGCAAAAACTGATCCCGAGTCAGGCTGATTCTTAATGTTCAACTGTCGCCGGTTGTGACTGGTATTCTGCAACCGGCGCTCGTCTGATGTAAGAGATAAAGAAATCGATGAGCGAAGTAATCATGATTGTCTCTCCCGGCAAATGGGTATCCGAAGAGCAGTTAATTGCGCTGAAAGGAATAAAAAAAGGTACGTTAAAAAAGGCCCGGGAAAAATCGTTTATGGAAGGAAGGGAATATAAGCATGTCGCTCATGACGGTATGCCATGGGATAACAGTCCATGCTTTTACAACCTGGAAGAAATTGATCGCTGGATTGAGCGCCAGGCATCAGCGAGACCAAGACGTCATCTTACTTGACTAAAAACCACACTAACTAATGAGAGAAGTTGAAATGAAATATCCGACAGGCGTGGAAAACCATGGAGGGAAATTACGTATCTGGTTTGTTTATAAAGACGTAAGAGTCAGGGAAAATCTGGGGGTTCCTGACACAGCAAAAAACAGGCGCGTTGCAGGTGAACTACGCTCCTCTGTTTGTTACGCAATAAAAACTGGTGTTTTCGACTATGCAAAACAGTTTCCCTCCTCACGCAATCTGGAAAAATTTGGTGAGGCCCGACAAGATTTAACCATAAAAGAACTGGCTGAAAAATTTCTGGCACTGAAAGAAACTGAAGTCGCCAAAACATCACTCAACACATACCGTGCCGTCATCAAAAATATCCTGAGCATAATCGGTGAAAAAAATCTTGCCTCATCGATTAATAAAGAAAAATTACTGGAGGTTCGTAAAGAGTTACTGACTGGATACCAGATCCCCAAAAGTAACTATATTGTTACACAACCAGGGAGATCGGCTGTAACTGTAAATAATTACATGACAAATCTTAACGCCGTGTTCCAGTTTGGTGTTGATAACGGTTACCTGGCAGATAATCCGTTTAAGGGGATCTCGCCATTAAAGGAATCAAGAACCATTCCGGATCCTCTTTCGCGGGAAGAATTTATCCGTCTTATCGATGCGTGCAGAAATCAGCAAGCAAAAAATTTATGGTGTGTTTCTGTTTATACTGGAGTTCGCCCTGGTGAGCTGTGTGCACTTGGATGGGAGGACATAGATCTGAAAAATGGAACAATGATGATCAGGAGAAATTTAGCAAAAGACCGTTTCACGGTACCAAAAACACAGGCGGGAACCAATCGGGTCATTCATCTTATTAAGCCAGCAATCGACGCTCTCCGGAGTCAGATGACATTAACGAGACTGAGCAAAGAGCATATCATTGATGTTCACCTCAGAGAGTATGGCAGAACAGAAAAACAAAAATGCACCTTTGTTTTTCAACCTGAAGTGTCAGCGAGAGTAAAAAATTATGGTGACCATTTTACCGTTGACTCAATAAGGCAGATGTGGGACGCAGCGATAAAACGTGCCGGACTCCGCCATCGAAAATCATATCAGTCGAGACATACTTATGCCTGCTGGTCGCTGACAGCTGGTGCTAACCCGGCATTTATAGCAAACCAGATGGGCCATGCAGATGCGCAAATGGTATTTCAGGTATACGGAAAATGGATGTCTGAAAACAATAATGCACAGGTAGCTTTGTTAAATACACAGTTAAGCGAGTTTGCCCCAACCATGCCCCATAACGAAGCAATGAAAAATTAATTTAATATTTATCAAATAGTTAACACGCATGACTCTTGAAATCCATAAATTCAAGTGCCGTACCTAACCATCCTGATACCGCTGCCTTCACTAAATCCTTAGTGCTTCTTTCATGTTTTTCTATTGTCATAATTATTATCTCTAAATAAGAGGTAAGATGCGTACTACTTATTCGCTATTATTGGTATTATTCAGAAAACGTAAGTAAAACTTTGCAACAGTGCTTTTGATCCTTTTCGAATAATGAAATGGCATCAGCAACATGCAGATAATCAAAGGTATGGGTAATTAATTTATCAGGATTAATTAACCCTTTGCTTAACCAGTCGATAACGACCGGGAATTTATTGGCATTTAACCGGGAAGAAAAAATAGAGAGTTCCTTGCCAGTAATTCCCTGCTGAATGACTTCAGACGGTTCACTGGAGAAGCCCATTAACACAATTCGTGCCGCCGGAGAAGCCAGCATAACCGCTTCTTTCAAAATGGAAGGATGGCAAGCAGCATCAATAATTAATGTTGGTTTGATACCCTTTTCAGCGAATATTTCGCCAAGCGTTGTCTGGCTGTTATTAATCGCCCAATCTGCCCCGCTCTCTTTCGCTTTGTTCAGTCGTTCATCAATGCGATCGGCGACAATCACATTTTTAACGTTATAAACACCCTTTAATACCTGAACGATAGTCAGACCAATTGGACCGGCACCATAAACCAGCACGGTGTCATCTTCAGTCGGCTGCCCGTGTCCGGTAACGTTCGCCGCAATGGTAAATGGTTCGATCATTACAGCGAACTGATCAGCCACTCCATCGGGAATTTTCCACGCATTCTTCGCCGGAACGACTGCATATTCACTAAAACCGCCATCAGCGTGAACACCTAATACAGCCAGAGTTGTGCAAACGTTGGGCTTACCCATTGAGCACGGATAACAATGTCCGCAGCTGACTACGGGATCTACCGCAACACGTTCGCCAACTCTGGCGTTATCCACACCTTCACCTACGGCATCAATCACGCCAAAAAATTCGTGACCAATGACGCGCGGATACTTTGCAAACGGATTATGACCGCGATAAATGTGACTATCCGATCCACAAATTCCCGCGAGTTTCACTTTTACTCGTACTTCACCCACTGCCGGGGTCGGAATTTCACGTTCGATAATCGCCAGTTGATTCGGTTTTTCAATTAAAATACTTTTCATTATTGTATGACTCCTTACCAGTTCCATAGCGTGCCATCTTCCAGACGTGCGACTGGCAGATAAGCAGGTTCGTAGGGATATTTCGCCGCCAGCTTTTCATCGAATTCGATACCAATGCCAGGCTTATCACCCGGGTGCATATAGCCGTTATCGAAGCTCCAGTTGTGCGGGAAGACTTCAAGCATTTGTTCTGAATAGCCCATATACTCCTGAACGCCGAAATTCGGCACCCACAAGTCAAAGTGCAATGCCGCAGCCATGCAGACTGGTGACAAATCGGAAGGACCATGTGAGCCAGTACGTACCTGGTAAAGCGAAGCAAAATCGGCAATTCTGCGCATACCTGTGATGCCGCCAGCGTGGGTCAGCGTTGTACGGATATAGTCGATAAGTTGTTCTTCAATCAGCTGTTTGCAGTCCCAGATGCTGTTAAAGACTTCACCCACCGCAATTGGCGTTACGGTATGTTGGCGAATGAGGCGGAAGCACTCCTGGTTTTCTGCGGGTGTAGGATCTTCCATCCAGAACAGGCGATAATCTTCAATACTTTTGCCAAAGCGTGCCGCTTCAATGGGCGTTAAACGATGGTGCATGTCATGCAGCACATGCTCATTAAAGCCAAACTTGTTGCGCACTGCGTCGAACAGTTTTGGCATGAAGTCGAGATATTTTTCCGTTGACCACAACTGCTCTTCTGGCCACTGCCCTTTGGTCGCAGGTTCATAAGCCAGCCCTTTTCCTTTGGACATACCGTAAGTCGTTTTCATACCGGGAATACCACACTGCACGCGGATGGCTTTGAATCCCAGTTCCTGATGACGAGCATAATCATCCAGTGCTTCATCAATACTGTGACCGGTGGTATGACAATAGACCATTACGCCTTCACGGGAAGCCCCACCTAACAGTTGGTAAAGCGGCATGTTTGCGGCTTTGGCTTTAATGTCCCACAGCGCCATATCAACAGCGGAAATAGCCGACATGGTGACAGGGCCGCGACGCCAGTAAGCGCCTTTATAGAAAAACTGCCAGATATCTTCGATACGATGGGCATCGCGGCCTATAAGTTGCGGACAGATATGATCCTGCAAATAGGACGCAACGGAAAGCTCGCGCCCGTTCAGAGTGGCATCACCAAGACCGGTAATACCGTCCTCGGTGGTGATTTTTAAGGTGACGAAATTACGTCCCGGACAGGTAACAAAAACTTCAGCCCCTACGATCTTCATGTTCTATTCCTTGCATCGCTTGTCGTGATGCATGAAATCTACGCAACTGAGCTACTACCATACAAGTATTAAGATCAAGAAAAGCCAGAGCGATCACAAAAAAAGGCGCATATTTGCGCCGTGAATAGTTCTAAAAACAGTCAAGCTTTATTGTTTTTCCGGGGTTCGACTAGTGCGTATCTTATTGATAAAAAATAATTAATCATATCAGAAAAGTCAGGTGCGTCCCCAGCCAGCAACAATAATCAACATGCCGCAAAGCGCAATTATCGCTCCCGTCCAGTCGTAGAGACTGAGCTTCACCCCATCTACCACCCGCAGCCACAGGAGCGCCGTACAGACATAAACACCGCCATACGCTGCATAAACTCGCCCACTTGCTGCCGGATGCAACGTTAACAGCCAGACGAAAAGCGCCAGAGAAATCCCCGCTGGAACCAACAACCAGACACTGGCATTCCGTTTCAGCCACAGCCAGGGCAAAAAACAACCAATGATTTCACACAAAGCGGTAACAAAAAACAGTAACGTTGTTTTAATCATCTTTGTCACTCATTGACATCATGTATATTTATAGGGCGACATAATATCATCAACATAGACATCCTTCTGGTACGTTTCGCGTTCACAGTGGATCGTGTAAAATCGCCCTTAACCATTCATGTAAGGAATGAATCATGAATATCACTCTCTGCAAAAAACTCAGCCTGCTCGCTTTTCTGCTGCCTTGCGCACTGGCATTTAGCGCAACTACCCATGCAGAAACCAACAAACTGGTGATTGAATCTGGCGACAGCGCACAGAGTCGCCAGCAGGCAGCAATGGAAAAAGAGCAATGGAATGACACGCGTAATCTGCGTCAAAAAATCAACAAACGCACCGAGAAAGAATGGGATAAAGCTGACGCCGCATTTGATAGCCGCGATAAATGCGAGCAGAGTGCCAATATTAATGCCTACTGGGAGCCGAATACTTTACGCTGCCTGGACCGTCGTACTGGTCGCGTAATCATCCCCTAACCTGTTATTGATATAAGGAATGTAAGGACACGTTATGACTAGCGCCCACAGTGTTAAGCTACGTCCGCTGGAGCGTGAAGATTTACGCTATGTACATCAACTCGACAATAACGCCAGCGTGATGCGTTACTGGTTTGAGGAGCCGTACGAAGCCTTTGTTGAACTCTCTGATCTGTACGATAAGCATATTCACGATCAGAGTGAACGTCGTTTCGTCGTGGAATGCGATGGCGAAAAGGCAGGTCTGGTGGAACTGGTAGAAATTAACCACGTCCATCGCCGCGCAGAATTTCAGATAATCATCTCCCCGGAATACCAGGGTAAAGGTCTGGCAACCCGCGCCGCGAAATTAGCGATGGATTATGGTTTCACTGTTCTTAATCTCTATAAGCTTTATCTGATTGTCGATAAAGAGAATGAGAAAGCGATTCATATTTATCGTAAGCTCGGTTTTACGGTCGAAGGTGAACTGATGCATGAATTCTTTATTAACGGTCAATATCGCAATGCTATTCGCATGTGCATATTCCAGCATCAGTATCTGGCGGAACATAAAACGCAAGGGCAGACTCTACTAAAACCGACCGCGCAATAGTATTAATAATAATCAATGGTATTTTTGATGGTGTAAACCCGTTCGACAGCGGGTTTTACTCCCTCATCCACAATGATTAATTGGCAGTCCACTGGATTCGCGTGGCTGTCATATTCACAAGTCTGTTTGACATTACCAACCTGTTGATTATTCAGTAAAGTAATTGCCGTGTAATCCAGTTTTTTGATCGGGTCCGTTGATGGAGTGGCGCTGACAGATAACGTTTTGTCGTTACTTTTCGTCGTTTTCCCCAGCGGATAACCCTGATCATCATAGCGATATTCCATCTGCATCTGTTTACTGCTGGCCTTAACCACGAAGCCATTATCATCAGTTTCCCAACTTACCCCGGCAGAAGGTAATTCTGCTAACTGGCATTTTCCCTGTAGACGTACTCTTTTCTCCAGTGTCTGTGCATCCCGGTAATAATTTGCATCCAACACCAGGGCAACCACGGTATTATTCTCCAGATCCAGTAATTCGAGGGAATCAAAACAGCCTTCTTCCGATAAATTCCCCGAAACACGTTTCGTCACTTCCCCTTGCTCATTCATTAACGTCTGAGTGAAATCTTTAATCGGTCCACGCAGCGGATCAAAATCAAATTCATTAGAGAAACTGGCCATTTCTGGCGTAAATGAAAGTGTTACCTCTGTGCGGTCACATCCTGTGAGTATTATCGCGAGTAAACATGGCAGTAATTTGTAATTCACATCAATCACCAGACAGTAGAGATGATTCTCAATCATAGTAGTAAATACAGTAATTTACACGTGAAATGCTATGCTTAGTTAGTAATATTCATGTAAGGAGCCAATGATGAAAATCTTAGCCTGCAGTGCCGCACTTCTGCTCACCCTGGCCTCATCCACAGTGCTCGCCGCGTCGGATTCATGTGAGCGCATAAAAAGTGATATTTCACAGCGCATTATCAATAACGGCGTACCAGAAAGTGGCTTCACTTTAAGTATTGTGCCGAATGATCAGGTCGACCAGCCTGATTCACAGGTCGTCGGGCATTGCGCTAACGACACGCATAAAATTCTCTACACCCGCACCACCAGCGGTAATGTTTCTGCCCACCCCCAGCCAACCCATGATAATGAGCCTGCTGAATCGCATTAATAAACCTGAGGCTGCCTGATACGATGCTTACGCACATATCAGGCCTGCCGTGTGGTATTGTTATGCGCTGGCTGTGCCCGCTAGCCGGGATACCTGCTGAGATGATCGGGCGTGCGCTCGTTTATGGCCTGCACATAATGCTCGGAATGACCATCGCAGGTTAACAAATTGGTGCGGGGTAAACCGCACGTTTCAGGATGATAGGAATGACGCATTTCTCACAACAAGATAATTTTTCTGTCGCAGCGCGCGTGCTGGGCGCGCTGTTTTATTACGCTCCTGAGAGTAAAGAAGCCTCTCCACTGGTTTCTGCGCTAACCAGTGACGATTGGGTCACCCAGTGGCCTTTATCACAAACGTCATTAGCGCCGCTGGTAACGGCTTTTAAGGAAGAATGTGAAGAGTCGCGTAGTCAGGCATGGCAACGATTATTTGTCGGGCCGTGGGCATTACCCTCTCCTCCGTGGGGATCTGTCTGGCTGGATCGCGAATCGGTGCTGTTTGGCGATTCTACTTTGGCGCTTCGTCAATGGATGCGCGAAAAAGGCATTCAGTTTGAAATGAAACAAAACGAACCGGAAGATCATTTTGGTTCGCTGCTGTTGATGGCAGCATGGCTGGCAGAGAACGGTCGTCAGACCGAGTGTGAAGAGTTGTTGGCCTGGCATCTTTTACCGTGGTCCACGCGTTTTCTTGAAGTGTTTATCGGAAAGGCGGAACACCCTTTTTATCGCGCGCTCGGTGAGCTGGCTCGTTTAACGCTGACACAATGGCAGTCACAGTTGCTGATCCCTGTCGCGGTAAAACCCCTGTTTCGCTGAATAATCCTTAGTATTATCGAAAGGCGTAAACTACACGCCTTTCAAATCCAATAAGTGACAACGTCACGTTTAATTCCACATACAGCACGCACAGCTTTTGCACCAGGTCTCTTTTCCCGCAAAATAGAGCCCCGTGTTTAATTTGCCATTTCTGCTCATGCAACATCTACACATCTACCCGGATCTGCGCACCATGTTTCGCCGCCTGCTTATCGCAATGGTCGTAGGCATTCTGGCGGCCTTTGCCGTTGCAGGGTTTCGTCATGCGATGCTGCTACTGGAGTGGCTGTTCCTCAATAACGACTCCGGCAGTCTGGTCAATGCAGCAACGAACCTTTCTCCGTGGCGACGACTGCTAACGCCGGCGCTCGGCGGACTGGCGGCAGGTTTATTGCTGATGGTCTGGCAGAAACTCTCTCAGCAACGCCCCCATGCACCTACCGATTATATGGAGGCGTTACAAACCGATGGGCAGTTTGATTACGCCACCAGTCTGATTAAATCCTTCGCTTCTTTGCTGGTGGTGACCAGCGGCAGCGCCATTGGTCGTGAAGGTGCGATGATCCTGTTGGCGGCACTTGCTGCCTCCTGGTTTGCCCAACGTTTTACCCCACGTGAAGAGTGGAAATTGTGGATTGCCTGTGGCGCGGCTGCGGGAATGGCAGCAGCCTATCGCGCCCCACTTGCCGGGAGTTTATTTATTGCCGAAGTATTGTTTGGCACCATGATGCTGGCCTCCCTCGGACCAGTAGTGATCTCTGCCGTAGTGGCATTGCTTATTAGCAATCTTCTTAATCACAGCGATGCTTTGCTCTACAGCGTGCAACTCTCTGTGATAGTTCAGACTCGCGACTATGCACTGATTATCAGTACGGGCGTGTTGATGGGCTTGTGCGGTCCATTGTTTTTAAAGCTAATGAACGCCAGTCATCGGGGTTTTGTTAATCTTAAACTTGCGCCGCCCTGGCAACTGGCATTGGGAGGTTTGATCGTGGGTCTGCTTTCCCTGCTCACTCCTGCCGTGTGGGGCAACGGCTATAGTACGGTGCAATCCTTTTTAACTGCCCCGCCACTGTTTATGGTCATTGCCGGGATCTTCCTCTGCAAGCTAGTTGCCGTGCTGGCCAGTAGTGGTTCCGGCGCACCTGGGGGAGTGTTTACGCCGACGCTATTTATCGGACTGGCAATTGGCATGTTGTATGGCCGGAGCCTGGGGTTATGGTTTACTGGCAGCGAAGAAATTACGCTTTTACTTGGGTTAACCGGGATGGCAACACTTCTGGCTGCGACCACACATGCGCCCATTATGTCGACACTGATGATATGTGAAATGACCGGGGAGTATCAGCTACTCCCCGGTTTATTGATTGCTTGTGTGATTGCGTCAGTAATGTCGCGGACGTTACATCGTGACTCTATCTACCGCCAGCACACTGCGCAGCATGGATAAACGGATATATTGCCCCAGTTCTCGCTGTTCTGCGCGAGGCAGATAAGGAAGCTCACCAATAAGCGGCGCCGGGAGTTTTTTACCCAATACATCAATGATTTCAGCGTAGTGTGCTAACCCTGGGTTGATACGGTTAGCCACCCAGCCAATCAGCGGCAGTCCGTCGTTTGCAATCGCCTGTGCGGTCAGAAGCGCATGGTTAATACAGCCTTCCTGAATACCTACCACCATCAACACGGGTAGCTGCTCCTGAACCACCCATTCAGAGAGCGGACGCAGGTCATTCATCAGGCTACGCCAGCCGCCAGTACCTTCAACAACCACATGGTCGACTTTATCAGTCAGATTAGCCAGACCATTTGAAATGAGGGTGTAATTGATCGGGCAACTGTGCGCCACACTGCTTTCTTCTTCGCTTAACGCTATGGGATTGACTGCTTCATAAGGCAGTTCAATTGATGAAACACTCTGCAACACCAGGGCATCTTTATTACGTAGCCCATCAGGTGTCTCTTTGCTCCCCTTCGCCACGGGTTTATACCCCGCAACCGTTTTTCCCTGGGAGGCTAACGCTTGTAGCAATGCGCGGGAAACCACCGTTTTCCCCACAGAAGTGTCTGTACCTGTTATAAAGAAACGCTTCAGCATCACTAACTCCACCGTTATGCTTCACAAATATAAGCCAGGAAAATAATTCAACTTTGGAAGTCTAAGTTATGCGTTCCTGGCCCAATTTGAGATAGCGCAAATTTTGGTAGAACAGTTAAAAAATGTTAACCCTGCAACAGACGAATCAACAAAGAACCGTTATACATCGCGTCTTTTACCAACGCCGCCCCCGCCATCGTCCCCTGATTAGAGAACTGGGTGCTCTCGACGCTAATGTGCTGGCTGTAGGCTGGAAGCGCCTGCTGACGGATACTGTCTGAAATTACAGGGAACAAGATCTCTGCAGCCTTACTTAGCGGCGAACCAATCAGTATTTTTTGTGGGTTGAATAAATTCACCATGATGGCAAGAATGCGCCCGACGTGCGTCCCCACGCCAGTAATAATATCTTTTGCCAGCAGATCGCCCTGCAACGCAGCCAGGCACAATGAATCCACGGTTAATGGCTGCCCATGTAACATAGAACTCATAGATTGATTCAACCGTAATTGTGCAAGCTCAAGAATACTATCAACACTAGCGATGGTTTCCAGGCAGCCGTGGTTACCGCAATAGCAGCGTTTCCCATAGGGATCGACCTGAGTGTGACCAATCTCCACAAGGCTACTGCTTCCCGCGTGTAACAAATGGCCATCGGTAATCACACCCGCACCCACGTTGTGATCAATCACCACCTGAATCACATCGCGCGCTCCGCGTGATGCGCCAAACAGAGCCTCAGCCATCGTCCATGCACTAATATCATGCTGAATATAAACCGGTACACCGGTATGCTGCTCCAGTACTTCGCCGAGCGGCATCTCTTTTACGTCCTCATAGAACGGCATACGATGCACAATGCCATTTTCCGTATCAATAATTCCCGGCAACGTAATGGCAATAGATGTCAGACGCTCGAGTTTTTTCTGATGGCGGATAAAAAACTGATCAATATGAGTAATTATGCGATCCAGCAGTGGCAATTCGTCCTGAAGCGCCAACTCCAGTGAGTCTTCCACCACCAGCTTGCTGCTCAGGTCGCGCAGGGCAAGAAAAATCTCCCCGCGACTAATGCGCAAAGAAAGATAGTGCCAGGCTTCTGTTTCTACCACCAGCCCCACCGCCGGACGCCCACGGTTTCCCGCTTCTTTAATTTCCAGCTCTTGCACCAGGTGCGCTTCGAGCATTTCGCGGACAATTTTGGTGATACTGGCTGGCGCCAGTTGCGCCAGCCGGGAAAGATCGATACGCGAAACTGGCCCAAGCTGATCAATCAGGCGGTAAACCGCGCCCGCGTTGGTCTGCTTTATTTGATCAATGTGCCCAGGCTGGTTTTCAGCAACCACCGCATACTCCCTATATTTTCGCGCTCCGAAATAATCTGTAGGTTATGGTGAAGTACTTCAATATGCGTCGTCAAATTTTTACTTCGTCATGTGATTAACAGCACATTTTTCGGTTTTTTTTGCTGAATTTTCCCTCACCGGAGTGCATTCATCAGCTGAATACGAAAGTTTCGTGCCGCCGGGCTTTGTTCACGATGCTTTGGCCAAACCAGCCACATTTCAGAAACCGCATCCTCTTCAGCAATAGGTAACCAGCGCATTTCATTGAGTTGGACACGTTTAAAAGAGGCGGGCAAAATCGAAACACCAAGACCGGCGGAAACCAGACCGATGATAGTCATCGCCTCGCCCACTTCCTGGGTGATGACCGGAGTCAGATTATAACGCCGCATCAGGCCAATAATGTCGTCATACAGCCCCGTCCCTACGTGTGGATCAAAAAAAACAAACGGTTCTTTTGCCAGTTCCGCCAGCGTTACGTCCGGTTTATTTGCCAAAGGATGATCGTGCGGGATCATTGCCATAAGCGGTTCATGCACGATTACCGCGTGATCCAGCGTCTCCGGCAACACGGTATTTCGTAACAACCCCATATCGAGCGTCCCTTCGGTAAGAGGATCTATTTGCTCGCGAGTATTCATCTCACGCGTCTGCAAATGGACATCAGGAAATTCGCAGCGAAATAGGGATAAGGTATCAGACACTGCGCGAATAAAGGGTGCCGACGAGGTAAAGCCAATGCGTAACTCTCCCGCTTCTCCCTGATGCAGACGTTCAGCGCGAGCGGCTGCGTCATCCACCATAGACAGAATTTGCCGACTATCAGCAAGGAACTGCTTTCCTGCTGCCGTTAGCAGCACGCTGCGGTTGGTTCGTGCCAACAGTCGCGCGCCAATTTGTTGCTCCAGAGCCTGAATCTGCTGACTTAGCGGCGGTTGCGAAATGTTCAGGCGGGCAGCCGCGCGTCCAAAATGCAGCTCTTCCGCAACGGCAACAAAGTAACGGAGGTGACGCAATTCAATATTCATATTTTAAACATCTTATTTGAGATTATTAATATATTAGACATAACAATTCGATTTTCCTACTCTATTCCTGATCCCACATCACAGGCATAATTAGCAAGGATTTCAAGTGAGTCGTACTACAACTGTTGATGGCGCTCCGGCAAGCGACACTGACGAGCAACCCCTTTCCCAGCCAAACAAATTCATTAAACGCGGTACACCGCAATTTATGCGTGTCACTCTGGCGCTATTCTCTGCCGGGCTGGCAACCTTCGCGCTTCTCTATTGCGTGCAGCCTATTCTTCCGGTGCTTTCGCAAGAATTTGGCTTAACGCCTGCTAACAGTAGTATTTCACTGTCCATTTCAACGGCGATGCTGGCTATCGGTTTGCTGTTTACTGGCCCGCTATCCGATGCCATTGGTCGCAAGCCAGTGATGGTGACGGCGCTACTGTTGGCCTCCATCTGTACGTTACTTTCGACAATGATGACCAGCTGGCACGGCATTTTGATTATGCGCGCCTTGATTGGTCTGTCGTTAAGTGGCGTAGCTGCCGTTGGTATGACCTACCTTAGCGAAGAGATCCACCCCAGTTTTGTGGCCTTTTCAATGGGGTTGTATATCAGCGGCAACTCGATTGGCGGCATGAGTGGGCGCTTAATCAGCGGTGTATTTACTGACTTCTTTAACTGGCGAATTGCGCTGGCGGCTATCGGCTGTTTCGCCCTGACCTCAGCATTAATGTTCTGGAAAATTCTCCCGGAATCTCGTCATTTCCGTCCTTCTTCGCTGCGCCCAAAAACACTGTTTATTAACTTCCGTCTGCACTGGCGCGATCGGGGACTCCCCTTATTATTCGTCGAAGGCTTTTTGCTGATGGGCTCATTCGTAACGCTGTTTAATTACATCGGCTATCGGTTGATGCTTTCACCATGGCATGTTAGCCAGGCAGTGGTTGGGTTATTATCGCTGGTCTATTTGACAGGCACCTGGAGTTCGCCAAAAGCAGGCACCATGACTACCCGCTTCGGTCGTGGCCCGGTGATGTTATTTTCTACAGGTGTTATGCTTTTGGGTCTTATCCTGACATTGTTCAGCTCACTGTGGCTGATTTTTGTCGGTATGATGCTTTTCTCCAGCGGATTTTTTGCCGCTCACTCTGTTGCCAGTAGCTGGATTGGTCCTCGTGCTAAACGCGCCAAAGGTCAGGCTTCCTCGCTGTATCTGTTCTGTTACTACCTGGGTTCAAGCATTGCCGGTACATTAGGTGGCGTCTTCTGGCATAACTATGGCTGGAACGGCGTCGGTGCATTTATTGCCCTGATGCTGGTGGTCGCTATTCTGGTCGGAACACGTTTACATCATCGCCTGCACGCCTGAAAAAAAATAAGTCCGGACGATGTGTTAAATTACTGTCCGGACTTATTACCTGCTCAACTCAACGTTAATAACCACCCTAAAACAGACGAAGCGCCTGCCATTTCTCGCAGGGCATCTAACGTCATCAGGATAATAAATACCCAAATTAGCGGATTCATTTTGCTGTGTGTCATTTATTGCTAATACACAGTGATTCTACCGATTTATAGGTAGTGAAAAAGCTAAGTTATTCAATACTACCTATATTGGTGGGAAATTCTCCTTACGTCACAATGCGTTATTATTTCCCACGTCATCGCTATTCGCTTTGTACATATCGTTACATGCCGAAACCAACCACTCACGGAAGCCTGTCATTTCCAGAGATATAGTCATTACATCGGCCCCGCAGTGGGGTTGCATAAAAAACAAAATTGAGGGTATGACAATGAAAAAAGTATTAGCTCTGGTTGTTGCCGCTACTATGGGTCTCTCTTCTGTCGCATTTGCTGCAGAAACTGCGACCACGCCTGCTCCGACGGCTACAGTGTCCAAAGCAGCGGCTGCAAAAGCAACGCATCATAAAAAACAGCATAAAGCGGCGCCTGCCCAAAAAGCGCAGGCGGCTAAAAAGCATCATAAAAAAGCGAAAAATGAACAGAAAGCGCCTGAGCAAAAAGCACAGGCAGCCAAAAAACACAGCAAAAAACACAGCCAGCAGCAATCTGCAAAACCAGTTGTACAACCAGCCGCGTAAGTTTTCGGCAGCAATAATGGCGCGCCCCCTCGCGCCTGAAAATTACGGTGTTAAACGGATAACGTTTAACACCGCCTTTAGCGGAGGGTACTATGGTGGGCCGTTATCGCTTTGAGTTCATTCTTATCATCCTTATTTTATGTGCCCTGATTGCCACCCATTTTTATCTTTTCTGAGCGTAGTTATCTGATTTTACTCCCACTTTCATCCCGTCCCGTCTATAGTATTCATGAGGGTTTGCTTTTAATAATCATAATTACTCACCAGAGTATGATATGCGTATAACTATTGCTGTAGTGCTGGGTGCAATTAGTCTGACATCTGCATTTGTGTTTGCGGATAAACCGGACGATCATAAATCGACCAATAATGAGGTCAGCACCCTATTTTTTGGTCATGATGATCGTGTATCAGTAAATAACACGAGCCAATCGCCGTGGGATGCGGTTGGGCAACTAGAAACGGCCAGCGGCAATTTATGTACGGCGACGCTAATTGCGCCGAACCTGGCATTAACGGCAGGACACTGTTTATTAACGCCGCCGAAGGGTAAAGCGGATAAAGCAGTTGCGCTGCGTTTTGTGTCGAATAAAGGTCTTTGGCGCTATGAAATCCACGACATCGAAGGCCGCGTTGATCCGACACTAGGGAAGCGGTTAAAACCGGATGGGGATGGCTGGATTGTTCCCCCCGCAGCCGCGCCGTGGGATTTCGGTTTGATTGTGCTGCGCAATCCGCCTTCGGGTATTACGCCATTGCCGTTATTTGAGGGAGATAAAACCGCGCTTATCGCCGCATTAAAAGCAGCGGGTCGTAAAGTGACTCAGGCGGGATATCCTGAAGATCATCTCGATACGTTGTACAGTCATCAAAATTGCGAAATAACCGGCTGGGCGCAAACCTCGGTAATGTCGCACCAGTGCGATACCCTACCGGGTGACAGTGGTTCGCCGTTGATGCTTCATACTGATGACGGCTGGCAGTTAATTGGGGTGCAAAGTTCAGCTCCTGCAGCGAAAGATCGCTGGCGCGCTGATAACCGGGCCATTTCTGTCACTGGTTTTCGCGACAAACTAGAAGAACTGACCCGGCAATAACATTCAAACGCTGCCCGCATTGTCGGGCAGCGTGTTCATCATGCAAGTTTCACCATAATCATTCCAGCCAACAGCAAGACCAGACCAACCCAGCCTTTACGATTTAAACGTTGACCAAACAAGATCCAGCCAGCGGCTAACGTGGCGGCAATACCAAACCCGCCCCACAACGCATACGCTACCGACAAATCTATGCCCTTTACTGCCTGGGAGAGTGAGCTAAAGGCCGCAAGCACCGCCGCCAGTGAGAGCAAGCCATAGACTTTACGGCGAAAGCCGTCAGAAAATTTCAAAAAGACGTTAGCAATAATTTCCAGCACGATTGCCAGTGCCAGCCAGGCGGCGTGAACCCATTCAAACTGCGCCATGATTCACCTCCAGCGAGGATTTACGCACTTTGCGAGTACCCGATTTAATCAACACAATCCCAGCCACCAGGGTTGTTAACCCGGCAATTTTTAGCAGCGATAAACTTTCGTCGAATAACAGAACACTAAAGAGCGTTATAAATAAAATACCGATGCCTTCCCACAGAGCATAAGCCACGCCAAGTGCTATTTTTTTCACGGCGAAAGAGAGAAATATATATGACAGCGAAATCATCACCAGCATTAAAATAAAACCGCCGTTTCCCTCACTAACGCTCGCCCATTTCATTGACAGCGTGCCGGTAATTTCTGTGGCAATAGCCAGACCTAATAAAACCCAATAAATATACATCGTCCTTCCCCTGCAAGAGAATTATTTTAACGTTCGCTCGACTCAGCGAAACCAAAAGAAAAGTATTCAGTCCAGCGCAGAGCGCCAGCTTTGGCAGAGGAAGGGACTAAAGCGCGTTGCGCCAGTGTTGCTCACCTGCGAGCAAGATGGTGGTTGAGGTACGGAAATGAGTAAATGTAGAAAATAACGTCCTGAACAAATTGTCCATAATATTACAATTATCCGCAGTGTTGCTTCTCGTCATCGCGGATGATAATTGTCCTCGGTAGTTGTACACGTCTGATTTGTATCATAGCTTAAGAATTAACTCAAAACATTTTCATTTCTTTACCTGAGTAGTTTGATTTTCGTTATAATGCCACGGCTAAAAAGAAAATATTATTAGCGAAGGAAGAAAAAACGGGGATACGCATGGCAAAGCCGATCATCACGCTCAATGGCCTAAAAATAGTCATTATGTTGGGAATGCTGGTCATTATTCTCTGCGGTATCCGTTTTGCCGCCGATATCATCGTCCCCTTTATCCTCGCCCTATTTATTGCAGTCATTCTTAATCCGCTGGTACAACGCATGGTTCGCTGGCGAGTGCCGCGTGTGTTGGCTGTGTCGATTTTAATGGTCATCATCGTGATGGCGATGGTGCTATTACTGGCCTATCTCGGCTCAACGCTCAATGAACTGACCCGCACTTTGCCACAGTATCGCAGCTCAATCATAAAACCCCTGCAAGTTCTGGAACCTTTGTTACAACGCGCGGGTATTGATATCTCGGTTGACCAACTGGCGCATTATATTGATCCGAACGCGGCGATGACGTTGCTCACCAACTTGCTGACGCAGTTATCTAACGCCATGTCATCCATATTTTTATTGTTGCTGACGGTGTTGTTTATGCTGCTCGAAGTGCCACAACTTCCCGGCAAACTCCAGCAAATGATGGCGCGCCCGGTCGAAGGTATGGCGGCGATCCAACGCGCCATTGACAGTGTGTCGCATTACCTGGTGCTGAAAACAGCCATCAGCATCATCACTGGTCTGGTCGCCTGGGCGATGCTCGCCGCACTCGATGTTCGCTTCGCTTTTGTCTGGGGATTGTTGGCCTTCGCGCTTAATTACATCCCTAACATTGGTTCTGTTCTCGCGGCTATCCCCCCTATCGCTCAGGTACTGGTGTTTAATGGTTTCTATGAGGCGTTACTGGTGCTGGCGGGATATCTGCTGATTAATCTGGTCTTCGGCAATATTCTGGAGCCGCGCATCATGGGGCGCGGGTTGGGGCTTTCGACACTGGTAGTTTTTTTGTCGTTAATTTTTTGGGGATGGTTGTTAGGACCGGTGGGAATGCTGCTTTCCGTGCCGTTGACGATTGTTGTCAAAATTGCGCTTGAACAAACGGCGGGAGGCCAAAGCATCGCCGTCCTGTTAAGCGATCTCAATAAAGAGTAACGGCCTCCACAGAGGCCGTCAGGGTTACAGTGCTTTCAGGATTGCATCCACGCTGGCCTTGGCATCGCCAAACAGCATGTGAGTGTTTTCCTTGAAGAACAGCGGGTTTTGCACACCAGCATAGCCAGTGTTCATCGAACGTTTAAAGACAATCACGTTCTGTGCTTTCCACACTTCCAGCACAGGCATTCCGGCAATTGGGCTTTTCGGATCGTCCTGCGCCGCCGGGTTAACCGTATCGTTAGCGCCAATCACCAACACAGTGTCGGTATCAGCAAAATCATCGTTGATCTCGTCCATTTCCAGCACGATGTCATACGGCACTTTCGCTTCTGCCAGCAATACGTTCATATGCCCCGGTAATCGACCTGCAACCGGGTGAATACCGAAACGCACATTGATACCACGGGCACGCAATTTCTCGGTGATTTCTGCCACCGGATATTGTGCCTGCGCGACCGCCATGCCGTAGCCTGGGGTGATGATCACCGAGTGCGAATTTTTCAGCAATTCTGCCGTCTCTTCCGCAGTGATTTCGCGATGCTCGCCCACTTCCTGATCATCACCGGTGGAAGAACCATCTGTGCCGAAACCACCCGCAATGACGCTGATAAAGGAACGGTTCATCGCCTTACACATAATGTAAGAAAGGATAGCCCCCGAAGAACCGACCAGCGCACCGGTCACAATCAGCAGGTCGTTGCTGAGCATAAAGCCCGCAGCCGCAGCCGCCCAGCCGGAGTACGAGTTCAGCATCGACACCACCACTGGCATATCTGCGCCACCGATGGAGGCGACTAAATGCCAGCCGAATACCAGCGCAATGGCGGTCATTATCAGCAATGCCAGCACTTGCAGGCCGACGCTATCCGTGCGAACAAATACAATCAGCAGCAGGAAGGAAACGACCAGAGCCGCCAGGTTCATTTTGTGACGGTTTGGCAGCATCAGCGGTTTAGACGAAATTTTGCCGCACAGCTTACCGAACGCCACGACCGACCCCGTGAAAGTCACCGCACCGATGAAGATACCGAGGAACACTTCCGTCAGGTGAATATTGGCCAGAATCGGCGCCATTTCCGCGTCGTGATGCAGATAGCTGTTAAAACCAACCAACACCGCCGCCAGACCAACGAAGCTATGCAGGATCGCCACCAGCTCCGGCATTTCGGTCATTTCGACTTTTTTCGCCAGACGGATACCAATCGCCCCACCGATGACCATCGCCAGTAAGATCCAGCCAACGTTGCCAGTATCCGGTCCAAAGATAGTTGCAATTAAAGCAATCGCCATCCCGGCGATACCGAGGTTGTTACCCCGGCGAGACGTTTCATGTTTTGAAAGCCCAGCCAGACTGAAGATAAACAGGATCGCGGCAACAATGTATGCAGCTGTAACTAATCCTCCAGACATATGTTACCCCTTAGTTTTTGCGAAACATTTTCAGCATACGCTGAGTCACGGTGAAGCCACCGAAAATATTAATGCTGGCTATAAGCACCGCGATAAAACTAAGGAAGCTAACCCAGCCGCCCTGGCCAATCTGTAAAAGTGCTCCGACAACAATAATCCCTGAAATCGCATTGGTGACCGACATCAACGGTGTATGTAACGCGTGCGATACATTCCACACCACGTAATAGCCGACAACGCACGCCAGCGCGAACACGGTGAAGTGTCCGAGGAACTCTTTCGGTGCAACATTTGCCAGCCAGCCGAAAAGGATAATTGCCAGCGCCATCAAGGCGTATTTACGCCACGGCGAACAGGCACATTTTTCCTCGGTTTTGACTTCCGGTGCTGCTTTCTGCGCTGCCTGTGGCTGGGCTGAAACCTGAATCGGCGGCGCCGGCCAGGTAATTTCACCCGCACGGATCACGGTCACACCACGAATCACCACATCATCAAAATCAACAGTAATGTTGCCGTCTTTCTCTTTGCACAACAGTTTCAGCAGATTGACGAGGTTGGTGCCATAAAGCTGTGAGGATTGCGTCGGCAGACGCCCCGGAAGATCGGTATAACCAATGACTTTGACGCCATTTTCAGTGGTGAAGATTTGCCCCGGCACGGTGTATTCACAGTTACCGCCGTTTTGTGCTGCCAGATCGACAATCACACTGCCCGACTTCATGGAGTCCACCATTTCACGGGTAATCAGTTTCGGTGCCGGTTTGCCTGGAATAAGCGCAGTGGTAACAATGATATCGACGTCTTTTGCCTGCGCAGCAAAAAGCTCCATTTCCGCTTTGATGAACGCTTCCGACATCACTTTGGCATAGCCATCGCCGCTGCCTGCTTCCTCTTTAAAATCCAGTTCGAGGAATTCCGCGCCCATACTCTGAACTTGTTCTTTCACTTCCGGACGAGTATCGAACGCACGCACAATTGCGCCGAGGCTGTTTGCTGCACCAATGGCCGCCAGACCAGCAACACCCGCACCAATCACCATGACTTTTGCCGGCGGCACTTTACCTGCCGCAGTGATTTGTCCGGTAAAAAAGCGACCAAACTCATGAGCTGCTTCGACAATAGCGCGATAACCTGCGATATTCGCCATCGAACTTAACGCGTCCAGCGACTGGGCGCGAGAAATACGCGGTACGGAGTCCATCGCCATCACGGTGACGTTACGTTCCGCAAGTTTTTGCATTAGTTCCGGATTCTGCGCAGGCCAGATAAAACTTACCAGCGTTGTACCTGGATTCAGCAGTGCAATTTCATCATCTAACGGTGCATTGACCTTCAGAATGATCTCTGACTGCCAGACGTTATTCCCTTCTACTATTTCAGCGCCCGCTTGCACAAACGCTTTATCGTCAAAACTCGCCAGTTGACCCGCGCCGCTCTCTACCGCGACGGTAAAACCTAGTTTCAGCAACTGTTCCACTGTTTTTGGCGTTGCTGCAACACGGGTTTCATTGGTTAACCGTTCTCTTGGTATGCCAATTCGCATGATATTCCCTTCCATCGGTTTTATTGATGATGGTTTGCCTGTGTTTCACGGTACACAAGCCGCTCATGAACGAGCTAAATGTTACTCCGTTAAAATAAATTAGTAACAAACGTCTATAACGTACTGAAAATAATGCCTGTGATCTAGCGCCAAAAATCAGTATTTCGGCGTTAACTCGAAAAATATTAACGATTCAGCCTTGATAGTGGGATAAACACCATAGAACACAGGATAAAGGGCGATAATTGTCTTCAATAGCCAGGTAAAACATGAGATCACCCCGTCGCAAGCCACCAGTTAACATTAAATTAACTTATACAATTCAGCCATTTCAGCCGCCTATGCCACTGCGCTCACTTTTTAATCACACATGGTTATTCGAACAGGTTTAAAATCAAATCAAGAAGTCTGATATGAAAAATGACGCAGACAGTTACACCGTTTAAATGCAATAATCAGCCACGTTTCTCGTTAATAACAATACCAGTACCTGGTTTGCGCAAGGCGAAGGATTATTTTTATGAAGCTTAAGAACACCCTCCTGGCGTCGGCACTGCTTTCTGCTACGGCATTCTCCGTTAACGCAGCAACAGAACTGACACCGGAGCAAGCGGCAGCGGTTAAACCTTTTGACCGTGTAGTGGTTACCGGACGTTTCAATGCCATTGGCGAGGCGGTGAAAGCCGTATCCCGCCGCGCTGATAAAGAAGGCGCAGCCTCTTTTTATGTTGTCGATACGTCAGATTTCGGTAACAGCGGTAACTGGCGTGTAGTTGCCGATCTCTATAAGTCTGATGCTGAAAAAGCAGAAACCGAAAAAAATCGCGTGATTAATGGCGTGGTGGAACTGCCCAAAGACCAGGCCGTTCTGATCGAACCGTTTGATACAGTTACCGTCCAGGGCTTTTACCGTAGCCAGCCTGAAGTCAATGACGCCATCACCAAAGCGGCGAAAGCAAAAGGCGCATACTCTTTCTATATTGTTCGTCAAATCGATGCCAACCAGGGCGGCAACCAGCGTATTACCGCATTCATCTATAAAAAAGATGCTAAGAAACGCGTAGTACAAAGCCCGGATGTGATCCCGGCGGATTCCGACGCGGGACGTGCAGCCCTGGCTGCCGGTGGCGAAGCTGCGAAGAAAGTTGAAATCCCTGGCGTTGCCACTACTGCGTCACCAAGTTCCGAAGTCGGTCGTTTCTTTGAAACCCAGTCATCAAAAGGCGGACGTTACACTGTCACGCTACCTGACGGCACTAAAGTAGAAGAACTGAACAAAGCGACCGCAGCGATGATGGTGCCGTTCGACAGCATTAAGTTCTCAGGTAACTACGGCAACATGACCGAAGTTTCCTACCAGGTTGCTAAACGTGCCGCGAAGAAAGGGGCTAAGTATTACCACATCACCCGCCAGTGGCAGGAACGTGGCAATAACCTGACCATCAGCGCAGACCTGTATAAATAACTATTCAGTATCACGATAAGGCGGCTTTATGCCGCCTTTAGCATTTTTAGTCACAAATTTTCCCCTAACCATTGCATGACGATACATCTCTTCGTAAAATCCCGCGCCTTAGTGACAAACACCATTTTTATGCGTTTTGTCCTAATATTTATTCTTCCGAACACGTTTTGATCACTGGATACAGATGGAAAAGAAACTGGGACTGAGTGCGCTCACTGCGCTGGTATTAAGCTCAATGCTGGGCGCAGGTGTTTTCAGTCTGCCGCAAAATATGGCGGCGGTAGCCAGCCCGGCAGCATTATTGATCGGCTGGGGTATCACCGGCGCAGGGATTTTATTACTGGCCTTCGCGATGCTGATCCTGACGCGTATTCGTCCCGACCTTGACGGCGGTATCTTTACCTATGCCCGTGAAGGGTTTGGCGAACTGATCGGTTTCTGCTCCGCATGGGGATACTGGCTGTGCGCAGTTATCGCCAACGTCTCCTATCTGGTCATCGTCTTTTCCGCATTAAGCTTTTTTACTGACACGCCGGAATTGCGCCTGTTTGGCGATGGCAATACCTGGCAATCGATTGTCGGTGCATCCGCCTTATTATGGATTGTTCACTTTTTGATCCTGCGCGGCGTGCAGACTGCTGCCAGCATTAACCTGGTGGCGACGTTGGCAAAATTATTGCCGCTAGGTCTGTTTATTGTGCTGGCGATGATGATGTTCAAACTGGACACCTTCAAACTCGACTTCACTGGCCTTGCACTTGGCATACCAGTATGGGAACAGGTGAAAAACACAATGTTGATCACACTGTGGGTATTCATTGGCGTGGAAGGTGCAGTGGTCGTTTCTGCGCGAGCGCGTAATAAACATGATGTCGGCAAAGCAACACTTCTGGCGGTACTTTCCGCGCTGGGCGTTTATTTACTGGTAACACTGCTTTCGCTGGGCGTGGTAGCACGCCCGGAACTGGCTGAAATCCGTAACCCGTCTATGGCCGGCCTGATGGTGAAAATGATGGGGCCGTGGGGCGAGATTATCATCGCTGCCGGACTGATCGTTTCCGTTTGCGGCGCGTACTTAAGCTGGACCATTATGGCGGCAGAAGTCCCCTTCCTGGCGGCCACACATAAAGCATTCCCGCGCATTTTTGCTCGCCAGAATGCGCAAGCTGCGCCGTCTGCCTCACTGTGGCTGACCAACATCTGCGTGCAAATTTGCCTGGTACTCATCTGGCTAACCGGTTCCGATTACAACACATTGCTGACCATCGCCTCAGAAATGATTCTGGTGCCCTATTTCCTGGTTGGCGCGTTCCTGCTGAAAATCGCTACCCGTCCACTGCATAAAGCAGTAGGTATCGGTGCCTGCATTTATGGCTTATGGTTATTGTACGCCTCTGGCCCAATGCACCTGCTGTTGTCCGTCGTTCTGTATGCACCTGGGCTTCTGGTATTCCTGTACGCGCGTAAAACGCATACACATGATAATGTACTGAATCGTCAGGAAATGATGCTAATTAGCATGTTGTTAATTGCCGCAGTTCCGGCGACCTGGATGCTGGTGGGATAACGTTCGTCCCATCGTTGGATAGCAAAGGAGATAACGATGGGTAAAACCCACCCCTTGCCAATATTAATTACTGGCGGAGGCCGTCGCATTGGCCTCGCCCTCGCCTGGCATTTCATTAATCAAAAGCAACCGGTGATTGTCAGCTATCGGACGCACTATCCTGCCATTGAGGGGCTGATTAATGCGGGTGCGCAATGTATTCAGGCTGATTTTTCAACCAACGACGGTGTGATGGCGTTTGCCGATGAGGTACTAAAAAGCACCCACGGCCTGCGTGCTATTTTGCATAACGCCAGCGCATGGATGGCTGAAAAACCAGGTACGCCACTGACTGACGTGCTGGCCAGCATGATGCAGATCCACGTTAATACTCCATACCTTCTTAACCACGCTCTGGAAAGATTACTGCGTGGGCACGGACACGCCGCCAGCGATATCATTCACTTTACCGATTATGTGGTGGAGCGCGGAAGCGACAAACATATTGCCTATGCTGCGAGCAAAGCGGCGCTGGATAATATGACCCGCTCATTTGCCCGCAAGCTGGCACCGGAAGTGAAAGTGAATTCTATTGCGCCATCGCTGATCCTGTTTAATGAGCATGATGATGCTGAATATCGTCAACAGGCGCTGAATAAATCACTGATGAAAACCGCGCCTGGTGAGAAAGAAGTGATCGATCTGGTCGATTATTTACTCACCAGTTGCTTTGTTACCGGACGCAGTTTTCCGCTTGATGGCGGTCGACATCTGCGTTAATGCAGCTTCATCCAGCATATAATCAACACCCATGCGCTTATCCCCCAGCACGCAACGGAACCCACAAAAGCAGCGGGCAAGCGCATTATTCCGGTGAAATACCACAGCGACGCCAGGTAAACAAAATAGGGAATAATCGACCACATGCTGAAAATGATGGTTGCGCGTAAGGCTTCAATGCCGCGTTCGCTGGCAACAATATAATGCGCAATAAGCGCAAAGGTCGGGAAAAGCGGAATCAGCCCGGCGATATAGTAATTTTTCGTTTTTGCTAATACACCAATTAACACCACCACCAGCGCACCAAGCGCGGCTTTGATTACCAGCCCCATCTTTTTACCTTAACACTTACATAACAAGTCATCCGTAGAATACCTGATGCAAACTTGTTTAGGAACGATTGATAGTAAGTAAAAACAACGCGGTGTATTGTGACGTTTTTATATCTACCGTGAATAATATGAACACTATCGTATTTGTGGAAGATGACGCAGAAGTCGGTTCACTGATTGCCGCGTATTTGGCGAAACATGATATACAGGTAACCATTGAACCTCGCGGCGACCATGCAGAAGAAACAATTCTGCGGGAAAATCCGGATCTGGTGCTCCTCGATATCATGCTACCAGGCAAGGACGGCATGACTGTCTGTCGTGATTTACGCACTAAATGGAGCGGGCCTATAGTTCTGCTGACATCTCTCGATAGTGATATGAACCACATTCTGGCTCTGGAAATGGGCGCCTGCGACTATATTCTCAAAACGACGCCCCCCGCAGTCCTGCTGGCGCGGTTACGTTTACATTTGCGTCAGAATGAGCAAACCACGCTGACCAAAGGTATACAAGAAGCACCTCTTACTCCTTACAAGGCATTGCATTTCGGTACGTTGACCATCGATCCCATTAACCGTGTAGTTACGCTTGCTAACCGTGAAATTTCACTTTCTACCGCCGATTTTGAACTGCTCTGGGAGTTAGCCACCCACGCAGGGCAAATTATGGACAGAGATGCGTTGTTGAAAAATTTACGCGGCGTCAGCTATGACGGTCTGGATCGTAGCGTGGACGTGGCTATTTCGCGGTTAAGAAAAAAACTGCGCGATAACGCTGCCGAACCTTATCGCATTAAAACCGTGCGAAACAAAGGCTATCTGTTTGCGCCTCATGCGTGGGAATAAGCGATGAAAAAACTGTTTATCCAGTTTTATCTTTTACTGTTTGTCTGCTTTCTGGTGATGTCCCTGTTGGTTGGGCTGGTGTACAAATTTACCGCCGAACGCGCAGGCAAACAGTCGCTGGATGATTTGATGAACAGTTCGCTATACCTGATGCGTAGTGAATTGCGCGAGATCCCCCCGCACGACTGGGGGAAAACACTGAAGGAGATGGATTTAAATCTCTCTTTTGATCTGCGCGTCGAACCGTTGAGTAAATATCATCTCGATGAAATCTCCATGCATCGGCTGCATGGCGGCGAAATTGTCGCCCTGGACGATCAGTACACTTTTTTGCAACGTATACCGCGCAGCCACTACGTGCTGGCAGTCGGTCCCGTGCCTTATCTTTATTACCTCCATCAAATGCGATTACTGGATATCGCGCTGATCGCTTTTATTGCCATCTCCCTCGCCTTTCCGGTGTTTATCTGGATGCGTCCGCACTGGCAGGATATGTTAAAACTGGAAGCAGCGGCGCAACGATTTGGCGATGGGCATCTCAATGAACGTATTCACTTTGATGATGGTTCGAGTTTTGAACGACTTGGCGTGGCGTTTAACCAGATGGCGGACAATATCAACGCCTTGATTGCCAGCAAAAAACAGCTTATCGACGGTATCGCCCACGAACTGCGAACGCCGTTAGTGCGCCTGCGTTATCGCCTGGAGATGAGCGATAACCTGAGCGCAACAGAATCCCAGGCATTGAATCGCGATATCAGCCAACTGGAAGCTTTAATTGAAGAACTGCTGACTTATGCCCGACTCGATCGCCCGCAAAATGAGCTCCATCTTAGCGAACCAGACCTGCCGTTGTGGCTGTCAACGCATCTGACCGACATTCAGGCGCTAACTCCCGATAAAACGGTACGGATAAAAACCATCATACAAGGTCATTATGCGGCGCTGGATATGCGCTTAATGGAGCGCGTGCTGGATAACTTGCTCAATAACGCCCTGCGCTACTGCCATTCAACCGTTGAAACCAGCCTGCTACTGACAGGAAACAGAGCAACATTAATTGTTGAAGATGATGGTGCAGGGATTGCACCACAGGATCGAGAACATATTTTTGAACCCTTTGTTCGCCTCGACCCCAGCCGTGACCGTGCAACCGGCGGCTGCGGGCTGGGACTGGCAATTGTCCGCTCTATTGCGCTGGCTATGGGCGGAACGGTTAATTGTGATACCAGCGAACTGGGTGGTGCCCGCTTCTCGTTTAGCTGGCCGTTATGGCACAACATTGCGCAATTTACCTCTGCCTGACGCTACGCGCACGGTGGTCAAGCCGTCGCCACTGTGCTATAAAATAAGTATGTTGTAACTAAGTGGTGATTTTATGGCTCGTTACGATCTCGTAGATCGACTCAATACTACCTTTCGCCAGATGGAGCAAGAACTGGCCGCATTTGCCGCTGAGCTCGAACAGCACAAGTTGCTGGTTGCCCGGGTGTTCTCTTTACCGGAAGTCAAAAAAGAAGATGAGCATAATCCGCTGAACTGCATTGAAGTTAAGCAACATCTCGGCAAAGAGGCGCAGGCGCTCGCGTTACGTCATTTCCGCCATTTGTTTATTCAGCAACAGTCTGAAAATCGCAGCAGCAAGGCCGCTGTTCGTCTGCCCGGCGTGTTGTGTTATCAGGTCGATAATCTTTCACAAGCGGCGCTGGTAAGTCATATTCAGCGCATCAATCAACTTAAAACCACTTTCGAGCATATCGTCACGGTTGAGTCAGAACTTCCTACGTCGGCGCGTTTTGAATGGGTGCATCGCCATTTGCCGGGGCTGATCACACTTAACGCTTACCGCACCCTCACCGTTCTGCATGACCCCGCAACTTTACGTTTTGGCTGGGCGAATAAACATATCATTAAGAATTTACGTCGTGATGAAGTGCTGGCGCAGCTGGAAAAAAGTCTGAAATCACCCCGCAGCGTCGCACCGTGGACGCGTGAGGAGTGGCAGGGAAAACTGGAGCGTGAATATCAGGATATTGCCGCCCTGCCACAGGACGCGAAGTTAAAAATCAAACGTCCGGTGAAGGTGCAGCCGATTGCCCGCGTCTGGTACAAGGGAGATCAAAAACAGGTACAACACGCCTGCCCGACGCCTCTGATTGCACTGATTAATCGGGATAATGGCGCGGGCGTGCCGGACGTTGGCGAGTTGTTGAATTACGATGCCGACAATGTGCAGCACCGTTATAAACCGCAGGCGCAGCCGCTTCGTTTGATCATCCCACGGCTGCACCTGTATGTTGCAGATTAACGCCCTGCTTTCATGCTACCGACCATCTGTTCTGGTCGTACCCAGCTGTCAAACTCGGCTTCGCTAAGATAGCCCAGCGCAAGGGCTGCGGCTTTTAAGGTCAGCCCTTCTTTATGCGCCTTTTTGGCAATCTCGGCGGCTTTGTCATAGCCAATGTGGGTGTTGAGTGCGGTCACCAGCATCAGCGATTCATTGAGTAATTGATTGATTCGCTCACGATTCGGCTCAATCCCCACTGCACAGTGTTTGTTAAAACTTTCCATGCCATCTGCCAGCAAGCGTACCGATTGCAGGAAATTGTGGATAACCATCGGACGGAAGACGTTCAGTTCAAAGTTTCCGGAAGCGCCACCCATGTTGATCGCCACGTCGTTCCCCATCACCTGACAGCAAAGCATGGTTAACGCTTCACACTGCGTTGGGTTCACTTTCCCAGGCATGATTGAACTGCCCGGCTCGTTTTCCGGGATTGAGATTTCACCAATTCCGCAGCGAGGGCCAGATGCCAACCAACGGACGTCATTGGCAATTTTCATCAGTGACGCAGCCAACCCTTTCAAGGCGCCGTGCGCCTGAACCAGCGCATCACAGGTCGCCAGAGCTTCAAATTTGTTCGGCGCGGTAACAAACGGCGCGCAGGTAATTACCGAAAGTTCATCCGCAACGCGACGCGCATATTCCGGATGAGTGTTCAGCCCCGTCCCTACTGCTGTACCACCCAGCGCCAGTTCCGCCACGTGCGGCAGACTGTACTCGATATGTTTGAGATTATGCTCCAGCATCGCTACCCAGCCAGAAATCTCCTGCCCCAGCGTCAGCGGCGTGGCGTCCTGCAAGTGGGTACGACCAATTTTGACGATATCGGCAAATGCGCGCGATTTTTCACTCAGCGTTTGTGTCAGTGTTTTAAGCTGCGGAATGAGTTGCTTGCGCAACGCCAGCAGCGCCGCAACATGCATCGCCGTCGGAAAGACATCATTGGAACTTTGGCTTTTGTTCACGTCGTCATTAGGGTGAACTTTACGTTCCATCCCACGCACGCCGCCAAGCAATTCGCTCGCCCGGTTAGCCAGCACTTCGTTCATATTCATATTGCTTTGCGTACCGGAACCGGTCTGCCAGATAGCCAGCGGAAATTCATCGTCATGCTGTCCCGCCAGCACTTCATCTGCCGCCTGACGAATGGCACTCGCTTTCTCTTCGGACAGCAAGCCTAAATCTTCATTAACTTTTGCCGCTGCGCGCTTGGTTAGCGCCAGCGCATGAATCAGTGAGGTTGGCATTTTCTCCGTCGAAATGCGGAAATGCTCCAGCGAGCGTTGAGTTTGTGCGCCCCACAGCTTATCTGCCGGGACATCGATCGCACCCATCGAATCTTTTTCGCTGCGTACTGTTTTCATGGACTGCTCCTCACCTGATTTATTTTTCTTTCTGTTTTGCTTACGTTAAGCAACTTTTAGCTCACTCATTATTTACTATTTGATAACAAATGTTTGGTCTTTCGTGCCATGTAAAAAAGCCGCCCCGAAGGACGGCTCTGTTTATTTCACGCAGCGGGTGCACTGCGTGAGCTGTATCTGCTGGAAGAAGTCATTTCCTTTATCATCCACAAGAATAAACGCCGGGAAATCTTCCACTTCGATTTTCCAGATAGCTTCCATTCCCAGTTCAGGATACTCAACACATTCCAGACTCTTAATACTACCCTGCGCCAGCACTGCCGCCGGGCCGCCAATACTACCGAGGTAGAAGCCACCGTGTTTTTTACAGGCATCCGTCACCTGCTGGCTGCGGTTGCCTTTCGCCAGCATGATCATACTTCCGCCCTGCGCTTGCAGTTGATCGACATAAGAATCCATCCGTCCGGCGGTTGTTGGACCAAGAGAACCGGAGGCATAACCTTCCGGCGTTTTTGCCGGCCCCGCGTAGTAAATCGGGTGATCTTTGATGTATTGCGGTAGCCCTTCGCCGTTGTCCATGCGCTCTTTCAGTTTGGCATGGGCGATATCACGACCGACGATGATAGTACCGTTAAGCGACAATCGCGTAGAAACAGGATATTGCGACAACTGAGCAAGGATCTCTTTCATCGGACGATTAAGGTCTACGCGCACCGCCTCGCCTTCTCCCGCTTTACGCAATTCTTCAGGGATATATTTGCCTGGGTTATGTTCCAGTTTTTCGATCCAGATCCCCTGACGGTTGATCTTCGCTTTAATATTACGGTCAGCGGAACAGGAAACGCCCATACCAACCGGGCAGGATGCGCCATGACGCGGCAGGCGAATCACGCGGATATCGTGAGCGAAGTATTTACCACCAAACTGCGCCCCCAGACCAAGATTTTGCGCTTCGATCAGCAATTCTTTTTCCAGCTCCACATCGCGGAAAGCCTGACCGTGCTCATTCCCTTCCGTTGGCAGTTCGTCATAGTATTTAGCGGAAGCCAGTTTTACCGTTTTAAGGTTAGTTTCCGCAGAAGTTCCGCCAATAACGAACGCAATGTGATACGGAGGACAGGCCGCCGTCCCCAGCGTACGCATTTTCTCAACCAGATAATTTTTCAGTTTCCCCGGCGTCAGTAACGCTTTGGTTTCCTGATAAAGATACGTTTTGTTTGCCGAACCGCCACCTTTGGCAATACAGAGGAATTTGTACTCGTCGCCATCAACGGCATAAAGATCGATCTGCGCTGGCAGGTTGGTGCCGGTATTCACCTCTTTATACATGTCCAGCGGCGCGTTTTGCGAGTAGCGCAAATTATCTTCGATATAGGTGTTATAGACACCGCGCGCCAAAGCCGCTTCGTCGCCACCACCTGTCCATACGCGCTGCCCTTTTTTACCAACGATAATCGCGGTGCCGGTATCCTGACAGGTTGGCAGAACGCCTTTTGCCGCGATATCGGAGTTTCGCAGGAATTGCAGCGCCACATATTTATCGTTTTCGCTGGCTTCCGGGTCACGCAGAATGTCGGCCACCTGTTGTTGGTGAGCCGGACGCAGCATAAATGACGCATCATGAAACGCCTGACGCGCCAGCAGAGTTAACGCTTCTGGCGCGACTTTCAAAATCTCCTGCCCTTCAAATTCAGATACGCTAACGTGTTCGCTGGTCAGCAGGTAATACTCGGTATCATCTTTTTTGAGTGGGAAAGGAGCCTGATAATGAAAGGGTTTGTTTGACATTGTTCTCTCACTTACTGCCTGGTTTGGTTATGCTCTGGGCGGGTGTTCCGTTGCCCTGTTAAAAGCGAGTAACAATATCCTACACACTTTTTTAACAAAAACTGAGACAAGTACGACTTTTTGCGGCTCCAGGTTACTTCCCGTAGGATTCTTGCTTTAATAGCGGGATTAATTTCCACATTAAAACAGGGATTGATCATGCAAAAACTCATTAACTCAGTGCAAAACTATGCCTGGGGCAGCAAAACGGCGTTGACTGAACTTTATGGTATGGAAAATCCGTCCAACCAGCCGATGGCCGAGCTGTGGATGGGCGCACATCCGAAAAGCAGTTCACGAGTGCAGAATGCCGCCGGAGATATCGTTTCACTGCGTGATGTGATTGAGAGTGATAAATCGACTCTGCTCGGAGAGGCCGTTGCCAAACGCTTTGGCGAACTGCCTTTCCTGTTCAAAGTATTATGCGCAGCCCAGCCGCTCTCCATTCAGGTTCATCCGAACAAACACAATTCTGAAATCGGTTTTGCCAAAGAAAATGCCGCAGGTATTCCGATGGATGCCGCCGAGCGTAACTATAAAGATCCTAACCACAAGCCGGAGCTGGTTTTTGCGCTGACACCATTCCTCGCGATGAACGCGTTTCGTGAGTTCTCCGAGATTGTCTCCCTGCTCCAGCCGGTCGCAGGTGCACATCCGGCGATTGCTCACTTTTTACAACAGCCTAATGCCGAACGTTTAAGCGAACTGTTCGCCAGCCTGTTAAATATGCAGGGTGAAGAAAAATCCCGCGCGCTGGCGATTTTAAAATCGGCGCTCGACAGCCAGCAGGGTGAACCGTGGCAAACGATTCGTTTAATTTCTGAATTTTACCCGGATGACAGCGGTCTGTTCTCCCCGCTGTTGCTGAATGTGGTGAAACTGAACCCTGGCGAAGCGATGTTCCTGTTCGCTGAAACACCGCACGCCTACCTGCAAGGCGTGGCGCTGGAAGTGATGGCGAACTCCGATAACGTGCTGCGTGCGGGTCTGACGCCTAAATACATTGATATTCCTGAGCTGGTTGTCAACGTGAAGTTCGAAGCCAAACCAGCTAACCAGTTGTTGACCCAGCCGGTGAAGCAAGGTGCAGAACTGGACTTCCCGATTCCGGTGGATGATTTTGCCTTCTCGCTGCATGACCTTAGCGATAACGAAACCACCATCAGCCAGCAAAGTGCCGCCATTTTGTTCTGCGTTGAAGGCGAAGCAACTCTGTGTAAAGGTTCTCAACAGTTACAGCTTAAACCGGGTGAGTCAGCGTTTATTGCCGCCAACGAGACACCGGTGACAGTGAAAGGCCACGGACGTTTAGCCCGTGTTTACAACAAGCTGTAAGAGCTTACTGAAAAAATTAACATCTCTTGCTAAGCTTATTAAAGGCTTATAACACTTCAGGCGGCCAGTCCGCCTGATTTCATTTTATGGATAATCACTATGAATAAATCGCTGGTAGCGGTAGGCGTCATTGTTGCGCTCGGCGTAGTCTGGACAGGCGGCGCATGGTACACAGGCAAGAAAATAGAAACCCATCTCGAGGACATGGTCGCGCAGGCGAATGCGCAACTTAAGCTGACGGCTCCTGAATCCAACCTGGAAGTGAGTTATCAAAACTATCATCGCGGCGTGTTCAGCAGCCAGTTACAACTGGTGGTGAAACCCGTTGCCGGGAAAGAAAATCCGTGGATTAAAAGTGGTCAGAGCGTCATCTTCAACGAATCTGTTGATCATGGTCCCTTTCCCTTGGCTCAGCTGAAAAAACTGAACCTGATCCCATCGATGGCGTCGATTCAAACCACGCTTGTCAACAACAATGTGAGCCAGCCACTGTTTGATATGGCAAAAGGAGAAACACCTTTTGAGATTAACTCCCGCATTGGTTACAGCGGTGATTCCAGCTCAGATATCTCTCTCAAGCCACTGAATTACGAACAAAAAGATGAAAAAGTCGCCTTTAGCGGCGGCGAATTCCAGTTAAATGCAGACAGAGACGGCAAAGCTATCTCCCTTTCCGGGGAGGCGCAAAGCGGTCGGGTAGATGCGGTTAACGAATACAACCAGAAAGTACAGTTGACCTTTAATAATCTGAAAACCGACGGTTCCAGCACGCTGGCAAGTTTTGGTGAGCGCGTGGGCAACCAAAAACTGTCACTGGAAAAAATGACCATTTCGGTGGAAGGCAAAGAACTGGCACTGCTGGAAGGCATGGAGATCAGCGGTAAATCAGACCTGGTCAATGACGGTAAAACGATCAATAGCCAACTGGATTACTCGCTAAATAGCCTGAAGGTACAGAATCAGGATCTGGGCAGCGGCAAGCTGACTTTAAAAGTCGGTCAGATTGATGGCGAAGCCTGGCATCAGTTTAGCCAGCAATATAACGCGCAAACTCAGGCACTGCTGGCACAGCCAGAGATTGCCAACAATCCCGAACTTTATCAGGAGAAAGTGACAGAAGCCTTCTTTAGCGCCCTGCCACTGATGTTGAAAGGCGATCCGGTGATAACTGTCGCTCCGTTAAGCTGGAAAAACAGTCAGGGTGAAAGTGCGCTGAATCTGTCGCTGTTCCTGAAAGATCCGGCAACGACTAAAGAAGCGCCGCAGACACTGGCTCAGGAAGTTGATCGCTCGGTTAAGTCTCTGGAGGCAAAACTGACCATTCCGGTTGATATGGCAACTGAACTGATGACCCAGGTAGCGAAGCTGGAAGGTTATCAGGAAGATCAAGCTAAAAAACTGGCAAAACAGCAAGTTGAAGGTGCATCAGCAATGGGTCAGATGTTCCGACTGACCACCTTGCAGGACAATACCATCACCACCAGCCTGCAATATGCTAACGGTCAGATCACGTTGAATGGCCAGAAAATGCCGCTGGAAGATTTTGTTGGTATGTTTGCAATGCCAGCATTAAACGTTCCGGCTGTACCAGCCATTCCGCAACAGTAATTCACTGCCAAAACGCCGGAGGTTTTTCTCTCCGGCGTTTTTTCTCACCTCAGCATAAAGTCATACTGAATACTCATTTTCACATCCCAGTAATTCAGGCGATCGCCCAGCGCACTGCCATCGCGCTTTTCCCGCCCTTTATCGGCGGCAAGAAAGAAATTCATCCCTTGTAGCGGCCCTTCGCTGACCCGATAGTTCATACCACCTAAGATGCCCGCGCCTTCAATCCGCACGTCTCGTTTACTGGATTCATAACCACGGGTCACAATCGGCGCAAAAGTCAGCGTAAATTGCGGGGTTAAACGATAGTTGACGCCCAATTGCCAGGACTGCATTCCTTCACGGTTACGATCAAGACTTAATGAAAAAGGATAGCCAATGTCAGTGTCCACCACGGCGCCATTCATCGCATGACGCAGATAACCACCACTACCAAATACACTTCCCCACGGCGTGCTCCAGGTCAATTGTCCACTAACCAACGTCGTTTCATTGGGCTGCCTGGTATTACGACTTAAGCCTTCGAGTTGCGCGTAAAAGCCGAGCAACTCTCCTTTCAGCGCATAATTCTGGTCGAGCGGTATGCTTTTCTCCAGAATACTTTGTATCTGGTTGGAAACATCTTTCTGTGTCGATGCGCCCAGAGAATAGCGACTGGTATCATCATGCCAACTGGCGGCTAAAAAAGAACGTGCGCGATGTTTATCGTATTTCCCCGTCTGGCTGTTATAAACCCCTTCATCACGAATACCGGTTGTTGAGTCGGTCCACAAAAATACTCTTGAGCGCCACATTCCCCACAGTTCGATATTAGGTGTTAAAGCCCAATAACCTAATACCCCTTCGGAAACAGTTGGTAATGTACGTTGCGAACTGCCAGCAATTAACGGAATACGATAAGGTAAACTGCCATAACTATAATCTGTTCCGAAGCGGCCTAATTTAAGCAAACTATTTTCACTCGGTTTTATTTTTACCGCGCCAAGGGAAAAGCCAAAACTTTTATCGCCATCAAGATACCATCGGGTACTCATATCAGCGCGAGCACCTAATTTATAAACATAATATGCTCCACCTTCGACGCCAATAATATTAGAATAATAGCCACTATTAAAATCGAGTAATCCTCCCTGTACCCACGCGTAAATATCTCTTCCCGCACCAGCACTGGGCTTGTCGGCCCGGCGTAATTCATTTTTCAGTCTGATGCGTAGTCCCGCTTCATCGTCAGCCAGTTGCGCGGCGTAAGCAGAGGTAAGGCCAGAGGCAGCCGTCAGGCAAATAACGGCCATGGCCACTATTTTTCTCATAGTTGCACCTTTGATGTTCTGATTATTTTTATAGAATATTAATTAGTGATATCGCTGATTAATTTCTGCTGCATTTGTTTGCGATTATCAATTTCAACTACAATTTCTTTGAATTTTTTATCCGTGAGCGGATAAAACCAGATTATAGCGAATGCCAGTAGCATAAATCCGCAAGGGACTAAGGCAATTGATGTGCGTATCCCCATAATAACTTCCGGTGTTTGTGCCTGATTCGCAATATATCCGCTTAATCCCAAAATAAAGGCGGGAATTGAACCTCCTATTGCCTGGCCGCATTTGCGGGTAAATGAGAATAGCGAATAGGTAAGCCCTTCAATTCGCACGCCGGTCAGGTATTCACCGTATTCTACGGTATCAGCTTCCAGCGCCCACATCACGGTCATGGTAACGCCCTGACCTATTGAAGCGATGGCTAACGCGACCAACGCCACTGGCAGTGACCAGACGGAAACCCAGAAGAACAGAAAATAACCGCAGGTTCCCAACAGAGCGCCAATCAGGAAAGTATTCTTTTTACCAATCCTGGCGACCATCCCTGGCACCAGCGGTGCCGACGCCACTGTACCGACCAGGTTTTGCACCAGTACCAGCACAGTAAACAGACCGGTGTCATTCAGCACATAGCGAACATAGAACAACGACGATGCGCTGACCGCGAAGGTCGAAATCAGCACACACAGTGCACCGATGCACAACATAAACAGCGGACGATTCCGTTTCAGCGTTTGCAGACTGATCTTCAATGACGGCTGTGCCACGATACGTACCACATTCTCACGCGTCGATTTGAAGCAGATGAAGTAAAGCACCATCCCGGCAATGGCCAGTACAATCGTCCAGAAATGGTACACCGACACCATCTCCTCCGGGCTGGAGTTTTTAATGCTCGGTCCTATCAGAAAAGCCAGACAGACAAAGGTCAGCGAAGCGGCAATTCCTCGAGCCGCGCCCAGACGGGCGCGGGACTGCGGTTGTTGGGTCATCGCGGTAGCAAGTGAACCATAAGGAATATTCACCAGGCTGTAGCAAAGCCCGAGGCCCATGTAGGTCAAATATGCATACACTACTTTGCTGCTATGACTCCAGTCGGTCGGCACCCAGAATACCAGCACGCTGAAGATCATTAACGGCGCAGTACCGAAGAGTAAAAACGGGCGGAATTTTCCCCAGCGGGTATTAACACTGTCCACCACTCGTCCGGCAAAGACGTCGGCGAAAGCATCGAATACCCGAACCAGTAACAGCATGGTGCCCGCCGCAGCGGCACCGACGCCAGCGACGTCGGTGTAGTAACTCAACAGGAAGAGCGCCCCCATTGCGAAGGCGAAGTTATTGGCGACGTCACCGAGGCTGTAGCCGACGATGGTGCGCCAGGAGAGTTGTTGATTCATTGTTTGCCTCCCTGCTGCGGTTTTTCACCGAAGTTCATGCCAGTCCAGCGTTTTTGCAGCAAGAAAGCCGCCGACTTCGGTTTGCGGTCGCGGGTGAAGATCCCTTTCTTGTTACCGCCAACGCGCAAAATGCCCTGCGAGGTTGCAAAATCGGCGAAATTCCATACCTGTTCACCGACGACGGCGCTGACGCGATCAAAGACGCGGTGATACATATCCAGCCATGCACACTGATACTCTTCACTCCACATGTCGGTGTACATCGAGTGCAGACCGGCTAACGTATCCACGCCGTATTCCGTGATGATAATCGGCTGATGCAGTTTCTCCTGCCAGGCCAGAAGTTCTTTTTCCAGTACCTTCTCCGCCGTTTCCAAATCGCCGCTTTGTACATACCAACCGTAATAACGGTTAAGACACAGCACATCGAAGAGATCGCTGATGGTATCGGTGTGAGCGTCGCAGAACATTACATTGACGCAGGTGATCGGTCGCGTCGGGTCGAGTTTACGCGTTGCTTCCGCCAGTGGCGCGAAATATTCCCGTGCACCTTGCGGACGGGTATCCGGTTCGTTGGCAATACTCCACATCACCACGCTTGGGTGGTTTTTGTCACGCGCAATCAGCTCTTTAATCGCCTGTAAGTGCGCCTGCTGAGTTTCCCCGTTGACTGCCTCTTCGCTGTAGAGTTCTTTCGGCTTGTTGCCCGCTTCGAAACCAATGCCTAAAGAGAGGTTAAAGCCGACAGCTGCAGTTTCATCAATCACCACGATGCCATGTTCATCTGCCCAGTCGAGCATCTCTTCAGCGTAAGGGTAATGCGAGGTACGGTAGGAGTTAGCCCCAATCCAGTCCATTAATGCGTGATCGTGCACCATCAGCACGTTATCGAACCCTTTGCCGCGTAAATCTGCATCTTCATGGCGACCAAAACCAGTGAAGTAGAACGGTTTGTGGTTGATCAGGAACTGTTCGCCACTCACTGCCACTGACCGGATACCAACGCGCAGCGGGTAGATATCACACTCTGTCTGGCTTTTGGCTGTGACGCACAGTTCATAGAGATAACCTTCACCCGGTTGCCAGAGGTGCGGATTCACCACTTGCAAAGTCCCGCTGGTGCCTTGTCCAGTTGCAACCACCTGTTGATCCGCATCACGCAGTTCAACGCTGACATCACCATTGGCCACCACCTGCCAGTCAATAGACGCGTGGTTACAGTCTTGCGCGACATGCGTCACCACGGTGATATCATCCACCCAGGTGTTCGGCGTGGTGTAGAGCATTACGCTGCGATGGATCCCGGCATAGTTAAAGAAATCATGGAAGTAAGACTGCTTTTTCTTGCCGTTTTCGTCGGTAATCACCATTCCCGGCGGGATAGTCTGCCAGTTCAGTTCGTTGTTCACACAAACGGTGATACGTACACTTTTCCCTGCAATAACATACGGCGTGACATCGGCTTCAAATGGCGTATAGCCGCCCTGATGCTCCATCACCTCCTGATTATTTACCCACACTTTGCCGTAATGAGTGACCGCATCGAAACGCAGCACGATACGCTGGCCTGCCCAACCTTTCGGTATAAAGACTTCGCGCTGATACCAGACGTTGCCCACATAATTACGAATATCTGCATCGGCGAACTGATCGTTAAAACTGCCCGGCACAGCAATTGCCCGGCTCTCTTGTAACGCGCTTTCCCACCAACGCTGATCAATTCCACAGTTTTCGCGATCCAGACTGAATGCCCACAGGCCGTCGAGTTTTTTGATTTCACGGGTTGGGGTTTCTACAGGACGTAACATAAGGGACTCCTCATTAAGATAAAAATACTGGTCAACCTTTAATCTTATTAGTTAACCAATTTTGTGATGTACACAGTTATCTGTGAGAAACCCATGGAAGAGAAATGGAAATAAAAAGAACTGACACCGCGATCAAAAAACCAAAAACTGCAATACCCACAGCGTGATACGGATCGCATTAATCTTTAAAACAGCGTTGACAGAAGCCACAAAATAAGCAATCGAACGTTCATTCGAATAGATTTTAAATGATAAATTTACGTGTCATATGGCCACTGTGTATGTGTTAACGGTGGTTTTGTGAAGAAACGGAAAGAGTTTCTATGCAGGATTAAGCAGGCCAGTCTTCACCGACCCGCGAAAAGACAGAATCAGGATGCGGTTAAAATACCGCCAATCATCGCGCGTAATCCCCGGGCGAATGACGCTTCACACGCCAGGTCTTCGGCTTCGATATCGGCCAGTACGCCATAGGTCAAATCCAGCAGTAAACGAGAGGTCATTGCCGTGTTGATGTCAGGGTTTATCTCACCTTTTTGCTGGGCATCGCGCATACGCTGGGCGATAAACTCCGTAATCGTCAGATGCTTATTCTTTAGCATGGCGGCGACCTGTGGATTGCGCATCCCTTCTGCCATAATTTCGACCACCAGCGCCCTTTGTCCAAAGGCTTCATGAGTGAGAGACACTATCGACTCGACCATATAGTCAACGAAATGAATCCCTTCGATAGGTTCGCGGAAGCGGATCACCGCCCTCTCCTGATCCTGAAGGATAATCGCCTGAATCAGGGCTTCTTTAGAAATGAAATGGTGATAGAGCGTTCCTGGGCTTATGCCGCAAGATTTACAGATGGCTTTCATCGAGGCACTGTGAAATCCATTTTCTGAAAAAATCTCTCTGGCAGCATTGAGGATCCGGGTCCGTGTCGGTTGTGCTTCAGTCTGCATGTTATCCATCGTTAAACCATTATAGTTAGCGTGAATAAGTAGTTTACCGCTTTGCCAGGCAAGCACCTAACATTGCAGGTCAAATGTGCGAAGCCCCCCCGCATTCGAGTATTATTCACACGACAATTGGTCAACCAGAAATCGAAATATGGCAACCAGTAGCGAGATGGATACATTTTCTGATAACCCATCAGCACCGGAAAACAACGCTGAGTTGCGTTGTTTTCCGGGTTATTCGAATTAATTGAGTTCCTGTACCCCACCGCCGGAGACAGTGAGAATTTGTCCGCTTATCCAGCTGGCGGCGGGTGAACACAAGAACAACGCCGCATTAGCAATATCTTGCGGTTGGCCCAGACGTCTGATTGGCGTGTGTTGCAACATTTTTTGTTCGATTTCTGGTGTAATAACGGATTTGAGGGCATCCGTTAATATTGCTCCTGGCGCAATACCATTCACCCGAATATTTTTTTCACCCAGGTCAAACGCCATATTCCTGACCAGATGACTGGCCGCAGCTTTAGAGGACGCATACGAGGTCATGTTTTTATTTTTATTTTCTGCCGCCATGGAAGTGATAGTCAGAATAACGCCACCGCCATTTTTTTCCATTTCTGGCGCAATGAGTTGTGAAAGATGGAAAAAAGAAAAGACATTCAGTTCATAAGCGCGGCGAAAATCCGCCATTGGCATATCAAATGGCTTAGGACCACCGCCACCAGCGTTGTTAACCAGAATATCAACTTTACCCAACTTACTGATGGCAAAGTCTGCCAGAGCGGATAATTCCTGTTCGGACGTAATATCACAGCGCCACGCAAATGCCTGCCCCCCCAGTTGTTGAATCTCATCAACAACATGATTTGCTGCATCGGCGTTAATATCACTGACCACTACAGATGCACCTGCTGTCGCGAATGTAATGGCGATTTCTTTACCAATACCTGCACCCGCACCGGTGATAATGGCGCATTTTCCGTCGAGTCTCAGGTTGTCAGAATTAAACACATAAACCTCCTGTGAACTTCAGTAAAAATAAAAGGCACCGCCTGTGTGCCACATTTTTTATCATTAACCTTGAGGAAAGGACACTACCAGGTATAGCAGATAAAGAGAGGATTATTTCGCCGCAATGAGCCGGGCGGGGATAATAAGATTACGTGAATGCGTCTCTTCATGGGTGATTTTTTGCATCATGCGATCCGCAAGTGTTGTACCAAGTTCCCGCGCAGGTGTACTTGCCCAGGTAACGGGTATGTCATCAAGTGTGGTTTGCGTCGCATCGGTAAATGCCGCCAGCGAAACCTGTTGCTCAAAGTAACGATCGACTCCGCTTTCCCCGCTCTGGCGCCCTGCTTTCAGCAAACCAAACCATGCCCCCATCGCAATAGTTTCGTTATAGCAAACCACGGCACTGATAGTCGGGTTACGGCGCAAAAGTGCCGTGATAGCTTCCGCAGCTTGCTTCTGGCTGGAAGCGCACTCCAGTACCCAATCGCTGTGAAACGGCAGGCCAAATTTTAATAATGTCGCACAGTATCCCCCCACCCGCTCCGCGCGGGTTAATGAAGAACTTTGCCCTCCCAGCCAGGCGATACGCTGATGTCCATTGCGAATGAGATGCTCCGTCAACAACTGTGCAGCCTGCATGTTGTCCGGGCGAACCGTATCGACATCATCAAGATAACTGGCACGGGAAGCGAAAATCACCGGGATACCTTTTTCTTCTGCCATCCGCCGCAGGCCATCGCTGCTTCCCGCCGCACCGGCAATCACTACACCATCGACGCCCTGGTTGAGCAACAGTGAGAACCGCTGTGCCAACTGCTCGCCGTCTTTACCGCCGTGAAGCAAAAAAACCATCCGCCCCTGCGCCTCCAGAGCTTCCGTCAATCCGGCTGTTAATTCAGCGTAAAATGACGTAGATAAATCACGCACGATCAAACCAATGACGCCGCTTTGCCCGCCGCGCAGTGCCGACGCCTGGCGATTGCGCACAAATCCCAGCTCTTCAATAGCTGCGTTAACCCGTTCCCCCGTAGCGGTAGATATCCGTCCTTTTCCGCTAAGTACCAGCGAAACGGTACTGACCGACACTCCCGCAGCCAGCGCAACATCATGAATGGTGATTTTTTTGGCGGTAGCCATACAGATGACCTACTCCCTGATTTTGTGACAGATAAAACGTTTTACCTTTAATTTATCTTATACCCGCTATTATCGTCGCGTAATGTGATTTGTGCCTCACTAAAGTTTGATAAAACGTTTTATCTTCTCGCGCAATTTATTGAATCCAGACTGTTCTTAACAAGGAGTCGTTTTATGACGGCGAAAGCAGCACCGAAAGTCACGCTGTGGGAATTTTTCCAGCAGTTAGGCAAAACCTTTATGTTACCCGTCGCATTACTGTCGTTCTGCGGCATTATGTTAGGGATTGGTAGTTCCCTTAGTAGCCATGATGTCATCACCCTCATCCCGGCATTGGGTAACCCCGTGTTGCAGGCTATCTTTACCTGGATGAGTAAAATTGGCTCGTTCGCTTTTAGCTTTCTGCCGGTGATGTTCTGTATTGCGATCCCGCTAGGGCTGGCGCGCGAGAACAAAGGCGTAGCAGCGTTCGCTGGTTTCGTGGGTTATGCGGTAATGAACCTGGCGGTTAATTTCTGGTTGACCAATAAAGGCATTCTGCCAACCACCGATGCAGCCGTTCTGAAAGCCAATAACATCCAGAGCATTCTTGGGATCCAGTCGATCGACACCGGGATCCTCGGTGCGGTAATCGCCGGTATTATCGTCTGGATGCTGCATGAGCGTTTCCATAATATCCGTCTGCCGGATGCGCTGGCATTCTTCGGCGGTACGCGCTTCGTGCCAATTATCTCCTCGCTGGTGATGGGTCTTGTCGGTCTGGTGATTCCGTTAGTCTGGCCGATTTTTGCCATGGGTATTAGCGGCTTAGGTCATATGATCAACAGCGCGGGTGATTTCGGTCCTATGCTGTTTGGTACGGGTGAACGTCTGCTGTTGCCGTTTGGTCTGCATCACATTCTGGTGGCATTAATTCGCTTTACCGACGCGGGCGGCACGCAGGAAGTCTGTGGACAAACCGTAAGCGGCGCACTCACCATCTTCCAGGCGCAATTAAGCTGCCCGACCACTCACGGTTTCTCTGAAAGCGCCACGCGTTTCCTCTCCCAGGGTAAAATGCCTGCATTCCTCGGCGGTCTGCCAGGTGCTGCATTAGCCATGTATCACTGTGCTCGCCCGGAAAACCGTCATAAAATTAAAGGTCTGCTGATTTCTGGCCTGATCGCCTGTGTTATTGGCGGCACTACCGAACCGCTGGAGTTCCTGTTCCTGTTCGTAGCGCCAGTTCTGTACGTCATCCACGCGCTGTTAACCGGCCTCGGCTTCACCGTCATGTCTGTTCTCGGCGTCACCATCGGTAATACCGACGGCAATATCATCGACTTTGTGGTGTTCGGTATTTTGCATGGCCTGTCGACTAAGTGGTACATGGTGCCAGTGGTGGCGGCAATCTGGTTTGTCGTTTACTACGTCATCTTCCGTTTCGCTATCACCCGCTTCAATCTGAAAACCCCGGGGCGCGACAGTGAAGTTGCCAGCTCAATCGAAAAAGCCGTTGCTGGTGCGCCGGGTAAATCAGGTTACAACGTTCCGGCAATTCTCGAAGCCTTAGGCGGTGCCGACAATATTGTCAGCCTGGATAACTGCATTACCCGCCTGCGTTTGTCAGTGAAAGATATGTCGCTTGTTAATGTGCAGGCGCTAAAGGACAATCGGGCAATTGGCGTAGTACAACTTAATCAACATAACCTGCAGGTTGTTATCGGGCCGCAAGTTCAGTCTGTAAAAGACGAAATGGCTGGTCTGATGCGTACTGTTCAGGCATAAGGATAAAATATGTTCGATTTTTCAAAGGTCGTGGATCGTCATGGAACATGGTGTACACAGTGGGACTATGTCGCTGACCGTTTCGGCACTGCTGACCTGTTACCGTTCACGATTTCAGACATGGATTTTGCCACCGCCCCCTGCATTATCGGGGCGCTTAATCAACGCCTGATGCACGGTGTATTTGGCTACAGCCGCTGGAAAAACGATGAGTTTCTCGCGGCTATTGCCCACTGGTTCTCCACCCAGCATAACACCGCCATTGATACGCAGTCGGTGGTTTATGGTTCTTCTGTTATCTATATGGTGTCGGAATTGATTCGCCAGTGGTCTGCTGTCGGTGAAGGTGTAGTGATCCATACCCCAGCTTACGACGCATTTTACAAAGCCATCGAAGGTAATCAGCGCACCGTGATGCCCGTTGCTTTAGAGAAACGGGCAGACGGCTGGTTTTGCGATATGACCAAACTGGAAGCGGTGTTGGCAAAACCGGAGTGTAAAATTATGCTCCTGTGTAGCCCGCAGAACCCCACCGGTAAGGTCTGGAGTTGTGACGAACTGGAGATAATGGCAGACCTGTGCGAGCGGCATGATGTGCGCGTTATCTCCGATGAAATCCATATGGATATGGTATGGGGCGAGCAACCGCATATTCCCTGGAGTAACGTGGCGCGCGGAAACTGGGCGCTGCTGACCTCTGGCTCAAAAAGCTTCAACATTCCCGCCCTGACCGGAGCCTACGGCATCATTGAAAATAGCGATAGTCGCGAGGCGTATTTATCGGCACTGAAAGGTCGTGATGGATTGTCCTCACCAGCCGTACTGGCGCTTACCGCCCATATTGCTGCCTATCAACAAGGCGCGCCGTGGCTGGATGCCTTACGTGTCTATCTGAAAGACAATCTGACATATATCGCAAATACGATGAATGCAGCGTTCCCGGAACTCAACTGGCAGATCCCACAATCCACTTATCTTGCCTGGCTTGATCTACGTCCGTTAAATATAGACGACAACGCATTGCAAAAAGCCCTGATTAAGCAAGAAAAAGTAGCAATCATGCCGGGATATACCTACGGTGAAGAGGGTCGTGGCTTTGTTCGTCTCAATGCAGGATGCCCGCGTTCAAAACTGGAAAAAGGTGTTGCCGGTTTGATTAACGCCATCCGAACTGTACGTTGATTACGATTGCGCAACGTAAATAATCGTTGCGCAATCGTAGATTTTCACCCGGTTTTGTTTTTATAATGGCGCGCACTTTTATATACAGAAAAAGAGTGCGACCATGATTGATACAACCCTGCCATTAACCGATATCCATCGCCACCTTGATGGCAACATTCGTCCCCGGACCATTCTTGAACTTGGCCGCCAGTATAATATCTCGCTTCCTGCACAGTCCCTGGAAACGTTGATCCCTCACGTTCAGGTCATCGCCAACGAACCCGATCTGGTTAGCTTTCTGACCAAACTTGACTGGGGCGTTAAAGTTCTTGCCACGCTCGACGCCTGCCGTCGCGTGGCGTTTGAAAATATAGAAGATGCCGCCCGTAATGGCCTGCACTATGTTGAACTGCGTTTTTCGCCGGGTTACATGGCGATGGCGCATCAGCTGCCTGTCGCTGGCGTCGTCGAAGCAGTCATTGATGGCGTACGTGAAGGCTGCCGCACCTTTGGCGTGCAGGCGAAACTTATCGGTATTATGAGCCGAACCTTTGGCGAAGCCGCCTGTCAGCAAGAGCTGGAAGCATTTTTGGCTCACCGCGATCAGATTACCGCACTGGATTTAGCCGGTGATGAGCTTGGTTTCCCGGGGAGTCTGTTCCTTTCTCACTTCAATCGCGCGCGTGATGCAGGCTGGCATATTACTGTCCATGCAGGCGAAGCCGCCGGGCCAGAAAGCATCTGGCAGGCTATTCGTGAACTGGGGGCGCAGCGTATTGGACATGGCGTAAAAGCCATTGAAGATCGGGCGCTGATGGATTTCCTCGCTGAACAGCAAATTGGTATTGAATCTTGTCTGACCTCAAATATTCAGACCAGCACCGTAGCGTCTCTGGCGGCACATCCGCTGAAAACGTTCCTTGAGCATGGTATTTGTGCCAGCATTAACACTGACGATCCAGGCGTACAGGGTGTGGATATCATTCACGAATATACCGTTGCCGCGCCGGCTGCTGGGTTATCCCGCGAGCAAATCCGCCAGGCGCAGATTAATGGTCTGGAAATGGCTTTCCTCAGCGCAGAGGAAAAACGCGCACTGAAAGAAAAAGTAGCAGCGAAATAAGAACATGCCTGATAAGACACGTAAGCGTCGTATCAGGCATTAAACTCATCAAGAATGTCTACATTATTTACGCCAGACACAGCGTCGCGCGATGTTTGGCGGATTCAATGCCCAGCTCAATCAGCTCCATCACCTGGATTGCCTGACTTGCCGGAACCGGATTTTCTCCATCGCCATTCAACGCATCACGAATAGCAGCATAGTAAGCCGGATAATTTCCCGGCACCGTGAGCAGTGTTTCTTCGACACGTTCTTCACCTTCAACGCGGGTAAGTACGCCGTCACGCATATCGTAGCCCCAATCCTCTTGTGGCAGACGCTCGCCATTTTTCAAGCGTTCTTCCTGTGGATCGAGGCCATATTTAATATAGCTGCCGCGAGAGCCATGAACGATATAACGCGCCGACTCTGCCGCCGCCAGCATAGTGCCGTGTAAAATAACCCGCCGCTGTGGATAGGACAAAATGGCGTGGAAATAATCGGTCGACTGCGCTCCTGGGCGTAACTGTGCTAAATCCACGGTCATGCTGACAGGTAAGCCAAACAACGTAATGGCCTGATCGAGCAGATGCGGTGCCAGATCGTACCAGATACCGCTGCCAGGACCGCCCTGTTCACGCCAGCGATCGCGTACCTGCGGACGGAAACGATCAAAATGTGACTCAAAGTAAGCAACCTCACCCAGCACACCTTCCGCAAGTAATCCTTTCAGCGTCAGAAAATCGCTGTCCCAGCGACGGTTATGAAACACGGACAACACGCGTCCAAGGCTTTTTGCCAGCGCATCCAGCTCCCGCGCTTGTGACAGTGTCACGGTAAAGGGCTTATCAACGACTACGTGTTTACCCGCTTCCAGCGCCGCTTTCGCTAACGGAAAATGAGTATCGTTGGGCGTAGGAATGACAATCAGATCAATATTGGGATCATTAAAGAGATGCTTCGGTTCAGAGACAACCGTAACCGTTGGCCAGTCGGCCTTTACTTTTGTTTCGTCACTGCTGGAGATAACTGCCAGCTCCAGCCCGGGCGTGCCCGCAATCAGGGGCGCATGGAAGGTTTTACTCGCATAACCGTACCCAATCAACCCAACACGGATGTTGTCGCTCATGTCATTGCCTCTCATTGAAGTATGATTGCTATTTGACACTATCCTTTACCCTCTCTCAACAGTTTAATAACCTGCTTGCAATAAGGGATGTTATTTAACTTAAGTCAAAAAAATAGCTAATTTTCCGAAGGAAAAAGATAAATATCGCAAAAACATCAGTAAAAATCTTGCTGGAGCAATTATTGCTAAGTAACATTTACGGCCTTAGTTAATGGATCAATCAACATAGATGTGGGCAGTAATGAATCGTCTTATTGAATTAACAGGTTGGATCGTTCTTGTTGTTTCAGTCATTCTTCTTGGCGTGGCGAGTCACATTGACAACTACCAGCCGCCAGAACAGAGTACCCCGGTGCAACACAAGTAATCTCTGCGTTTGCAAGACAACATGCAGCCATCCGGGTGCATGTTTTAACTTGACAGGTATTTAAACCAGGAATTTATTATCTTGCTCGGTGGAGTTGACGATTGTCAGGGATAGTAAAGCGCGTTACTCTTTTATTAGCAGTATTTCATCCCTGAATATTTGCCATCAGCGCATTTTTATTATTGTTATTGCAAAAGCGTTCACCGCTGGTGAAATTTTATCATAACATATAATGCCTACCACTTTGGTATTAGTTATTTTATGGATCTTTTATGACTGCTCAGGAATACTTATTAAAGTTTCGTAAAATCAATTCTCTCGAAAGTCTGGAAAAACTCTACGACCACCTTAATTACACCCTGACGGACGATCAGGATATTATCAATATGTATCGCGCAGCCGATCACCGCCGTGCTGAACTGGTCTCTGGCGGTCGATTGTTTGACCTTGGCCAGGTTCCAAAGTCCGTCTGGCACTATGTTCAATAAAGAAAGTAGCGATCGGTTATAAAAGCCTTATAATAACGCCCCTAAAATTAGATTTGCCTGTTTGCTGTCGCTATTCTGGAGAACGTATGACCACCACAACGCCACAACGTATTGGAGGCTGGTTGCTTGGCCCGTTAGCCTGGCTGTTAGTCGCCCTATTGAGTACGACGCTGGCGTTGTTGCTGTACTGTGCAGCGTTATCCTCTCCTCAAACATTTAAAACGCTCGGCGAACAAACACTAACGACGCAAATCTTATGGGGCGTTTCGTTTATTACCGCCATTGCCATGTGGTATTACACCTTGTGGTTAACTATCGCATTCTTTAAACGCCGGCGTTGTGTTCCTAAACACTATATTATCTGGTTACTGATTTCCGTATTACTGGCGGTTAAAGCCTTCGCGTTTTCGCCAGTTGAAGATGGTGTCGCCGTTCGCCAGTTGCTGTTTACTTTGCTGGCAACCGCATTGATCGTCCCCTATTTCAAACGCTCGTCGCGGGTGAAAGCGACGTTTGTGAATCCGTAATAACCTTACAGTTAACCTGTTGTCGCCTGCTCTGGATTAACGGATAATAGGCGGCTTTTTTATTTCAGGCCGAAAAATGACTGACTACCTGTTACTGTTTGTCGGAACTGTACTGGTCAATAACTTTGTACTGGTCAAGTTTCTGGGGCTTTGCCCGTTTATGGGCGTTTCCAAAAAGCTGGAAACCGCAATGGGCATGGGGCTGGCAACAACATTTGTGATGACGCTGGCGTCTATTTGCGCCTGGCTTATCGACACGTGGATTTTGATCCCTCTCGATCTGATTTACCTGCGCACCCTGGCCTTTATTCTGGTGATTGCCGTGGTCGTGCAGTTCACCGAGATGGTGGTACGTAAAACCAGCCCGGTGCTTTACCGACTGCTGGGGATTTTTCTCCCGCTTATCACCACCAACTGTGCGGTGCTCGGCGTGGCATTGCTGAATATCAATCTCGGACACAATTTCTTGCAGTCGGCACTGTACGGTTTTTCTGCTGCTGTCGGCTTCTCGCTGGTAATGGTGCTTTTCGCCGCCATTCGCGAACGCCTTGCTGTGGCTGATGTCCCGGCACCTTTTCGCGGTAATGCCATTGCTCTCATTACCGCAGGTCTTATGTCTCTGGCCTTTATGGGCTTTAGTGGTTTGGTGAAGTTGTAATGAATGCTATCTGGATTGCCGTTGCCGCCGTGAGCCTGCTGGGTCTGGCGTTTGGCGCCATTCTGGGTTATGCCTCCCGCCGTTTTGCGGTGGAAGACGATCCGGTCGTTGAGAAAATTGACGAAATCTTACCGCAGAGCCAGTGTGGGCAGTGCGGTTATCCTGGCTGTCGCCCGTATGCGGAAGCCATCAGCTGTAACGGTGAAAAAATCAACCGCTGCGCCCCTGGCGGCGAAGCTGTAATGCTAAAAATTGCCGAACTGCTTAATGTCGAGCCGCAGCCGCTGGATGGCGATGCGCAAGAGTTGACGCCTGCGCGGATGGTGGCGGTTATTGATGAAAATAACTGTATTGGCTGCACCAAGTGCATTCAGGCGTGTCCGGTAGACGCCATCGTTGGCGCTACCCGTGCCATGCATACGGTAATGAGTGATCTCTGTACGGGCTGCAATTTATGCGTTGACCCGTGCCCGACGCACTGCATCTCGTTGCAACCGGTCGCAGAAACGCCTGACTCCTGGAAATGGGATCTGAACACCATTCCCGTGCGCATTATTCCCGTGGAACACCATGCTTAAGTTATTCTCTGCATTCAAAAAAAATAAAATCTGGGATTTCAACGGCGGCATCCATCCACCGGAGATGAAAACTCAGTCCAACGGTACTCCCCTGCGCCAGGTTCCATTGGCGCAGCGTTTTGTCATGCCACTGAAACAGCATATTGGTGCTGAAGGTGAGCTGTGTGTTAACGTCGGCGATAAAGTATTGCGCGGTCAGCCGCTTACCCGTGGTCGCGGCAAAATGCTGCCGGTTCACGCGCCAACGTCTGGCACGGTTACGGCTATTGCCCCCCACTCGACGGCTCATCCTTCAGCCTTAGCTGAATTAAGCGTGATTATTGATGCCGATGGTGAAGATTGCTGGTTCCCACGTGACGGCTGGGCTGATTACCGCTCACGCAGCCAGGAAGAATTAATTGAACGCATTCATCAGTTTGGCGTCGCCGGGCTGGGTGGTGCGGGCTTCCCGACAGGCGTTAAATTGCAGGGCGGCGGCGATAAAATCGAAACCTTGATTATTAACGCAGCCGAGTGCGAACCGTATATTACCGCTGATGACCGTCTGATGCAGGATTGCGCTGCTCAGGTCGTAGAAGGCATTCGCATTCTTGCGCATATCCTACAGCCGCGCGAAATCCTTATCGGTATTGAAGATAACAAACCTCAGGCGATCTCCATGCTTCGCGCGGTGCTGGCGGATTCTCACGATATTTCTCTGCGGGTGATTCCAACCAAATATCCTTCCGGCGGCGCCAAACAGTTAACGTACATCCTGACCGGGAAACAAGTGCCGCACGGCGGTCGCTCGTCGGATATCGGCGTGTTAATGCAAAACGTTGGTACGGCTTACGCAGTAAAACGCGCAGTAATCGATGGTGAACCTATTACCGAGCGCGTGGTGACGCTGACCGGCGAAGCGATTGCTCGTCCGGGCAACGTCTGGGCGCGTCTGGGTACGCCGGTGCGTCATTTATTGAACGATGCCGGATTCTGCCCTTCTGCCGATCAAATGGTGATTATGGGCGGCCCGCTGATGGGCTTTACCTTACCGTGGCTGGATGTACCGGTAGTCAAAATCACCAACTGCCTGTTAGCTCCGTCCGCCAGTGAACTGGGCGAACCACAGGAAGAACAAAGCTGCATCCGCTGTAGCGCCTGTGCCGATGCCTGCCCTGCGGATCTTTTGCCGCAGCAGTTGTACTGGTTCAGCAAAGGTCAACAGCACGACAAAGCCACCACGCATAACATTGCCGACTGCATTGAATGCGGTGCCTGCGCGTGGGTTTGCCCGAGTAATATTCCCCTGGTGCAATATTTCCGTCAGGAAAAAGCCGAGATTGCCGCCATTCGTCAGGAAGAGAAACGCGCCGCAGAAGCTAAAGCGCGTTTTGAAGCTCGTCAGGCACGTCTGGAACGCGAAAAAGCTGCGCGTCTTGAACGACATAAGAGCGCAGCAGTTCAACCGGCAGCCAAAGACAAAGATGCGATTGCTGCCGCACTGGCACGTGTGAAAGAAAAACAAGCTCAGGCCACGCAACCGATTGTGATTAAAGCGGGCGAACGCCCGGATAACAGCGCGATTATTGCAGCACGGGAAGCCCGTAAAGCACAGGCCAGAGCAAAACAGGCAGAATTGCAGCAAACTAACGACACTGCAACCGTTGCTGATCCACGTAAAGCGGCAGTAGAAGCCGCAATTGCTCGAGCTAAAGCACGCAAGCTGGAACAACAACCTGCTAACGAATCGCCGCAGGAACAGGTTGACCCGCGCAAAGCCGCCGTCGAAGCAGCTATCGCCCGCGCCAAAGCACGTAAGCTGGAACAGCAGCAGGCAAACGCAGAACCAGAAGAACAGGTCGATCCGCGCAAAGCCGCCGTTGAAGCCGCTATTGCCCGCGCCAAAGCACGCAAACTGGAACAGCAGCAGGCAAACGCAGAACCAGAAGAACAGGTTGACCCACGCAAAGCCGCTGTTGAAGCTGCTATCGCCCGCGCCAAAGCACGCAAACTGGAACAGCAGCAGGCAAACGCAGAACCAGAAGAACAGGTTGACCCGCGCAAAGCCGCTGTTGAAGCTGCTATCGCCCGCGCCAAAGCACGCAAACTGGAACAGCAGCAGGCAAACGCAGAACCAGAAGAACAGGTTGACCCGCGCAAAGCCGCTGTTGAAGCTGCTATCGCCCGCGCCAAAGCACGCAAACTGGAGCAACAGCAGGCTAACGCAGAACCAGAAGAACAGGTCGATCCGCGCAAAGCGGCAGTTGCTGCGGCTATAGCCCGCGTTCAGGCCAAAAAAGCCGCCCAGCAAAAGGTTGTAAACGAGGACTAAATGGTATTCAGAATAGCTAGCTCCCCTTATACCCATAACCAGCGCCAGACATCGCGCATTATGTTGCTGGTACTGATCGCAGCCGTGCCCGGAATCGCTGCGCAACTTTGTTTTTTTGGCTGGGGTACTCTCGTTCAGATCCTCCTGGCGTCGATCAGTGCACTGTTAGCCGAAGCTCTTGTACTTAAACTGCGCAAACAGCCTGTTTCCACAACCTTGAAAGATAATTCGGCGCTTTTAACAGGGCTGTTACTCGCCGTAAGTATTCCGCCCCTCGCACCGTGGTGGATGGTCGTGCTGGGTACGGTGTTTGCGGTGATCATCGCTAAACAGTTATACGGCGGTCTGGGGCAAAACCCGTTTAACCCGGCGATGATTGGCTATGTGGTCTTACTGATCTCCTTCCCGGTGCAGATGACCAGCTGGCTGCCACCGCATGAAATTGCGGTCAACATTCCTGGCTTCATCGACGCCATACAGGTTATCTTCAGCGGTCATACTGCCAGCGGCGGTGATATGAACACGCTACGCTTAGGTATTGATGGCATTAGCCAGGCAACGCCACTGGATACGTTCAAAACTTCTGTCCGCGCCGGTCATTCGGTTGAGCAGATTATGCAGTATCCGATCTACAGCGGTATTCTGGCGGGTGCTGGCTGGCAATGGGTAAACCTCGCCTGGCTGGTTGGCGGCGTGTGGTTGCTATGGCAGAAAGCGATTCGCTGGCATATTCCCGTCAGCTTCTTAGTAACGCTGGCGTTATGCGCAACGTTGGGCTGGTTGTTTTCACCAGAAACACTGGCATCACCGCAAATTCATCTGCTTTCTGGCGCGACCATGCTCGGCGCATTCTTTATTCTGACCGATCCGGTGACCGCTTCTACGACCAATCGTGGTCGTCTGATTTTCGGTGCGCTGGCGGGCTTATTAGTCTGGTTGATCCGCAGTTTCGGCGGCTATCCTGACGGCGTGGCTTTTGCTGTCTTGCTGGCGAACATCACGGTTCCTCTGATCGATTACTACACGCGTCCGCGCGTCTACGGCCATCGCAAAGGATAAACCATGCTGAAAACTATCCGAAAACACGGTATTACACTGGCGCTGTTTGCTGCGGGTTCAACAGGTTTAACGGCGGCCATCAACCAGATGACCAAAACGACGATTGCTGAACAGGCCAGCCTGCAACAAAAGGCGTTATTTGATCAGGTGCTGCCAGCCGAACGCTATAACAATGCGCTGGCGCAGAGTTGCTACCTGGTGACGGCACCAGAGTTAGGTAAAGGTGAGCATCGGGTTTACATCGCTAAACAGGATGACAAGCCGGTAGCCGCCGTTCTGGAGGCGACCGCGCCGGATGGCTATTCCGGTGCGATTCAGCTACTGGTGGGAGCCGATTTTAACGGCACGGTACTTGGCACGCGCGTGACAGAACATCACGAAACGCCAGGGCTTGGCGATAAAATCGAACTGCGCCTTTCAGACTGGATCACCCATTTTGCAGGTAAAAAAATCAGCGGTGCTGACGACGCACACTGGGCGGTGAAGAAAGATGGTGGTGATTTCGACCAGTTTACTGGCGCGACGATTACGCCTCGCGCGGTGGTGAATGCGGTAAAACGCGCCGGATTGTACGCTCAGACGTTACCGGCACAACTTTCTCAACTTCCTGCCTGTGGAGAATAAACCGTGAGCGAAATTAAAGACGTTATTGTTCAGGGGTTATGGAAGAACAACTCCGCACTGGTTCAGTTGCTTGGCCTCTGCCCGCTGCTGGCGGTCACGTCCACTGCCACCAACGCACTGGGTTTAGGGCTTGCGACGACGCTGGTGCTGACGCTTACCAACCTGACTATCTCGACGCTGCGTCACTGGACGCCAGCTGAGATCCGTATCCCGATCTACGTGATGATCATCGCCTCGGTGGTCAGCGCCGTACAGATGCTGATCAACGCCTACGCCTTCGGCCTGTATCAGTCGTTAGGGATTTTTATTCCGCTGATTGTCACTAACTGTATCGTTGTGGGTCGCGCTGAAGCCTTCGCCGCCAAAAAAGGTCCGGCACTTTCGGCTCTTGATGGTTTTTCGATAGGCATGGGCGCAACCTGCGCAATGTTCGTGCTGGGGTCACTGCGCGAAATCATCGGCAATGGAACGTTGTTTGACGGTGCTGATGCGCTGTTGGGTAACTGGGCAAAAGTATTGCGGGTGGAGATCTTCCACACTGATTCCCCTTTCCTGCTGGCAATGTTACCACCAGGCGCATTTATTGGTCTGGGACTGATGCTGGCAGTGAAATATCTGATTGATGAAAAAATGAAAAAGCGCCGCGCTGAAGCCGTCGCCGAACGCGACTTGCCGAACGGTGAAACAGGGAATGTCTGATGAACAAAGCAAAACGCCTGGAGATCCTCACACGCCTGCGTGAGAACAATCCTCACCCCACAACCGAGCTTAATTTCAGTTCGCCTTTTGAATTGCTGATCGCCGTACTGCTTTCCGCCCAGGCCACCGATGTCAGCGTTAATAAGGCGACGGCGAAGCTCTACCCGGTGGCTAATACACCTGCAGCAATGCTCGAACTGGGCGTCGAAGGGGTGAAAACCTATATCAAAACTATTGGGCTTTATAACAGCAAAGCGGAAAATATCATAAAGACCTGCCGTATCTTACTGGAACAGCATAATGGCGAAGTTCCGGAAGATCGCGCGGCGCTTGAAGCTTTGCCAGGCGTAGGACGTAAAACAGCTAATGTGGTGTTGAATACCGCTTTCGGCTGGCCGACCATCGCTGTAGATACCCACATTTTCCGTGTCTGCAACCGCACCCAATTTGCACCAGGAAAAAATGTCGAGCAGGTCGAGGAAAAATTGCTGAAAGTGGTGCCAGCAGAATTTAAAGTCGATTGCCACCACTGGTTAATTCTTCACGGACGTTATACCTGCATCGCCCGCAAGCCCCGCTGTGGCTCCTGCATTATTGAAGATCTTTGTGAATACAAAGAGAAAGTTGACATCTGACACAAATGGGTAGCGTCGTCTACCCATCCATTACCTTTCCTATCTTCTTCAAAAACATCCTTCTAACGTTAATGATGCCGCCTCGCTGCAGCATCATCAGGCAATCCGTTTGTGAATAACCAAAAATGCAGGTTAATTGTTTTTTTAATAGCGAAATTTTCTATCCATTCGTGATCAAGATCACACTGATGCTGAAATGTAAAAACAATGCATTTTAAAAGTTAAATTTGACAAAGCATTGATTCAATCCGTCCTGAAACCTACAAAACATTACACTGGCTATTTTTCAGATAATGGACTATCCCACTACATAAAACACCTTATAGCAGAACATATCGCCAAACTGGAATTATTACCCTATCTCAGTAGTGAAAAAATCTGCCGTTACGTTTTTTGAAAAATTTAACGCTGGATAACATTTCGCGGAGCCGATGAATTCCCCACGCCAGTTATATGTAACAGATTATTACAAAAGACTTGTCTGAAAGTGCAAGATAGTGAACATTACCTGCCGTTTCCCCTCCCACTATAACAATTGCGCGTATGTTTTTTAGACATCACGCGAGAAAGCACCCCCGTTAATATGGGATGTAAAAAAAGAGGTAAAAGTGTCCACTGCAAACCAAAAACCAACAGAAAGCGTTAGTTTGAACGCTTTCAAACAACCGAAGGCGTTCTATCTCATCTTCTCGATTGAGTTATGGGAACGTTTTGGTTATTACGGCCTACAAGGAATTATGGCTGTCTACCTGGTTAAACAACTGGGTATGTCTGAAGCGGATTCAATCACCCTTTTCTCTTCCTTTAGCGCCCTGGTTTATGGTCTGGTCGCTATCGGCGGCTGGTTAGGTGACAAGGTACTGGGTACTAAACGCGTTATTATGCTTGGTGCTATTGTACTGGCCATTGGTTATGCGCTGGTTGCATGGTCTGGTCACGACGCCGGTATCGTCTATATGGGTATGGCGGCTATTGCCGTAGGTAACGGCCTGTTTAAAGCCAACCCGTCTTCGCTGCTCTCTACTTGCTATGAGAAAAACGACCCGCGTCTGGACGGTGCATTTACCATGTACTACATGTCCGTCAACATCGGTTCTTTCTTCTCTATGATTGCAACCCCATGGCTGGCTGCCAAATATGGCTGGAGCGTCGCGTTCGCCCTTAGCGTAGTAGGTCTGTTAATCACTATCGTTAACTTCGCCTTCTGCCAACGCTGGGTTAAGCAGTACGGCTCAAAACCTGACTTTGAACCAGTCAACTACCGTAACCTGCTGCTGACCATTATTGGTGTTGTGGCCCTGATCGCAGTTGCAACCTGGCTGCTGCACAACCAGGAAGTTGCACGTATGGCGCTGGGCGTTGTTGCTCTGGGTATCGTGGTTATCTTCGGTAAAGAAGCGTTTGCCATGAAAGGTGCTGCGCGTCGTAAAATGATCGTTGCCTTCATCCTGATGCTTGAAGCAATCATCTTCTTCGTGCTGTACAGCCAGATGCCGACGTCTCTGAACTTCTTTGCGATTCGTAACGTTGAACACACTATTCTGGGTCTGGCCGTTGAGCCAGAGCAGTATCAGGCGCTGAACCCGTTCTGGATCATCATTGGTAGCCCGATTCTGGCCGCTATCTATAACAAGATGGGCGATACCCTGCCGATGCCGACCAAGTTTGCTATCGGTATGGTGATGTGCTCTGGTGCGTTCCTGATCCTGCCGCTGGGTGCGAAATTCGCGTCTGACGCAGGTATCGTTTCTGTAAGCTGGCTGGTAGCTAGCTACGGCCTGCAGAGTATCGGTGAACTGATGATCTCTGGTCTGGGTCTGGCGATGGTTGCACAGCTCGTTCCGCAGCGTCTGATGGGGTTCATTATGGGTAGCTGGTTCCTGACCACTGCCGGTGCAAACCTGATTGGTGGTTATGTTGCGGGTATGATGGCTGTTCCGGATAACGTAACCGATCCGCTGATGTCGCTGGAAGTGTATGGTCGCGTGTTCTTGCAGATTGGGGTCGCCACTGCCGTTATTGCTGTGCTGATGCTGCTGACCGCGCCGAAACTGCATCGCATGACCCAGGACGATGCTGCAGACAAAGCGGCGAAAGCTGCCGTAGCGTAAATTTCAGGGAAACTCTTTTACAAGCCGCTAACTTTTCGTTAGCGGCTTTTTTTTTGTTCAGCAACGCACTACCATACTTTAAACCACAGCCAAAAGGAGTTACCGATGAAACTGTTCTACAAACCGGGCGCCTGCTCTCTTGCTTCCCATATCACCCTGCGTGAGAGCGGAAAGGACTTTACGCTCGTCAGTGTGGATTTGATGAAAAAACGTCTCGAGAACGGTGATGATTACTTTGCCATTAACCCTAAGGGACAGGTTCCTGCGTTGCTGCTGGACGATGGTACTTTGCTGACGGAAGGCGTAGCAATTATGCAGTATCTTGCCGACAGTGTTCCCGACCGCCAGTTGCTGGCATCGGTAAACAGTATTTCTCGCTATAAAACCATCGAATGGCTGAACTATATCGCCACCGAATTGCATAAAGAGTTCACACCACTGTTCCGCCCGGATACCCCGGAAGAGTATAAACAGGCTGCCCGTGCACAACTGGAGAAAAAGCTACAGTATGTTAACGACGCGCTGAAAGATGAGCACTGGATCTGCGGGCAACGTTTCACCATCGCTGATGCCTATCTGTTTACGGTTCTGCGCTGGGCATATGCGGTGAAACTGAATCTGGAGGGTTTAGAGCACATTGCAGCCTTTATGCAGCGTATGGCTGAAAGGCCTGCGGTGAAAGCCGCGTTAACGGCGGAAGGATTGCAGTAATCGTCATCGGCCCACAGGAAGCTGTGGGCCGAGGTATTTCAGAGCTTCGTTGCGCTGAAATAGTGTTCCGGTTTGGCTATACGATCTTGCGCGGCAACCACCTGCAGCTCATATTCCTGCATTGCTTTGGTGGTCACCATAATTTCGTATACTGCAGCCGTCACGTGTTCCAGCGCCTCTTGCAGCGTTGCCCCCTGCAACAATTTCACCAGCAGTAAACCGCTCGTCACATCACCAACGCCTACCGGCTGGCGCGTACCGAAATCGACCAGCGGACGGCTGATATGCCAGGCTTCATCGGCAGTAACCAGCAGCATTTCAAAACGATCTGTGCTGTAGCCCGCACGCGCCAGGTGTTTAACCAACACGATTTGTGGCCCTTGCGTAATAAGCTCACGCGCAGCTTTAACGGCCTCTTCGACGTTATGTACTGGATGTTCACAAAGAATTTCCAGCTCGACCAGATTCGGCGCGATGATATCGCTGGCTGGCATACCGTGACGGACATGAAATTCCGCCACGCCCGGCGCAACGATGCAACCTTTTTCCGGGTGCCCCATTACTGGATCGCAAAAATATTTCGCTTGTGGATTCGCCGCTTTTACCTGACGGACAATACCGAGGATATGTTCGCCCTGCTCCGCCGATCCCAGATAACCACTGAGTACGGCATCACAGGTGTGTAATTTATCAATGGCGGCAATGCCCTGAACAATTTCGGTTAAATGGCTGGGCGGCATCACACAGCCAGTCCATTTGCCGTATTGAGTGTGATTAGAAAATTGAACGGTATTCAGCGGCCAGACATTCGCGCCCAGGCGGCGCATCGGAAACTCTGCCGCACTGTTACCCGCATGACCATAAACAACGTGAGACTGGATAGCGAGAATATTTTTCATTGTGTTCCCTGTATAAAAATCAGGGGAGTGATTTCTCACTCCCCCTTTCCACTTAGTGCATTATTTCCAGCAAATCAGACAGTAATTCTTTTTGCCGCGACGCAGTAAGGTATAACGACCAAACAGGCGATCTTCTTCTTTAAAGAAGTATTCAGGATCGGACTGTTTTTCACCGTTAATGGTGATGGCATTGGATGCGATAGTTTTACGCGCCTGACCACGGGATGGTTGCAGTTCAGAATCGACCAGCGCCTGCATCAGATCAGCGCCTTTTTCCATCTCAACCATCGGTACGCCGTCCTGCGCCAGCTGTTCAAAGTCCGCTTCGCTAAGCGCACTCAAGGAACCGCTGAACAGACATTCGGTAATACGTTTCGCGGCTTGCAAACCTTCTTCACCGTGAACCAGACGCGTCACCTGCTCCGCCAGCACATACTGGGCGCGCGGTGCTTTACCGCTGTTTTTATCTTCTTCTTCGAGGGCATTGATCTCTTCAATGCTCATGAAGGTGAAGAACTTCAGGAAGCGGTAAACGTCGGCATCAGCGGTATTGATCCAGAACTGGTAGAACTTGTACGGACTGGTCTTCTTCGGATCCAGCCATACTGCGCCGCCTTCAGTTTTACCAAATTTTGTGCCGTCAGCCTTGGTGATCAGCGGAACGGTCAGGCCAAACACCTGATTCTGATGCAGGCGACGGGTCAGATCGATACCAGAGGTGATGTTACCCCACTGGTCAGAACCGCCAATCTGCAACGTAACACCATACTGTTTATTCAGACAGGCAAAGTCATAGCCCTGCAACAGGTTGTAAGAAAACTCGGTGAACGAAATACCCTGATCTTCACGGTTGAGACGCTGCTTAACCGCTTCTTTGTTGATCATCTGGTTAACGGAGAAGTGCTTACCGATATCGCGCAGGAAGGTCAGCACATTCATATTGCCGAACCAGTCATAGTTGTTCGCGGCGATAGCAGAGTTTTCTCCACAGTCGAAATCGAGGAACGGGGCAACCTGCTTGCGGATTTTGTCCACCCACTCCTGAACAGTTTCTTCGGTGTTCAGCTTACGCTCGGCAGCTTTGAAGCTTGGGTCGCCAATCAGACCTGTCGCGCCGCCTACCAGCGCAACCGGCTTGTGGCCCGCCTGCTGGAAGCGTTTCAGGCATAACAATGGAACAAGATGCCCCAAATGCAAGCTGTCAGCGGTAGGATCGAAGCCGCAATAGAGCGCGATCGGGCCTTGCGCCAGTCGCTCTGCTAACGCTTCTTCGTCCGTCACCTGGGCCACCAGCCCCCGCTCTTGCAATTGTTTAATCAAGTTACTGCTTGCCATCAAAATCTCCATGTATATAACGACTGCACCTTTGCCGGTACACGACTTTTCGCCAGATGCGAAAGAGACATAGAATAAAGTGCCGGAATCAGGAGTGCCAGCGATTAAAGCAAGATTTTTGCATCTTTTCAGGGTGCGAGACGATCGATTTTCCACGCCTCATTTTCACGCTGGTACAAAAAGCGGTCATGCAGACGATGCTCACCGCCCTGCCAGAACTCAACCTGCTCAAGACTTACGCGGAAACCGCCCCAGAAACTCGGTAACGGGACGTCGCCCTGCTGAAACTTCTGCTTCAGCTCAAGGAATTTGCTCTCAAGGATCCCTCGCGCGGAAATACGGCTGGACTGCTTAGATACCCACGCGCCAATCTGGCTATCGCGCGGACGACTATGAAAATATTTCATCACTTCGAGAGTCGAAAGACGCTCCGCTTTACCGGTCACCATCACCTGGCGTTCAAGAGTATGCCACGGGAAAAGCAGGCTAACGCGCGGGTTATTTTCGATTTGATGCGCTTTGCGACTGCCGAGATTGGTGTAAAACACCATCCCTTTTTCGTCGTAATGTTTGAGTAACACGATGCGCTGATAAGGCTGACCATGTTCATCAACGGTTGCGACGACCATCGCAGTGGGGTCAACCAGTTTGGCTTCACAGGCCTGGGAGAGCCAGTGTTCAAAAAGGGTTAAAGGATCGGCGGGAAGATCGCGGCGGCGTAAACCGCCTTTGGTGTATTCACGGCGCAGATGCGCGATTTGCTGCAATTCGTCGTTATCAGACATGGTTTTCTTTACGGATTGTCAGTGGGTGACGCTATTGTGCGCCGCCCCTGGAAAAATCTCAACGCTGCGGATTTTGTAACTGACAGTTATTCAAGACGATGCGGTCACGCTTATAGACCGTTGCCTCATCACCTTTTGACCAGAAAACATAAATGCCATCGGTATAACGTGCGCCAGAGGCTGAAATGCCCTGTTTAAGGTGAATTAATTGATTGTCGTAGACAAAACTGACTTCCTGACGCGGATTATTCAGTTTTACCGTCAACGGTTTTTCATCACACTGGTATTCCAGCGTATCAGTTTGCATACGTTCAACCAGTTGATTAAACGCGCCACAGCCAGTGAGAAGCACCGGCAAACAGATCAGTAACAGTTTTTTCATAAACACATCCCGAAGACTTTCCTGGTCCGGAGAGCAAAACGCTCTCCTCAACTTCCAAGTGTAACGGCAGACGCAGTAGGAAAAATTCAGTTAACTCTGATATCGCGGGTTTGCAGGGAAAATTGCGCCCAGCACCGTCGCCTCGCTTGCGCCGGTGACCGAAGGCAGGTTGCCTGGCAGTCCCGCCAGCGTCCGCCAGGCAAGCCACGCGAAGGCCAATGCTTCCATGTCATCACCACTAATGCCAACGGCGTCAGTGGTGGTCACTTCGGTTCCTGGCAGCAAAGCAGCAAGTCGCGTCATCACCAATGGATTACGGCTTCCGCCACCACAGACCATCAAACGATCGCAGCCGCCACTCAATAATACCTGTTCAGAAATGGTCACGGCGGTAAGTTCCGCCAGCGTTGCCTGGACATCGCGCGCATCAACACCCGGGAATTGACGCAGATGGCGCTCCAGCCAGCCATAGTTAAAGTATTCGCGCCCGGTGCTTTTTGGCGCGGATTGGGAAAAATACGCATCACTAAGCATATTCTGCAACAGCGGCAAAATGACTTTACCCGCCCGCGCCCACTCAGCATCTTTATCGTAAGGTTTACCGGCCTGACGCCAGATCCACGCATCCATCAACATGTTACCCGGCCCGGTATCGTACCCCCCCACCGGCTGCCCTGGAATCAACAACGACAAATTGGCGATACCACCAATGTTGAGAACCATTCGCCGCTCCGTCGGATGAGCCAGTAATGCGTGATGAAACGCTGGCACCAGCGGCGCCCCCTGCCCACCTAAGGCAATATCGCGACGGCGAAAATCACCAACGACAGTAATTCCAGTGCGCGCCACAATTTGATTGTTATCACCAATCTGTAGAGTATGCGGTGCAACACCAGTAGGTTCGTGCCAGACAGTCTGTCCGTGACACCCGATGGCGACGATATCTTTTGGCTGCAAATTTTCTTGCTTGAGCAGTGCGTTAACGGCATCGGCAAACAAGCGACCAAGTTGAGTATCCAGTTGACCGAACTGAGAAAGCGTAAGCTGCTGCCCCTGACAAATATCCAGTACTGCTTGTTTAAGTGATGGGGGAATCGGCCAGCTCAAACTTGCCAACTGCGCCACCCTGTGTTCATCGATAGTCGCCAGTACAACATCGACACCATCCAGACTAGTGCCTGACATTACGCCAATAAAGCGGCCTGATTTCATAGTTCATCCTTTTTCAACCTGTCGTTTGCGCTCCACTCAAACACAAACCTCTCACGAATTCCATGCATGAGCGCCGATTTTTACCATTACCAGGAAAACATTATATTCATATCAATAATTACTATGAATGTTTTGTTTATACTTGGTTAACCGTATTCTAATTATGATTCCATCATGTTTTAGTGGAACATGTAATCATAGTTATACCAATGCCATTTACTTTGGCCATGAGGGATGCTTGTGAGGCGTTTCATGGTAATCAGGAGATTTTTCAATGATTAAGCGCGTACTGGTTGTATCAATGGTAGGTCTGTCTCTTGTCGGTTGTGTTAATAACGATACCCTTTCTGGCGATGTCTATACCGCCTCTGAAGCGAAGCAAGTGCAGAATGTCAGCTATGGCACAATCGTTAATGTACGACAGGTACAAATTCAGGGCGGTGATGATTCCAACGTTATCGGCGCAATTGGCGGTGCGGTTCTCGGTGGCTTCCTTGGGAATACCGTTGGTGGCGGAACAGGGCGTTCTCTGGCAACTGCGGCAGGCGCTATCGCAGGTGGCGTAGCTGGTCAGGGCGTGCAGAGCGCAATGAACAAAACTCAGGGTGTAGAGTTGGAAATTCGTAAAGATGATGGCAACACCATTATGGTGGTACAGAAACAGGGCAATACCCACTTCTCTCCGGGACAACGCGTTATTCTGGCCAGCAACGGTAGCCAGGTGACGGTTTCCCCGCGCTAAACAAGTTGACGTGTGGTCAGGTCACTGACCACACGCCCCTTTCATTTCACCCTTTGGCCTGTAACTCAGTGATATTATGCTCAAGTTTTGCAATGAGTTTAATCAACTGTTCTACTTCCTCTGCGGAAATTCCATGCAATATTTCCGCCCGGGTTTTGTTAATAACCGCTTCCATTTCGCTAATCAGCGGCTCCGCTTTTTCCGTCAGTTTAATACGTTTAGCCCGACGATCGCTGGCGCAAGTTTGACGCGAAATTAACCCTTTTTCTTCCAGTTGGTCCAGCGTACGAACCAGTGAAGGCTGCTCAATGCCGATCGCTTTTGCCAGTTGAATTTGCGACTGGTCTGGAGGTAACTGATGAATATTGTGCAACGTTACCCAATGGGTTTGCGTTAACTCCAGCGGTTTCAGGCGATGGTCTATCAGAGCACGCCATATGCGCACCAACCGTGCCAGATCAGAACCTAGTGGCGATTCCAATTTCATCTCCTTATAATTAGCTTGCTAAGATATTATACAGCTTTTAGAATAGTGTGCAGCAATTGTATTGCTAAAACAAATGTATTGCTGCATTTGCTTACCGTCAGACATGCTTTTCAGAAATTGCGCGTAACTTTTTCGCACTTAAAGAATATTTATTAATCTAACGCAATATATTCGGTCGTAAAGGAATCTATTTTGTGAAGTTTATGCTTAATGCAACGGGATTGCCCTTACAAGATCTGGTGTTCGGTGCGTCCGTCTATTTTCCTCCGTTTTTCAAAGCGTTCGCGCTTGGATTTGTCCTCTGGCTTGTCATACACCGCCTGCTTCGCGGCTGGATCTACGCCGGTGACATCTGGCATCCCTTGTTAATGGATTTATCGCTGTTTGCGATTTGCGTTTGCCTTGCTCTGGCAATACTGATTGCGTGGTAACTATGTCAATTAAAACAATTAAGTATTTCTCAACAATTATTGTAGCGGTTGTTGCGATTCTTGCCGGATGGTGGCTATGGAACTATTACATGCAGTCACCGTGGACACGCGATGGAAAAATACGTGCAGAACAGGTTTCTATCACGCCACAGGTGTCTGGACGTATTGTTGCGATGAATATAAAAGACAACCAGTTGGTTAATGCTGGTGATATTTTGCTCACCATCGATAAAACGCCCTTTCAGATAGCCGAACTGAACGCCCAGGCACAGTTAACGAAAGCGCAATCTGACCTCGCCAAAGCCAATAACGAAGCTAACCGTCGCCGTCATCTCTCACAAAACTTTATCTCTGCCGAAGAGCTGGATACCGCTAACCTCAATGTTAAAGCGATGCAGGCCAGTGTTGATGCCGCACAGGCGACGCTTAAACAGGCACAATGGCAACTGGCGCAAACGGAAATTCGCGCTCCGGTGAGTGGATGGGTAACTAATCTCACTACCCGCATCGGCGACTACGCCGACACCGGAACCCCCCTGTTTGCCCTGGTGGATAGCCATTCGTTTTACGTCATTGGTTATTTTGAAGAAACCAAATTGCGCCATATCCACGACGGTGCACCAGCACAAATTACGCTCTATAGCGACAACAAAACGTTACAGGGTCACGTTTCCAGTATCGGTCGGGCGATTTATGATCAAAGCGTTGAAAGTGATTCCAGCCTGATTCCTGATGTGAAACCTAACGTCCCCTGGGTACGTCTCGCCCAACGTGTTCCCGTCCGCTTTGCTCTGGATAAAGTCCCCAGCGATGTCACGCTGGTGTCGGGCACCACCTGTAGCATCGCCGTAGGTCAATAATGAGCGCATCGCCATGGTTCTTGCGCAATTTGCCCTGGTTCAAGGCCACGCTGGCGCAATGGCGTTATGCGTTACGCAATACCATTGCCATGTGCCTGGCGCTGACGGTTGCCTATTATTTAAATCTCGATGAACCCTACTGGGCGATGACCTCGGCTGCGGTGGTAAGCTTCCCTACCGTTGGTGGTGTCATCAGCAAAAGCCTCGGACGCATCGCTGGCAGTTTGCTGGGAGCCATTGCGGCACTGATTCTTGCCGGGCATACGCTTAACGAGCCGTGGTTTTTTCTATTGAGCATGTCGGCGTGGCTTGGTTTTTGTACCTGGGCTTGCGCGCACTTCACGAATAACGTGGCGTATGCCTTCCAACTGGCGGGCTACACTGCGGCCATTATCGCCTTTCCGATGGTCAATATCACGGAAGCAAGCCAGTTATGGGATATCGCTCAGGCGCGCGTTTGCGAAGTCATCGTCGGTATTCTTTGCGGCGGCATGATGATGATGATCCTGCCGAGTAGTTCCGACGCCACCGCGCTTTTAACCGCGTTAAAAAACATGCATGCCCGTTTACTGGAACATGCCAGCTTGCTCTGGCAGCCTGAAACAACCGATGCCATTCGCACAGCACATGAAGGAATTATTGGTCAAATATTAACCATGAATTTGCTGCGCATTCAGGCGTTCTGGAGTCACTATCGTTTCCGCCAGCAAAATGCACGCCTGAATGCGCTACTCCACCAGCAATTACGCATGACCAGCGTCATCTCCAGCCTGCGACGTATGTTGCTCAACTGGTCATCAACGCCCGCCGCCACTCGTGAAATTCTCGAACAGTTGCTGACGGCGCTTGCCAGTTCGCAAACTGATTTTTACACCGTCGCACGTATCATTGCCCCACTGCGCCCAACCAACGCCGCCGACTATCGGCACGTCGCCTTCTGGCAGCGACTACGCTATTTTTGCCGCCTTTATCTGCAAAGTAGTCAGGAACTACATCGTCTGGAAAGCGGTACAGATGATCGAGCCAGACTCCCACGAACAGCCGGCCTGGCACGTCATACCGATAACGCCGAAGCAATGTGGAGTGGACTGCGCACATTTTGTACGTTGATGATAATTGGCGCATGGAGTATTGCCTCGCAATGGGATGCCGGTGCCAATGCATTAACACTGGCAGCAATTAGCTGCGTACTCTACTCCGCTGTCGCGGCACCGTTTAAGTCACTGTCGCTACTTATGCGCACGCTGGTATTACTTTCGCTATTTAGCTTTGTGGTTAAGTTTGGTCTGATGGTTCAGATTAGCGATCTGTGGCAATTTTTGCTGTTTCTCTTCCCGCTACTGGCAACGATGCAACTTCTCAAATTACAGATGCCCAAATTTGCCGCGCTGTGGGGACAACTGATTGTATTTATGGGTTCGTTCATCGCTGTCACTAATCCACCGGTGTATGATTTTGCTGACTTTCTTAACGATAATCTGGCGAAAATTGTTGGCGTGGCGTTGGCGTGGTTAGCGTTCGCCATTCTGCGTCCAGGATCGGATGCTCGTAAAAGCCGCCGACATATTCGCGCGCTGCGCCGGGATTTTGTCGACCAACTAAGCCGCCATCCAACCCTGAGTGAAAGCGAATTTGAATCGCTTACTTATCACCACGTTAGTCAGTTGAGCAACAGCCAGGATGCACTGGCTCGCCGTTGGTTATTACGCTGGGGCGTGGTGCTGCTGAACTGTTCACATGTTGTCTGGCAATTGCGGGACTGGGAGTCGCGTTCCGATCCGTTATCGCGAGTGCGGGATAACTGTATTTTGCTGTTGCGGGGAGTAATGAGTGAGCGTGGCGTTCAGCAAAAATCACTGGCGGCCACACTTGAAGAATTACAGCGGATATGCGATAGCCTTGCCCACCATCATCAACCCGCTGCCCGTGAGCTGGCGGCGATTGTCTGGCGTCTGTACTGCTCGCTTTCGCAACTTGAGCAAGCGCCGCCGCAAGGTACGCTGACCTCTTAATTACTTAATAACACCACAGGCATAGCGTTCACCGCCACCGCCCAGCGGTTTTGGTTGATCGGACATATTATCGCCGCCAACGTGGATCATCAGCGCCTTATCTTTGATTTCATCAAGTGATTTCAGACGAGGCGCAATGACGGCATCGGTTGCTTTACCGTCATTGTTAACCACCAGTGCAGGCAGATCGCCTAAGTGCCCTGCACCTTCTGGCCCTTCATGCTTACCGGTATTTTGTGGATCAAGATGCCCGCCTGCGGATTCTGCGGCACTGGCTTTGCCATCTTTCGTTGCTGGCTGGCAGCTTCCTTTGGCATGAATATGGAAGCCATGCTCACCGGGTGGTAATGCTTTCAGATCGGGTGAAAACTCCAGACCTTTATCGGTTTCAGTAATCGTTACACTACCGATTGACTGCCCAACCCCTTGCGACGTGACGAGGTTCATCTCGACTTTTTCACTGGCAGCTTGTGCGCCGGTTGCAACAACCAGCGCCAGAATGGCCAGACTAAAACGTTTCATAGGACCTCCGTTCAATGTGCATACCCGTTAAGTGTAAACCAGTGACACATATTTGAACGGCGGCTATTCCTAAACGTGTTTACGGTACGTCGTAACCCAGTGCCGCTTTACGGATACGGAACCATTGTTGGCGGATCATTTTCAATGCTTCCGCTTCGACAGCAGCCCGCACACGCTCAATTTTACCGGAGCCGATAATCGGCAGCGGCTGCGATGGCAGACGCAATATCCAGGCATAAACCACCTGCTCGATAGAGCCCGCGTTTAATTCTTCCGCCACCACAGCAAGTTCATCACGTAGCGGCCTGAAATAATCATCATTAAACAGACGACCACCGCCAAGACAAGACCAGGCCATCGGGCGAATACGCAGTTGTTGCAGTTGATCAAGCGTGCCATCCAGCAGTAACTGCTGATGCACCGGGGATATTTCCACCTGATTAGTGGCAAGGGTAAACGGCAGACGCGATTGCAACAGCGCAAATTGCGCAGGCGTGAAGTTGGATACGCCAAAATGGCGTACTTTTCCGCTCTGATGCAGATGTTTAAACGCATCTGCCACTTCATCGGCATCCATGAGCGGGTCGGGGCGATGGATCAGCAGCAGATCCAGATGATCGGTCGCAAGATTAATCAGCGACTGTTCGGCGCTCTTAATGATGTGATCGCGGTCAGTGATGTAATGACCAATGACGTTTTCTTCACGCGCGGTCGTCGCGATACCGCATTTGCTGACAATTTCCATTCGTTCACGCAAATGAGGCGCCAGTTTCAACGCCTCGCCAAACGCCGCTTCGCACTGATAACCGCCATAAATATCAGCGTGGTCCACGGTAGTCACGCCGAGATCCAGATGCTCTTCAATAAAACTGACTAACTGGCGAGCGGACATATTCCAGTCCATCAGTCGCCAGTAGCCCATCACGAAACGTGAAAACTCCGGGCCTTGCGGCGCAATAGTAATACGCTGAACCATAATCGCTTCCTCTTATCAGATATGAGAGGAGTATACGCAAGATTATGCTCAAAAGAGTGATGGTTGCTCCGGTTCGTCTGATGACGCTGGCTTATTTGCACGTAATTTACGCATAAGTCGTTGCCGACAAAGGCGCAGCACCTCTTGTTTTTCGCCATCGCTCATTTTATTCCAGTTAAAACGCTCATCCCGGCTACGAAAACAGCCGCGACAAAATCCGCGTTCATCAGACTGGCAAATTCCCCGGCACGGGCTCTGGACGGGAAAGAACTCTAATTGCTCCGCCACCTCGCCCTCCTCAGATAAGATTATTACCATTATTGAAGCTGTTAATGCCCAAAGTAGCAACTTTGCTTGCACTAGACCGACTGGTCTACTACACTCGAACGCATGAACAAACACACCGAACATGATACTCGCGAACACCTCCTGGCTACGGGTGAGCAACTTTGCCTGCAACGTGGATTCACCGGGATGGGGCTAAGCGAATTACTAAAAACCGCTGAAGTGCCGAAAGGGTCGTTCTATCACTACTTTCGCTCTAAAGAAGCGTTTGGCGTTGCCATGCTTGAGCGTCATTACGCGGCATATCACCTGCGACTGGCGGAGTTGCTGCAATCCGGCGAAGGTAACTACCGCGACCGCATTCTGGCTTATTACCAGCAGACGCTTAACCAGTTTTGCCAGCATGGAACTATCAGCGGATGCCTGACAGTAAAGCTCTCTGCCGAAGTGTGTGACCTGTCAGAAGATATGCGCAGCGCAATGGACAAAGGCGCACGCCAGGTAATCGCCCTGCTCGCCCAGGCACTGGAAAATGGCCGTGCCAGCCACTGTTTAACCTTTTGTGGTGAACCGCTACAACAGGCGCAAGTACTTTACGCGCTGTGGCTGGGCGCAAATCTGCAGGCCAAAATTTCGCGCAGTTCCGGGCCACTGGAAAACGCACTGACACATGTAAAAACCATTATTGCGACGCCTGCCGTTTAGCAGGCATTTTTTCATCACCAGACGACCGGGAGCCTTTATGTCATCTGAAAAACTGTATTCTCCACTAAAAGTGGGCGCGATCACGGTGGCAAACCGTATTTTTATGGCTCCTCTGACGCGTCTGCGCAGCATTGAACCGGGTGATATCCCTACTCCGTTGATGGCGGAATACTATCGCCAACGTGCCAGTGCCGGTTTGATTATTAGCGAAGCCACTCAAGTTTCCGCTCAGGCAAAAGGGTATGCGGGCGCACCTGGCATTCATAGCCCAGAGCAAATCGCAGCATGGAAAAAAATCACCGCTGGTGTTCATGCTGAAAATGGTCATATCGCCGTACAGCTTTGGCATACGGGGCGCATTTCTCACGCCAGCCTGCAACCTGGCGGCCAGGCTCCGGTAGCACCTTCGGCACTTAGTGCGGGAACCCGTACTTCTCTGCGCGATGAAAATGGTCAGGCGATCCGTGTCGAGACATCTATGCCGCGTGCACTGGAACTGGAAGAGATTCCGGGTATCGTCAATGATTTCCGCCAGGCCATCGCTAACGCCCGTGAAGCCGGTTTTGATCTGGTGGAGCTTCACTCCGCTCACGGGTATTTACTGCATCAGTTCCTGTCGCCTTCTTCAAACCATCGTACCGATCAGTACGGCGGTAGCGTGGAAAATCGCGCACGCCTGGTACTGGAAGTCGTTGATGCCGGAATAAAAGAATGGGGTGCCGATCGCATTGGCATTCGCGTTTCGCCAATCGGTACTTTCCAGAATACCGATAACGGCCCGAATGAAGAAGCCGATGCGCTGTATCTGATTGAACAACTGGGCAAACGCGGCATTGCTTATCTGCATATGTCAGAACCAGACTGGGCAGGCGGCAAACCATATACCGAGGCTTTCCGCGAAAAAGTACGCGCCCGTTTCCACGGTCCAATTATCGGGGCTGGTGCATATACGGTAGAAAAAGCAGAAACGCTGATCGGCAAAGGGTTAATTGATGCGGTGGCATTTGGTCGTGACTGGATTGCAAACCCGGATCTGGTCGCCCGCTTGCAGCGCAAAGCTGAGCTTAACCCACAGCGTGCCGAAAGTTTCTACGGTGGCGGCGCGGAAGGCTATACCGATTACCCTACGCTGTAATCCCACATTGCGAGCGGCGCAAACCCGCCGCTATACTAAAACAACATTTTGAATCTGTTAGCCATTTTGAGGATATAAAAATGCGTCTTCTTCACACCATGCTGCGCGTTGGCGATCTGCAACGCTCCATCGATTTTTATACCAACGTGCTGGGCATGAAACTGCTGCGTACCAGCGAAAACCCGGAATACAAATACTCACTGGCGTTTGTTGGCTACGGCCCGGAAACCGAAGAAGCGGTGATTGAACTGACCTACAACTGGGGCGTGGATAAATACGAACTCGGCACCGCTTATGGTCATATCGCCCTTAGCGTTGATAACGCCGCTGAAGCGTGCGAAAAAATCCGTCAGAACGGCGGTAACGTGACCCGTGAAGCCGGCCCGGTAAAAGGCGGCACTACGGTTATCGCATTTGTGGAAGATCCGGACGGTTATAAAATTGAATTGATCGAAGAGAAAGACGCCGGTCGCGGTCTGGGCAACTAATCTCCTGCCGGGCGTGCACTCATCACGCCCGCATCTTTACTGCATCAGCGGGTAATATTTGTCATAATGCGCGCTGCAATTTTTCCGTATTAAGAGAATCAGATGTCCGATAACGCTCAACTTACCGGTCTGTGCGACCGTTTTCGTGGTTTTTATCCTGTTGTGATCGATGTTGAAACAGCCGGATTTAACGCCAAAACCGATGCGCTGCTTGAGATTGCCGCCATCACCCTGAAAATGGATGAACAAGGCTGGCTGATGCCGGACACCACATTACATTTCCACGTCGAGCCGTTTGTCGGCGCTAATTTGCAACCAGAAGCCCTCGCCTTCAACGGCATTGACCCGAACGATCCCGATCGTGGCGCGGTCAGTGAATACGAGGCGCTGCATGAGATTTTCAAAGTTGTACGTAAAGGCATTAAAGCGAGCGGCTGTAACCGCGCCATTATGGTGGCGCACAACGCCAATTTTGATCATAGCTTTATGATGGCCGCCGCAGAACGCGCCTCGCTGAAACGTAACCCGTTCCACCCTTTCGCCACTTTTGACACTGCTGCACTGGCCGGGCTGGCGCTCGGACAAACCGTATTATCAAAAGCCTGCCAGACCGCTGGCATGGAGTTTGATAGCACTCAGGCGCACTCCGCGCTGTACGATACCGAGCGCACCGCCGTGCTGTTTTGTGAAATCGTCAACCGCTGGAAACGTCTGGGAGGCTGGCCGCTGCCTGCCGCCGAAGAGGTGTAATCGAGTCGATGCCTGATGACATGCAATGATTCAGGCATCTATAGTGAGGCTATTCCACGCATCATGCATGATATTCACGGGGAATAGCGTTAATGGCAGATAATCCAAACCTTTCATCGCCCCTGCCGGACGAGTTTTCACCGGCGACCCGCGACTGGTTTCTTCGCGCCTTTAAACAGCCGACCGCTGTCCAGTCGCAAACCTGGCATGTGGCGGCGCGAGGCAAACATGCGCTGGTGATTGCACCGACTGGCTCCGGGAAAACGCTGGCAGCATTTCTCTACGCCCTCGATCGGCTCTTCCGCGAAGGCGGATACAACGCCAGCGAGGCGCATAAGCGTAAAACCTCGCGCATCCTCTATATTTCACCGATTAAAGCCTTAGGCACCGACGTTCAGCGCAATTTACAGATCCCGTTACAGGGCATTGCGGATGAGCGGCGGCGGCGTGGCGAAACGGAAGTCAACATTCGTGTGGGTATCCGCACTGGCGATACGCCCGCACAGGAACGCAGCAAACTGACCCGTAATCCGCCGGATATTCTGATCACCACGCCCGAATCACTCTACCTGATGCTGACCTCCCGCGCGCGAGAGACGCTGCGCGGCGTCGAAACGGTGATTATTGATGAGGTCCATGCCGTGGCAGACAGCAAACGTGGCGCACATCTGGCACTGAGCCTGGAGCGACTCGATGCGTTGCTAAACACCTCTGCACAACGAATTGGTCTTTCCGCCACCGTGCGCTCGGTCAGCGATGTGGCGGAATTTCTGGGTGGCGATCGCCCGGTTACGATAGTCAACCCTCCCGCAATGCGCCATCCGCAGATCCGTATTGTCGTTCCTGTCGCCAATATGGATGATGTCTCATCGGTCGCCATCGGCACCGGAGAAGAGGGCCACGCAGGCAGAGAGGGATCAATCTGGCCATATATTGAAACCGGCATTCTTGATGAAGTGTTGCGCCATCGCTCAACCATTGTTTTCACCAATTCTCGCGGACTGGCGGAAAAACTGACGGCACGACTGAATGAGCTTTACGCCGCACGATTACAGCGTGCCCCGACTATCGCCGTTGATGCGGCAAATTTTGAGTCTACCTCTGGCGCAACCTCTAACCGCGTGCAAAGTGGCGACGTTTTTATTGCTCGTTCGCATCACGGTTCCGTCTCTAAAGAACAACGAGCAATCACCGAACAGGCGCTGAAATCGGGCGAATTACGCTGCGTGGTCTCCACTTCCAGTCTTGAGCTGGGGATTGATATGGGCGCGGTGGATCTGGTGATTCAGGTGGCGACGCCGCTCTCTGTCGCCAGCGGGTTACAACGCATTGGGCGCGCCGGACACCAGGTTGGAGGCATCTCCAAAGGGCTTTTTTTCCCCCGTACCCGGCGTGACTTAGTCGATTCCGCAGTTATTGTGGAGTGTATGTTCGCTGGCAAGCTGGAAAGCCTGACACCAACGCATAATCCACTCGACGTTCTGGCGCAGCAAACTGTTGCCGCTGCGGCGATGGACGCCTTACAGGTTGATGAGTGGTACGCCCGCGTGCGCCGTGCCGCACCGTGGAAAGATCTGCCGAGGCGCGTTTTTGACGCCACGCTGGATATGCTTTCCGGGCGCTATCCTTCTGGTGATTTTTCCACTTTTCGCCCAAAACTTATCTGGAATCGGGAAAGTGGAATATTAACTGCGCGTCCTGGCGCCCAACTTTTGGCGGTGACCAGCGGTGGCACCATTCCGGATCGTGGCATGTACAGCGTGTTATTGCCGGCAGGTAAAGAACAGGCAGGATCTCGTCGGGTAGGAGAACTGGATGAAGAGATGGTGTATGAATCGCGGGTGAATGACATTATCACCCTCGGGGCTACCTCCTGGCGGATCCAGCAAATCACCCGCGATCAGGTGATTGTGACGCCTGCGCCCGGACGCTCCGCCAGACTTCCCTTCTGGCGCGGTGAAGGTAGCGGACGTCCCGCTGAATTAGGCGAGATGATCGGCGATTTTCTCCATTTGCTGGCGGATGGCGCGTTCTTTTCCGCGAATATCCCTCCGTGGCTGGCGGAAGAAAATACGCTCGCCAATATTAAGGGGCTGATTGACGAGCAGCGAAACGCAACGGGCGTTGTCCCCGGAAGCCGTCACCTGGTTCTCGAACGCTGCCGTGATGAAATTGGCGACTGGCGTATTATTTTGCACTCTCCCTATGGGAGACGGGTGCATGAACCCTGGGCGCTGGCGATTGCCGGGCGAATACATGCGCTATGGGGCGCAGACGCCTCAGTCGTTGCCAGTGATGACGGCATTGTTGCGCGCATTCCTGACACCGATGGCAAATTGCCTGATGCTGCCATTTTCTTGTTTGAGCCGGAAAAGTTGCTGCAAATTGTCCGTGAAGCGGTGGGCAGCTCGGCGCTTTTTGCTGCCCGTTTTCGTGAATGCGCCGCGCGGGCATTGCTGATGCCTGGTCGCACGCCGGGGCATCGCACGCCACTGTGGCAACAACGACTACGGGCCAGCCAGTTGCTGGAAATCGCCCAGGGTTATCCTGATTTTCCAGTCATTCTCGAAACCCTGCGCGAATGCCTGCAAGATGTTTATGATCTTCCCGCGCTGGAACGTTTGATGCGTCGCCTGAACGGTGGCGAAATACAAATCTCCGATGTAACGACCGCTACGCCCTCGCCTTTCGCCGCCAGTTTATTGTTCGGCTATGTCGCAGAGTTTATGTACCAGAGCGACGCCCCGCTGGCAGAGCGCCGGGCGTCCGTACTGTCGCTGGACAGCGAGCTGTTGCGCAATCTACTCGGTCAGGTCGATCCGGGGGAATTACTCGACCCGCAGGTCATTCGCCAGGTGGAAGAAGAGTTACAGCGGCTGGCGGCTGGCAGAAAAGCGAAAGGTGAAGAAGGTTTGTTTGACCTGCTACGCGAACTGGGGCCAATGACGTTTGTAGATCTGGTACAACGGCATACAGGCAGCGGTGAAGAGATTGAGGCGTATGTGGAAAATCTTCTCGCAGCAAAACGAATCTTCCTGGCAATGATTAGCAGACAGGAGCGTCTTGCCTGTATGGATGATGCCGCCAGGCTGCGCGATGCCCTCGGCGTACGATTACCAGAGTCACTGCCAGAGATTTATTTGCATAGAGTCAGTTACCCGCTTCGCGACCTCTTTCTACGCTATCTCCGGGCTCATGCTCTGGTCACGGCTGAACAACTGGCTCATGAGTTTAGTCTCGGTATTGCCATTGTCGAAGAGCAGCTTCAGCAACTGCGCGAACAGGGGCTGGTGATGAATCTGCAACAAGACATCTGGGTGAGCGATGAAGTATTTCGTCGTCTGCGTTTGCGCTCGCTGCAGGCTGCCAGAGAAGCGACGCGTCCAGTTCCGTCTACAGTCTATGCGCGATTGCTGCTGGAACGTCAGGGCTTGTTACCCGCCACCGATGGCAGCCCGGCGCTCTTTGCCACAACGTCTACAGGCGTTTATGAGGGTGTGGATGGCGTCATGCGGGTTATCGAACAACTTGCCGGTGTTGGTTTACCCGCCTCACTCTGGGAAAGCCAGATCCTGCCAGCCCGCGTGCGCGACTATTCGCCAGAAATGCTTGATGAACTGCTGGCAACCGGCGCAGTTATCTGGTCGGGGCAAAAAAAACTGGGCGATGATGACGGTCTGGTGGCTCTGCATTTGCAGGAATATGCCGCAGAATCGTTAACACCAGTAGAAAATGATCACGCGAAACGTTCAGCGATTCAGCAAGCAATTATCGCGGTTCTGGCTGATGGTGGTGCCTGGTTTGCGCAACAAATCGGTCAACGGGTAGGCGAGAAAATCGGTCAACCGGTAGATGCGTCGCCCCTGCAAGAAGCTTTATGGGAGCTGGTCTGGCAAGGCGTCATTACCAGCGATATTTGGGCACCGTTACGCGCCCTCGCCCGCAGCAGTACCAGCGCGCGCGCCTCAGCTCGCCACAGCCACCGGGCTCGGCGTGGACGTCCTGCCTATACGTTGCCCATCTCGCCGCTGGTATCTTACAACACGCCGAAACTGGCTGGGCGCTGGTCGTTATTACAGGTGGAGCCATTGAACGATACCGAAAGGATGCTGGCGCTGGCGGAAAATATGCTCGACCGCTACGGCATCGTCAGTCGTCAGGCGGTGATAGCCGAGAATATCCCTGGCGGGTTTCCATCAATGCAAACGCTTTGTCGCAGCATGGAAGATTCAGGGCGAATTATGCGTGGTCGTTTTGTTGAAGGTCTGGGCGGCGCGCAATTTGCTGATCGCCTGACTATTGACCGATTGCGCGATCTCGCCGCCGCCAGCCAACCGCAGCAATTCACGCCAGTGGCGCTCTCTGCCAACGATCCGGCTAATGTGTGGGGAAATATCCTGCCCTGGCCTGCACATCCGGCAACGCTGGTGCCAACGCGTCGTGCGGGTGCGCTGGTGGTCATTTCCGGCGGCAAATTGTTGCTCTATCTGGCGCAAGGTGGCAAAAAAATGCTGGTCTGGCAGGAAAAAGAGGAATTACTCGCGCCAGAGGTTTTCCAGGCGCTGACCACCGCGCTGCGTCGCGAACCACGGCTGCGCTTTACGCTGACAGAAGTAAATGATCAACCCGTCCGGCAAACGCCGATGTTTACGCTGCTGCGTGATGCGGGATTTTCAAGTTCACCACAAGGGCTGGATTGGAGATAGAAAAGGACTGACGGATGCTTGTTTGCATCCGTCAGTATTGCAGGACGGATTACTCCGCGTCCGGCTCTTCAGACTTGTATTTAGCGGCAGTTTCTTTGATCAGCTGCTGCAGTTCGCCGCGCTGATACATTTCGATCACGATATCACAGCCGCCTACCAGTTCGCCGTCAACCCACAGTTGCGGGAAAGTCGGCCAGTTAGCGTATTTCGGCAGTTCCGCACGAATGTCCGGATTCTGCAGGATATCAACATAGGCAAAACGTTCGCCACATGCGGCAAGCGCCTGGACTGCCTGGGCAGAGAAACCGCAGCTCGGCAGTTTCGGTGAACCTTTCATGTACAGCAGGATCGGGTTTTCAGCAATCTGGCGTTGGATTTTTTCGATAGTGGTGCTCATTGTCTTGCTTCCTCAAACTTCTTTACGGCAGTAATCTGACATTGTAGCGGGTCAGTGCGGCAACGGAAAATAACATTTTCATCACGCTTTTGCTATTTTATCCCTTTGCTCTAAATGTTGCATTTCAAATATTCTTTTCTTCTCTGGCACGCAACAACGTGGTGTTTTTATAACCATTTTTAGCTTTGCCTGCTGCATTTTTTTGCGCTCGCCGACGAAACGTATTTTTTAACAATAAAAGCTATTAACTTTCTCTTCTTCTATGCATTAGAATCATCAAGTTTTGTAAATCAGACGCAGGCATGATAGACCTGCCTTAACAGAGGGACGCTCAGTGGCGCGGATAAACCGTATTTCGATCACGCTCTGTGCTTTACTTTTTACCACCCTACCTTTAACGCCTATGGCCCATGCTTCAAAGCAAGCCAGGGAGAGTTCTGCTACCACTCACATCACCAAAAAAGCAGATAAAAAGAAAAGCACGGCAACCACCAAAAAGACCAATAAAGCCAGCCAGAAAACAGCGAAAAAAGCCGCCAGTAAAAGTACTACTAAAAATAAAACCGCTTCTTCCGTTAAAAAATCCTCCATTACTGCTTCTAAAAACGCCAAAACTCGCAGCAAACAAGCCGTCAATAAAACGGCGTCAGCCAGCTTTACGGAAAAGTGCACCAAACGTAAAGGCTATAAGTCGCGTTGCGTGAAAGTCAAAAATGCTACACAGGGAACCATCGCCGACGCGCATAAAGCCAAAATACAGAAAGCCACAAAAGTGGCTATGAATAAGCTGATGCAGCAAATTGGCAAACCATATCGCTGGGGCGGCAGCTCACCGCGTACCGGTTTTGATTGCAGCGGGCTGGTTTATTATGCGTATAAAGATCTGGTGAAGATCCGTATTCCACGTACGGCTAACGAAATGTATCACTTGCGTGATGCCGCGCCGATCGATCGCAGCGAACTGAAAAACGGCGACCTAGTTTTCTTCCGCACTCAGGGGCGCGGAACCGCCGATCACGTTGGCGTGTATGTCGGCAACGGCAAATTTATTCAGTCACCACGCAGTGGTCAGGAAATTAAAATCACTTCGTTAAGTGAAGATTACTGGCAACGCCACTATGTTGGTGCTCGTCGGGTGATGACCCCAAAAACACTTCGCTAAAACTTTACCCTGTTGTTACGGCAACAGGGTAAGTTCATCTTTTGTATCACCTTTTAATTTGCTACCCTATCCATACGCACAATAAGGCTATTGTACGTATGCCAATTAATAATAAAGGAGAGTAGCAATGTCATTTGAATTACCTGCACTACCATATGCTAAAGATGCTCTGGCACCGCACATTTCTGCGGAAACTATCGAGTATCACTACGGCAAACATCATCAAACTTATGTCACTAATCTGAACAACCTGATCAAAGGTACTGCGTTTGAAGGTAAATCACTGGAAGAGATTATTCGCAGCTCTGAAGGTGGTGTATTCAACAACGCTGCTCAGGTCTGGAACCACACTTTCTACTGGAACTGCCTGGCGCCGAACGCGGGTGGCGAACCTACTGGTGAACTGGCTGAAGCTATCGCCGCTTCTTTTGGCAGCTTTGCTGATTTCAAAGCTCAGTTTACTGATGCTGCGATCAAAAACTTTGGTTCTGGCTGGACCTGGCTGGTGAAAAACAGCGATGGCAAACTGGCTATCGTTTCCACCTCTAACGCGGGTACTCCACTGACCACCGATGCAACTCCACTGCTGACCGTTGATGTCTGGGAACACGCTTATTACATCGACTATCGCAATGCACGTCCGGGTTATCTGGAGCACTTCTGGGCGTTGGTAAACTGGGAATTCGTAGCGAAAAATCTCGCCGCATAATCACTGATGGCAAATGCAGCATTGCCTGATGCGCTACGCTTATCAGGCCTACGTGGATGAGGCGTTAACACCACATCCGGCAAGATAAATCGCACTTTGCCTGCAAACTGTAACGCAGAAGGTTAGCCTTCTGCGTTTTTGTTTTATTAGCTGTTGGCAACGCAAACTGCTTCAGGTTGTTTTCTGGCTGACATAAACACCAGCAACAATGCCAGTCCCGCGACAATCGCCCCCATCACCGGCACAAAACTGTATCCCAGACCACCGGAAATCACTGCACCACCGGCTGCGGCACCCAGCGCATTTCCAAGGTTAAAGGCACCAATATTTACTGATGAAGACAAACCCGGAGCTTCGCTGGCGACACGCATCACACGCATCTGCAACGGCGGTACGACCGCAAAGGTTGCCGCGCCCCACACCACCATGCTGATTGCCGCGCCAAACTCATTTCGTGCCAGGAACGGGATCGCCAGCATAATCACCATCAACAGCAGCAAAAAGCCTTTCAGCGTACCATTGACCGAACGATCTGCCAGTTTACCGCCGAGATAGTTACCGATAGAGAACCCAACGCCAATCAGCACCAGCATTGCCGTCACGAACACCGGCGTTGCGTGAGTGATACTTTGCAGTACCGGAGAAATATAGGTGTAGAGGGTGAACATTGCACCAGCGCCCAGCACCGTCGTCAGCAATGCAGACAGCACCTGCGGACGCATCAGTACCGCCAGCTCTTTTTTCACTTCAGGCCGCGCTCCTGCGCCACCTTTTGGTAACGAGAAGAACAGGCTCACCATTGAAATCACACCCAGCCCCGCCGTTGCCAGAAATGACATACGCCAGCCAATAGTTTCCCCAAGCCAGGTTGCCGCCGGAACGCCACCGATATTCGCCAGGGTTAAGCCCATAAACATAGTGGCAACTGCGCTGGCCTGTTTATGTTTTGGCACCACGCTTGCTGCCACGACAGACCCCAGGCCAAAAAACGCCCCGTGATTCAGACTGGTTAAAATGCGTGAAAGCATCAGCGTCATATAATCCGGTGCGATGGCAGAAAGTACGTTACCGAGGGTGAAAATCGCCATCAGGAAAATCAGCGCACTGCGGCGGGCACGATGAGAAAGCAGAAGCGTCATCAATGGCGCGCCAACCATCACGCCAACCGCATAGGCGCTGATTAACATTCCGGCAACTGGAATCGAGACATCCACACCACGCGCAATAACGGGCAACAAGCCCATTGGCGAGAATTCCGTTGTCCCGATACCAAACGCGCCAATTGCCAGCGCCAGCAACGGATAGTTAATTTTCATGCCTAATCTCCACCTCTTCGCGTCATCACGCGATGTTCATCAAAGTGGCGAAAGCATGACATCAATCACAAAAGAATGAAAATAACAAAAAGAGAAAACACTTTTGCCAATTTGCTAACAAAGAGGAAGGAGATGTGAGGGAGAACGCGCTCCCTCGAGGGGAAATCAGTGCAGCGCGGCAGTCAAACCCACGGCCACGATCAAACCAAGAACGATAATGGTTGTTACCAGTGAAAATTTAAGGTCGGTGCTCATCAAGTTTTCTCCTTTTTATTACCCCACAAAAAGTGATATTACGCATTTTTACATACTGTGATGAAAAAATCTCCCGCCATTTATAATGATAAGTGTTTTTACTACTTCCCCTTTTCATCAAGATCGGCCAAAATTCCACGCTTACATTATTTGCGTACTGGCCATTGACCCCTTCCTGACGCTCTGTGTCATTTTCCCGGCGTACCGCAACACTTTTGTTGTGCGTAAGGTGTGTAAAGGCAAACGTTTACCTTGCGATTTTGCAGGAGCTGAAGTTAGGGTCTGGAGTGAAATGGAATGGCAACAATAAAAGATGTAGCGAAGCGAGCAAACGTTTCCACTACAACTGTGTCACACGTAATCAACAAAACACGTTTTGTCGCTGAAGAAACGCGCAATGCCGTGTGGGCAGCGATCAAAGAATTACACTACTCCCCTAGCGCGGTGGCGCGTAGCCTGAAGGTCAACCACACCAAGTCTATCGGTTTGCTGGCGACCAGCAGCGAAGCGGCCTATTTCGCCGAGATCATTGAAGCGGTAGAAAAAAATTGCTTCCAGAAAGGCTACACGCTGATTCTGGGCAATGCGTGGAACAATCTTGAGAAACAGCGGGCTTATCTGTCGATGATGGCGCAAAAACGCGTCGATGGCCTGCTGGTGATGTGTTCTGAGTATCCGGAACCGTTGCTGGCGATGCTGGAAGAGTATCGCCATATCCCGATGGTGGTGATGGACTGGGGTGAAGCAAAAGCAGACTTTACCGATGCGGTTATAGATAACGCTTTTGAAGGCGGTTACATGGCCGGGCGCTATTTGATTGAACGCGGTCACCGCGAAATCGGCGTTATTCCTGGTCCTCTGGAGCGTAACACCGGTGCTGGCCGTCTGGCGGGCTTTATGAAAGCGATGGAAGAAGCCATGATCAAGGTGCCGGAAAACTGGATTGTGCAAGGTGACTTTGAGCCTGAATCAGGTTATCGCGCCATGCAGCAAATCCTGTCGCAACCGCACAGACCTACCGCAGTCTTCTGTGGCGGCGATATTATGGCAATGGGCGCGCTCTGTGCCGCTGATGAAATGGGTCTGCGCGTCCCGCAGGATGTTTCGCTGATCGGTTATGATAACGTGCGCAATGCTCGCTACTTTACCCCGGCACTGACCACTATCCATCAGCCAAAAGATTCGCTGGGTGAAACGGCGTTCAATATGCTGTTGGATCGTATCGTCAACAAACGCGAAGAACCGCAGTCAATTGAAGTTCATCCACGGTTGATTGAACGTCGCTCCGTGGCTGATGGCCCGTTCCGCGACTATCGTCGTTAATCATCCGTTGCGGGAGTCTCTTCAGGCTCCCGCAGCCACTCCTTATTCAGCGTCTCACTATCGCCGAGATACTCAAGCAACCAGGTTAAAGCAGGCGACATATCATTCTGCTGCCAGGTCAGACAACATGCTGAATCAGGGAATGGATTTTCCAGTTCTAGTGCTACCCACTTCCCCTCATTAAGCCACGGTTTGGCGAAATGTGTCGGCACCATACCGATGCATAACCCGGCCGAAATACACGTTGCCGATGATTCCCAGTCCGGTACAACCAGGCGCTTTTGGTTATCCAGTAGCCAGGTAATACGTTTGGGTAGCGTCCGTGAGGTGTCTTCGCGCACCAGTGACGGCCAGTTGCGCAATGTATCATCGCTGAATGGTCCATTCATTGACACAAGCGGATGATGGCGGGCAACAACACAGCTCCAGCTCAGCATCCCCATATCACGGAAGGCATAACGACCGCCCACCGGAATCGCTCGTGTCGCGCCAATCGCCAGTTCCACGCGCCCGTCAGAAAGCGCATCCCAGACACCGTTGAATACTTCCTGAAATACCAGAAGTTCAACGTCATCAAAATGGCGATAGAAATCAACGATCATCTGCCGTGTACGTTCTGGCCTGACGATATTATCCACCGCAATGGCTAACTGACCGCGCCAGCCGTTCGCAATCTGCTGACATTGCTGGCGAGTGATCTGCATTTTTTTGACAACAGAGCGCCCTTCTTTGAGAAACCACGCCCCGGCAGCGGTCAGTTCCACATCACGATGACGCCGTTCAAAAAGCGGCACCGCCAGCCACTCTTCCAGCTGACGCACGGTATAGCTGACCGCTGAAGGAACGCGATGCAACTCCTGAGCCGCAGCACTAAAACTGCCATTACGCGCCACCGCATCAACCACTTCGAGAGAATACTCAGACCACATAGTTTGCCTGCAAAATTTTTGAAACCAGTCATCAAATATTACCGTTTCACAACAGGAATTTCACTCCCTACACTTTGCGACGGTGTTTAATTGAGAAATTTAGAGAATATACATGCAACCTGGGAAAAGATTTTTAGTCTGGCTGGCGGGTTTGAGCGTACTCGGTTTTCTGGCAACCGATATGTATCTGCCCGCTTTCGCCGCCATTCAGGCCGATTTGCAAACGCCTGCGTCTGCTGTCAGTGCCAGCCTTAGTCTGTTCCTTGCCGGTTTTGCCGCAGCCCAACTTCTGTGGGGGCCGCTCTCCGACCGTTATGGTCGTAAACCGGTATTATTAATCGGCCTGACAATTTTTGCGTTAGGTAGTCTGGGGATGTTATGGGTGGATAACGCCATCACTCTGCTGGTATTACGGTTTGTGCAAGCGGTTGGTGTCTGTGCCGCCGCAGTTATCTGGCAGGCGTTGGTGACGGATTACTATCCTTCACAAAAAGTGAATCGTATTTTCGCCACTATCATGCCATTAGTGGGACTCTCTCCTGCCCTTGCTCCTCTTTTAGGTAGCTGGCTGCTGGTTCATTTTTCCTGGCAGGCGATTTTCGCGACCTTATTTGCCATTACCGTGGTGCTTATTCTGCCCATTTTCTGGCTTAAACCTACGACTAAAGCACGTAACGACAGTCAGGATGGACTGACCTTTACCGATCTGCTGCGTTCAAAAACCTATCGCGGCAACGTGCTGATTTATGCGGCCTGTTCAGCCAGTTTCTTTGCCTGGCTGACCGGTTCACCGTTCATCCTTAGCGAGATGGGCTACAGCCCGGCAGTCATTGGTTTAAGTTATGTACCACAAACCATCGCGTTTCTGATTGGTGGTTATGGCTGTCGCGCAGCATTGCAGAAATGGCAAGGCAAACAATTATTACCGTGGCTGCTGGCGCTGTTTGCTGTCAGCGTCGTGGCGACCTGGGCTGCTGGCTTCATTAGCCATGTTTCGCTGGTCGAAATTCTGGTCCCATTCTGTGTGATGGCTATTGCCAACGGCGCAATCTACCCGATTGTTGTCGCGCAGGCGCTGCGCCCCTTCCCACATGCGACCGGCCGCGCCGCAGCATTGCAGAACACACTGCAACTGGGACTGTGCTTCCTCGCAAGCCTTGTGGTTTCCTGGCTCATCAGCGTTAGCACACCACTGCTCACCACCACCTGCGTGATGTTATCGACCGTGGTACTGGCTTCTCTGGGTTACATGATGCAACGTTGTGAAGAACCTGGTTGCCAGAATCATGGCAATGCCGAAGTCGCTCATAGCGAATCACATTGATCTATATCGACATCTTTATACTTAGGCTGCTAACAAAATTTTGTTGTATGATTGAAATTAGCGGCCTATACTAATTTCCAGTTGTTAAGATTACGATAAATATTATGTTTTTACGGGGACAGGAGCGTTCCCGGATTGCTATGGATGGTCATTTCGGCAAGGGTTCCTCCTTTCCCTCTGTTCTACGTCGGATTATAGACTCGCGGATTTTCTGCGAGATTTCTCACAAAGCCCAAAAAGCGTCTACGCTGTTTTAAGGTTCTGATCACCGACCAGTGATGGAGAAACTATGAGTTCATCGTGTATAGAAGAAGTCAGCGTACCGGATGACAACTGGTACAGAATCGCCAACGAATTACTTAGCCGCGCCGGTATAGCCATCAACGGTTCTGCCCCGGCGGATATTCGTGTTAAAAACCCCGATTTTTTTAAACGCGTTCTACAGGAAGGTTCGTTGGGGTTAGGCGAAAGTTATATGGATGGCTGGTGGGAATGTGAACGACTGGATATGTTTTTTAGCAAAGTCTTACGCGCAGGTCTCGAAAACCAACTCCCCCATCATTTCAAAGACACTCTGCGCATCGCTGGCGCTCGTCTCTTCAATCTGCAGAGTAAAAAACGTGCCTGGATAGTTGGCAAAGAGCATTACGATCTGGGTAATGACCTGTTCAGCCGTATGCTTGATCCCTTCATGCAATATTCCTGCGCTTACTGGAAAGATGCCGATAATCTGGAATCTGCCCAACAAGCGAAGCTTAAAATGATCTGCGAAAAATTGCAGTTGAAGCCAGGGATGCGTGTGCTGGATATTGGCTGCGGTTGGGGCGGACTGGCGCACTACATGGCGTCTAACTATGACGTAAGCGTGGTAGGTGTCACCATTTCTGCTGAACAGCAGAAAATGGCTCAGGATCGCTGTGAAGGTCTGGATGTCACCATTTTGCTGCAAGATTACCGTGACCTGAACGATCAATTTGACCGCATTGTTTCAGTGGGAATGTTCGAACACGTCGGGCCGAAAAATTACAACACCTATTTTGAGGTGGTGGATCGCAATCTGAAACCGGAAGGTATTTTCCTGTTACATACTATCGGCTCGAAAAAAACCGATCTGAATGTTGATCCATGGATTAATAAATATATTTTCCCGAACGGTTGTCTGCCCTCTGTACGCCAGATCGCTCAATCCAGCGAACCACACTTTGTGATGGAAGACTGGCATAACTTTGGCGCCGATTACGATACCACGCTGATGGCCTGGTATGAGCGATTCCTCGCCGCATGGCCGGAAATTGCGGATAATTACAGTGAACGCTTTAAACGGATGTTTACCTATTATCTGAATGCTTGCGCTGGTGCTTTCCGCGCCCGTGATATTCAGCTCTGGCAAGTGGTGTTCTCTCGAGGAGTCGAAAACGGCCTTCGGGTTGCACGCTAAATGTTATTCTATCGCCCCCGTTTGGGGGCGATATCATATTTCAGTCCGTTATTGATTCTGCGCCTTTTCCCGCATCGCCAGCACACGTTCTACCGTATCTACCACTGCCTGAGTTTGTGGATCGATTTCAATATTGACGCGCGCTCCGAGTTTTTTCTTACCGAGAGTGGTACGTTCCAGCGTTTCTGGAATTAAATGTACGCAGAAACGTGTTGACGTTACTTCGCCCACGGTCAGGCTAATACCGTCGATTCCGATAAATCCTTTGTACAGGATATATTTCATCAACTGACTATCCTGCACTTTAAACCAGATCTGGCGATTATTTTCAGAGGTTAATATTTTCGCTACTTCAGCGGTGGTCATAATATGACCCGACATTAAATGTCCGCCAATTTCATCACTGAATTTAGCCGCACGCTCTACGTTTACCCAATCCCCAACCTGTAAATCACCAAGATTAGTAATGCGTAACGTCTCTTTCATCAGATCAAAACTGATATGGTTACCGTTGATTTCCGTCACGGTCAGGCAACAACCGTTGTGTGCCACAGACGCACCGGTCTCCAGACCATCCAGCATATAGTCAGGTAACTCAACCACATGAGTACGAAAATTTGGTTTCTCGTCAATCGACACCAGTTTTGCAGTGCCCTGCACTATCCCCGTAAACATACTTACAACTCCTGAAATCAGTTAAGGCATTCTGTTCAGCACAATAGCAGGTGGGAAACACCCTTACCAGTAAAGGGGGCTGAATGGTTATTTTTTCACTGGAGAATTAATAAATCCTCGCTACAATAGACTGAATTTCCCCTGCTTCTTCTTTTTGCTGCCCATTCAGGCGGCTTTTTAGTCTCTCATATAACAACAATATAAAAGGTGTTCACGTGCAGAAGTATATCAGTGAAGCGCGTCTGTTATTAGCATTAGCAATCCCGGTGATTCTCGCGCAAATCGCCCAAACAGCGATGGGTTTTGTCGATACTGTCATGGCGGGCGGCTATAGCGCCACCGACATGGCGGCGGTCGCCATTGGTACATCTATCTGGCTCCCGGCTATTCTTTTCGGTCACGGACTGCTGCTTGCGTTGACGCCAGTGATTGCGCAATTGAATGGTTCTGGTCGCCGTGAACGCATAGCGCATCAGGTACGACAAGGTTTCTGGCTAGCCGGCTTTGTCTCAGTGCTCATTATGGTGGTTCTGTGGAATGCGGGTTATATCATCCGCTCCATGCAAAATATCGATCCGGCACTCGCCGATAAAGCGGTAGGTTACCTGCGTGCACTGCTGTGGGGTGCTCCGGGCTATCTGTTCTTCCAGGTCGCGCGTAACCAGTGTGAAGGTCTGGCAAAAACCAAACCTGGGATGGTGATGGGTTTTATTGGCCTGCTGGTGAACATTCCGGTTAACTATATCTTTATTTATGGTCATTTCGGAATGCCTGAACTCGGTGGCGTCGGTTGTGGTGTAGCGACGGCGGCTGTGTATTGGGTGATGTTCCTCGCCATGGTTTCTTATATTAAACATGCCCGTTCCATGCGCGATATCCGCAACGAAAAAGGCACCGCTAAACCCGATCCTGCCGCATTGAAACGGCTGGTGCAGCTTGGTCTACCTATCGCGCTGGCGTTGTTCTTTGAAGTGACACTGTTTGCTGTAGTGGCGCTGTTGGTATCTCCACTCGGTATTATCGATGTGGCAGGCCACCAGATTGCACTGAACTTCAGTTCGTTGATGTTCGTTCTTCCAATGTCGCTGGCCGCAGCGGTAACCATCCGTGTTGGTTATCGTCTGGGTCAGGGCTCAACGCTGGATGCACAAACAGCCGCGCGAACAGGGCTTATGGTTGGCGTTTGTATGGCGACTCTGACCGCAATTTTCACGGTTTCACTACGGGAGCAGATTGCCCTGCTGTATAACGATAATCCTGAGGTCGTAACGCTGGCGGCACATTTGATGTTGCTGGCGGCGGTGTATCAGATTTCTGACTCCATACAGGTTATCGGCAGTGGGATTTTGCGTGGTTATAAAGATACGCGGTCGATTTTTTATATTACCTTTACGGCGTATTGGGTATTAGGCTTGCCGAGCGGCTACATTCTGGCGCTGACCGATCTGGTGGTTGAGCCAATGGGGCCAGCAGGTTTCTGGATCGGCTTTATTATTGGCCTGACTTCTGCCGCTATTATGATGATGCTGCGTATGCGTTTCCTGCAACGTCTGCCATCAGCTATCATTCTGCAACGAGCAGCTCGCTAAAAAACAAGGCGCAACCTTCACAGATTGCGCCTTAGTTTTTATTCGGGCTGGAGCGTTGCGCCAATCCTGTCTTCGTCAGGTTGCAGTTTAAGCACACTGCAAATTGGTAGCCGACTGGCATCCGTTATCTCAACGAGAATACTGCCACTAACTTCCCCTTTCACACTGATGAAGTCAGGCGAAATTTCTTTCGCGCTGGTTTGCAGGCAAATCGTTCCCTCTCCGCGCAGTCGTTTCACTTTCAGTTGCACATGTGTGGCTGCTGCCGTGATCAGCCAAACTTTTCCGCCATCAAGGTTTAATTCACCAACACGAAAAGTGACATTGTCACCTTTTACCGTACTGCCATCGAGGATCATCACGCCCCCCGGCTGTACCGTAACCGTTGACTGTTGTAAATCAGCACCGTAACCAATAATCAAAGAGCTACCTTCTTGTACGGCAACGCTCCCCATCAGTTCAACTGGCGCACAATCCTCTTCCACGACAAATTTATCGTCCGCGCTGGTGGGAGACATGACAATCATCGAGCCACCTTTCAGCAGTGCATTTTCCAGCGTACCAGCATGAATTTCAGCACGGCCTCCGGCATTAACCGCCAAATCCTTTGTCTTACCGGAGCTATAGAGCTGTAGACCGTCTGTCCCAAGGCGATAAACGGCTTCGTTCTCAACGAGGGTATGAATATCTTCTCCGCCTATGTTATTCATGGCCCCGCCCGCAAGCGTCGTATCGCAGGCTTTCCCCGCCAGCATAAAGACTCCGCCCTGGTTAATTGCGCTGTTGAAAGCTTCTCCACCAGGGTAAACCAGCAATTCACCGCCATCATCCACTATTGCAGATGAAGTCGTCCCGTTGACCAATAAACCACCAGCCTGATCGAGAATAATTTTTTCTGCCCGATGGCCTTCCAGTACGCGCAGGTTACCGCCATTCTCCAGTAACAAACCGCAGGCGTAGCCCTGATCAACGCTAAATTCTCCTTCTGGATGGCGGCCATTAACAGTAGCGAGCGTTGAGAGGCTAATTGCTCCACCGTCGGACTGAATGATGTCTGTGGCAATTGCACCGTCACCGACTGATAACGTGCCATTGTTGCCGTACTGTGTGCCTCTGACGATCCCACCAGTTTCCACTTTCAGCCAGCCCGCATCTGTCACTACGGTGTTTTCAGCTCTTCCGCCTGTCTCAACGAGCAACTCACCGTCAGTGAGTTGAGTCGCGCTAATGACCTCGCCGGTCTTAACAATTTGCACTTTCCCGTCGCTCATCAAGTTTTTTGCATCAGATCCCATGATTTATTCCTTTGCTGCATCTGTGTGCCCTTATCGCTACCTAAGTGTAAAGGCTACGGAGGATTTATCCACGATAGAATTGATTTGCTGGGAAACGACTGGATTTATATCCTGATGCGCGAGATAGTGGGTTGTGTCAGATGTGAAAATGACTCTGACCAAAAATCACCCTTGCAAATCAACAAAATATAGCCAATTTGCTTAAAAGCTCTGCAAACGGTCGAAATACCGCAGAAAATTACGCTTTGCCTCTTGCCACCTTCCCACTCTGCCGCTAATATTCGTCCCCGTTGTCACCTACAACGTTGCGTTCATAGCTCAGTTGGTTAGAGCACCACCTTGACATGGTGGGGGTCGTTGGTTCGAGTCCAATTGAACGCACCATCCTGCGTCCGTAGCTCAGTTGGTTAGAGCACCACCTTGACATGGTGGGGGTCGGTGGTTCGAGTCCACTCGGACGCACCAGATTTTTTAGTCTGGTCTCCTCTCTCCTTGTATTCCCTTGTTTCTTCTCTGTATCCAACACATTAAAAAATTTATACTATTTTGTATGTGTTATCAGAAGGAGAATCGCTATGGCGACTTTGTTACAGCTTCACTTTGCATTTAATAGCCCCTTTGGCGATGAAATGGCCGAACAGCTTAAATCGCTTGCCGAGTCGATTAATCAGGAACCTGGTTTTCTGTGGAAAGTGTGGACAGAAAGTGAAAAGAACCGCGAAGCTGGTGGCATCTATCTTTTTACTGATGAAAAAAGTGCCCTTGCCTATCTGGATAAACATACTGCCCGTCTGAAGAACCTCGGCGTTGCAGAAGTTATCGCCAAAGTTTTCGATGTCAATGAACCATTAAGTAAAATCAATCAGGCAAAACTCGCCTGACAAGTCTCCGTGAAGGGCGGTTGGCGCCCTTTTCATCCCTGTCTGAAATTTCTCATTTTCTAAAGATTTCAACCAAACTTATCTGATAACACTAAATTCAAAAGAATACATACAGGTAAGTAATAATGAAAAAAATCGCCATTGTGGGTGCGGGGCCAACAGGGATCTACACTCTCTTCTCGCTATTACAGCAACCAACGCCACTTTCTATTTCCATCTTCGAACAGGCTAACGAGGCCGGTGTCGGGATGCCGTACAACGACGAAGAAAACTCTAAATTAATGCTGGCAAATATTGCCAGCATTGAAATACCAACGATTTATTGTACTTATCTGGAATGGTTACAAAAACAAGATGCCAGCCATCTACAACGTTACGGCGTTAAAAAGGAAACACTGCACGATCGTCAGTTTTTACCGCGAATTCTGTTGGGAGAATATTTCCGCGATCGATTTTTACGATTAGTAGATCAGGCGCGACAGCAAAAATTTGAAGTGGCTGTTTATGAATCATGCCAGGTTACCGATCTGCAAATTACAAATGCTGGCGTGATGCTTGCTACAAATCAGGATTTACCCACAGAGACGTTTGATTTAGCGGTAATAGCCACCGGTCACGTCTGGCCTGATGAAGAAGAGGCAACCCGAACGTATTTTCCCAGCCCGTGGTCGGGCCTGATGGAAGCAAAGGTCGATGCCTGTAACGTGGGCATTATGGGAACATCCTTGAGCGGACTGGATGCGGCAATGGCAGTGGCTATTCAGCATGGTTCGTTTATTGAAGAAGATAAACAACGAGTTAGCTTTCAACGCGATAGCAACAGTGAAAATCTGCACATTACGTTGATGTCGCGCACGGGCATTTTACCGGAAGCCGATTTCTATTGCCCCATCCCCTACGAACCGTTACGCATCGCCACAGAACAGGCCTTAAATACAGAAATAGAAAAAGGTGCGGAAGGCCTGTTGGATCGGGTATTCAAATTGATACAGCAAGAAATTAATTCTGTCGATCCAGACTGGAGCCAACGCATAGCGTTAGAACGCCTCAATGTCGATACCTTTGCGCAAACCTGGTTTGCCGAGCGTAAACAGCATGACCCTTTTGGCTGGGCGGAAGAAAACTTAGCCGAAGTCGAGCAAAATAAACGGCAAAAACATACCGTCCCCTGGCGTTATGTCATTCTGCGTTTGCATGAAGCTGTACAGGAAATTGTGCCGCATCTGAATGAACACGACCATAAGCGATTCAGTAAAGGTCTTGCCAGAGTCTTTATCGATAATTATGCGGCAATCCCTTCAGAATCTATAAGACGATTACTGGCCTTACGCGAAGCGGGGATCATTCATATTCTCGCCCTCGGTGAGGACTACGAGATGGAAAACAACGAAACGCGCACAATTCTGAAAACAGCGGATAACAGCTACTCGTTTGATGTTTTTATTGATGCCCGAGGTCAACGTCCACTCAAAGTGAAAGATATTCCTTTCCCTGGGCTACGCGAACAATTGCAGAAAACAGGCGAGGAAATCCCTGATGTTGGTGAAGATTATACGCTACAGCAACCTGAAGAAGTTCGTGGTCGCGTGGCGTTCGGTGCTTTACCCTGGCTGATGCACAACCGGCCTTTCGTCCAGGGACTTACGGCTTGTGCAGACATTGGCGAGGCTATGGCGCAGGCCATCGTAAAACCTGCATCCCGTGCACGTCGGCGTCTTTCGGTTGATTAAAGATAAAGCTATCAGCACTCAACAAACTGATACTGTTCATTGAGACGATAGCGGACTCCGGCACGGATATTATTTTCACCTTCAATGGCGACGGCGAAGCGCACTCTTTCGCCGTCATGATATGCCAGTGCGGCGCTGCCACCAGGCCCGAGGACAATCGAGTCAACCACGCCCGTACTGACTACTGTTGAGTTAGCACCGCTGGCAATGATGTGAACATTATCACCGCTGTTAGCAATTTTCGCGTGTGCGCCAAAGCTGGCAATTTGTACCAGATCGCCATTACTGGCAACATGACACCTTTCACCTGGAGTACAGACGCGTACTCGCATCCCGGCATTCGCAATACGGCTACCCTCTCCGGCACTGCTGATTCGAGTCGAGTTACCCGCCACTGCCACGCGGGCACGCTCGCCTGAGCTGCCAATATGGCTGTTAAAACCCACACTAGCCATCCGTACGCTGTAGCCCGTGCTGGCAATTTGCGCCGCATAACCTGCTGTAACTATTCTGGCGTTATCGTCGCAACATCCGACGCGTGCGTTATCCTCGGCACTGGAGAGCTGGCGGCAAAATGTTGGTTCCACCGGTTCTGGGACCAGCTTTTGCATAGAGGAAACTTCCTGGCGGGCAAAGTTTTCGTCTGTCAGCCATTTGTTCCATGCATACTCAACCAGACTATCTGCCCAGTCCGTATACCCTTCGTCGATCAGCGCATGGTGAACATCGGCATAGCTGCCGTCCTGCGGAAAATGGCGCAAAAACCAGCGGTACATTACCGCTCCTACACGCCACTCTCGCAGGTTCTCTCGCGTAATGATCATACCTTAATGTCGGTGATAGCCATCGATCATACATTTAAAGGTTTCGTGCGGAGTACGCCCCGTAGTGCAAAGATAGAGATGACCGAAGATGAAAAAGAGGCTAATAAATGCCAGAGCAAAATGCGCCTGTAATAACCAGTATCTTACGCCAGGAAACGCATTTCCCACGACTTGCGGATAGAGACACAGGAGCCCCGTCACCAGTAACAACGGCAGTAATCCATACATCACCCCGACATAGGCTACCTGCTGTAAGGGATTAAATTTAGACTGCATTGTCGCCGGAAAAGGATGCGCTTCCCCCTGCATAATGCCAGACAGATAAAATCGCGTTTGTTTCGCCGCTCGCCCCAGCCACCCTTGACGACGAATGCGATAGTGGTGACCATTACCCCCAACGGCATTAATCAGAACAAAGCCAAGCCAGCATACCAGTAACAAGAATCCACAAACTTCATGCACAGCAACCAGACTTTTGACCGCAGCTGCGCCCACCAGCGCAAAGTGATTAATTAGCCCACTTGCCAGCAACAATACGAAGAGTAATGCGTTCGACCAGTGCCATAATCTGACCGCCTTGCTGTAAAGATAAACCTTCTCGCCATGATCGGTGGCTGATTTCTTCACACCACGAGCACGAAGCAAAGCGTGCAGCCCCAGGACTAACCACATTCCAACCAGCAATAGCCCGGCAATGACCAGCCACACCGGCCAAAATTCAGGGGTGAACTGTGGTACATAGTTCGCCAACTGGATCTGAAACTGTTCAGCATTTTGCGACGGGTTCATACATTTTCCTTCTTAATCAAATGTTGACCGAACCGGCGATACAAATGCGGTTTCCCGGCACCAGGTAGCTGATATTGATAGTATTTATTTCCCTGTAACCACGCCTGAATTTCTGGGCTATCTTCGCGACCAAAGATCAATGCGTGTTCCGGGCAGGCGCTGACGCAAATGGGCGGAAAACCTTTTGCCAGCCGGGACTCGGCGCAGAAATCACATTTATCCGCCACTTTAGTCACAGGGTTAAGGTAACGAACCTGATACGGGCAAGCGCCAATGCAATAACTGCAGCCGATACACTGCGATTTTTCTACCCGTACGATCCCCTGCTCATCACGCCACGACGCCCCTGTTGGGCAAACGTCGATGCAAGGAGCATCTTCACAGTGCTGGCATGACTGGCGAAAAAAGTGATATTGCGTTTCGTTGTCGTTATCGGTAACTGGAATGTGTGCTATCGATAAACGGCTTCCCTGGGCCGGAACGTGATTGGTCTTGCGACATGCTCGGGCGCAAATATTACAACCATTGCACCGTGACTCATCGTGAATCATGGCATACCGAACTTCCTTTTCTTGCCTGGTGTTCGCTAACAGAGAAGACGCAGAGCCAGTAAAAAAGATTACTGTTCCCATCCCCAGAACAAATTTGCGTCGAGTGAAGGACATCTGATTATCCCCTAATGCAGTGGCTGCAACTGTCCACCCTGTCCATGACATTTCCCTGAAATTTCAGGGATTCTGAAACTGCTCAACCTCAAACCATTCGCATAAACCATAAGCCTTGCCATAGCTCATATACCGCTCGCTAAACAGGTACAGCACCGCCGTCGATGACTCCACCTGGCGTATATCGGCATATTCAGGGGCAACATCCATCGCGGCGATCGCGGCTTCAATCTGCGCTTCCTGGAAGTAATATGGCGCTTGCCTCAGCATGGCGACTTTGTAGGGTCGCGGGTACGTCTGGCACTCAAAGCGAACGACGTGAGCAATGGCGCGACAAATGTCCTGCGCCACAACTTGCAAAGACATCGCCGCGTAGTTTTCGCTCATGGCCTGCGTTGAGTAATAGTAATCATCGTGAGTTCCCGTGATACAGGCGATATCCGCGTAGTCTCCGTTCTGTTTTATGCCTTCCAGCAAAAAAGACAGATCCTCTTCAGCAACCGAATATGGCGGCGAGAGAAACACGGCACGCGCCACCAGTTGACCCGCAGCCGAATGCTGGCGGATAAACTCTGCCAGAACTTCTGTCGGTTCTGGTTCTGCGACGTCTTCACTGACCGTATCTCCGGTGTGACGCATACCCTGCAACCATTGACGCTTCGCCTCGTCAACGTCGCTGACTCCGGATAGCGGCAACTCATCCTGATGGTTCATCTCACCCATTCCTTACGCAGGCAGCAGATTGTGTGCAGCCAGATCGGTGGCAATATCTTCCAGCCCCAGACGTTGCAACGTTTCACGTGTCGGGCAACCGAGCTGTGGATCCCAGCCCATTTCCTTGTAGAACATCGTGAGAGACGCGTACATATCGTCGCGATCCATTTTGTCAGTTCCTTCAGTAAAGACCGGGATCTGCGGATCCTTGTCGAATACCCAGGAGCAAATAAGATCGTGCTCGTTACGCATATCTTTGGTTTGCATCAGTTTTACCGTGTAAGCGCGATGCAGTGTAAATATACGTTCAGCGGCTAAATCTAATTTTTCCTGGGTCATCTCTTCACCGGTGATCGCTTTGAAGAATTTGGCTTCTAAAGCAAGGTCACCACGGTAATTACGGCTCTTCAGCGGCGAAACGGTCATTGGCCAGACCCAGTTGCACAGGGTGACGGCGTTATGCAAACAGACCCGCAACAGCGACCATTTGGCATATTTAATTTTTGCGTCATTGATCGGCGTGTAGTTTTTGGTTTCGTCGTAAGCATCTTCAGAGCCAAAAAGCTCTTTCGCCACTTCACGCTGCAATTTCAACGGCAGACCGGAGCCAATAAAGTTAATGTGGGTGTGCGTCATGCAATCGCGGTTGAACATGCAGTTAACAATGGAACCAACTTGCGCCGAGGCTTCATTAGCATGATGAACCGGATAGCCAAACGGCGACCAGAGTTTATTTTTCGCGTAGCCCCAATACTCTTCGCCCAAATTCCAGCGTTCCGCAATGGCATATGAGCCATCAGCCAGGTGGCTCAACTCACCCACGCGATGCGCCAGACGGTAGTAAAAATCTTTAATGAAGTTAACGTCGCCCGCTTCCAGCTGATCCCAGCGAATTTCCGCATACTCATCAGCAGGCAGAACGCGTTTGAACACGCCTTTGCTGTAGCAATACGTAAAATCTCGATGTAGCTGTCCGTAGTTACACCACAGGCCATAGTCATCAAACAGATTCAGACCAACCAGATTACCAATAACACGACCATCGTCTTTATCTTCAAAATCTTTCGGCCCGTTCGGGAAGATGGTGGTATGGACAAAGTTTGCTACACAAGTATTACCGCCGGTGCTGGGCACGCCGAACTCTTTGACCCGAGGAATGTTCATCTGGGTCATACAACGAATCGGGCAAGAGTGGCAGCCGCTCATTTTTACCGTGTATTTCTCTGCTGCCGGACCTAAGTCAAAAACGGATTTATAGGTGCGAAAACCCACGGTATTTTGATTGCCTGGCGGGATCTCGCCCGTTTCAATCGGGCCACCTTCCGCCGCTCCCCAGAACAGACCTTTACGCGCCGTCCAGCGAGACTTGGGATCGGAGTACTCCGCCCACGATTGCGGCGTACTTGGCACCACATGGTTATTATTCGCACCGATAAGTTCGGTCATCATGTAGTCATTGAGAAGTTTCATCTCCTGACGATCGGCAATGTTGACCCCTTTAGTCCCTTCAACTGCAATCGCTTTGAGGTTTTTCGAACCCATTATTGCGCCAGTTCCCGCGCCGCCGCTGTGATTACGGCTATTCAACATGCCAGAGAGCGGCACAAGGTTTTCACCTGCCTGACCAATAGCTGCCACACAGGTTTCCGGGCTGGTCAAGCGACAAATCTCTTCCGTCGTGGCTCGCGTCCCTTTACCCCATAGGAAATCTGCTTTTTCGAGGGTAACTTTGTCATCTTTAATATTCAGCCAAACCGGTGATTTCGCTTTCCCTTCGATAATAATAACGTCGTATCCAGCGAATTTCATTTGCGCGGCAAAAAAGCCTCCCATATGGGCATCAACAACTAAATTCCCTTTGGTAAAGGTGGAAAGCGAAGTGATATTTACGCGAGAACTACAGGGAGCACCAGAGCCAGTTAATGGCCCGGTGGCAAAGACTAATTTATTTGCTTCATCGAAAGGTTTAGTGCCTGGCGGTACTTCGTCATACATAATTTTGTAGCCGAATCCCATGCCACCAACAAAACTTTTAAACTTACTGGAATCTTCGAGGGTAATATTTCCTGTCGTGAGATTAACTCTTAATATATTACCTGTCCAACCGTTAGCCATGATTTTTTCCTTTGCAAGATTCACACAGTAATATCTTTCCACTCGATAATTTTTAACGCCCCTGTTGGGCAGGCGTTTGCACATTCACCACATAACACACATTTCGAGGATTTTTTACTTTCGGTATTTACGGTAGCCATCATCCACGGACATGCAGTGGTACAGGCGCTACAACCAATACAACGTTTATGATCGACGACAATACAGCCTTCTTCCTGCTGCCAGGTAATCGCGCCAATCGGGCATACGTTCATGCATTGCGGATCTTTGCATTGACGACAGGTGTCAGCGGTATAGTTCAGATCGCCATACAGACCACCGCCTGATCCTATCCCATTGTCGCCAAAGAAATAATTGCGATGGATTTTGATGCGGGAGAAAAAAGTGCCCACTGAGCCATCATTGAAGTTAGTACAAGAGATTTCACAGCGATGGCAGCCTGTGCATCGTGCTCGCTGGGTAACCAGCACGCCTTTGGGCGTATTTATCAACCCTACCGTACCGCTATCAATATCTTCCTGCTTGCAACCCAAAAGTGACAGTAACGCAGGGGCTATCGTTAAACCAGCAAGACCCTTTCCTGATATACGCAAGAATTCTAATCGCGTTAAGCCAATATCTAATAGTGGACGACCAACCGGGTTCATTTATTTCGCATCCTCTTCGCAAACACAGTGCTGACAATTCAACAGCCTGATATTAAGCATTCAACTAATACGCTGCTGACTCTGTCCCCAACACCAGATATTTTCCCTAACCTGATAGTGCATGAGAAAAGAATTAACGCCAATAAACTAATCCTTTATGGTTAGGAGAAAAAATAATGTGATTATTCTGAGGGCTTAACATTGATCATTATCAATTAAATTCACAAAGTGAGAAATTAAAAGTGAACTGATATTTATTATCATCTGAAATTAATTTCATTTAAGTGACAATTATTTGTGATATTCATTCCAGAAAATAAAAATAACATTCCCGTTATGCACTTTAATACATATCGAAACTCATATAATTTCATCAGTTGCTATTTATGAAAATTAGCTGTGGCTGCGATTGAAATAAACATATCAGGATGAAGTGTTGCACTTCATCCTGAATGGTCATTTTACCAGCGCGTTAATGACGGTTTCCATCGCCTGTTTTTCCAGTTCGCTGCGTTGAATACGTTTATTGGCTAAAGCCGTGCGTAATACGCCAGCGATGACAATATGTTTTGGTTCCTGCCCTAAATCACGCATTTCCAGCACAACTTTACCGACCACCCTGCACATCTCGCGGTACAGTTCATCATCTTTTGTCCGATTTCCCATTCTTTGTACCTATTTATCATGCCAACTATCAGCATATATCAATCTAATCAATTAAACAAAAATCAAACAAAATCATATAAATAACGCTATAAACTATTTTGACTGTAGCGATTGAACGATGGTGTATTTATACACCTGATGAACATTCACTACTCCCCAGGCTGGCGACCTTACCTCGTGACGTTGCGCAAACACCGAAGTTTTTGCGTAATCTTTTCCCTGTAACATTAAATCTTTGATAACAATTTATTGTCTGGAGACTTGTATATTTTTTGAAACGCTGTTTTTGTTTTCCTTTTGGATTAATTTCAGCGTATAATGCGCGCCAATTGACTCTTGAATGGTTTCAGCACTTTGGACTGTAGAACTCAACGACTCAAAAACAGGCACTCACGTTGGGCTGAGACACAAGCACACATTCCTCTGCACGCTTTTTCGATGTCACCTATCCTTAGAGCGAGGCACCATCACTTTCGTAATACCGGATTCGCTTTCCGGCAGTGCGCCCAGAAAGCAAGTTTCTCCTATCCTTCTCAACTTAAAGACTAAGACTGTCATGAAAAAGACCAAAATTGTTTGCACCATCGGACCAAAAACCGAATCTGAAGAGATGTTAGCTAAAATGCTGGACGCGGGCATGAACGTCATGCGTCTGAACTTCTCTCATGGTGACTATGCAGAACACGGTCAGCGCATTCAGAATCTGCGCAACGTGATGAGCAAAACCGGCAAAACTGCCGCTATCCTGCTCGATACCAAAGGTCCGGAAATCCGCACCATGAAACTGGAAGGCGGTAATGACGTTTCTCTGAAAGCAGGCCAGACCTTTACTTTCACCACTGACAAATCTGTTATCGGCAACAGCGAAATGGTTGCGGTAACTTATGAAGGTTTCACTTCTGACCTGTCCGTCGGCAACACCGTACTGGTTGACGATGGTCTGATCGGTATGGAAGTTACCGCCATTGAAGGTAACAAAGTTATCTGTAAGGTACTGAACAACGGTGACCTGGGCGAAAACAAAGGTGTGAACCTGCCTGGCGTTTCTATTGCCCTGCCGGCACTGGCTGAAAAAGACAAACAGGATCTCATCTTTGGTTGCGAACAAGGCGTAGACTTTGTTGCTGCTTCCTTTATCCGTAAGCGTTCTGACGTTATCGAAATCCGTGAACACCTGAAAGCGCACGGCGGCGAAAACATCCAAATCATCTCCAAAATCGAAAACCAGGAAGGCCTCAACAACTTCGACGAAATCCTCGAAGCCTCTGACGGCATCATGGTTGCTCGTGGCGACCTGGGTGTAGAAATCCCGGTTGAAGAAGTTATCTTCGCCCAGAAGATGATGATCGAAAAATGTATCCGCGCACGTAAAGTCGTTATCACTGCGACCCAGATGCTGGATTCCATGATCAAAAACCCACGTCCGACCCGCGCAGAAGCCGGTGACGTCGCGAACGCCATCCTCGACGGTACTGACGCAGTAATGTTGTCTGGTGAATCCGCAAAAGGTAAATACCCGCTGGAAGCTGTTTCTATCATGGCAACCATTTGCGAACGTACCGACCGCGTGATGAACAGCCGTCTCGAGTTCAACAGCGACAACCGTAAACTGCGCATTACCGAAGCTGTTTGCCGTGGTGCGGTTGAAACTGCTGAAAAACTGGATGCTCCGCTGATCGTTGTAGCAACCCAGGGCGGTAAATCTGCTCGTGCAGTGCGTAAATACTTCCCGGATGCAACCATCCTGGCGCTGACCACGAACGAAAAAACTGCACATCAGCTGGTACTGAGCAAAGGCGTTGTGCCGCAGCTGGTAAAAGAGATCACTTCTACTGATGATTTCTACCGTCTGGGTAAAGAACTGGCTCTGCAGAGCGGTCTGGCGCACAAAGGTGACGTAGTAGTAATGGTTTCCGGTGCACTTGTACCGAGCGGCACTACCAACACCGCATCTGTTCACGTCCTGTAATATTGCTTTTGTGAATTAATTTGTATATCCAAGCGCCCTGATGGGCGCTTTTTTTATTTAATCGATAACCAGAAGCAATAAAAAATCAAATCGGATTTCACTATATAATCTCACTTTATCTAAGATGAATCCGATGGAAGCATCCTGTTTTCTCTCAATTTTTTTATCTAAAACCCAGCGTTCGATGTTTCTTTGAGCGAACGATCAAAAATAAGTGCCTTCCCATCAAAAAAATATTCTCAACATAAAAAACTTTGTGTAATACTTGTAACGCTACATGGAGATTAACTCAATCTAGAGGGTATTAATAATGAAAGCTACTAAACTGGTACTGGGCGCGGTAATCCTGGGTTCTACTCTGCTGGCAGGTTGCTCCAGCAACGCTAAAATCGATCAGCTGTCTTCTGACGTTCAGACTCTGAACGCTAAAGTTGACCAGCTGAGCAACGACGTGAACGCAATGCGTTCCGACGTTCAGGCTGCTAAAGATGACGCAGCTCGTGCTAACCAGCGTCTGGACAACATGGCTACTAAATACCGCAAGTAATAGTACCTGTGAAGTGAAAAATGGCGCACATTGTGCGCCATTTTTTTTGCCTGCTAATAACTGTTATTGCGTCGCGCGTAACATATTGCCCTGCTCAGGTTCGCCATTTTGAGCTGACTCAACTGCGGGCACGTTGCTGGCATGTGTCGTTCCATTGCCTACCGCGACCGGATATCCCGCCCGACGATATAAGGCTTTATCCACCAGCTTCTGATCAACAGCCTGATTATCTTTGAATTGCGTAAAACCAATGGGCAGTTTATACGGCATCGTCTGAACGTTCTGCTGTTCCTCTGCCGATAGTGGTCGATGCACTTCCACATAACGCATTCCGTTCGGTTCTACAGAGTATTTCACCGGCTCATTGATCACTTTCACCGGCGTCCCCGTCCGCACGCTGGAGAACAACGCTTTAATATCCGGTGCGTTCATACGAATACAGCCCGAACTGACGCGCAAACCGACGCTGTCCGGCGCACTGGTGCCATGAATGAGATATTCGCCATTGCCGTGCGCCAGGCGCATTGCGTAGCGTCCTAGTGGGTTATTGGGCCCTGCTGGAACGACTGGCGGTAATTTTATGCCACGCTCCAGCGAACGCTGCCGAATACCAGCGGTCGGTGTCCAGGTAGGGTTAGGGATTTTCTGCCCAACCCGCGTATCCATCACTGGCGTTTCCAGTCCCTGCAAGCCAATGCCTATCGGGTAGACCTGCACGATATTTTCTCCTGGCGGATAATAATAAAGACGCAGCTCGGCAAGGTTAACGATGATCCCCTGACGCGGCGCATCAGGTAATAACAGTTGTGAAGGAATGGTTATCGTCGTACCTGGTTTTGGCACCGGGGCGATGGTGTTATTGGCTTCCAGAATCAACATTGCCGCAGTATCAAAACGTCGGGCGATGGCCTGAAGGTTTTTATCCCCCTCTTGCACCGTATACGTTTGATTTTGCCCAACCAGTCGGCTTCCGCTTGGTGGGAGCGGGTAATCTACCGCCCAGGCAGCGTGTATGGCGCTAAAAGCGCCGATAAGAGTCAGTGTAAGCAGAGACGCGCGTTTCATTGTAAACCTCCTGTATTTGCCGGAGACTCACGCTAAGACGTCGGATGGCGCTTTTGCTTACCTGAAGCCGAAACACTCCTGTGCTGGTCAGAGTAAACATCGACCATCCGGCAATGTGAGTCATCCGGATGAAAGCTGTTCCTTTAGTTTAGCTAAGTGCAGCGGCTTTGGCGCGGATTGCACGAATCATCGCTTCCAGACCTTGTGAACGAGATGGGGTGAGATGCTGAGCGAGCGCCATTTTTTCAAACCACGGGCGCACGTCAAAATTAACAATATCCTGCGGCGTCATCTGGTCGTAGAGAATAAAAACAACCGCAATAAGCCCTTTCACAATGGCGGCATCGCTGTCGCCCTGCAATTCAATAATTCCCTGCGCATTCTGGCGCATTACAATCCATACCTGACTCTGACAGCCCTGAATACTATTTTGCGGTTTTCTGTCTTCATCGCGTAATTCCGGCAGACGCTGACCCAGTTCAATAATGTAGAGATATTTCTCTTCCCAGTTGGCGCAGCGTAAAAAATTACGCAGCAATTTTTCTTTATCCGGCAATACAGCCATAGAGCCTCCCTGTTATCCCAGCAGACGATGAATGCGTTGCAATCCTGTCACCAGACGATCCACTTCTTCATGGGTGTTATACATAGCCAACGACGCCCGACACATAGCCGGAACGTTATAAAACGCCATCAACGGCATCGCGCAGTGATGGCCGGTACGCACAGCGATACCGTAGTTATCAAGAAAACTGCCAACATCATAGGCATGATGTTTACCGAGATTAAAGGCGATAACGCCAAGTCTGTCCGGTGGACCATACAGAGTAAGATCCGGCACCGCTGTCAGTTGTGACAGCGCGTAATGCATCAGATTCTGTTCGTACTCAGCAATGTTGTTAAGCCCCAGAGCTGACACATACTCCAGCGCCGCACCAAGACCAATAATCCCCCCCGTATTGGGCGTGCCGGCCTCAAACCGCCACGGCGCTTTGGTCCAGGTAGTACCTTCGCTAAGGCTGACGGTGGCAATCATAGATCCGCCCCCTTCCCACGGCGGCATCTCCTGCAACAAGGCTTCTTTAACATAAAGAATGCCAATGCCGGTGGGGCCATACAGTTTATGCCCGGAAAAAACGTAGAAGTCGCAGTCCAGCGCCTGCACATCCACCGGATGATGCATCACTGCCTGAGCGCCATCCACCAGCACTTTTGCGCCATGCTGGTGCGCAAGTGTGATCATTTCCGGCAGCGGATTTTCCGTCCCCAGCACATTAGACACGTGAGTAATCGCCAGCAGGCGGGTTTTCTCATCAAACAGATTAGGCAGTGTCTCCAGTTGCAGCGTGCCGTCTGGGTTAAGCGGGATCACCCGCAACTCTGCGCCAACGCGCGCGCAAAGCATCTGCCAGGGAACAATGTTAGCGTGGTGTTCCATCTGACTGATGATGATGTTATCGCCCGCCCGCACGTTGCTGTTGCCCCAGCTATTGGCGACCAGATTGATCCCTTCCGTAGTGCCACGGACGAACACCAGCTCTTCCGCCGAACGGGCATTGATAAACAGCGATGCACGCTTACGCACGTTCTCCATTTTCTCGGTCGCCTGGGCGCTTAACGTATGAATACCGCGATGCACCGCCGCGTAGCCGTGACGATAAAACTCAGCCTCGGCGTCAATCACCTGGCTCGGTTTCTGCGCACTGGCGGCGCTGTCGAGATAAGCCAGCGGCAAACCGTTCACCTCACGCGAGAGCACCGGAAAATCGGCACGCACCTTCTCAACGGAAAAAGTCATCTTGCACCTCCCGGCAGCCGTTGGCCGATTCGAGCCAGCACCTGCTGTTTAAGACCATCATCGCGCAAGGCTTCCGTCAGTTCGGCGGCAAAGGCATAGATGATCATCTGCTGGGCATCCTGCTGATTGATCCCGCGAGAACGCAGATAGAACATTTGCTCATCATCAATACGCCCGACCGTTGCGCCGTGGCTGCATTTCACATCATCGGCATAAATTTCCAGTTGCGGTTTGGTATCCACTTCCGCCAGCTTGCCCATCAGCAGATTATTATTGGTCATCTGGCCGTCAGTCTTGATGGCATACTGCGCGACGTTAATCAAACCATTAAATACCGCGCGCCCTTTGTCGCTGACGATAGTTTTGTGCAACTGGCGGCTGTTACAAAAACCTTTATTGTGTTCCAGCCAGGTGCGGGTATCGCACACTTCATTTTTCACCGGCATCGCCAGGCTATTAATCCGCAGCGTACTGTTTTCGCCATTAAGTTGCGTACTGGTGTTGTGCCGTAACACAGCGCCACCAAGCAGAAAACTGTGGCTAGATGCGGTGGCATCATCTGCCAGCAGCAAATCGTTATGGGCAAAGTGGTGGCTGACCGGGTTTTCAAACGCCAGCTTGATATGCTGCAAGTGGGCGTTCGCTGCGACGTTGATAGTAAAGCGCGCGCCTGTAAAATGGCGGGCATCATTAAGGCTGACAAAATGTTCAATCACCGTCGCTTCCGCGCCTTCCGCCAGATCCAGATGATGGCGGTAATGGGCAGTGTTCACCTCTTCACCTGCCACGCCCTGGGTAATATGCATTAACAGCAATGGCTTTGCAGGCCGTTGACCGCGCTTCACAGCAATATGCGTAACGCTTTGCGCCAGGCTTTCCGTCAGATGCAGAAACACTTCTGGCTGAATGGCATCGGGCAGCCCCTGGCGTTCGTCGTTTATGCTCACGTCATATCCGCTGCCTTCAGTTGCATCGCTAAGTGCTGGCATGTAACGTCCATCGACAAACACCAGCCGCACGGCGTCTAACGTTAAGGCTAAGGCATCACGCTGCTCTTGAGATATATCCCCCGCAATGCTGACAAACTGGCTATTGGTCAGCCCTTCCAGCGGCGTATATTTCCAGTGCTCATGTTTACGCGTCGGCAGACCGGTACGCAGCAATTGTTGTAAATGCTGCTGAGCTTGCGGGGAGCGTTTTGCCCCTTCAGCCTCAAACAAGTGATGCCACTGTTGCAGCACGTTACTGCTGTTCACTAAGCCAGCCATAACCCTGCTCCTCCAGTTGTTTGACCAACGTGAAATCGCCGGATTTCACAATTCGCCCCTGATACAGCACGTGGACGTAATCAGGCTTGATGTAGTCAAGAATGCGTTGGTAGTGCGTAACAATGATGAATGAACGCTTGCCGTCACGCAGCGAGTTCACGCCATCGGCAACCACTTTTAATGCATCGATATCCAGCCCGGAGTCCGACTCATCAAGAATGCATAACTCCGGCTCCAGCACTGCCATTTGCAAAATATCGTTGCGCTTTTTCTCGCCACCGGAAAAACCAACGTTAACCGAACGGGTTAATAAATCTTCCGGCATCTTCAACAGGGCGATTTTCTCTTCCATCAAATCCTGAAAATCGAAGCGGTCGAGCGTTTCCTGACCGCGATAACTACGCACCGCATTGAGCGCCGTTTGCAGGAAAAACTGGTTACTGACGCCAGGGATTTCCACTGGATACTGAAAAGCCATAAAGATGCCTTCGCCTGCACGATCTTCCGGCGACAGCTCTAGCAAATCTTTGCCCTTAAACACCACCGTGCCGCCCGTCACTTCATAATCTTCACGCCCGGCAAGGGTTGCCGATAAGGTACTTTTGCCCGAACCGTTTGGTCCCATAATGGCGTGAACTTCGCCGGGACGAACGTCGAGGCTTAATCCGCGCAGGATAGCTTTATCTTCCACGCTGACGTGTAAATCTTTAATACTTAACATGTTTATTCCTTATCCGACGCTGTGTTCAAGACTGATGGCGAGGAGTTTTTGTGCTTCAACGGCAAATTCCAGCGGCAGTTCCGAGAACACGTCTTTGCAGAAACCGTTAACAATCATCGAGATGGCGTCTTCTTCGCTGATCCCGCGTTGCAGGCAGTAAAACAGCTGATCTTCACCAATACGCGATGTCGTTGCCTCGTGCTCCAGTTGTGCGCTGTTATTGCGACATTCGACATACGGGAAGGTATGCGCCCCGCAATTAGCGCCAATCAGCATTGAGTCGCACTGAGTGAAGTTGCGCGCATTAGTTGCCGTCGGCATGATTTTCACCAGCCCGCGATAACTGTTCTGGCTATGTCCGGCAGAGATCCCTTTCGAGATAATGGTCGATTTGGTGTTCTTACCGATGTGGATCATCTTGGTGCCGGTATCAGCCTGCTGATGACCGCTGGTCAGCGCCACCGAGTAGAACTCACCGATGGAGTTATCGCCGCGCAAAATGCAGCTTGGGTATTTCCAGGTAATGGCTGAACCGGTTTCCGATTGCGTCCACGACATTTTGCTGTTTTCGCCTTCGCACAGAGCACGCTTGGTGACGAAGTTGAGAATACCGCCGGTGTTGTTATCGCCAGGGAACCAGTTTTGCACCGTGGAATATTTCACCTCGGCGTTTTTATGGATGATGACTTCCACCACCGCCGCGTGTAGCTGGTAGCTATCACGCACTGGTGCGGAGCAGCCTTCAATGTAGCTGACGTAGCTGTCTTCGTCGGCTACCAGAATGGTGCGCTCAAACTGCCCGGTTTTTTCTGCGTTAATGCGGAAATAGGTGGAAAGCTCCATCGGACAGCGTACGCCTTTAGGCACATAAATAAACGTACCGTCAGAGGCTACCGCCGCATTAAGTGCGGCAAAGAAGTTGTCATTCCCCGGCACCACGGTGCCGAGATATTTCTTCACCAGTTCAGGGTGATCGTGAATCGCCTCGCCAAAGGAACAGAAAATGATCCCCTGCTCCGCCAGTTTTTCGCGATAAGTGGTGGCAACCGAAACAGAATCGAAAATGGCATCCACCGCCACCTCTTTGCCTTCCCGCACCGGTACGCCCAACTGCTCAAATGCCGCTTCAACCTCTTTACTTAAAAAGGCGTTTGCGCCGGTTTGTTGCACCGCGCCCGGTTCAGAAACACAGGTGTCATCGCAGTTACCACATGAAGGCGCGGAGTAATAGCTGTAATCCTGATAATTCAGCTTGTCGTAGTGCGCCTTCAGCCAGTGCGGTTCTTCCATCTCCAGCCATGCGCGATAGGCGTTGAGACGAAACTCCAGCATCCACTCCGGCTCATTACGCTTCGCCGAGATTGCGCGCACTACCTCTTCGTTTATGCCCTTAGCCAGTTCATCAGTCGCTAATTGGGTGAAGAATCCTTCTTTATAATTCAGCGAGCCGCCGGTCCAGGTTTTGACATCGTCAGTTGCTTCAGTATTACGAGACATAGTACCGCCTATACCCCAAAGCTTTCGCCACAGCCACATTCATTCTGGGCTTTCGGGTTGTGAAATTTGAATATCTGATTGAGTCCTTCGCGAACGAAATCAACTTCCGTGCCATCAATAAACGGCATTGCTTGTAGGGGGACGAACAGCTTCGCTCCGTCGTGTTCAAACAGCAGATCGTCTTTGTCCGGCTCGCTAACACTGTCGAGTACATAGCCAAAGCCCGCGCAGCCCGTTTGCTTCACACCTAAGCGCACACCGACCATGCCTGGTTGCTTCGCCACTAGCTCACGGATGTGTACCGCCGCTGCGGGGGTTAGCGTTAAGCCTTGCCAGGTGAAATCCTCTGGGTTAAAGGTTCCTGAATGCATGTCCATCTATTTACCTCACTTCATCGCTTTCAGCGTATAACAGCATGTTAGTGATAATGATTATCAGTTCAACCCGGCAAACACAGGGGCTTTACCGTAAAACATGCTTTTTGCCTGCATTTAATAAGCATAGACCCTGATGTGCGGCTTAACAGGCACGCTAAGAATTAGGTATCTCATTGTTAGTTAATGATTATTACCGGAGGACATTTAAGACTGTGATGGAAAAGAAAAAGTTGTATTGAAAATGACTATTTAAGAGATAGGTAAAAAAGTGGCTCGTTCAGAAATAAGAAAACCCTTAAGTCTGTTCAACACAGACTTAAGGGTTTCTACCCCATCCGGCGCTTATCTCCGGCACTCACAGTGGCTTAGCTCTTGAAGGGGCGATAAGAATAATCTCATAAGGCTAAGCCGGCGTTTTAACACAACCTGCGATTTGTATTCTTTTTAAACAAGATCAAGCGGGTAAAAATAGGAGAAGCCAGAAGAAAGTCGTCAGACCTGGACTGGAGTTAATCCAGGTCGATGGGGCACACTAACTGCGTTCAGCCAGAATCAATGCACGCCCAAACGCCAGGCAAAGTAGATTTCTTCTTTTAATTCAGCAGAAGAGAGAGTAAGCAGATCAGCGAATTCAAGTTCTAGTTGTTTCAGACGTTTGAGGTATTGGGCAGGTGAAAGATTGCTCTGGTCACGGCGTAAAAATTCAATGGCCAGTTGGGTGGGATCAAATTGAGTAGACATAGCATCCTCGCTTTTAGACAAGACCTGCACAGTATACCACCGTTTACTGTGCAGATAATAACCAAAAGCAATATGCGTCACACTTTTCTGGTGACAACGTCACAAAATGGCGGTCGTCAATCGTGATGAACAGCACAAACGACCTTTCTCGTCGAAGATTTCAATCTGCCAGACCTGATGACGTGAACCAAGATGCAGCGGCTTGCAAACGCCGCGAACTCGCCCTTCTCGTGCCGAGCGAACATGGTTAGCATTGATTTCCAGACCAACGACTTTTTGCTCACCTTCGGTACATAAATAACCGGCAACGGAGCCAATACTTTCGGCCAGCACCACGGACGCACCGCCATGCAGCAGCCCGAAAGGCTGCTTTGTCCGCGAGTCTACCGGCATTGTCGCTTCCAGGGTGTCATCACCAATATGTTCAAAACGAATATCCAGCAACCCCACCATGTTTCCGTCACCCATGGCGTTCAGCGCCTCAAGAGTGATTTTACGTTTCCATATCATTTAATAATCTCCAGTAATGCCTGCACAGGATGGCGTACCCCCGTGCCTTCAACCCGTTTTACCTGACTACGGCAGGAATATCCGGTCGCCAGACAGCGATTTCGCGGCAGACGCTGCATCGCCTGATGCCAGGATAACTCATAGATCCCAAGCGAGTTTTTATGATTTTTCGCTTCATGTCCGTAAGTCCCCGCCATACCGCAACAACCCACACTGACATTTTCCAGCTTCGCGCCAAAACGGGCAAATATCGCGGCCCATTGTGCTGGCGCCCCCGGCAAGGCGGTGACTTCGGTACAGTGACCAAAGAAATACCATGGTTCACCGCTGACCGCAGCCACTGGCTGTGACTCAAGTGCGCTTGCCAGCCATTCATTCGCCAGCAGAACGTTAAACTCGCCGCGTTCCTTGCCGAGAGTGAGTTTGTATTCGTCGCGATAACAAAGAACCAGAGCTGGATCGACCCCCACCATTGGCATTCCCAGCTTCGCCATACGGTTGAGGAAATCCGCCGTCTTTTTCGCCGTCTTCGCAAAACGATTGAGGAATCCTTTGATGTGCTGGGCTTTACCATTCGGCGAGAATGGCAGTAACACAGGCTGGAAACCTAATTTTTCGATCAGACGGACAAAATCTGCCACCACTTGCGCATCGTAATAGCTGGTGAAAGGGTCTTGCACCACCAACACCGTGCGCGCTTTCTGCTCAACATTGAGAGCTTCAAGCTGTTCCAGCGTCATGTTTGCCGAGCGATGCCCCACCATTTGTTGTTGCAGCGAGGGAACTGACAACAGCGGCAAATCAACCATGCCGATGTGTTTTTTCGACAGTTTGCGCACCAGCGGCTGGTTAATGAAGAAGTTAAACGTCTTCGGCGCTCGCGCCATCAGCGGCGCATAACTTTCGACCGTCGCCACAAGATGGTCGCGCAGCGGGCGTAAATAACGGGTGTGATAGAGTTGCAGGAAACGAGAGCGGAACTCCGGCACGTCAATTTTGATGGGGCACTGGGTCGAACAGGCTTTACAGGCCAGACAGCCTGACATCGCCTCTTTCACTTCGTGGGAGAAGTCATATTCGCCTTTATTTGCGTGCCAGCTATTGCGCGTGCGGGCAATTAACGTCCGCAAACTGGCTCGCGATTCCGGCAGTTCTTGTTCCAGTTTTAGAGGATCAACGCCACGGTCAGCCAGCAAACGTAGCCATTCACGCACCAGTGTTGCGCGCCCTTTCGGTGAATGAATCCGGTTCTGGGTGATCTTCATCGACGGACACATGGGGCTGCGGGCATCAAAGTTGAAGCATAAACCGTTGCCGTTACATTCCATTGCTCCGCGCCACTGCTGACGTACCGCGATGGGGATCTGCCGGTCAAATGTACCGCGCTTCACCGCGTCCACTTTCATCATCGGTGCATCGAGACCTTCTGGCGGACAAATTTTCCCAGGGTTTAGTCGATTATGCGGGTCAAATGCCGCTTTAACTTTGCGCAGTTCTGCGAAAAGTTCCTCACCGAAAAACGCCGGGCTGTATTCGGCGCGAAAACCTTTACCGTGCTCGCCCCACAACAATCCACCATATTTCGCAGTCAACGCCACCACGTCATCAGAGATTTGCTTCATCAAAATCTCTTGTTGCGGATCGCACATATCCAGCGCCGGACGAACGTGCAAAACACCCGCATCGACGTGACCGAACATACCGTAGCTTAAGCCGTGGCTGTCGAGCAGCGCGCGAAATTCGGCTATATAATCCGCCAGATGTTCCGGCGGTACGCAGGTATCTTCGGCAAACGGAATGGGCTTGGCGGCGCCTTTTGCATTGCCAAGCAGGCCTACGGCTTTTTTACGCATCGCATAGATACGTTCAACGCCTGCCAGCTCGCGGCACACCTGCCAGCCAATGACGCCTGCTTGCTGACTAGCGATAAGTTCGTCCAGCCGCGCACAGAGTGCATTTACCCGCTCGTCAATCAGCGCCTCATCATCACCAGCAAATTCCACAATGTTCAGCCCGAGCATCTCTTTCTCGGGCACGTCAGTAATCAACTCGCTGACGGAATGCCAGACAATATCTTCCCGCGCCAGATTCAGCACTTTTGAGTCCACCGTCTCTACAGAAAGCGCCCGCGCCTCAACCATAAATGGCGCGTTACGCAGCGCGGAGTCAAAAGAGTCATATTTGACGTTCACCAGACGGCGCACTTTCGGCAAGCGAGTAATATCCAGTCGCGCTTCGGTAATAAAGGCCAGCGTCCCTTCTGAACCCGTCAGAATTCGCGTCAGGTCGAACTCAGTCATCTCATCGTTAAAGACATGACGCAGATCGTAACCGGTAAGAAAGCGGTTAAGTTTGGGGAATTTGTCGATGATTAACTGACGTTGCTGACGGCAGCGTTGATAAACCGTTTTATAGATACGCCCGATAGCGGTATTGGTTTTACCCAGCGTTTCTGCCAGTTCGACGGGTAAAGGTTGCGTATCGAGAATATCGCCCCCCAACAACACCGCCCGCACGCCGAGCACGTGATCTGACGTTTTGCCATAGACCAGCGAGCCCTGACCGGAAGCATCGGTATTGATCATCCCGCCGAGCGTTGCCCGGTTGCTGGTTGAAAGTTCCGGTGCAAAAAAGTAGCCAAATGGTTTCAGATACTGATTCAGTTGGTCTTTAATTACCCCCGCTTCAACGCGCACCCAGCCCTCTTCAGGGTTAATTTCAATGATGCGATTCATATGACGGGACATATCAACAATAATCCCCTGGTTGAGCGCCTGACCGTTAGTGCCGGTGCCGCCACCGCGCGGGGTGAAGATCAGCGATGAATAGCGTTCTTGCGCAGCCAGACGAGCGATTAATGCCACATCTGCGGTCGAACGCGGAAATACCACTGCATCGGGGAGAAGTTGGTAAATACTGTTGTCGGTCGACATTGTCAGACGATCGGCATAACTTGTCGCCGTATCGCCGGTAAACCCCTGTTGCTCCAGCTCTTGCAAAAAATTAAGCACCAGTTGAACGACGCCGGGTGCCTGAGAAATCTGTGGAATCATTATATTGACCCTTTCCTGCGGTCTGTGATGTAGGTCGATACACAGTTCTTTCAGGCTGCTGCAATAGCGCACTGAAAGGTGATGTGTGTTTACTCTATGGATTTCGAGTTGCGGGAAGGCGGCAAGCGAGTGAACGCCAGGAGCTTACAAAAGTAAGTGACTGGGGTGAACGAACGTAGCCGCAGCACATGCAACTTGAAATACGACGAGTAAACCGTTTGCGTGTTGCCTGAATTGTTGTACCACATTTTTTTCTTACACGCCCATCAGAATTAAGGGCAGAATCGGCCTGTTAAAAACCGCTGAAATTGCTCATCATTATGCAGGTGAGTTTCGCGTGTTCACGTCGCGTCGACGATTTGACGCACAAAAAAGGTGAAAAGTAGTTATGGTAAATGTTCGTCAGCCCAGGGATGTCGCACAAATTCTGCTTTCGGTGCTGTTTTTAGCCATCATGATTGTGGCATGTCTGTGGATTGTTCAACCCTTCGTTCTCGGCTTTGCGTGGGCCGGTACGGTGGTGATCGCTACCTGGCCGGTATTGTTACGCTTGCAAAAGATCATGTTTGGTCGCCGTTCGCTCGCCGTTCTGGTGATGACGCTGTTATTAGTGATGGTGTTTATCATCCCTATTGCCTTATTGGTTAACAGTATCGTCGATGGCAGTGGGCCGTTGATTAAAGCCATTTCCAGCGGCGACATGACGTTACCCGATCTGGCGTGGCTTAATACCATTCCGGTGATTGGCGCGAAGCTGTATGCAGGCTGGCACAATTTGCTGGATATGGGGGGGACGGCGATCATGGCGAAAGTCCGTCCTTATATCGGCACCACCACCACCTGGTTTGTTGGGCAGGCGGCGCATATCGGGCGATTTATGGTGCATTGTGCGCTCATGCTTCTCTTCAGCGCCCTGCTGTACTGGCGCGGTGAACAGGTAGCGCAAGGCATTCGCCATTTTGCAACTCGTCTGGCAGGCGTTCGCGGTGATGCCGCAGTCCTGCTGGCGGCGCAGGCTATCCGTGCGGTGGCGCTGGGCGTGGTGGTAACGGCGTTGGTGCAGGCGGTTCTTGGCGGTATCGGTTTGGCGGTATCCGGCGTTCCTTACGCAACGCTGCTGACGGTGTTAATGATCCTCTCCTGCCTTGTCCAGCTTGGCCCGCTGCCGGTGTTGATTCCGGCGATTATCTGGCTCTACTGGACCGGTGATACCACCTGGGGCACGGTATTGCTGGTGTGGAGTGGTGTGGTTGGCACACTGGATAACGTGATTCGCCCGATGTTAATTCGCATGGGTGCCGATTTACCGCTGATCCTGATCCTCTCCGGTGTTATCGGTGGTTTGATTGCCTTCGGGATGATCGGTCTGTTTATTGGTCCGGTTCTGTTAGCCGTTTCCTGGCGTCTGTTTGCCGCGTGGGTGGAAGAAGTCCCGCCACCGACTGACCAGCCGGAAGAAATTCTCGAAGAACTGGGCGAAATAGAAAAGCCGAATAAGTAACTCTCTCATCAGGCGGCTCTGCCGCCTGATTGTTAACCATCGCTAATTGATATTTCATTTCTCAACCTCGTATTTCCCTGCTTACCCCCATTCAGCTGGTAGTACCTGTCGCAAATTCTTTACAGTTTTTAAACTAATGAGACGAATCTGATCGACGCAAAAAGTCCGTATGCCTACTATTAGCTCACGGTTATAAATCAACATATTGATTTATAAGTATGGAAATCCCCTGAGTGAAACAACGAATTGCTGTGTGTAGTCTTTGCCCATCTCCCACGATGGGCTTTTTTTTAACATTTTTCCGTTTACTTATCTCGCCATTCATTCTTTCCAATAATGTTGCACAAGATACTGTGACTCTCTTCAAGCCGTTAGCAGGCTGATAATGTTATTTATATTTTATTCTATTTTTGATGCAGCGATTACCTATGAACGCTTATGAACTCCAGGCACTACGCCATATTTTTGCCATGACTGTTGATGAATGCGCGACCTGGATTGCCCAGACAGGTGACAGCGAAAGCTGGCGGCACTGGGAAAATGGCAAAAACGCCATTCCTGATAGCGTCGTTGAAAAATTGCTGGCTATGCGTCAGCAAAGAAAAAAACATCTTCACGCCATCATAGAGAAAATAAATAACCGCATCGGCAATAACACCATGCGCTTCTTCCCTGATTTAACCGCGTTTCAACGTGTCTACCCTGACGGCGATTTTATTGACTGGAAGATTTATCAATCAGTAGCCGCTGAGTTATATGCGCACAATCTTGAGCGTCTTTGTTGATATTTTAACGGGAATCAATAGCCATTATTACAAGAATAATGACCGGATATTGACGCAATATCGTCACATTTTTTAAAGCAAAGTTGCTAAGTGGATCTTATGAAAAGTCCCTATCTCCCTACCGCGCTGGGGTTGTATTTCAATTACCTGGTACATGGTATGGGCGTCATTTTGATGACTCTGAATATGGCCTCGCTGGAGACGCTTTGGCATACCAATGCGGCAGGTGTCTCGATTGTTATCTCATCATTAGGCATTGGCCGATTAAGCGTCCTGTTTCTTTCTGGCTTATTATCCGATCGCTTCGGTCGACGACCGTTTATCATTCTCGGTATGTGCTGCTATATCGCCTTCTTTTTTGGCATCCTGCACACCAATAACATTATTATCGCTTATGTTTTTGGTTTTCTGGCCGGAATGGCAAACAGTTTTCTCGATGCAGGCACTTATCCCAGCCTGATGGAAGCCTTTCCTCATTCGCCGGGTACAGCCAATATTTTAATTAAAGCCTTTGTTTCCAGCGGGCAATTTTTATTGCCGCTAATCATCAGTCTGTTAGTGTGGGCCGAACTGTGGTTTGGTTGGTCTTTTATGATTGCCGCAGGCTTTATGATTATTAACGGTCTGTTTTTATACCGCTGTACATTTCCACCGCATCCGGGTCGTTGCTTACCGGCAGTAAATAAAACAACCACTTCTGCGAGGCATCGCTGCTCAATAATCGATTTAGCCAGTTATACCTTATATGGCTATATCTCAATGGCAACGTTTTATCTGGTCAGCCAGTGGCTGGCACAATACGGGCAATTTGTCGCTGGCATGTCATACACAATGTCGATCAAATTACTCAGCATCTACACCGTGGGATCGCTGCTTTGCGTATTTATTAGTGCACCGCTCATTCGTAAAGCGATTCACCCGACAACATTGTTGATGCTATACACTTTTATCTCATTTATTGCCCTGCTCACCGTTTGCCTGTATCCCATATTTTATGTGGTAATAACATTCGCTTTCGTTATTGGTTTTACCTCTGCTGGAGGCGTTGTACAAATTGGCCTGACGTTAATGGCTGAACGTTTTCCCTACGCTAAAGGTAAAGCTACGGGGATTTATTACAGTGCGGGAAGTATTGCGACCTTTACCATTCCGTTGATTACGGCTCATCTATCACAAAGAAGTATTGCCGATATTATGTGGTTCGATACCGCCATCGCTGCCGTCGGATTTTTACTGGCGCTGTTTATTGGCTTACGCAGCCACAAGGAAACACAACATCCATCGCTAAAAGAAAATGTCGCTACGGATGGGTAATGCAATATTCTTTTCAGGACATGCAAGATCTTACGGATAAATTAATCTTTCTGCGCCAATTAAGGAAAATCACGTTCCAAAACAAACTATCTCATGCAATATACCTGGAAACATAAACTTTATGCCATGTATCCGGGGAAAATCATCTTCAGTATAGTGATTATGAAAACCGTCGAAGAACAATACGTACGGTAACAAAATTATCTTTCAGCAAGGAGCTGTGAAAATGTCTCAAAATAAGGCTTTCAGCACGCCATTTATCCTGGCTGTTCTTTGTATTTACTTCAGCTATTTTCTGCACGGCATTAGTGTTATTACACTTGCACAGAACATGTCATCTCTGGCAGAAAAATTTTCGACTGACAACGCGGGTATTGCTTATTTAATTTCCGGTATTGGCCTGGGTCGCCTGATCAGTATTTTATTCTTCGGTGTGATCTCCGACAAATTTGGTCGGCGAGCGGTAATATTAATGGCAGTCGCCATGTATCTGTTGTTCTTCTTTGGTATTCCCGCTTGCCCGAATTTAACTCTCGCTTACTGTCTGGCAGTGTGCGTAGGTATCGCTAACTCGGCGCTGGATACCGGTGGTTACCCGGCGTTAATGGAATGCTTTCCGAAAGCCTCCGGGTCGGCGGTAATACTGGTTAAAGCAATGGTGTCATTCGGGCAAATGTTCTATCCAATGCTGGTGAGTTATATGCTGCTGAATAACATCTGGTACGGCTATGGGCTGATTATTCCGGGCATCCTGTTTGTACTGATCACGCTAATGCTGTTGAAAAGCAAATTCCCCAGCCAATTGGTGGATGCCAGCGTTGCTAATGAATTACCGCAAATGAACAGTAAACCGTTAGTCTGGCTGGAAGGTGTTTCATCGGTACTGTTCGGTGTCGCCGCATTCTCGACCTTTTATGTGATTGTGGTGTGGATGCCAAAATATGCAATGGCATTTGCTGGAATGTCGGAAGCCGAGGCATTAAAAACCGTCTCTTATTACAGTATGGGTTCGCTGGTCTGCGTCTTTATTTTTGCCGCGCTACTGAAAAAAATAGTACGCCCCATCTGGGCTAACGTATTTAACTCTGCACTGGCAACGGTAACTGCCGCCATTATCTATCTCTACCCTTCCCCGCTAGTGTGTAATGCCGGAGCCTTTGTTATCGGTTTCTCAGCGGCTGGCGGCATTTTACAACTCGGCGTTTCGGTCATGTCGGAGTTTTTCCCCAAAAGCAAAGCTAAAGTCACCAGTATTTATATGATGATGGGAGGTCTGGCTAACTTTATTATTCCACTGATTACCGGTTATCTGTCAAATATCGGACTGCAATATATCATCGTTCTCGATTTTACTTTCGCGCTGCTGGCTCTGATTACCGCGATTATTGTTTTCATTCGCTATTACCGCGTGTTTATTATTCCCCAAAATGATATCCGGTTAGGTGAGCGTTATTTTAAACACAATTAAGCACAGAGGTTAAAGGAGTTAATTATGGATGTTACTGCTAAATACGAATTGATTGGGCTGATGGCCTATCCTATCCGCCACAGTTTATCGCCTGAAATGCAAAATAAAGCCTTAGAAAAAGCAGGATTACCATTTACCTATATGGCCTTTGAGGTGGATAACGATAGCTTTGCCGGAGCAATTGAAGGATTAAAAGCCTTAAAAATGCGCGGCACTGGTGTGTCGATGCCGAACAAACAACTGGCGTGTGAATATGTTGATGAATTAACGCCTGCGGCGAAACTGGTGGGTGCCATCAATACCATCGTAAATGATAACGGCTACCTGCGCGGCTATAACACCGACGGCACAGGCCATATTCGCGCCATTAAAGAGAGCGGTTTTGATATCAAAGGCAAAACGATGGTGCTGTTAGGTGCCGGTGGCGCCTCAACGGCAATTGGCGCGCAGGGGGCGATTGAAGGGTTAAAAGAAATTAAACTCTTTAACCGTCGGGATGAGTTTTTTGATAAAGCCCTCGCCTTCGCGCAACGGGTCAACGAAAACACCGATTGCGTCGTCACAGTTACGGATCTCGCCGATCAGCAGGCCTTTGCCGAGGCGCTGGCTTCTGCTGACATTTTAACCAACGGCACCAAAGTGGGTATGAAACCCCTTGAGAATGAATCATTAGTTAATGATATCAGCTTGTTACATCCAGGACTTCTGGTCACTGAATGCGTATATAACCCGCATATGACGAAGTTATTGCAGCAGGCGCAACAAGCGGGTTGCAAAACGATTGATGGATACGGCATGTTGTTGTGGCAAGGGGCTGAACAGTTCACGTTATGGACTGGCAAAGATTTCCCTCTGGAATATGTTAAACAGGTCATGGGGTTCGGCGCCTGACAGGCTGACCGCGTGCAGAAAGGGTAAGAAATGAAAACCGTAACTGTAAAAGATCTCGTCATTGGCACGGGCGCACCAAAAATCATCGTCTCGCTGATGGCGAAAGATATCGCCAGCGTGAAGTCTGAAGCTCTCGTCTATCGTGAAGCAGACTTTGATATTCTGGAGTGGCGCGTGGACCACTTTGCCGACCTCTCCTGCGTAGAGTCGGTCATGGCAGCGGCAAAAGCTATCCGCGAGGTAATGCCAGAAAAACCACTGCTGTTTACCTTCCGCAGTGCCAAAGAAGGCGGCGAGCAGGCGATTTCCACCGAGGCTTATATTGCACTCAATCGCGCAGCCATCGACAGTGGTCTGGTCGATATGATCGATCTGGAGTTATTTACCGGCGATGATCAGGTTAAAGAAACCGTCGCCTACGCCCATGCGCATGATGTGAAAGTTGTCATGTCCAACCATGACTTTCATAAAACACCGGAGGCCGAAGAAATCATCGCCCGTCTGCGCAAAATGCAGTCCTTCGACGCTGATATTCCCAAAATTGCGCTGATGCCACAAAGCACCAGCGATGTGCTGACGTTACTTGCCGCGACTCTGGAGATGCAGGAACAGTATGCCGATCGTCCAATCATTACCATGTCGATGGCAAAAACTGGCGTAATTTCCCGTCTGGCGGGTGAAGTTTTCGGTTCGGCGGCAACCTTTGGCGCAGTAAAAAAAGCCTCTGCCCCTGGGCAAATATCAGTGAATGATTTGCGCACAGTATTAACTATTTTGCATCAGGCATAATCAATAACATTCCGGCGGGAACACCCTCACCCGCCGAAATAAAAACAAGTGTTTTAAGAGTATTTAATAAAAATATTCCGTGGATACCTGCGCGCTATTTTTTCTGGCTGACGCAGGGAAATTCACACCTGAATCAGGAAAAAATAATGAAACCTGTAAAACCACCTCGTATTAATGGACGAGTGCCGGTCCTGTCGGCACAGGAAGCAGTGAATTATATTCCCGACGAAGCAACGCTTTGTGTATTAGGCGCTGGCGGCGGTATTCTGGAAGCCACCACATTAATTACTGCTCTTGCTGATAAATATAAACAGACTCAAACGCCACGTAATTTATCAATTATTAGCCCTACAGGGCTTGGTGATCGCGCCGACCGTGGTATTAGTCCGCTGGCGCAAGAAGGTCTGGTGAAATGGGCATTATGCGGACACTGGGGACAATCGCCGCGTATTTCTGACCTTGCAGAACAAAATAAAATTATTGCTTATAACTATCCACAAGGCGTACTTACACAAACCTTACGTGCTGCTGCTGCCCACCAGCCTGGTATTATTAGTGATATTGGTATCGGTACGTTCGTTGACCCTCGCCAACAAGGCGGCAAACTGAATGAAGTAACCAAAGAAGACCTGATTAAACTGGTCGAGTTTGATAATAAAGAATATCTCTATTACAAAGCGATTGCGCCGGATATCGCCTTTATTCGCGCCACCACCTGCGACAGCGAAGGCTATGCCACCTTTGAAGATGAAGTGATGTATCTCGACGCGCTGGTCATTGCTCAGGCGGTGCACAATAACGGCGGTATCGTAATGATGCAGGTGCAGAAAATGGTTAAGAAAGCCACGCTGCATCCGAAGGCGGTGCGTATTCCGGGCTACCTGGTAGATATTGTCGTTGTCGATCCGGATCAAACCCAGTTGTATGGCGGCGCACCAGTTAACCGTTTTATTTCTGGCGACTTCACCCTTGATGACAGTACCAAACTTAGTCTGCCGCTTAATCAGCGTAAATTAGTTGCACGGCGCGCACTATACGAAATGCGTAAAGGTGCGGTCGGTAATGTCGGCGTCGGTATTGCCGATGGCATTGGTCTGGTCGCCCGGGAAGAAGGATGTGCTGATGACTTTATTCTGACTGTGGAAACGGGTCCGATTGGCGGTATTACCTCGCAAGGTATCGCCTTTGGCGCAAATGTTAATACCCGCGCCATTCTGGATATGACGTCCCAGTTCGATTTTTACCACGGCGGTGGTCTGGATGTTTGTTATTTGAGTTTTGCCGAAGTCGACCAGTACGGTAACGTCGGCGTACATAAATTCAATGGCAAAATCATGGGCACCGGCGGATTTATTGATATCAGCGCCACCTCGAAGAAAATTATTTTCTGTGGCACGTTAACCGCAGGAAGTTTAAAAACAGAAATTTCCGACGGTAAATTAAATATCGTTCAGGAAGGACGGGTGAAGAAATTTATCCGTGAACTACCGGAAATCACGTTTAGTGGAAAAATTGCTCTCGAACGGGGACTTGATGTTCGTTATATCACTGAACGCGCCGTATTCACGCTGAAAGAAGATGGTCTGCATTTAATCGAAATCGCTCCCGGTGTCGATTTACAAAAAGATATTCTCGACAAAATGGATTTCACCCCGGTTATTTCGCCAGAACTCAAACTAATGGACGAAAGATTATTTATCGATGCGGCGATGGGTTTTGTCCTGCCTGAAGCGGCTCATTAACAGGAGTATAACAATGGATTTTTCTTTAACCGAAGAACAAGAACTGCTGTTGGCCAGTATTCGCGAGTTGATTACGACTAACTTCCCGGAAGAGTATTTCCGCACCTGTGATCAAAACGGTACATACCCGCGCGAGTTTATGCGGGCGCTGGCGGATAACGGTATTTCCATGCTTGGCGTGCCGGAAGAATTTGGCGGTATCCCTGCGGATTACGTCACCCAAATGTTGGCGCTGATGGAAGTGTCAAAATGCGGTGCTCCGGCGTTTTTGATTACCAACGGTCAGTGTATTCACAGTATGCGCCGCTTCGGTTCTGCAGAGCAGCTACGTAAAACGGCAGAAAGCACCCTGGAAACGGGTGATCCCGCCTATGCCCTGGCATTGACGGAACCGGGCGCTGGCTCAGACAACAACAGCGCCACCACCACTTACACGCGTAAAAATGGCAAGGTTTATATCAACGGACAGAAAACCTTTATTACCGGCGCGAAAGAGTATCCGTACATGCTGGTGCTGGCGCGCGATCCGCAACCGAAAGATCCGAAAAAAGCCTTCACCCTGTGGTGGGTCGACTCCGGTAAGCCTGGTATTAAGATCAACCCACTGCATAAAATCGGCTGGCATATGCTCAGCACCTGCGAAGTTTATCTCGACAACGTAGAGGTTGAAGAGAGCGACATGGTGGGCGAAGAAGGAATGGGCTTCCTCAATGTGATGTACAACTTTGAGATGGAGCGCCTGATCAACGCCGCACGCAGCACCGGCTTTGCCGAATGCGCCTTCGAAGATGCAGCCCGCTATGCCAACCAGCGTATCGCTTTTGGTAAGCCGATTGGGCATAACCAGATGATCCAGGAAAAACTGGCGCTGATGGCGATTAAGATCGACAACATGCGCAACATGGTGCTGAAAGTGGCATGGCAAGCTGACCAGCATCAGTCACTGCGCACCAGCGCGGCGCTGGCAAAACTGTACTGCGCACGTACCGCGATGGAAGTTATTGATGATGCGATTCAAATCATGGGCGGTCTGGGCTATACCGATGAAGCGCGCGTTTCCCGCTTCTGGCGTGATGTCCGCTGTGAACGTATCGGCGGCGGTACAGACGAAATTATGATTTACGTGGCAGGTCGGCAGATCCTGAAAGATTATCAGAACAAATAATCTGCAGGCGGCGCAGCTTCTTGCAAAACTGCGCCGCCAGATTTATCCGGCAAGACTTACGGGTTGAGGAAATTCAGAAAAGGTCTCTTGTTCCGCAAAACAGTTTTTAAATTGCCTGCGGTAATCACTGGGCGAACAGCCGACATGGCGCAAAAACAGTTTGGCGAAGTGATCGACATTTTCATAACCCACACGCCAGGAGATCTCTGCCTGTGATAAATCAGTATTAGTCAGCAGCCATTTTGCTTCCGTCATACGCCGTTGAATAACATAATTAATAGGGGAAATTCGATATTCTTTAGTAAATTCATGACAAATATAGCTGACGCTGGCACGAAACTTTTTCGATAACTGTTCCAGGGTGATTTTTTCGCGATAGTTATTATTCAGGTAGAAGAGAATATCTTTTATCAGAACATCTTTTTTAATATACCCCTGCTCCGAACGATACGCATTTTTAAAATTTTCGTAGTAAAGAATTGCTAATGTATAGGCAAATGCGTCCCATAACGAAGATATCTGACTATTTTTACTTTGCGGCAAAATCACGCTTAACTCATTAAATAAGGTTTTAATGACCTCTTTTCCCTGCCCTGCGGCAATTACCGGACATGAATGCGGTTGCAGAAGCTGGTTTTCCTCTGCCCCCTGAAACTGAAAACCGTACAGCGCACAGGTACAGGTCGTTGCTGGATCGTTGACATCAGAAGCCACCGCATGAAGTCTGCCGCGTTCTATCACCACAATGTCATCGGCATGGGCTACATATAACGAGGAGTCAATGGTAAACCTTGCCACCCCTTTCTTGACATAAATCAGCTCAGTTTCATTGTCATGAACGTGATGTCCAGACTCCCATTTGGGATCATCGCTAAATGCAAAACGTGAAAGCCGTGGCGTTTTTCCAGAGACAAACAGCGTTTCGCTGGCATTATCAAAACAGCGTTGATACATGACAACCTCCCTATCCATGAGCAAGCAAAAGCAATATATGCCGGATAAAATACGGCGTGTATTGCGGTTATACAACCGCGTTTAGCGAGAGCTAAACAAGATTATTTAAACCGAATGCAAGATTGTACGGTCATGGCATAACAATATTGCCGCTAACTGCACTTTTGTTTTAGCGATCGCATTTTTTTTGCAAGATTGTTGGCAAGGAAAACAGCTTGCTCCGTCGAAAACCCCGCACCGCTATCGCACACTATTTTCAGGCCATTTTTACCTTCCATCGGAGATGGTTCCGTATGCGACCCACAGGAGAAATCATGAAAATAATAACCTGCTTTAAGCTGGTGCCTGAAGAACAGGACATTGTTGTCACTCCCGAATACACCCTTAATTTCGACAATGCCGACGCCAAAATCAGCCAGTTCGATCTCAATGCTATTGAAGCCGCAAGCCAGCTCGCGACAGATGATGATGAGATATCCGCACTGACGGTTGGCGGTTCGTTATTGCAGAACTCGAAGGTGCGCAAAGACGTGTTATCACGCGGGCCACACAGCCTGTATATGGTGCAGGATGCCCAACTTGAACACGCGCTGCCCGTCGATACCGCAAAGGCGCTGGCAACCGCAGCAGAAAAAATCGGCTTTGATTTACTGCTCTTTGGTGAAGGTTCTGGCGATCTCTATGCCCAGCAGGTCGGTCTGCTGGTAGGGGAAATCTTGCAACTTCCGGTGATTAATGCAGTGAGTGCCATTGCGCGTCAGGGCGATACACTGGTGGTTGAACGCACTCTCGAAGAAGAAGTTGAGGTTATTGCACTCTCGCTTCCCGCCGTACTTTGCGTCACGTCTGATATCAACGTTCCACGTATCCCCTCCATGAAAGCCATTCTCGGTGCAGGCAAAAAACCGGTGAACCAGTGGCAGGCGAGTGATATCGGCTGGAGCCAGAGCGCGCCACTTGCTGAACTGACCGGCATTCGCGTACCGCCACAAACAGAACGTAAACACATCATTCTCGATAACGATTCGCCGGAAGCGATTGCCGAGCTGGCGGAACACCTGAAGAAAGCCCTGAACTAAAGCCTACGGAGAAGAAACGATGAGTCAATTAAACAACGTCTGGGTCTTTAGCGATAATCCTGAACGTTATGCCGAACTGTTTGGCGGTGCGCAGCAATGGGGACAACAGGTGTATGCCATTGTGCAAAATGCCGACCAGGCGCAGGCGGTTATGCCTTATGGTCCAAAATGTATTTATGTTCTTGGGCAAAACGATGCGCTGCAACGCACTGAAAATTACGCTGAAAGCATTGCTGCCCTACTTAAAGATAAACACCCCGCTATGTTGCTAATGGCCGCGACGAAACGCGGTAAAGCTCTGGCAGCACGGTTAAGTGTGCAACTGAATGCGGCGCTGGTAAACGATGCCACAGCAGTGGATGTTGTCGATGGCGACATTTGCGCCGAGCACCGTATGTATGGCGGGTTAGCGTTCGCTCAGGAAAAAATCACCAGCCCGCTGGCGATAATTACCCTTGCGCCCGGTGTTCAGGAACCGTGCACGAGCAATGCTTCTCATCAATGCCCGATTGAAACGGTGCCTTACGTTGCCCCGCGTCATGAAATTCTCTGTCGCGAACGCCGCGCTAAAGCGGCAAGCAGTGTGGATCTGAGTAAAGCGAAACGCGTGGTCGGCGTCGGGCGTGGTCTGGCGGCTCAGGATGATCTGAAAATGGTTCACGAACTGGCGGCGGCGCTGAATGCTGAAGTCGGCTGCTCACGCCCGATTGCCGAAGGCGAGAACTGGATGGAACGTGAACGTTATATCGGCGTCTCCGGCGTGTTGCTGAAATCCGATCTCTACCTGACGCTGGGGATTTCCGGGCAGATCCAGCATATGGTCGGCGGCAACGGCGCAAAAGTGATTGTCGCCATCAATAAAGATAAAAACGCGCCAATCTTTAACTATGCCGACTACGGTCTGGTGGGCGATATCTACAACGTCGTCCCTGCCCTGATTAGCCATTTGAATCGCTAATTCCTTTTCAACCACATCTCCCGCTGTTAACGCAGCGGGAAGGGAGCATAACGCATGTCGGATGACAAATTTGATGCCATTGTGGTCGGTGCGGGCGTTGCCGGTAGCGTTGCCGCACTGGTGATGGCGCGAGCCGGACTGGATGTCCTGGTGATAGAACGCGGTGACAGCGCCGGATGCAAGAATATGACTGGCGGGCGTCTTTATGCCCACACGCTTGAGGCTATTATTCCCGGCTTTGCTGCATCTGCACCAGTTGAACGCAAGGTCACACGCGAGAAAATCTCCTTCTTAACCGAAGAGAGCGCCGTTACCCTCGATTTTCACCGTGAGCAACCGGATGCCCCGCAGCAAGCGTCTTATACCGTATTGCGCAACCGCCTCGATCCGTGGCTGATGGAACAAGCAGAACAGGCGGGTGCGCAGTTTATCCCGGGCGTTCGCGTCGATGCGCTGGTTCGTGAAGGAAACAAGGTCACTGGCGTCCAGGCCGGGGATGATATTCTCGAAGCGAATGTGGTGATTCTGGCTGATGGCGTTAACTCAATTCTTGGTCGTTCGCTGGGAATGGTTCCCGCCTCCGATCCGCATCATTACGCTGTTGGTGTTAAAGAGGTCATTGGCCTCACGCCAGAACAAATCAACGATCGCTTTAACGTTACCGACAATGAAGGCGCCGCCTGGCTGTTTGCCGGTTCTCCTTCTGACGGATTAATGGGCGGCGGATTCCTTTATACCAATCACGACTCCGTATCGTTGGGTCTGGTCTGCGGATTGGGTGATATCGCCCATGCGCAAAAAAGCGTGCCGCAAATGCTGGAAGATTTTAAACAGCACCCCGCCATACGCCCGCTAATTAGCGGTGGCAAACTGCTTGAATATTCCGCGCATATGGTGCCGGAAGGTGGTCTGGCGATGGTGCCGCAACTGGTTAACGATGGTGTGATGATCGTCGGTGACGCCGCCGGTTTCTGCCTCAATCTGGGCTTTACGGTTCGCGGAATGGATTTAGCCATCGCGTCGGCACAGGCTGCAGCCACAACGGTGATTGCCGCCAAAGAACGCGCGGATTTCTCCACCAGCAGTCTGGCACAATACAAACGTGAGCTGGAACAGAGTTGCGTCATGCGCGATATGCAGCATTTTCGCAAAATCCCGGCGCTGATGGAAAACCCGCGCCTGTTTAGCCAATACCCGCGCATGGTCGCCGACATCATGAACGATATGTTCACCATCGACGGCAAACCTAACCAGCCGGTGCGCAAGATGATCATGGGACATGCGAAGAAAATCGGGCTGATCAACTTGCTCAAAGATGGCATTAAGGGAACAACCGCACTATGAGCCAGAATGCTACGGTTAATGTTGAGGTCAAATTAGGCGTCAATAAATTCCATGTTGATGAGGGACATCCGCACATCATTCTGGCGGCAAACCCTGATATCAATGAATTTCGTAAATTAATGAAAGCCTGCCCGGCCGGACTTTATAAACAGGATGAGGCGGGAAATATTCATTTTGATTCTGCCGGTTGTCTCGAATGCGGAACCTGTCGGGTGCTTTGCGGCAACACTATCCTCGAACAATGGCAATACCCTGCTGGCACTTTCGGTATTGATTTCCGCTACGGTTAATCACGCATCCCACAGGCCCGCACATCGGGCCTGACGTTTTGTTTCGAGAGTCCAAAATGAAAGTGACATTAACGTTTAACGCGCAGCGTCGTGCAGCCTACCGGCAGCAAGGGTTATGGGGTGATGCTTCGCTGGCTGACTACTGGCAGCAAACTGTGCGGGCGATGCCTGATAAAATAGCCGTGGTCGATAATCATGGCGCATCGTACACCTATAGCGCGCTCGATCAGGCCGCGAGCTGTCTGGCAAACTGGATGCTGGCGAACGGTATTGAAGCCGGCGATCGCGTCGCATTTCAACTGCCCGGCTGGTGTGAATTTACCGTTATCTATCTCGCCTGCCTGAAAACCGGCGCAGTTTCCGTGCCGTTGTTGCCTTCCTGGCGAGAAGCGGAACTGGTGTGGGTGCTCAATAAGAGCCAGGCCAAAATGTTTTTTGCCCCGACGTTGTTTAAACAAACGCGTCCGGTAGATTTAATCCTGCCGCTGCAAAATCAGCTTCCACATCTGCAACAAATTGTCGGCGTGGACAAACTGGCTCCCGCCACCTCTTCCCTCTCATTAAGTCAGATTATCGCCGACAATATCCCACTGACCACGGCGATAACGACCCACGGCGATGAATTAGCTGCGGTGCTGTTTACCTCCGGAACCGAGGGTCTGCCAAAGGGCGTGATGCTAACGCATAACAATATTCTCGCCAGTGAGCGGGCTTATTGCGCGCGGCTGAATCTGACCTGGCTGGATGTCTTTATGATGCCTGCGCCACTTGGTCACGCAACGGGATTTCTGCATGGCGTAACAGCACCATTTTTAATTGGTGCTCGCAGCGTGTTGTTAGATATTTTCACCCCTGAAACCTGTCTCTCGTTGCTTGAGCAACAACGTTGCACCTGTATGCTCGGCGCAACGCCGTTTGTCTATGACCTTTTGAATTTACTGGAAAAACAGCCCGCAGATCTTTCTGCGCTGCGTTTCTTTCTTTGCGGTGGCACCACGATCCCCAAAAAAGTGGCGCGAGAATGCCAACAACGCGGCATTAAATTGTTAAGTGTTTATGGTTCCACAGAAAGCTCGCCGCACGCGGTGGTGAATCTCGACGATCCGTTGTCGCGCTTTATGCATACCGATGGTTACGCTGCCGCTGGCGTGGAAATCAAAGTCGTCGATGACGCACGCAAGACCTTACCGGCCGGTTGTGAAGGTGAAGAGGCCTCGCGCGGCCCCAATGTGTTTATGGGTTATTTTGATGAACCTGAATTAACCGCCCGTGCGCTGGATGATAAAGGCTGGTATTACAGTGGCGATCTCTGTTGTATGGATGAGGCGGGTTATATAAAAATAACCGGACGCAAGAAAGATATTATTGTCCGTGGCGGAGAAAATATTAGCAGCCGTGAAGTAGAGGATATATTGTTACAGCACCCCAAAATTCATGATGCCTGCGTAGTTGCGATGCCCGATAAACGCTTAGGCGAACGCTCGTGTGCTTATATTGTATTAAAATCGCCACATCATTCATTATCGCTGGAAGATGTGGTGGCATTTTTTAGCCGTAAACGGGTAGCGAAATATAAATACCCTGAACATATTGTGATAACTGAAAAGTTACCCCGCACTGCATCCGGTAAAATACAAAAATTTTTGCTCAGAAAAGATATTATTCAGCGATTAACCGAGGGTTATTGCGGAATTACTGAATAAGACCCGTTTCCGCAAATAGCTAACCCCGGCGACATATTGTCGCCGGGGTTATATTTTATTTCTTCAGTTCAGCCAGACTTAACCAGGTTTGCACTACGGTGTCCGGGTTCAGAGAAAGGCTGTCGATCCCCTCTTCCATCAACCATGCGGCAAAGTCTTCGTGGTCAGACGGCCCCTGACCGCAAATCCCGACGTATTTGCCCTGTTTCTTCGCGGCACGGATCGCCATCGACAACAGTGCTTTCACGGCATCGTTGCGCTCATCAAACAGTTCAGACACCACGCCGGAGTCACGATCCAGGCCAAGAGCCAGCTGCGTCATGTCGTTTGAGCCGATAGAGAAGCCGTCGAAATATTCGAGGAACTGTTCTGCCAGCAAGGCGTTGGACGGAATTTCACACATCATGATGATCTTCAGCCCGTTCTCACCACGTTTCAGCCCCTGACGCGCCAGTTCTTCAACCACCGCTTTCGCCTGGTCAACGGTACGCACGAACGGGATCATGATCTCAACGTTGGTTAACCCCATGTCGTTGCGCACACGTTTCACCGCTTCACACTCCAGCGCGAAGCAGTCGCGGAAGCTATCAGAAACGTAGCGACCGGCGCCACGGAAGCCCAGCATCGGGTTCTCTTCATGCGGCTCGTAACGCTCGCCACCGACCAGGTTTGCATATTCGTTGGATTTAAAATCAGAGAGACGGACAATGACGCGCTTCGGATAAAACGCAGCGCCCAGCGTCGCGATCCCTTCAGTCAGACGACCAACGTAAAATTCACGCGGGGAATCAAAGCCTTTCATCATCTCGCGGATTTCGTTTTGCAACTGCGGTTCCTGGTCGTCAAACTCAAGCAGTGCGCGCGGGTGAACGCCAATCATGCGGTTGATGATAAATTCCAGGCGCGCCAGACCTACGCCTTCATTTGGCAGACAGGCAAAGTCAAACGCACGATCCGGGTTACCGACGTTCATCATCACTTTCAGCGGTAGATCCGGCATGGTTTCCACGCTGGAGCTTTTCACGCTAAATTCCAGCAACTCAGCATAAACGTAACCGGTATCGCCTTCAGCGCAGGAAACGGTGACCTTCTCACCGTCTTTCATCCGTTCAGTCGCATCGCCACACCCTACCACCGCCGGAATACCCAGTTCACGGGCGATGATCGCCGCGTGACAGGTACGTCCGCCACGGTTGGTGACGATGGCAGAGGCTTTCTTCATGATCGGTTCCCAGTCCGGGTCGGTCATGTCAGTGACCAGCACGTCGCCAGGTTCGATGCGGTTCATTTCGCTAATGTCATGGATGACTTTCACCGGCCCCGCGCCAATGCGATGACCGATAGCGCGGCCTTCGGCGATAATCTTGCCCTGTGAATGCAGCGTATAACGTTCCATGACCTGACCGCGTGAACGCACGGTTTCCGGACGTGCCTGCACAATAAACAGTTTGCCGGTGTGGCCATCTTTCGCCCACTCAATGTCCATCGGGCGGCCGTAGTGTTTCTCAATTTGTACGGCCTGTTTTGCCAGTTCCTGCACTTCTTCGTTGGTCAGCGAGAAGATGTCACGTTGTTCCTGTGGTACGTCTTCAATTTTAACCTGCTTGCCGTGCTCCTGAGTCGGCGCGTAGACCATGCGGATTTTTTTCGACCCCATGGTACGGCGCACGATAGCCGGGCGATTCGCCGCCAGCGTCGGTTTATGCACGTAAAACTCATCCGGGTTAACCGCGCCCTGCACAACCATCTCACCGAGGCCCCATGCGGAAGTGATAAACACCACCTGGTCGAAACCGGATTCGGTATCAATGGAGAACATCACGCCAGAGGACGCGAGGTCGGAACGCACCATCCGCTGAACACCGGCTGAGAGCGCCACGCCACGGTGATCATACCCCTGGTGAACGCGATAAGAGATGGCGCGATCGTTAAACAGGGAAGCAAAGACATGCTTCACTGCCACCAGTACGGCGTCAAAACCCTGAACGTTGAGGAAGGTCTCCTGCTGACCGGCGAAGGAGGCGTCCGGCATGTCTTCTGCGGTGGCGGAGGAACGCACCGCAAAAGAGGCGTTTTCGTCATCGGCGGAAAGCTGTGCATAGGCTTCGCGGATGGCGTTTTCCAGCTCAGGCTGGAAGGGAGTGTCGATAATCCACTGGCGGATTTGCGCGCCTGCTTTTGCAAGCTGAGTAACATCGTCAATATCCGTTTTATCCAGCAGTTCATAAATGCGCTGGTTTACGCCGCTTTGATCCAGAAACTGGTTAAACGCATCGGCGGTGGTGGCGAAACCATTCGGAACGGAAACGCCCATTCCGGAAAGGTTAGTAATCATTTCACCCAGGGAGGCATTTTTGCCCCCAACCCTGTCTACATCATTCATGCCGAGTTGGTTATACCAAAGCACCAGCGGTGACGAGCCATTGTTGGACATCGAACAATCCTTTTGTGATAAATGAACGGTTTGAGAAACACATTTCTGCGCATTTATCTTTGCATATTTAACCGGATGAAAAAAACGGTGAATCGTTCAAGCAAATATATTTTTTTACTTTTTAAGACTGATCCCAGCGTTGCGCAAATCTGTTATCTTCGATAATTCCCACATAAACCATCGGTATAAACGAAACCGGAAAATGAAATGCCGTTTTCATAAAAAATAAAATTGAAGGTTCATTTTATAAACCAGGCATAACGTTCTACGCTTCTGTACATTTTTAATTTATGCTTTCATAGAATTATGTCTGCATCACGGGAAGAACAAAATGGATAATGCTGTTGATCGCCACGTTTTTTATATTTCTGATGGTACGGCAATAACTGCGGAGGTATTAGGACACGCAGTGATGTCGCAATTTCCCGTTACTATCAGCAGCATTACGCTGCCGTTTGTCGAAAATGAGAGCCGGGCGCGGGCGGTGAAAGACCAAATAGACGCGATTTATCAGCAAACAGGTGTGCGCCCGCTGGTCTTCTACTCCATCGTGTTACCGGAAATTCGCGCCATCATCTTGCAAAGTGAAGGTTTTTGTCAGGATATCGTTCAGGCGCTGGTTGCCCCGCTACAACAAGAAATGAAGCTGGACCCGACGCCGATTGCCCATCGAACCCACGGCCTGAATCCCAACAACCTTAATAAATATGATGCGCGCATTGCGGCGATTGATTACACCCTCGCTCATGATGACGGCATTTCGTTGCGCAATCTGGATCAGGCACAGGTGATCCTGCTCGGCGTTTCTCGTTGCGGTAAAACTCCCACCAGTCTGTATCTGGCGATGCAGTTTGGTATCCGCGCGGCAAACTACCCCTTTATTGCCGATGACATGGATAATCTGGTGCTTCCCGCGTCCCTTAAACCGCTACAGCATAAGCTGTTCGGGCTAACCATCGACCCTGAGCGTCTGGCGGCTATTCGCGAAGAGCGTCGGGAAAACAGTCGCTATGCCTCGCTTCGTCAGTGTCGGATGGAAGTCGCGGAAGTAGAAGCGTTGTACCGTAAAAATCAGATCCCGTGGATCAACAGTACCAATTATTCGGTAGAAGAGATTGCCACCAAGATCCTCGATATCATGGGTCTTAGCCGGAGAATGTACTAGAAAACTAGTATAAGAGTTCGCTTTTTTGTTATTATGCCGTCAATTGAGCGAGGCGTAACCTGCCTCGCACTTGAAATCAGCAGGGATTGGTTTATCGTGATGCGCATCACTTCCCGGTAGTCCTGCCGTTGAAGCAACAAATTTCTGAGACTTGTAATGAACAGAACTGACGAACTCCGTACTGCGCGTATCGAGAGTCTGGTAACGCCCGCCGAACTCGCGCTACGGTATCCCGTAACGCCTGGCGTCGCCAGCCATGTCACCGATTCCCGCCGCAGAATTGAAAAAATACTGAATGGTGAAGACAAGCGACTGTTGGTCATTATTGGCCCCTGCTCGATCCACGATCTCACCGCTGCAATGGAGTACGCCACCCGTCTGCAGGCGCTGCGCAACCAGTACCAGTCACGGCTGGAAATCGTAATGCGCACCTATTTTGAAAAACCACGAACCGTTGTCGGCTGGAAAGGATTAATTTCCGATCCGGATTTAAACGGTAGCTATCGGGTAAATCACGGCCTCGAACTGGCGCGTAAGTTACTGTTGCAGGTAAATGAGCTGGGCGTTCCCACCGCGACCGAGTTTCTCGATATGGTGACCGGTCAGTTTATTGCTGACTTAATTAGCTGGGGCGCGATTGGCGCACGCACTACCGAAAGCCAGATCCACCGCGAAATGGCTTCCGCGCTCTCATGCCCGGTAGGCTTTAAAAATGGTACTGATGGCAACACGCGTATTGCCGTGGACGCGATTCGCGCGGCGCGCGCCAGCCATATGTTCCTCTCACCAGACAAAAACGGTCAGATGACCATCTATCAGACCAGCGGCAACCCGTATGGTCACATTATTATGCGCGGCGGCAAAAAGCCGAATTACCATGCCGATGATATCGCCGCCGCCTGCGATACGCTGCACGAGTTTGATTTACCTGAACATCTGGTAGTGGATTTCAGCCACGGCAATTGCCAGAAGCAGCATCGTCGCCAGTTAGAGGTTTGTGAGGATATTTGCCAGCAAATCCGCAATGGCTCTACCGCGATTGCCGGAATTATGGCGGAAAGTTTCCTGCGCGAAGGAACGCAAAAAATCGTCGGTGGTCAGCCGCTCACTTACGGTCAGTCAATTACCGATCCGTGTTTAGGCTGGGAAGATACCGAACACCTGGTCGAAAAACTCGCCTCTGCGGTGGATACCCGCTTCTGAATACATGCCCGTTCCGTCTGGAATGGGCATTTCTGCTCAATAGCTTGTCTTATCAATGAATTATTACTTGCCCTAGTGCAAGATTGTATTGATAATAAGAATCATTGTTATATCAATTATTATTAGTTTTTATGAGCTATACGGATAGCAGCAGACTCACGCCTAAAACGGATGCAAGTCAGAAGGCCTCTTCCCCGCAGCCTGTTCGACGCATTGCCAGCCAGACACTGTTAGGTCCGGATGGCAAACTGATCATTGATCATGACGGACAAGAATATCTGCTCCGTAAAACCCAGGCTGGCAAACTGCTACTGACAAAGTAGCGTTTAACTTGAGCAGCTGACTTCCAGCCGTTTGCCCCAGTCCGGTGGACGGCTGACATAATCATCATCTCTGTCGCTGAAAGGATTTCGCAACGCCTCATGCAGGCGGTGTAATTCCGTCATATCGCCCTGTTCCGCCGCCTCAATGGCTCGTTGTGCCAGCCAGTTGCGCAACACCAACGCCGGATTGACGCTTTGCATAAGTTGCTGACGTTCGCTGTCGGTGACGTTATCTTGCTGCAAACGCGCCCGATAACGGGCAAACCAGTCATCGAATGCCGCACGATCAATAAACTCATCACGCAGTGGCGATGCCGGACTGCGCTGTTCAACCAGGCTAAGGATGCGAAATGTACGGGTATAGTCGCTGCGCTCTCGCGCCATCAAACTGAATAATTCATTCAGCAGCGCGTTATCTTCTTTTTGTTCCGTCACAAAGCCCAGTTTCTGCCGCATTCGTTGCCCATAATGTGTCAACAAAACCTGTTGATAGATATCCAGCGCCGCATTGAGCGCATCCACAGCAATAAATGGCGACAATGTCTGTGCCAGACGCTGTAAATTCCACAACGCGACGGCAGGCTGATTATCAAAACTATAACGCCCCTGATGGTCAGAGTGATTACAGATAAAACCAGGCTCGTAATCATCGAGGAAGCCGAACGGCCCATAATCGAGCGTCAGTCCGAGAATCGACATGTTGTCAGTGTTCATAACACCATGAGCAAAACCGACTGTCTGCCAGTGAGCAATTAACGACGCGGTACGTGCGACAACATCGGTAAACCAGAGACGGTATTTATCCTCATCATCCTGAAGATGTGACCAGTAATGACGGATGGCGAAGTCAGCCAACTGGCGAACCTTTTCCGGCTCGCGGCGATAGTAAAAGTGTTCGAAGTGACCAAATCGCAGATGGCTTTGCGCCACGCGCATTAGCATCGCGCCTGATTCTACCGTTTCCCGGTAAACTGGCGTATCGCTGGTAACGATGCTTAAAGCGCGCGTCGTCGGAATGCCCAGATAATGCATCGCCTCACTGGCGAGACTTTCACGAATCGTAGAGCGTAATACCGCCCGTCCATCGCCCATGCGCGAATAAGGCGTCAGCCCCGCTCCTTTCAGATGCCAGTCCATTGTTGTGCCATCGGCAAGTTGTTGCTCACCGAGAAGAATGCCACGCCCGTCACCCAACTGGCCCGCCCAGACGCCAAACTGATGACCGCTGTAGATCTGCGCCAGTGGCGACATGCCAGGCAGTAATGTTTCTCCCCCCCAGACGTCAGCACCACGTTCAAACAGTGACGATGGAATACCCAGCGTGTTAGCCAGTTCAGCATTATGCCAAATCAGCCGGGCATTATTTAAAGGCGTGGGGGAAAGTGCTGTATAAGTTGCTGGCAATTCATCGCGCCAGCGGGTAATAAAAGACAGGGTCATAGATCCTCCTGTCTGATAGTGTAGACGGTTACCCTCATCTTAAACACCAGCAAACAAAAGGGTTATCGCTGAACCAGCGTTGTTACCTGACTGACGGGAACAGCAGGCCATAAGCATCCTTGTAGGGCATGAAAACCATACGGTGTGATTCGCGCCAACATTTCTGAGGTATCGATACCTGCCGCAATGATATAGCTGCAACAAGGCGAAATTTGCGTATGAATAGCACGAATAAATGGCGCGAAGGATGTATTAGCTATTTGTTGCTTAACAAAGCCTTTATCCAACATAACTCGAGTGAAAAGACCATCAAATATTGCTTTCATGTTGCTGTTGCCCGCACCTAAATTCCCCAACACCAACGGAGAAATTTGTGATAAGCGCAAGAGATTACAATTGTCTTTTCCTTCATTAAGTTGTGGATAATTTTCATTAATCCGCAATTCAATGAAAGGGAATTTTAATAGTTGGTCTGCGTAATTATTAGCACCTAATAATAATCTTGCTACTTGTGGCGTCAAATTAATCCATGCGAAAAATTTGTGTTGAATAAAAAAATGTTGGCATGATTTAAGTAATTCTAGCTGCTCGGCAAATAGCTGCCAATGCTGTTCCTCGGAAAGCTGCGCCATAACCCGCGTCGTCGGGATGCGAACCATACCGTCTTCACTGGAGAAATGGGTTATTAATTCAACCCCAACAAGATTTTGCCGGCTATCTCTTATCGGCAGGAAATAGCAATCAGAATGATAAACATTATCCAGTAAAATCTTCATGGTAATCGCCCTTCTCCAGAAATATTTTTACAAATCCGGCTAAAAAGGATGAGACCATAAAACATAAAAAAAACAGAAAGGATAACTTTCATTTGTTCCTTGTTAACCACTTTTTCATGGGTCCTTTTTTAGATTATTCTAATTATAAACGAATATTCCCTTTACGGAATTTTTGTCTGAAAAATACTACGGTATTCAGAAGTAAAAGGACGATGATACATCACCGTCCTTTTCGACATACTAGATTCGTCTCGCTTGCCAGAAATTTTTCTGCCAGTAAACATTATCAAGGGAAGAGCGCATCACCCCTTTGCTGGTAGAGGCGTGAATAAATTGGTTATTGGTATCATAAATACCCACATGTAAACCATTTTGCCCAGAGCCGGTTTTGAAGAAAACCAGATCGCCTGGCAGCAACTCGTCTTTATCAATTTGAGTACCGATAGAGGCCTGTTGCTTTGTTTCACGCGGCAACTGCAAATCGAAACGATCGCGCATCGTTACGACCACAAAGCCTGAGCAGTCAACCCCACGACGACTCATACCACCATAACGATAAGGTGTGCCATGCCAGCTTTGTAGTTGATCGTTCAAACCGGCAATCACGGTAATAGAGTCAGAAAGTCTGGCGTTTGGTGGCGGCGCTTTATGATGGCTACACCCAGCCAGAAACAGTGCTGTGATTAAAATAAGGCAGAAACGCATTCCGTACGAATCCTCTGTTTTTTATTCTTGCATTAATTTAGCGTCGAAATTACCCGATTTTCAAGATGCTATTGTTATCAGGCAGTCGAAATCAGCATTCTGTGACCTTCAATGTCCAGACGGCGGAAATTCATCCCATAGGCCTGCGCCAGATTAGGCGGTGTCAGAACTTCCTCCCGGCGTCCACTGGCCAGCAATTTCCCGCCTTTTAGCAGCCACGCACGATGCGCGTGACGCAATGTGTGATTAAGGTCGTGACTGCTCATCACAATCGCCAGTCCTTGCTGGCACAGCGCGCTCAGAATTTTGTCTAACGCACTTTGTTGGGCAACGTCAAGGCTGTTCATGGGTTCATCGAGAAGCAGCAATTGCCCTACAGGATTGGCTTGCGGCGTGATTTGCAGCACCACCGCAGCAAGACGTACGCGTTGCCATTCACCACCGGAAAGTTGATTGGTGCTACGTCCGAGCTTGTCATCAAGAGCCAGCGCCCCGGCGACATCATTTAGCAGATCGCTACGCGTTTTATCATGCTGATGCAGGGTCAGGTAATGCCAGACCGGCATAGCAAATGGCGGTGTTTGTTGTTGCGAAAGATAGGCGCGATGCAGCGCGAGTTTTGTTGCGGACCATGCTTCCAGTGGTTGCCCCGCGAACTGAATGCTTCCCTTACCGCTGGTCATTCCGGCCATTCGCGCCAGCAAGGTACTCTTACCCGCGCCGTTTGGCCCCACCAGATGCAGGATCTCCCCTGCCCGAACTTCACCCGAAAGCGGCCCCAGGCGGGTTGATTCCGCTACATCCTGCAACTGCATCACAATAGACATTATTTTGCCAACGCCAGTTTAATACTTTCCATTACAATGGGATCTTCCGGCGTCATATCCGGGGAAAAACGCTGGATAACCTTGCCGTCCCTGCCTACCAGGAATTTCTCAAAATTCCATAAAATATCATCAGGATACAGTGGCGCACGCCCCTTACTGGCCATGCGCGCATAGAATCCGCTTTCTTCCGGCGCGACTGCGGTCGGCGCTGCGGCAATCAGTTTTTGATACAGCGGATGGCGACCTTCACCATTGACCTCAATCTTACTGAACATCGGGAACGTCACTCCCCAGGTGGTTGTACAGTAAGTTTTAATCTCTTCATCACTGCCCGGCTCTTGCTCAAGAAACTGGTTGCACGGAAATCCCAGCACGACAAAACCACGATCGGCCCAGGCTTTCTGAATATTCTCCAGCTGCTCATATTGCGGCGTTAAGCCACACTTTGAGGCAACATTGACAATCAACAGTACATTACCGGCATATTTCTCCAGCGTGGTCACTTCACCGTCGATATCCTTCACTACGGTCGTCAGAATGGAATCTTGCATCGTGTCTCCTGGATGTGGTCAGTAAAAATCTTAGCTTTTAATCATAGACCTTCTTTTTACGGCTAACGTCCTGCTTTTAACAATAGCCAGATAAACACCGGTGCGCCCAACGTAGCGGTGACTACACCAATTGGCAGCTCGGCGGAAACCAGTGCCAGACGAGCGACGATATCGGCGAGTAGCAATGCCGTAGCGCCTGCCAGAGCACAGCCAGGAAGTAAAACACGGTGATCGGTTAACCCGCACAGCCGCAGAATATGCGGGATCACCAGACCAATAAATCCAATAGCACCAGCAAGCGCCACACTGACGCCGACCATCCAGCCGGTTGCTGCTACCAGTACATTGCGCCAGAACCAAAGAGGCAGCCCCAGCTGTCGCGCCGAGACCTCGCCAAGAGCTAACATATTCATCGGTCTGGACTGACAGCAAATCCACAACAATACCGGGATCAACGCCACCATCAGCCAGCTTTGCCGCCAGTCAACACCGCCAAAGCCGCCCATCATCCAGTACATTAACTGGCGCAAATCAACCGATGTGGAAAAGTAGATAGCCCACGTCATTAATGCGCTACAGATAATCCCCAATGCAACTCCCGCCAGCAATAATCGGCTGGTCGAAAGATGACGGCGGGCAAAACGCAGGAGAATTAAAGTGATAATGAGTGCACCAGCAATGGCACAAAGCCCCAGCACCCACTCAGGTAATTGCCCGTGCCCCAGCAATACAGCAGCAATAAGCCCTACACCAGCGCCATTAGAGACGCCGAGTAACCCGGGTTCTGCAAGCGGGTTTTCAAATAACGCCTGCATTACTGCGCCGGATAACGCCAGCGCCGCACCAACCAGCAATACAGCCAGCGTGCGTGGAAGACGTATTTGCCAGACAAAAAGCTCGCCTTGGGGGGTAAACCAGTCAGTTGGTGAGATCCATTGTTCACCAGCACAAAGGCTTAAAAGAAGCGCCAGCAGCATTAATACTGACAGGCTAAATAACCAGCGTACATTTTGTCGCTGTTGTTGGCGGGCAAGTGTCAGCATGGTATCCGTTCAGCTGCAGAGTAATGCTGTTGATTTTACGGTGACTCGCCGGGAGTGAAAAGAAAAAAGGCCGCAGAGCGGCCTTTTTAGTTAGATCAGATTACTCGTCTTTGGGCGAAGCGTTTTCGACACGGCTCTTTAACTTCTGTCCGGGTCTGAAGGTCACCACGCGCCGTGCTGTAATGGGAATATCTTCGCCCGTTTTCGGGTTACGTCCCGGGCGTTGATTCTTATCACGCAGATCGAAGTTACCAAAACCAGAGAGTTTCACCTGTTCGCCGTTTTCCAGAGCGCGACGGATCTCTTCGAAAAACAGTTCAACCAGTTCTTTGGCATCCCGCTTGCTAAGCCCAAGCTTATCAAACAGATATTCTGACATTTCAGCTTTTGTAAGCGCCATAGGTTCAATCCCTCAATGATGCCTGGAATCGCTCTTTTAATGCCTCTACACATTTGGCGACGGTAGCGGCAATCTCCTCTTCTTCAAGTGTACGGCTGGTATCTTGCAGGATCAGGCTAATGGCGAGGCTCTTATACCCCTCCGCAACACCCTTACCACGGTACACGTCAAATAAGTTTACGCCAACTACCTGATTTACGCCAACTTTCTTACATTCGGATAAAATATCCCCAGCAGGAACGTTTTCTGCGACCACAACAGCGATGTCACGACGGTTCGCCGGGAAGCGAGAAATCTCGCGCGCCTGAGGCACCACGCGGTCTGCGAGCTTGTTCCACTCCAGTTCAAACACCAGAGTGCGACCGTTAAGATCCAGTTTACGTTCCAGTTCAGGATGAACAACCCCAACAAAACCAATGCGTTCACCTTTCAGATAAATCGCTGCGGATTGTCCCGGATGCAGTGCCGGATTCGCTTCTGCACGGAACTCAACGTCAGCCAGTTTACCGGTCAGGTCGAGAACGGATTCAAGATCGCCTTTCAAATCATAGAAATCAACGGTCTCTTTTGCCAGGTTCCAGTGCTCTTCGTAGCGGTTACCGCAAATCACACCAGCTAACATCAGATCCTGACGAATGCCCAACGGTGCCTGAGTATCCGGCACGAAACGCAGACCGCTTTCGAAAATACGCACACGGTTTTGCTGACGGTTCTGGTTGTACACCACGGTTGCCAGCAGGCCAGTCCACAGAGAAAGACGCATTGCCGACATTTCAACGGAAATCGGGCTTGGCAGCAGTAAGGCTTCAACGCCCGGATGGATCATCTGTTGAACTTTCGGATCAACGAAGCTGTAAGTGATCACTTCCTGATAGCCTTTGTCGTTGAGCAGCGTTTTCACGCGCTTGAGTGACAGGTCAGCTTCACGATGAGTGCCCATAATCAGGCTCGCCTGTACTGGCTCATCCGGGATGTTGTTGTAGCCGTAAACACGCGCCACTTCTTCGACCAGATCTTCTTCAATCTCCATGTCGAAACGCCAGCTTGGCGCAACAGCCTGCCACTCGTCCTTGCCTTCGGTCACTTCACAGCCGAGACGACGCAGAATGTCAGTCACCTGTTCATCAGCAATATGATGGCCGATCAGGCGATCCAGTTTGCTACGACGAAGAGTGATGGTCGCACGCTTCGGCAGCGTTGCTTCGTTAGTGATATCGATAATCGGGCCAGCTTCACCGCCGCAGATGTCAATCAGCAGACGGGTCGCACGTTCCATCGCTTTGTGCTGCAGTGCCGGATCAACACCACGCTCGTAACGATGAGACGCATCGGTATGCAGACCATGACGACGAGCACGACCGGTGATAGACAGCGGGCTGAAGAAAGCACATTCCAGCAGGACGTTCTGCGTTTCTTCATTTACGCCAGAGTGTTCGCCACCGAAAATGCCGCCCATCGCCAGCGCCTTGTTGTGGTCGGCAATGACCAGGGTGTCAGCATTCAGCTTCGCTTCAGTACCGTCGAGCAGCACCAGCGTTTCACCCTCTTTCGCCATCCGCACTACAATGCCGCCTTCAATACGATCTTTATCGAAAGCGTGCATCGGCTGGCCCAGTTCGAGCAGCACATAGTTGGTCACGTCAACTACCGCATCAATAGAACGAATACCGCAGCGACGCAGTTTTTCTTTCATCCACAGCGGGGTTGGCGCTTTAACATTAATGCCTTTAACCACACGACCAAGATAACGCGGGCAGGCTTCCGGCGCTTCTACTGCAATCGGTAGCGTGTCGTCGATGGTCGCACCAACCGGAACGATTTCCTGTTCAATCAGCGGTAGCTGATTCAGCACAGCCACGTCACGCGCAACACCAATGATGCCTAAGCAGTCGGCACGGTTTGGCGTAACGCTGATTTCGATAGTGTTGTCATCAAGTTTCAGGTATTCGCGGATGTCGGTGCCAATTGGCGCATCCGCTGGCAGTTCGATAATGCCGTTGTGATCGTCAGAAATACCCAGCTCAGAGAAGGAGCACAGCATCCCTTCAGACGGTTCGCCACGCAGTTTCGCCGCTTTAATTTTGAAATCGCCCGGCAGAACAGCACCAATAGTCGCTACCGCCACACGCAGCCCCTGACGGCAGTTTGGCGCACCGCAGACGATATCCAGCAGGCGATCGCCGCCGACATTGACTTTCGTCACACGCAGTTTGTCCGCGTTCGGATGCTGGGCACACTCAACCACTTCACCGACAACCACGCCGTGGAAGCTACCGGCAACGGGTTCTACACCGTCAACTTCCAGACCCGCCATGGTGATTTGATTCGCCAGCGCGTCGCTATCAATCGCTGGGTTCACCCATTCGCGTAACCACAGTTCACTGAATTTCATAATCTAATCCTGCCTTATTTAAACTGTTTGAGGAAACGCAGATCGTTTTCGAAGAATGAACGCAGGTCGGTGACGCCATAACGCAACATGGTCAGACGCTCCATCCCCATCCCGAAGGCGAAACCAGAGTAAACTTCCGGGTCGATACCAACGTTACGCAGCACGTTCGGATGCACCATCCCACAACCCAGCACTTCCAGCCATTTGCCGTTTTTACCCATGACGTCGACTTCTGCAGACGGTTCGGTGAACGGGAAATAGGAAGGACGGAAACGAATCTGCAAATCTTCTTCAAAGAAGTTGCGCAGGAAGTCGTGCAACGTGCCTTTCAGGTTGGTAAAGCTGATGTTGGTATCAACAATCAGGCCTTCCATCTGATGGAACATCGGCGTGTGGGTCTGGTCGTAGTCGTTACGATAAACACGTCCTGGCGCGATGATACGAATCGGCGGCTGCTGAGCTTTCATGGTACGGATCTGTACGCCAGACGTCTGAGTACGCAGCAGGCGGGTTGCATCAAACCAGAAAGTGTCGTGGTCAGCGCGCGCCGGGTGGTGACCAGGAATGTTCAGAGCATCGAAGTTATGATAATCATCTTCGATTTCCGGCCCGGTTGCCACGGTAAAGCCAAGCTCACCGAAGAAACTTTCGATACGGTCGATGGTACGGGTCACCGGATGCAGACCGCCGTTTTCAATACGGCGACCAGGCAGGGAGACATCAATAGTTTCTGCCGCCAGACGCGCATTCAGCGCCGCGCTTTCCAGTTCAGCTTTACGCGCATTCAACGCCTGCTGCACCTGCTCTTTCGCTTCGTTGATAACCGCACCGGCTGCCGGGCGTTCTTCTGGCGGCAGTTCACGCAGGGTCGTCATCTGAAGGGTTAAGTGCCCTTTTTTACCCAAATATTCGACGCGCACATTGTCTAACGCGGCAACATCTGACGCCTGGCTAATGGCCGCCTTCGCACTGGCAACCAGTTCTGCGAGATGTGACATGGTTTTCCTCATTGTGTCAGTGGTGACACTGGTTCGTTGGACTTAGAGCCTATCCCATCAGACTATTTTACTTGCCATTTTGTACTGAGCAGTGCTCGAAATCCTCACGTACTTAAGTACGCTCCGGTTTCTCCGCGCTGGCCGTGTCCAAACTGGCTGCGACAATTACGCCTGATGAGACAGGCTTTTTATTTCTCAAAACGCGCATACAAAAAAAGCCTCCACTGGGAGGCTTTCAGGCGCTGTTTTCCGTTTCTCTTCTCACGCGCTAGCCTCCTGGAGTCAGGTGCTAAAGTAAAAAAAGAAGCGGAAAATAGCAGCATTCATTGCTTGCGTTACCTTTTGGTACTATTCAAAAGACCTTTATTGAAAAGGCTACGGCGATAAAAGTCAATGTTCTGATAGTGTTGAAACGAAAAGAGGGAGACTAGCTCCCTCTTCCAACTGGCTTATGCCAGAGCTGCTTTCGCTTTTTCAACCAGAGCGGTGAACGCTACTTTGTCGAATACTGCGATATCAGCCAGGATCTTACGGTCGATTTCAACAGAGGCTTTTTTCAGGCCATTGATGAATTTGCTGTAAGAAATACCGTTCTGACGTGCTGCTGCGTTGATACGCGCAATCCACAGTTGACGGAACTGACGCTTACGTTGACGACGGTCACGGTAAGCATACTGACCAGCTTTGATAACAGCCTGGAAGGCAACGCGGTATACGCGAGAACGCGCACCGTAGTAACCTTTAGCTTGTTTCAAAATTTTCTTGTGACGTGCGCGTGCAATAACACCACGTTTTACGCGAGCCATATGTGCTCTCCTGTATCTATATTCTAATTAAAAAGTTAAAAACGTTAACGGCTTATGCGTACGGCAGGCACGCGATTACCAGACCCAGATCGCCTTTGGAAACCATGGCTTTCGGACGCAGGTGACGTTTACGTTTGGTCGCTTTTTTGGTCAGAATGTGACGCAGGTTAGCGTGCTTGTGCTTAAAACCACCTTTACCGGTTTTTTTGAAGCGCTTAGCAGCACCGCGTACGGTCTTAATTTTTGGCATTTTAATAACTTCCACTTCGCATTGTTGATAAACAGAAACAAAGGCGAATCACCCTGTGAGCCGAAGCCCACAGGAATGATTACTTGATGGCCTTACTGTTTCTTCTTAGGAGCGAGCACCATGATCATCTGGCGGCCTTCGATCTTCGTTGGGAAGGATTCGACCACTGCCAGTTCTTGCAAATCGTCTTTCACGCGATTAAGCACTTCCATACCGATTTGCTGGTGCGCCATCTCACGACCACGGAAACGCAGTGTGATTTTGGCTTTGTCACCCTCTTCCAGAAAGCGAATCAGGCTGCGGAGTTTTACCTGATAGTCGCCTTCATCTGTACCAGGACGGAATTTGATTTCCTTAACCTGGATAACTTTTTGCTTTTTCTTCTGTTCCTTAGAAGACTTGCTCTTTTCATAGAGGAATTTGCCGTAATCCATGATACGACAAACCGGCGGCTCGGCGTTAGGGCTGATCTCGACTAAGTCTACTCCGGCTTCTTCTGCTTTCTCCAGAGCTTCTCTCAGACTCACAATACCAAGCTGCTCGCCTTCCAGACCTGTTAAGCGAACTTCCTGGGCGCGAATTTCGCCATTGATACGGTTAGGGCGCGCCGTTTGAACTCGTTTTCCGCCTTTAATACCTTATTCCTCCAATTGTTTAAGACTGCGGCTGCGAATCTCTTGTTGCAGCTTCTCGATCACTTCATTTACGTCCATGCTTCCCAGGTCTTTACCACGGCGGGTGCGAACGGCAACTTTGCCTGATTCCACCTCTTTATCACCACAGACCAGCATATATGGGACGCGACGCAAAGTGTGCTCGCGGATTTTAAAGCCAATCTTCTCATTTCTCAAGTCTGCTTTAACACGAATGCCCGCATTTGATAGTTTTTGCGTCAATTCGTTAACGTATTCAGACTGAGAATCGGTAATATTCATGATAACAACCTGCACTGGCGCAAGCCAGGTCGGGAAGAAACCAGCGAACTCTTCGGTCAGGATACCAATGAAACGTTCCATTGACCCCAAAATTGCGCGGTGAATCATTACCGGAACCTTACGCTCGTTGTCTTCGCCTACATAAGAGGCGCTCAGACGAGACGGCAAGGAGAAGTCCAGCTGTACTGTACCGCACTGCCATGCACGATCGAGGCAGTCATACAGGGTAAATTCAATTTTCGGACCGTAGAAAGCGCCTTCACCCAGTTGATATTCAAACGGGATGTTGTTTTCTTCCAGCGCAACCGCCAGATCCGCCTCAGCACGATCCCACATTTCGTCGCTGCCAATACGTTTTTCAGGACGAGTGGAAAGTTTGACCACGATTTTTTCGAAGCCAAAAGTGCTGTACATATCATAGACTAAACGGATACATCCGTTAACTTCATCGCGAATTTGTTCTTCAGTACAGAAGATATGCGCGTCATCCTGGGTAAAACCACGTACACGCATCAGGCCATGCAGAGAACCTGACGGCTCGTTACGGTGGCAGCTACCGAACTCGGCCATACGCAGCGGCAGATCGCGATACGACTTCAGCCCTTGGTTGAAAATTTGTACGTGACCCGGGCAGTTCATCGGCTTAATGCAGTATTCACGGTTCTCTGAAGAGGTGGTGAACATTGCATCTTTGTAGTTGTCCCAGTGACCGGTTTTTTCCCACAGGACGCGGTCCATCATGAACGGACCTTTTACTTCCTGATACTGGTACTCTTTCAGTTTAGAACGAACGAATACTTCCAGTTCACGGAAGATTGTCCAGCCGTCGTTGTGCCAGAATACCATACCCGGCGCTTCTTCCTGCATATGATACAGGTCAAGCTGTTTGCCGATTTTACGGTGATCGCGTTTAGCGGCTTCTTCCAGGCGCTGCAGGTAAGCGTTGAGGGCTTTTTTGTCTGCCCACGCAGTACCGTAAATACGCTGCAACATTTTGTTGTTGCTGTCGCCGCGCCAGTAAGCGCCTGCCGTTTTCATCAGTTTGAAATGATGGCAGAAACGCATATTCGGTACGTGCGGACCACGGCACATATCGACATATTCTTCATGGAAATAGAGGCCAGGCTGGTCATCATGGGCAATATTTTCGTCCAGGATGGAGACTTTATAGCTCTCGCCGCGTTTAACAAACGTTTCACGCGCTTCGTGCCAGCTGACTTTCTTCTTAATGACGTCGTAGTTTTTCTCAGCAAGCTCATGCATCCGCTTCTCGAGTGCTTCGACATCTTCCTGGGTTAACGTGCGGTCAAGATCAACGTCGTAATAGAAACCGTTGTCAATAACCGGGCCGATTGCCATTTTGGTATGCGGCCAAAGTTGTTTAATCGCGTGCCCTAACAGGTGCGCGCAGGAGTGACGAATGATCTCCAGACCTTCTTCGTCTTTTGCGGTAATGATCGACAGTTGTGCGTCGTCTTCAATCAGATCGCAAGCATCAACCAGCTCGCCATTTACGCGCCCTGCGATACAGGCTTTCGCCAGACCTGGACCAATGTCCAGCGCAACATCCATGGGACTTACAGCGTGGTCGTAATGGCGTTGGCTGCCATCAGGAAGAGTAATAACAGGCATGTTATATCCTTATTTGCAGTGGTGACCCATACGCAAGATCACATACAAAGATTCATATGAAATTTACCAAAAAGGTTTGGGCTGATTCCCGCTTCACTCTGCGAAATATGTCATAACATGCTGATTAGCGATGCCAGACCTACACCCACTTTCTGATAATACCGTCTGGCAGTTTACACGGTATTTGTTATCGGGCAAAGCGGCAATCATCATGATCGAAATGATATAAATCAATACAGGCAACGCCTGCCCATTTTGTTACACTCGGATATTGACCACTCGAAATACGCAGGAAAACACATGCCGACAAAACGTTTTGACAAAAAACACTGGAAGATGGTGGTGGTGTTGCTGGCTATTTGTGGCGCAATGCTGTTACTGCGTTGGGCGGCAATGATTTGGGGTTGAATGGTAAAATGCGATTAGCTAACGAAAAAGCCAGACCGCTCGTCGCGGCCCGGCAGTAATTACATTTTATATCCCAGCGATAACGTTGTTCGGCGATCGGTATGTTCTGGAGCCGATTCAGGCGGTTCAGAGTTCCATGTAACGTTGTACGCCACCTTCAGACCGAAATGTTCATTAATAGCCACATTTAACGCGCTTTCCGAGTTCAGCGTCGTATCTTCCGCGCCAAAGACGGAAACGCCCTGGGTAATTTTCGCGTTGTCGGTCAACTGCCACGCGTAAGCCCCGGAAGCATAACCCAGCGGCTGGGTTTTACTGGCATTGTCGGTATATTTGTCGTAACGCACGCCAGGACCGAATTCAAAGCGGAAGCTGTGTACCGGACCATTCAAAAACTGGCGACCATAACCCGCAGTCAGCACATCGCGTTCGCGATAACCGTTATAGCGGTCTGTCAGCCAGCTTGCCTGACCAAATAAATAGTCATAGTCAGTTAAATTAAAACGGCTACGCCCGCCCGCCGCATATTTTTCCGAAGAACGCTCATCGTTAGAAGAAGTATTACTGGCATTCCCCCACAGCGACCAGGCAGTAGAATGCCCATACCAGGTCATAGTGGTGTCAGCCGTTAGTGAAGAACTTTTCGTGTTACCTGATTGTGCAAGGTAGCCTGCATTCAGATTACCTTCAAAAGGTTTTTTGGCGCTGGCAGGATCGTCCATGACAGTAAAAACGGAATCATCGGCAGCTGCATTCAGAGACGCAAACATACCCCCCGCCAGCATAACGATGGCAGGAACTGTCTTCAAAAGCTTCATTTATTAAAAGTCCGTACAACAAAAAAAGAGACCATCGCGGTCCCGGAAACTTTCTTAAGGATCAAAGAGTAGCGTCCCTGGAAAGGTGACAAATTATAAAAAGGAGTGAAAAACTTAGCAACGACTTCTTATTTCATTTTTTGAATAAGCACATTACGAAAACAAATATTTATTTATATATCTTCATCTTATTATTTTCATATAAATATCCAATAAATCATATTGTTAATTTCTTCACTTTCCACTGATTCAGTGCCAGACTGAAATCAGCCTATAGGAGGAAATGATGGTACGTATCTATACGTTGACACTTGCGCCCTCTCTCGATAGCGCAACAATTACCCCGCAAATTTATCCCGAAGGAAAACTGCGTTGTACCGCCCCGGTGTTCGAGCCTGGGGGCGGCGGTATTAACGTCGCCCGCGCCATTGCTCACCTTGGTGGGAGCGCCACGGCAATCTTCCCGGCTGGCGGAGCGACTGGCGAACATCTGGTTTCACTGCTGGCTGATGAAAATGTCCCGGTTGCGACCGTCGAAGCAAAAGACTGGACCCGCCAGAATCTGCACGTACATGTGGAGTCTACAGGTGAGCAGTACCGATTTGTCATGCCTGGCGCGACATTAAGTGACGATGAATTTCGTCAACTTGAAGAGCAAGTTCTGGAAATTGAATCTGGAGCCATCCTGGTCATAAGCGGAAGCCTGCCCCCAGGTGTGAAGCTGGAAAAATTAACTCAGCTTATTTCCGCTGCGCAAAGACAAGGGATTCGCTGCATCGTCGACAGTTCTGGCGAGGCTTTAAGTGCAGCCCTGGCCATTGGCAATATTGAACTGGTTAAGCCTAACCAGAAAGAGCTCAGTGCACTGGTTAACCGCGAACTCACCCAACCTGATGATGTGCGCAAAGCCGCGCAGGAAATCGTTAATAGCGGTAAGGCCAGGCGGGTTGTCGTTTCCCTTGGTCCGCAGGGCGCGCTGGGAGTGGACAGCGAAAACTGTATTCAGGTCGTGCCACCACCGGTGAAAAGCCAGAGTACCGTCGGTGCAGGCGACAGCATGGTCGGCGCGATGACGCTGAAACTGGCGGAAAATGCCTCTCTTGCAGAGATGGTCCGTTTTGGGGTCGCTGCGGGCAGCGCCGCCACGCTCAATCAGGGAACCCGCCTGTGCTCCCATGATGATACGCAAAAAATTTACGCTTACCTTTCCCACTCATAGAGATATTCCCCCAATATTGGGGGAATCACCATAAACCTGTCGACAACGCGTTTCTCCGACTATGCTAAAAAATCACGTGATAACAAAGAGGTGAATTATGGCTGGTGGCGATCTTGTCCGTTATGTCATTACTGTCATGTTGCATGAAGACACATTAACTGAAATTAATGAGTTAAATAACTTTCTGACACGCGACGGTTTTTTACTGACCATGACGGATGATGACGGAAATATCCATGAGCTGGGAACGAACACCTTTGGGCTTATCAGTACTCAAAGTGAAGATGAAATAAGAGAGCTGGTTGCCGCACTCACCCAAAGCGCCACAGGCAAAGACCCAGAGATCATAATCACCACCTGGGAGGACTGGCATAGCAACAGAAAATAAATGGTTTTTGGGCAATAATCAGTCTGTGGTGTGCGTTAGCTCGTGTTTTTGCACCGCATTCCTGCGCTAACCTTATGATCTGGCAGACAACATGGGAGAGACATCATGTGGCAGGCAATCAGTCGTCTTTTGAGCGAGCAGTTAGGTGAAGGCGAAATCGAACTGCGTAATGAACTGCCTGGCGGAGAAGTCCATGCCGCATGGCATTTACGCTATGCAGGACGTGACTTTTTCGTCAAATGTGATGAAAGGGAACTGCTTTCCGGTTTTACCGCCGAAGCCGACCAACTGGAATTACTGTCGCGCAGTAAAACCGTCACCGTGCCTAAAGTCTGGGCTGTTGGCGCTGACCGCGACTACAGTTTTTTGGTGATGGACTATCTCCCGCCTCGCCCGTTGGATGCACATAACGCATTTATTTTAGGACAGCAAATTGCGCACCTGCATCAATGGAGTGACCAGCCGCAATTTGGCCTCGATTTTGACAACGCACTTTCCACTACTCCACAACCCAACACCTGGCAACGTCGCTGGTCAACGTTCTTTGCTGAACAACGTATTGGCTGGCAACTGGAACTGGCGGCAGAAAAAGGGATCGCCTTCGGCAATATCGACGCCATCGTCGAGCATATTCAGCAGCGTCTGAGTTCACATCAGCCACAGCCTTCACTGTTACACGGTGATTTATGGTCCGGCAACTGCGCTCTGGGCCCGGAGGGGCCGTATATATTCGACCCTGCCTGTTACTGGGGCGACAGAGAGTGCGATCTGGCGATGTTACCGCTGCATACCGAACAGCCGCCACAAATCTATGACGGCTATCAGTCCGTTTCACCGCTACCGGCAGATTTCCTCGAACGTCAGCCGATTTACCAACTCTACACGTTACTTAACCGTGCAAGGTTGTTTGGCGGCCAGCATTTGGTTATTGCCCAGCAGTCACTGGATAGATTGTTAGCTGCGTGATGTGGATTGATGATAATGGCCGCTCCATGCGGCCTTTTACTTAAATAAATCCAAGCAAAGAAAAGAACACATACCCCGCAGCAATACAAATTACCGGCAGGATATAGAGTGAGAAAATCTGTAAGAAAATAGTATGGTGTGGCACCACAATGCGTGACTCAATCTGCTCACGCGTTAACCCCTCTTCCCCTTTAGCCTTCTCCAGAATGAGTTGATCCTCAACACCTTCGCGCAAAAAGCGCGCCTGGCGGCTCATACGGGCACCAGAGTCTTGCAACGCAAGACCCACAAATATCAGGATGAAAATCACCCAAAACATAACGTTCACACCACCATTAAAATTGGGCGTCGGTGAGTTGTACCAGAACAGATTCAGAAAAGGCGTATTCGCCTGCATCATATCGATCATGACATGCGCAAAATCGAGCATTACTGCATTGATGCCTTCCTGGGATTCTTGCCGGACATTCATAAACTTCAGCAAGGAAATTAACGTGGAAACAAGTGTCGGTATAAAAATCACCCAACCCAAAATCCTTTTCAAAACAGCAATGCGTCCAGCTTGTTGATACGTCATGAGTTCTCCTTGATTAAGACGCGTCGTTTCAATTAGTTTACCTGTAGATATCTGTTTTCGCCCATTCTTTAAAGGCGATATGATAGGCGCTTAATCATAAGCACTGCTTAATACCTTACACATAATGCTCTAAAGGAGAGGTTGTAATGTCAACCCCGCGTCAGATTCTTGCTGCAATTTTCGATATGGATGGATTACTTATCGACTCAGAACCTTTATGGGATCGAGCCGAACTGGATGTGATGGCAAGCCTGGGGGTAGATATCTCCCGTCGTAACGAGCTACCGGACACCTTAGGTTTACGCATCGATATGGTGGTTGATCTGTGGTATGCCCGGCAACCGTGGAATGGGCCGAGTCGTCAGGAGGTAGTTGAACGGGTTATTGCCCGTGCCATTTCACTGGTTGAAGAGACGCGACCATTACTGCCTGGTGTGCGTGAGGCCGTTGCGCTATGCAAAGAACAAGGATTATTGGTAGGTCTGGCCTCCGCGTCACCTTTGCATATGCTGGAAAAAGTGCTGACCATGTTTAACTTACGTGACAGTTTCGATGCCCTCGCCTCCGCCGAAAAGCTGCCTTACAGCAAGCCGCATCCACAAGTGTATCTCGACTGTGCAGCAAAACTGGGGGTTGATCCTCTCGCCTGCGTGGCGCTGGAAGACTCTGTAAATGGCATGATCGCCTCTAAAGCGGCACGTATGCGTTCTATCGTCGTCCCCGCGCCCGAAGCGCAAAATGATCCACGTTTTGTGTTGGCGAACGTAAAACTTTCATCTCTCACCGAATTGACCGCGACCGACCTCCTCGGCTAATAAAATCGGGCAGTGTCATAACTGCCCCTGGCTTTTTATCTGAATTTTTATTCAACTGGCGGATTTATCATCATTTTGTGATAAAGAGTTACACCGTCACCACTTCCGCGCACTGTATAAAAATCCTATACTGTACGTATCGACAGTTTAGTGAGTTTTATCATGACGGCGGAAGGTCACCTTCTCTTTTCTATTGCTTGTGCGGTATTTGCCAAAAATGCCGAGCTGACACCCGTGCTGGCACAGGGTGACTGGTGGCATATTGTCCCTTCCGCGATCTTAACGTGTCTGTTACCGGACATCGACCACCCAAAATCGTTTCTTGGGCAGCGATTAAAGTGGATATCAAAACCCATTGCCCGCGCATTTGGACACCGTGGATTTACCCACAGTTTGCTGGCTGTATTTGCCCTGCTGGCAACCTTTTACCTCAAAGTTCCGGAAAGCTGGTTTATTCCGGCTGATGCACTGCAAGGTATGGTGCTGGGTTATTTGAGTCATATTCTTGCCGATATGCTGACACCGGCTGGTGTTCCCCTGCTCTGGCCGTGTCGCTGGCGCTTTCGCCTGCCAATTCTGGCGCCACAAAAGGGCAATCAGCTGGAACGTTTTCTCTGCATGGCATTATTTGTCTGGTCGGTGTGGATGCCCCATTCTCTGCCTGAAAACAGCGCGGTTCGTTGGTCATCGCAAATGATCAATACCTTACAGATCCAGTTTCATCGCCTTATTAAGCACCAGGTTGAATACTAAAAAAGCAAAAATCACCTTTCTGGAATAAGCAATTCCATTTGAATATAAGAGCCAGCTCACAGTTCTGTTAATCTTGCGCCAACACTATGACTGTTACACAGTGATAGAAATAATAAGATCAGGAGAACGGGGATGAACTTTCCATTAATTGCGAACATCGTGGTGTTCGTTGTTCTACTGTTTGTGCTGGCTCAGGCCCGCCACAAACAGTGGAGTCTGGCAAAAAAAGTACTGGTGGGTCTGGTGATGGGCGTGGTCTTTGGCCTTGCTCTGCATACCATTTATGGTTCTGACAGCCAGGTACTTAAAGATTCTGTACAGTGGTTTAACATTGTCGGTAACGGCTATGTTCAGCTACTGCAAATGATCGTTATGCCGTTAGTATTCGCCTCTATTCTGAGCGCGGTTGCTCGCCTGCATAACGCATCTCAGTTAGGAAAAATCAGTTTTCTGACCATCGGTACGCTGCTGTTTACCACGCTGATTGCGGCGCTGGTCGGTGTGCTGGTGACTAACCTGTTTGGTCTGACTGCTGAAGGTCTGGTTCAGGGTGGCGCTGAGACTGCCCGTCTGAACGCTATCGAAAGCAACTATGTCGGTAAAGTCGCGGATTTAAGTGTTCCGCAACTCATTCTGTCTTTTATCCCGAAAAACCCGTTTGCCGATCTGACCGGTGCGAATCCGACATCAATTATCAGCGTGGTAATTTTTGCCGCATTCCTCGGCGTCGCGGCGCTGAAACTGCTGAAAGATGATGCGCCGAAAGGTGAACGCGTTTTAACAGCTATCGACACACTGCAAAGCTGGGTGATGAAACTGGTTCGCCTGGTCATGCAACTAACCCCTTACGGCGTGCTTGCGCTGATGACCAAAGTGGTTGCCGGTTCCAACCTGCAAGACATCATTAAGCTGGGTAGCTTCGTTGTCGCGTCCTACCTGGGTCTTATCATTATGTTTGCAGTGCATGGCATTCTGCTGGGTATTAATGGCGTGAGTCCGCTGAAATACTTCCGTAAAGTGTGGCCGGTGCTGACGTTTGCTTTCACCAGTCGCTCCAGTGCAGCGTCTATTCCACTGAACGTTGAAGCACAAACGCGTCGTCTGGGTGTTCCTGAATCTATCGCCAGTTTCGCCGCCTCTTTTGGGGCGACCATTGGTCAGAACGGCTGTGCCGGTTTGTATCCGGCAATGCTGGCGGTGATGGTTGCGCCAACGGTGGGCATTAACCCGCTGGATCCGATGTGGATTGCAACACTCGTCGGTATCGTCACAGTGAGTTCAGCAGGTGTTGCAGGTGTTGGTGGCGGTGCAACATTCGCCGCGTTAATTGTTCTGCCGGCGATGGGCCTGCCGGTAACGCTAGTGGCTCTGTTAATCTCCGTTGAACCGCTTATCGATATGGGTCGAACTGCATTGAACGTGAGCGGCTCAATGACCGCAGGTACGCTGACCAGCCAGTGGCTGAAGCAAACCGATAAGTCCATTCTGGACAGCGAAGACGACGCCGAACTGGCACACCGTTAATCCTGGTTCATAACGCAAAACGCCTGTCATTCGACAGGCGTTTTTTTATTCTTCGATCTCATTTTCCTGGCGCACTTGGTTAGCCCAACGCTGGGCGGACTCCGGCACGCTAAATGCTGGTGAGCGCAGGAATGACTCCCCCGTCAGAACAAACGCAACATATTTGCCACGCAGCATCCAGACATCGCGAAACGAATCCATCTTAATCGCATGTTCTGGCGGCGCAGGTTCCGTGCGAGGAACATAGCTAATAATCGGGCGGTTTTGCTGACGTAGCGGTTTCTTCATTACTGGCTTCACTAAACGCATATTAAAAATCAGAAAAATTGTAGTTTAGCTGATTTACCCCCCGTCCGTCCTGCTTTGCGTATATTCCCGAATACCTTCTCTGGCACCACTTCCAGAGCGGGATCACCCTGATGGTCTATAGTTAGAGGGTTTTTTGACCAAAACAGCGGCCCTTTCAGTAATGAATTAAGGAGACGAGTTCAATGTCGCAACATAACGAAAAGAACCCACCTCAGCACCAGTCACCACTACACGACTCCAGCGAAGCGAAACCGGGAATGGACTCACTGGCACCTGAAGACGGATCTTATCGTCCAGCGGCTGAACCAACACCGCCAGGCGCACAACCTACCGCCCCAGGGAGTCTGAAAGCCCCTGATACGCGTAACGAAAAACTAAACTCTCTGGAAGACGTACGCAAAGGCAGTGAAAATTATGCGCTGACCACTAATCAGGGCGTGCGCATCGCCGACGATCAAAACTCACTGCGTGCCGGTAGCCGTGGTCCAACGCTGCTGGAAGATTTTATTCTGCGCGAGAAAATCACCCACTTCGACCATGAACGTATTCCGGAACGTATCGTTCACGCGCGTGGGTCAGCCGCTCACGGTTATTTCCAGCCATATAAAAACTTAAGCGATATCACCAAAGCCGACTTCCTGTCAGATCCGAACAAAATTACCCCGGTGTTCGTGCGTTTCTCTACCGTTCAGGGTGGCGCAGGTTCGGCAGATACGGTGCGTGATATCCGTGGTTTTGCCACCAAGTTCTATACCGAAGAGGGTATTTTTGACCTTGTTGGCAATAACACACCAATCTTCTTTATTCAGGATGCGCATAAATTCCCCGATTTTGTTCATGCGGTAAAACCGGAACCGCACTGGGCAATTCCGCAAGGGCAAAGCGCCCACGACACCTTCTGGGATTATGTATCCCTGCAACCAGAAACGCTCCACAACGTGATGTGGGCGATGTCAGATCGCGGAATACCACGCAGTTACCGCACCATGGAAGGCTTCGGCATTCACACCTTCCGCCTGATTAACGCCGAAGGTAAAGCGACCTTTGTACGTTTCCACTGGAAACCACTGGCAGGTAAAGCCTCACTGGTGTGGGATGAAGCGCAGAAACTCACCGGACGAGATCCAGACTTCCACCGCCGCGAACTGTGGGAAGCCATTGAAGCAGGCGATTTCCCGGAATACGAACTGGGCTTCCAGTTGATCCCCGAAGAAGATGAATTCAAATTCGACTTCGACCTGCTTGACCCAACGAAACTCATCCCGGAAGAGTTAGTACCCGTTCAGCGCGTCGGCAAAATGGTGCTTAACCGTAACCCGGATAACTTCTTTGCCGAAAACGAACAGGCAGCTTTCCATCCTGGTCATATTGTCCCTGGTCTGGATTTCACCAACGATCCGCTGTTGCAGGGACGTTTGTTCTCTTATACCGATACACAAATCAGCCGTCTTGGCGGGCCGAATTTTCATGAAATTCCGATTAATCGCCCTACCTGCCCGTACCACAATTTCCAGCGTGACGGTATGCATCGGATGGGAATCGACACTAACCCGGCGAATTACGAACCGAACTCGATCAACGATAACTGGCCGCGCGAAACGCCGCCGGGGCCAAAACGCGGCGGTTTTGAATCATACCAGGAACGCGTGGAAGGCAATAAAGTTCGCGAGCGCAGTCCATCGTTTGGCGAATATTATTCCCATCCGCGCCTGTTCTGGCTAAGTCAAACGCCGTTCGAGCAGCGCCATATAGTCGATGGTTTCAGCTTTGAGTTAAGCAAAGTTGTACGACCTTATATTCGTGAACGCGTCGTTGACCAGTTAGCGCATATTGATCTTAACCTGGCGCAGGCGGTAGCAAAAAATCTCGGTATCGAACTGACTGACGACCAACTGAATATCACCCCGCCACCGGACGTAAACGGGCTTAAAAAAGATCCTGCGTTAAGTTTGTATGCCATTCCTGACGGTGATGTGAAAGGCCGTGTGGTAGCTATTTTGCTTAATGATGAAGTGAAATCCGCAGACCTTCTGGCAATTCTGAAGGCGCTGAAAGCCAAAGGCGTTCATGCCAAACTGCTTTACTCACGGATGGGCGAAGTCACTACCGATGACGGTACGATGTTGCCGATAGCAGCAACCTTTGCCGGGGCGCCATCGCTGACGGTCGATGCAGTCATTGTCCCTTGCGGTAATATCGCCGATATCGCAGACAACGGCGATGCAAACTATTACCTGATGGAAGCCTATAAGCACCTTAAACCGATTGCGCTGGCGGGCGATGCGCGCAAGTTTAAGGCGACAATCAAGGTTGATGACCAGGGTGAAGAAGGGATTGTGGAAGCCGACAGCGCAGACGGTAGTTTTATGGATGAACTGTTAACGCTAATGGCAGCGCACCGCGTATGGTCACGAATTCCTAAGATTGATAAAATTCCGGCGTAAATATGAATAAAGTCACTCCCCCAGGGGAGTGACTTTACAAACTACCTTACACATCAAGATAACTACCCAACCGATAACCTCGCTCGGCAATGGCATACTTCAGCGATGCTGATGTCAACACTTCCAGCTCCGTTAACCGTGGAAAGCAATAAGCACTCTGGCGAATTGTATTATCGACAAACGCCGGATGGCACATCACTTCCAGCGAACGTTCACCGCGATGGCAGGAATCATCCAGCACTTGCAGAAACAGTGACTCGCTAATCTCTTCACCATAGAACGCGCTACTGAATCCCTGCGAGCTGCGCAGATTAGCCGGTAAATCACCATCATAAGATAGCGGCTGACGGTCGATGCGCAACGCAATCCCCTCTTCAGCTGCAAACTTCGCCACAATCGGGAAAATCTGCGGGAACATATGCACATGATGATGGCTATCAAGGTGCGTTGGTTTGCGCCCAAATAGCTCAATGAAACGCAGATACTGACTGGCAAGTTCCTGAGCAATTTCCTCCAGCGGTAAAGCATCTTCTTCCGCCAGTTGCCAGATCCACTTCCCCAACACACCTTCGCGGGTTAAACCCGGCATTGCAGTCAGCGGCTTGCCCAGGGTGAGAACAAAGTGCATTCCAACTGCCAGGCTCGGTTCATCACGACTCAACTGCACCGCATGGTCAATAGCCTGCCCATTCACCAGCGCCGTCGTCGACGTGACAATCCCATTGCGACAGGCCTCGATAATGCCGTAGTTCTGACCTTTGCTTAAGCCAAAATCATCGGCATTAACAATCAGTAAGCGTTCCATAATCAGCCTCGGTTAATGTGCTTTTTTAAGCTCTGCGATGCAGTCGGCAAAATTTGGCAGCCATTTCTCGTGCGCCAGAATCATCTCACGTGCCAGCAGCTCAGCATCACGATCGGAGTGCACCAACGGGCTAAGGTTTAGCGCCAGTAACACATCGTTAAATTCCCCGCTAAGTGCTGCGCTGCTGGCCGCAATCTCGAAGCCTTTGATGGTGTGAATCAGCCCCATCACTTTGTCATCGAAATGCGTAATGCGCGGATGTGGCGTCGCGCCATCGCGCCCCAGCGTGCAGGTCATTTCTACCGCCCAGTCTGCCGGAATATTATCAATATGCCCATGATGCGGGATATTAACGTAATGTTCCGTTTGCTTGTCGTTGTAAATAGCGTTGATGACTTCGCACGCTGCATCAGAGTAATAAGCCCCACCGCGCTGCTCCAGCTCTTTCGGTTTCACTTTCAGATCCGGGTTTTTATACAGATCAAAGAGTTGCTTCTCGACTTTCTGTACCACCTGCGCACGCGCGCCGCCTTTGTAGTATTCACCCATTTCAATCGCCAGCATCTCTTTTTGCTTGAAGTAATAAAGCAAATAGGAACACGGCAACAGGTTCAGAGCCCGAATTAAACCTTCGCTAAACGGCAGATCGAAAATATTTTTAACACCAGATGCTTTTAACTGCCCGGATGCCACACCATCAAGCAATTCGGCGAAACGTGATTTGCCATTTACCAACACATCCTTAATAAACACCATGTGGTTCAGGCCGAACAGATCGATAGATAAATCATCGTTCTCATTCAAGGCTAAAACATCGCCGATAAACATTTTCATGCCAATCGGAATATTACACACGCCGATAAAGCGTTTAAATCCGGTATGACGATAAACCGCTTCAGTGACCATTCCCGCCGGGTTAGTGAAGTTGATCACCCACGCATTCGGACAAAGTTCTTCGACATCTTTTACGATGTCAAAAATCACCGGAATGGTGCGCAGACCTTTAAACAGGCCACCCGCACCATTAGTTTCCTGGCCAAGATAACCATGACTTAACGGAATACGTTCATCCAGTTCGCGTGCTGGTAATTGACCTACGCGCAGTTGGGTAGTGACAAAATCTGCCCCTTTCAGCGCCTCACGACGATCAAGCGTTTTATAAAGTTTAATCGGTACACCAGCGTTATCGATCATTCGCTGGCAGAGATCAAAGATAATATCCAGTTTTGCTTTACCACCTTCGACATCCACCAGCCATAATTCAGTCACCGGCAATTCGTGATAACGCTTAATAAACCCTTCCAGCAGTTCCGGGGTATAACTACTCCCGCCACCAATAGTGACGACTTTTAATTTCTGGCTCATAATTTCTCCCTTCATCAGGAAATACTAATATTATTCATACCTGCCTCTACGTCAGGAATATCCCGGTCTCCCCAGGATAAATAAGGCACGCATGTAAATTTAATGATCAGTGACAATAGCTACTGATTAAATTCAGTCAATTTCTTACGATAACTATTTGGTGTAAAAGATGTTAGTTTCTTAAACGTTTTAATAAACAGGCTTGGGCTACTATAACCCGCTTCAAATGCAATATCAGTCACAGAATAGTTGGTCATTTCCAGTTGTTTTTTGGCAAAGTTAATGCGGATTTCATTAATAATCTGCATCGGCGTTTTGCCATAATATCGCTGAGTCGCACGCGTCAAATACTCCTGCGATTTAGCCGATAACATCACCATATTTTCCAGCGCATTCTCACTAAACTGCGCTTTATCATGCATCTTTTCAACCGTACTTTTTAACCACTGTGGCACATCATCAATCACCTGTTCTTCGCGGTAATGACGTAAACGGTTAATGACATAAAAAGTGACTATCTCAACAAATTCTTCCAGACCGGTTTCGCTGAAATTCAATGAAGAAATCACCGTTTCCACATAGGTAAGAAAAGTATTATTAGTGCGGTAAACCTGTGAAGCAACAAAGCAATAAGGCAACAACGGCAAATAATGCTGTTCAAAAAAACGTTTACTGATCCCAACGTTCAATATGCGCGTGGCACCAAACTCATAAAAACTTTGATGGTGTGATCCTAACGGAATAAAAACAAAATCGCCCCGTTCCAGCAACACGCGCTTACCGTTAATCTCCTGGAAATAACGACCAGTTAAAACCAGGGTAAATTCATAATAGTCATGCTGATGCAATCCAGTAATACTTTCCGTTTTATTGTAGATAAATACATGGAAATTTTTGCCATTAAACAACTGCTGTTCACGGGCAGTGGCAATTTCCGGCGCATTAATCACTGGCTGCATCATCGACTCCTTATGCCTTCAGTTTTTCATGAAGCTCAATTAATTCGGTAATCAGTTCACGTGCAAGCATGGAAGTCATTAGATGATCCTGGGCGTGAACCAGCACCAGACTCACTTTCATCTTGCCTTCGCCCGCGTCGCCTTCAATCAGTTTCGTCTGTACCAGATGCGCTTCATTCAAGGCCATCCGCGACTGATCCATCATGGCTTTTGCCGCTGCAAAATCGCCCTGCTTCGCCTGCTTCAGCGCCGCATACGCCAGGCTGCGCGCTTGTCCGGAGTTGATGATAAGCCCCATCACCACTTCTTCCAGTTCCTCAGCTTCCGTTTGCGTATCAGGAATATTATCGAGATCCATCATACATCGTTCCTCTCTATTCTTACCGGCACGATTGCCCGTACCGGCATCGATTAAAATTTCAGGGCGTTAGCAATATCTTCTTCGCTCTCTTCTTTATCAATCACGTTCTGCGCTTTGTTTGCCACCACGACAAATGGCAGATATATCAGCGTTGCGATGCCAAGGTTGAAGAGTGCGACCAGCAATGCGGCGACGCTACCGTTAGTATTAAAGAAGGCTCCCAGACCGGTTGGCATGGTCCACGGTGCAATGTTAGTCACCGGTGGGATGATGCCCATGTAGTACGCCGCCAGAGTAATTGCCGCCAGAATAGGTTGCACCAGAACAAACGGGATAAACATCACCGGGTTCATGATAATCGGCAGACCAAACAGAATCGGTTCATTAATCTGGAAGATGCCCGACGGCAGCGCCAGTTTTGCCACCTGACGATAGTCAGCACGGCGAGAAGCGATAAAGATAGCCAGAATCAGCCCCAGGGTCGCACCGCTGCCCCCGAGGAAAATAAAGGAATCCAGCATCGGCTTGGCCCAGATATGGAAGGTCTTACCGGCTGCCAGCGCCGCTTCGACGGAGCCATATTGTTGATAGGTGGCGATGTTTTCCAGCGCCCACGGCGTCATAATGCCGTTGTCCAGCGCGGTCAGCGCCAGCGCGCCGTGAATACCGAAGAACCACAGCAGCGGAACAAAGATCACATACGCCCAGCCGACCACGCTACCCAACGATGCCAGCGGCGTCGAAATGGTATCCATAATAATCTGATGGAAGTTAGTGCCCCAGGTATTCAGCGCCCAGGCAATAATCCCCATCACAGAAAGAATAATAAAGCCGGGAATTAATGCTGAGAAAGAACGTGAGACCGATGTCGGCACACTGTCGGGTAATTTAATCACCCAGTTACGGTGGACAATAAAGGTAAACATTTCTGCCACCACCAGGCCGATAATAATCCCGGAAATGATATTCGCGCCACCTAACCAGTTTGCGCCGACCGCATAAGCTTCACCGACACTATAAGGCGTGACGGTCATAAATGCCGCAACGGATAACAACCCTGCCGCGAGCGCATCGACTTTACGCTCTTCTGCCAGCGCCATACCGATAAAAAACGGCGCCATTAAAGACATAATCCCTAATGTTCCGTTGTATACGTTTCCACCAATACCTTTCAGGCCATTGAGTGTTTCAATGGTTGAGGCATCGAGGCGAATACCTAAGGAGTAAAAAAACGACCCCTCCCCAAAGCTCAGAAAAACGTTATTGATTAATACAAACATGGCCCCCGCAAGGGTTAACGGCATTAAACGAATAAAGCCGTTTTTGATTGCATTAACGTGTGGCTGTTTTCCTATTTTGACTGCAAAAGGGAGGAGTACCTTTTCAAGCGATGCAATAACATTACTCATAGAAAAATACCCTTAAAAACCGCAATTAAAGTATTGCGGTATAGATTTATGAAATAACTCTTTGACGGAAAAATTTAAAAATTAATTTGCTGCGGCTTTTTTAATTGCTGCAACTGCAGCCTTAAGCACGCCTAAACCATCGACTTTGCCATATAACAGTGAATCAATGACTTCAACGGGTTTGTTGGGTAACAAACGCTGGATTTCGGGCAACATATAAGCAATCTGCGGCCCTAATAACACGACATCGGCATTCTGACCTTTTTCACCCGCCAGTGTTTCCGGAAATGCTTCAATAATGACCGGAACTTCATATTTTTCTGCCTGTGCGCGCATTTTTGATACCAGTAAAGAGGTAGACATGCCCGCAGAACAAAACAGATAAATGTGTTTCTTTTCCATAAAACTGCCCTCATCAACGATTATCTGTCAGCCAGACACTCCGCAAGCCTTCACCTGCTTCCATGCTCTGGGTAACTTGCGAAACCAACATGACTTTTTTTGGTGGCTGAAAAGAGTATACGGTATTGACCTGAACGATAGTATTTCTTTGACCATACAAATTGTCTCTCCTTGACCTGTTGTTATGACCTTCTTCACATTTCGGTTAAATAATTCGCGACAATAAATAAGAACACGAGGTAAAAAAAAACCGGCGCAATGGCCGGTTTCCGTTGTAACTCAAGCTTTCAGGCGAAGAAATTACTTCGCCGCTTGTGGATCGGTGTCGTATTCGGCACAGGTCTGATAGCCGGAGTTGATGACATGTCCGGTATCATCTAACGCGACAAAATAGGTTTCTGCTTTACCATCACGTTGACCCAGGATATAGGTCTGGCAAGTACCACGAGCATGGATCATGCTCACTTCAGACGAAGGTTTACCCGCAATTTGTGCAACCTGCGCCCGGCTCATGCCTTTTTTGACGTCTTTCACCACAGGCTGTACAAACTGGTCTTTGGTACGATCATACGCCGTACAACCTGCCAGCATGGTTAATACCGCCGCTGCACTCAGAATTCCTGCCATATTCTTGTTCATATTCCGTCCTCTTGTTTATCAGCGTGTTAGATAAGCCTGGAACACATCGGGGGCTTTTTCAAGCCTGTGAACGAAACGGCTCCGCTTTCAGAGGATTCCTGTATGACGTTTTAACCGCCATTCAACCTGCTGTCGCTTGTCGTTTCAGTAGCAACGGGTTAGCTTTAAGGAAGTTTTATTTTTCTGTCTGGAGGGGTTCAATGACATTGCAACAACAAATAATAAAGGCGCTGGGCGCAAAACCGCAGATTAATGCCGAAGAGGAAATTCGCCGCAGCATCGATTTTCTGAAAAGCTATCTGCAAACCTATCCGTTCATTAAATCACTCGTACTTGGTATTAGTGGTGGTCAGGACTCCACTCTTGCCGGGAAACTGTGTCAAATGGCAATTAACGAGCTTCGTCAGGAAACGGGCAACGAGGCACTGCAATTCATTGCCGTGCGCCTGCCCTACGGTGTTCAGGCTGATGAACAGGATTGTCAGGACGCCATTGCTTTTATTCAACCGGATCGCGTATTAACCGTGAATATCAAGGGCGCGGTATTGGCCAGCGAACAGGCGCTGCGCGAGGCGGGTATTGAATTAAGTGATTTCGTTCGCGGCAATGAAAAAGCGCGTGAGCGGATGAAAGCGCAATACAGCATTGCAGGCATGACCAACGGTGTCGTGGTTGGCACCGATCATGCGGCAGAAGCCATTACCGGATTCTTCACTAAATACGGTGACGGTGGTACTGATATTAATCCGCTATACCGTCTGAACAAGCGTCAGGGCAAACAGTTACTGGCGGCATTAGGTTGCCCGGAACATCTCTACAAGAAGGCGCCAACAGCCGACCTGGAAGATGACCGCCCTTCCCTGCCAGATGAAGTGGCACTCGGCGTGAGCTATGACAATATCGATGACTATCTGGAAGGGAAAGCCGTACCCGAACAGGTCGCCAGAACAATAGAAAACTGGTATCTGAAAACCGAACATAAACGCCGTCCGCCAATTACGGTTTTCGATGATTTCTGGAAAAAGTAATCATTTGCACATAATGGCTTGTGCAAAAAAGAGTGCTTTGTTCATGCCAGATGCGGCGTGAACGCCTTATTCGGCCTACAAAACTTTGCAAATTCAGTACATTGCAGGAGTCGAGTAGGCCTGATAAGCGTAGCGCATCAGGCGGTGTTACTTTTGTCATCGACCCGCCTCTTTTTTAATCGTTTCCCGCCTGTTACACTGGATAGATAACCAGCATTTGGAGTCAACAGTGGTACGGCGTTTAACTTCCCTGCGGCCAGAATTTGAAGCGGCGGCAATCTACGAATATCCCGAACATTTACGTTCATTCCTTAATGACTTACCCACCCGACCTGGGGTCTATCTGTTTCATGGCGAAAGTGACACCATGCCGCTCTATATCGGCAAAAGCGTTAATATCCGCAGCCGGGTGCTTTCTCATTTACGCACTCCGGATGAAGCCGCCATGCTGCGGCAATCCCGGCGAATTAGCTGGATCTGCACCGCAGGCGAAATTGGCGCTCTACTCCTTGAAGCGCGATTAATCAAAGAACAACAGCCACTGTTTAATAAACGCTTGCGCCGTAATCGCCAGCTCTGTGCCCTGCAACTGAATGAAAAGCGTGTCGATGTGGTGTATGCCAAAGACGTGGATTTTTCTACCGCAGCAAACTTATTCGGCCTGTTTGCCAACCGTCGTGCGGCTTTACAAGCATTACAGACCATCGCCGATGAACAAAAACTTTGTTATGGCCTGCTCGGACTGGAACCGTTAAGTCGCGGGCGCGCTTGTTTTCGTTCGGCGCTAAAACGTTGCGCCGGGGCGTGCTGCGGTAAAGAGAGCCATGACGCTCATGCGCTACGTTTGCGCCAGTCTCTGGAGCGTTTGCGGGTTGTTTGTTGGCCGTGGCGAGGTGCGGTGGCGCTGAAAGAACAGCATCCGGAAATGACCCAATATCATATTATTCATAACTGGCTGTGGCTGGGCGCGGTTAATTCGTTAGAAGAAGCTGCAACGTTAATCCGCACACCCGCCGGGTTTGATCACGACGGTTATAAAATCCTCTGTAAACCGCTGCTTTCCGGCAACTATGAAATCACTGAACTTGATCCGGTGAATAGCCTGCCAGCCAGTTAATTTCACTGAACAGCAGTTTGCCTTGCGGTTGCAAAAGCCGCAGGGTGTGCCTGCCATCGTACCAGCACGCGCCCTGGTCGGTAGTCAACAGCTTGTCGCCCAGTTGCCACGCTCCGCTAATCACAAACACCACCCCACCGCGTGAGCCAAAAGTGGTGAACGTGCGATCGGCAATTCTGACTTTCGCTTTACAGGCATCAAGGCGCGTCATAATGTTGAAATCCATTGACATCTGACCTTCAGTCAGTTTCGCTTTTACCACCTGATCCGCCGAGAAAGCAAAAGGCTGTAGCGGTTTTAAGGTATGGCTAAAACGGTTAGTGCTTTCAAGGAGCATCTCACCGCCTTCCAGCAGCGTCACGCTCCTTTCCATTCCCGGAAACAACGAAAACTCACCATTTGCCGCAATGGAAGCAATGCTGGCACGCCAGTAAAAATCACGTTTTGCCGGAGGAAAGCTACAGATTTCACGAGTTTCACCGGCAGCGTTTCGCCACAGGTTCACCGACATTTTACGCATATCAAAGTATTCCATACTCGCTCCCGGCATACTCTTTTCATTGTTATCGTTCAGGCAACCGTGGATTGTTATCGGCAACTCGGGTGATTTACCTTAGTGGTGATTAGGCTTTTTTTGCAAAAGTTGTAGAACAGAAAAGAAAACCGCCGATCCTGTCCACCGCATTGCTGCAAGGTAGTGGACAAGACCGGCGGTCTTAAGTTGTCAGGCTGAAAGATTATTCAGCAGTTGCAGGCATTTTACCTTTTGCCGCAGGGCGTTCTGTCAGACGCTTCTCAAAATTAGCATTAAATTGCTTTTTCTGCTCCGGCGTCAGGATGTTGTAAATCTTGTTCTGGGTTTCCAGGTGCGCCAGCATGTTAGCTTTGCGCTGTTCTTCCATTTTTGCGATCTGCGCTTCAGCTTTCGCTTTGTCGAAGGTATCGCTGGCAATAATGTCATGCATTGCGCGGCGTTCTTCCAGCGGCGGGCGTTTCATCTGGTCACGCTGGCCTTTCATGATTTCGCGAATCTGCTGTTTCTGCGCGTCGGTCAGGTTCAGGTCTTTAAACATCATGTCGTGATGCGGACCGAATTTACCTTTATGGTGCATCATCGGCTTCGCGTCAGCCGGTGCTGCGGTAGTGGTATCGGCGGCATGGGCCAGGTTAGCCGCGCCAAAAGCCAGGGTAGAGGCAACAAACAGTGCAGTTAATTTACGCATATTCTATATCCTTCCTTTCAGTTATTTATTACGGCTTTCTTAAGTAACGTGCCGTGTTGACGAGATTAACTTTACTGACTTTAGCGTCAATTAATCAGAGCAACGGTAAAACAATGAAAGTGTAAAAAACACTTTTGCGCCAATTATGGAGAAAAAAAGAAAATTTGATGGAGAGTGATGATGAAATATTACAACACACTGATTTTGCAGAAATTATGAAGAACTATACCTGATGACTGGTGATAAATAAAGCAAATAACCAGGATTAATCCGCATTATTTCATTAAAAAGCCAGTAAATACCCGCAGAATGATTTCTGCGGGCAAGTATTAGGTTATTTTTTCCAGCATTAATCCCGCACGTAATCCCGTCGCCACCAATGGATTAGGGAATAACACATACTCAACATCATGAGTCACAGTAAAATGTTCCTCACCATCCTGCGCCAACAACGTTCCTTTCTTAAACGGCGTGAAGTTCAGCGTCTCGCTTGCCATATGCAGTTCGAAGGACGATGAGTGGCGGGTAATTTGCGAAATGACCCGATAGCGTAGCGGCGACTTTCTCTCAGTACCGACACTCACGCCAGATAACAGCGCAGCAATCGCGCTGGCAGTGGGTGAAAACTGGCGAAGATCGTTTTTGCCAAATGGCAATGCTTTACCAAGTTCCAGCGTACACGCCAGTGCACTGAAATGTTCGGCACTAAAATGGGTAAACGTGCCCCCCGGCGCCTGGTGAAACACCAATGCCTCCAGCCCTGCCGCACCCAGCCATATCAGAAAGTTTTCGTCCCAGGGAATATTACGTTGCGGTAAAACACCAAACCGTGGGTGATACGAACCACGAATCGCGGTATGCAGATCAAGATGCCAGCGAACAGACTCTTTACCCTGTTCATAAAAATCTTCCAGACACTGTTCCAGTTCGCGCGCACGGCAGGTTTCGCCGCTTTCGGCAAATCGCTGCCAGCGTCCGCCAAACATTCGATTCATATCGCTATGGCAATAACGTGTCCCTTGCTTCAGCGCCGGGGGATTTCCAAGGATCGCCAGCAGCCGCCAGCGTAGAGGGATCTCGCCGTGGAGGATCGCGCCAAGCAAAGCATCAAGCATTTCTACCGGCGCGGTTTCATTACCGTGTATTCCCGCAGAAATCACCAGCGCCCCCTGCGGTGGCGTTAACGGCGTCAGTTCCAGCAGCCCGTCGCCCAGCCAGCGCCAGCGGACACCGTTGTTTTCCCGCTCTGTTATGGCTGGCTTTTTGCCCGTTAAAGTCAGGGCAAGAAAATTATCCATTGCTCCCTCCCTCACGCTGAAACGGATAAACCGAACCGAGATTCAGTAAACGGGTCAGCGAATCCAGGGCTTCCCTTCCTTCTCGCAGCAATTGCGGGTCAGCAAGATCGGCGGCAGTAAGACGATCGCGATAGTAGCGATCCACCCAGTTATTGAGCGTATTAAACAAGGTATCGTTCATCATCACTGCCGGATTTACCGCCTGATATTCTTCTGCCGTCAGCACCACGCGTAACCGCAGGCACGCAGGGCCGCCGCCGTTTGCCATGCTTTCGCGCAAATCAAAAACTTTCAGTTCGCTTATCGGGTTATCGGCAGCAAGCAATTCATTGAGATAACGCCATACCCCAGCGTGTTCCCGACACTCCTGCGGCAGCACCAACACCATCGAACCATCATCACGGCTCAGTAACTGGCTGTTAAACAGATAAGTCGAGACAGCATCCGCTACGGAAACCTGTGCCGCCGGAACTTCTATCGCCATAAAATCGTTCACCCGCGCGCGCAGATTTGCCAGTAATTGAGCCTGGCGGGCGAACGCCTGCTGATGGCAAAACAGCACCTGGCGGTTGCTCACAGCAATCACATCATTATGAAAAACGCCCTGGTCGATAACGTCCGGGTTTTGCTGGGCGAAAATCACCTGCTGCGGATTCACCTGATTCAACCTGGCGACCGCCTCACTGGCTTCACGGGTTTGCCGCGCCGGATAACGGGAAGGTCGCGTGCCATTGCCCTCTTCTCGGCCATAGACAAAAACCTGTATACCCGGATCACCATAGTTACCACCGAGCCGATTGTGGTTTGCCGCCCCCTCATCCCCCAGCATCGCCACCTGCGGCAAAGCAGAATGAACGGTGAACTTCTCTTCATCGTTAAAAATCGCTTTTAACAGCGATTCGGTGACGGGCGCTTCCAGCGAACGGTGAAATTTATTGTTCAGGTTGGCGACGGTCAGATTCACTTTGCCATCCAGCGTATCAGCGGATGGCGCTACCGTGGCTGCATTCGCTACCCACATTGGCGAAGCGGAACTGACGCTGGAAAGCCAGTGCGGAGCCTGACGGGCAACCTTTTCCAGCACTTGTTCATCGCTGCCGTTGAATCCCAGTTGACGCAAAACAGGAATAAACGGTCGCTCGTGCGGCGGCATCACCGCCTGGGGGAATCCCGCATCAGCAAGGGCTTTCACTTTCAGTAAACCCTGTTTTGCCGCCAGTCGCGGATTAGAGACCTGAAAACGGTGACGGGTAGAGGCTTCATTACCAAACGACAGGCCCGCGTAATGATGCGTCAGCCCCACCAGCCCGTCGAAATTCACTTCCCGGGCGTTCATGGCACCACCTCATCGGAGAAATCCAGACCGGGGTTAAGCGTCGCAGGCAACGTTAACGTGTCTGACTCCAGGCTAGCCATCGGCCAGGCACAATAATCTGCGGCATACCAGGCGCTGGGGCGATGGTTGCCGGAAGCGCCAACGCCGCCGAATGGTGCAGTACTGGCAGCGCCGGTAAGCGGTTTGTTCCAGTTGACGATCCCCGCCCGCGCTTCCAGTAACAGTCGATCGAACTTTTCCCGCTCCGGTGACACCAGCCCGCAAGAGAGGCCAAAGCGAGTGTTATTCGCCATCTTAATCGCCTCATCAAAGGTGTCATAACGCCAGATGCGCAATAGCGGCCCAAACACTTCTTCATCCGGCACGCCGACAACGCCTGACATTTCAATGATCCCCGGCGTCAGCAATGATGTTCCTGCGCGCAGCAAACGTGGCGCAAGCAGGGTTCGCCCGCCCATCGCTTCCAGTTCCTGCCAGGCGGTAACAACCTGCTGCGCGGCCTGTTCAGAAATCAGCCCGCCAATAAACGGCTGTGGTTCATCATCCCAGTTACCCGGCGTTAACCGCTGGCTGACGGCAACCAGGCGAGCAAGGAACGCATCGCCCTGCGCCCCGCGTTTAAGCATTAAACGGCGGGCGCAAGTGCAGCGTTGCCCGGCAGTGACAAATGCTGACTGAATAGTCAGGTGGACAGCGGCGTCGATATCCGCCACGTCATCAATAATCAGCGGGTTATTGCCGCCCATTTCGAGGGCGAGGATTTTTTCCGGCTGACCGGAGAGCTGGCGATGCAACTGATAGCCAGTGTTGGCGCTACCGGTAAACAGCAAACCGTCGAGGTCTTCCAGCGCACTCAGCGCCTGACCCGTTTCGCGCCCCCCCTGCACCAGATTCAGCACACCCGACGGCAAGCCGGCCTGCTGCCATAAGCGCATTACCGCCTCGCCGCTCCACGGTGTCAGTTCGCTGGGTTTAAAGATAATTGTGTTGCCTGCCAGCAGCGCCGGAACGATATGCCCGTTCGGCAAATGCCCTGGGAAATTGTACGGTCCAAACACCGCCAGCACGCCGTGTGGACGATGGCGCAAACTCGCCGCACCGTCAGGCATTTCGCTGCGCTGCTCGCCCGTGCGCACGTGATATGCCTTGATTGAAATAGCGATTTTATTAATCATTGCCGTCACTTCGGTTGCCGCTTCCCAGCGCGGTTTGCCTGTTTCTCTGGCAATAATCGCCGTTAATTCGGCTTTATTGCTTTCCAGCAGTCCGGCAAAGCGTTCAACTCTTACCTGACGATCGCCAAAGGAGAGCCGCGCCCAACGCGGAAACGCGGCGCGTGCAGCGCGACAAGCCAGCGCCACCTGAGCGGCATCGGCATCATTGCCTTGCCATAATACGTCGCCCGATACCGGATTATGCTTCACGCGAAGTTCGCCCTGCCCCGTCACCCAGTCGCCGTTGATCCATAAAGTCATGTTGTTTTCTCCTCTGCGCACAGGCGCACCAGACGAACGCGCTCCCCGGCGTGGCACTTGAGAGCGTCCAGTTGTGCGGCGGTTAAAATCAAACGCTGGGTTGCCGGATCGGCACGCACCAGTACCACGCGGAAATGGTGATAATTTTCATTGGCGACCAGACAGGCCGGGAAATCCCCCTGCGCTGGCTGCCCTTCCGCGACTTCCACCAGCCGACTTTTGCGGATGGCGCGAACACGGTCGATGTCGCACTCCAGCGTCGGCCCACCGTCGAAGATGTCGATATAGTTACGGTAGCGAAAACCTTCTTTTTCCAGCACCGCACGCGCGGGGGCTGTTTGCGGATGCACCTGGCCGATAACGTCCTGCGCTTCCTGGGATAAAAAGTCCGTATAGATCGGATGTTTTGGCATCAGTTCAGCGATAAACGCCTTTTGACCAGTACCGCAGAGAAAATCAGCGCGGCTAAAATCCATCGAAAAGAAGCGTTTACCGAGGCTTTGCCAGAACGGCGAATAGCCGTGCTCATCAATCACCCCGCGCATTTCGGCGACCACTTTGTCGTTAAACTTGTCACGAAAAGCCGCCATAAACATAAAGCGCGATTTCGACAGCAAATAGCCATTGCCCTCTTTGCGCCACTCCGGGTCGAGGAACAACGTGCATAACTCACTGCTTCCGGTGTGATCATTACTGAGAAACAGCGTCGGTAGCGCGTTATAGACATTCAACTCTTTCGAAGCGTGAACCAGCGTACCGACGCGATAGTTGTACCAGGGATCGTTTAGCCCGACAGCCACCTCAATAGCGCAAATACCCGCCACGGTGCCTGTCTCGCTCTCTTCCAGCACGAACACATAACCCTGCTCGCTTTCGGGTAATTCGCCCTGCCAGGTTTTAATGGATCTGTCGATACGCGCCGAAAGCGTGGCTTCATTGGCAGGGAGCGACGTCAGGCCGCCGCCCGTTTTACCTGCAAGCTGCATTAAGGCTGCGACATCGGTGCGCTCAACGGGACGGATGACCATCATGATGAACCCCGGCTAACAAAGCGTTCGCAAGTAGCGGCAAAGCGATCCAGTCCGGTCGTCACCTCTTCTTCGCTGACGTTGAGCGCCGGCGCAAAACGCACCACGTTGCCACCCGCAATCAGCACCATCACGCCTGCTTTCGCCGCCTCCTGAGAGATCTGTTTCGCTTGCCCGGCGTAATTCGCATTCAGCACACAGCCAATCAACAGACCTAATCCGCGAATTTCACTGAACAAACCGCAGCGATGATTAATGGTATTAAGACGCTCAACAAACCAGTCGTGACGCTGTTTGACACCATTAAGCATCTCTGGCGTGTTGATGAGATCAAGCACTTTACCCGCCACCGCCGAGGCCAGCGGATTACCACCATAGGTGGTGCCGTGAGTGCCAACAGTCATCACCCGACCGCACTCTTCGGTTGCCAGCAGCGCACCAACCGGGAAACCTCCGCCCAGAGCTTTAGCGGTGGTCAGCAGATCGGGCGTCACCCCGTAGTGCATATAGGCATAAAGTTCACCGGTACGCCCGACTCCGGTTTGTACCTCATCGAAAATCAGCAATGCATTGTGGCGATCGCATAACTCACGCAATCCCTGCAAAAATGCCTTGCTGGCTGGCACCACGCCGCCTTCGCCCTGTACTGGCTCGACAATCACCGCGCAGGTGGAGTCGTCAATCAGCGCACTGGCAGAATTAATATCGTTATACGCGGCATGGCGAATATCCGGCGGCAGTGGCGCGAAATCCTGTGAATAGGCTGGCTGCCCACCCGCACTAACGGTAAACAGCGTGCGCCCGTGGAAAGCATTTTTAAACGCCACAATGCCGCTTTTATGGCTACCGTAGCGGTCGTGAGCGTATTTGCGCGCCAGTTTCAACGCCGCTTCGTTGGCTTCCGCGCCGGAGTTACAGAAGAACACGCGATCGGCAAACGTCGCGTCAATGAGCTTTTTCGCCAGCCGTAATACCGGCTCGTTGGTGTAACCATTACCGGTATGCCAGAACTTACTCGCCTGCTCGTTCAGCGTCTCCCGCAGTTCCGGATGCGCATGACCCAGTGCGTTCACTGCAATGCCACCCGCGAAGTCGATATACTCTTTCCCCTGCTGATCCCACAAGCGCGAACCTTCGCCACGTACCGGAATAAACGGTGCCGGAGCGTAAACAGGTATCATCCATTCATCAAAGTTTTCACGCGTAATTGGCTGAGACATAGCGACCCCCACAGTAAATAAATAGTTATTTATATGTTAATAACAAGTGACGTTTGCGCTGTAAATGTAGATTGCAGGGTTCGTGCCAGCCAGTGGTAAAAGTGCATAAACGGCGGCAGTTAACTGGAAATCAAGGCGTTACAACCCAGCGATATGCACCTGAAGTGCATATAAAGTGAATACGTTTGCGATACTGATGAATAAAAAGAATAAAAAACGAAATGTTATGCAGAAGTAAAATATAATTCTGGAATTGTGATCGTTGACGAAATTTACTGGAAATTACTGCGCCATGCTGACGCAACTGCACCAAAAACGGGCATTTTTTGCGCCATCGTTGGCATCATTAACAACCATCGATCAAATCACTTAACAACAGGCAGTAAGCACGGCGAATTTCTGCTAACATCCACGCACTCTTTATCTGAATAAATGGCAGCGACTATGAAATTTGTCTCTTTTAATATCAACGGTCTGCGCGCCAGACCACACCAGCTTGAAGCCATCGTCGAAAAGCACCAACCGGATGTGATTGGTTTGCAGGAGACAAAAGTTCATGATGATATGTTTCCGCTCGAACAAGTAGCAAAGCTTGGCTACAACGTCTTTTATCACGGGCAGAAAGGCCATTATGGCGTGGCGCTGCTGACCAAAGAGACGCCGATTGCTGTGCGTCGCGGCTTCCCCGGCGACGGCGAAGAGGCTCAACGACGAATTATTATGGCGGAAATTCCCTCGCCGCTGGGCAATGTCACCGTGATCAACGGCTACTTTCCGCAGGGTGAAAGCCGCAACCATCCGATTAAATTCCCGGCGAAAGCGCAGTTTTACCAGAACCTGCAAAACTACCTGGAAACCGAACTCAAGCGTGAGAATCCGGTGCTGATTATGGGCGATATGAATATCAGCCCTACAGACCTCGATATCGGCATTGGCGAAGAGAACCGCAAACGCTGGCTGCGTACCGGTAAATGTTCTTTCCTGCCAGAAGAACGCGAATGGATGGAGAGACTGATTAGCTGGGGTCTAGTGGATACTTTCCGCCATGCGAACCCGGAAACGGCAGATCGCTTCTCGTGGTTTGATTACCGCTCAAAAGGTTTTGATGATAACCGTGGTCTGCGCATTGACCTGCTGCTCGCCAGCCAGCCGTTGGCGGAATGTTGCGTAGAAACCGGCATTGACTATGAAATCCGCAGCATGGAAAAACCGTCAGATCACGCCCCGGTGTGGGCGACCTTCCGCCGCTAATATCTCTGTTCTCCTGGCTCACTCTGGGTCAGGAGAATTAACCTTGAGAAAAATCAACAAACTGTCAGTAATGATTTGTTGCCCGCCGTCCTTTGTTATACCGTCACTGCGTTTTTAGTTGTCTGACCACTTCTCTATTATCAAGTTTGATATAGGAAACTCCACGATGAACGCTGAGCGTAAATTTCTTTTTGCCTGTCTTATTTTTGCGCTGGTCATTTACGCTATCCACACTTTCGGTTTATTCGATCTGCTCACCGATTTACCTCACTTACAGGCGCTTATTCGCCAGAGCGGATTTTTCGGTTATAGCCTCTATATTCTGTTATTCATCATCGCCACTCTCTTTCTGTTACCGGGTAGCATACTGGTGATCGCCGGAGGAATAGTCTTTGGCCCGCTCTTAGGGACGTTTCTTTCATTAATTGCCGCCACGCTGGCCTCGTCATGCTCCTTCCTTTTGGCACGCTGGCTGGGACGTGATTTACTGCTGAAATACGTTGGTCATAGCCACACTTTTCAGGCCATAGAAAAAGGTATTACGCGTAACGGTATCGATTTTCTTATTTTGACCCGCTTAATCCCGCTATTTCCTTACAATATTCAAAATTATGCTTATGGATTAACCGCCATCGCCTTCTGGCCTTATACCCTTATTTCGGCATTAACTACTCTGCCCGGAATAGTTATTTATACCGTAATGGCAAGCGATCTCGCCAGTGAGGGCATTACGCTGCGCTTTATTTTAAAACTCTGTCTGGCAGGACTGGCGCTGTTTATTCTCGTTCAGTTCGCCAGACTCTACGCCCGACACAAACATGTGGATCTGTCTGCTTCACGCCGCAGCCCACTTACTCACCCCAAAAATGAAGGATAGAACGATGTTGCAACATTATTCAGCGTCATGGAAAAAAGGACTGGCTGCACTGTGTTTACTGGCAACCGCAGGGCTTAGTGGCTGCGATCAAAAAGAAAATACGGTGGCAAAAGTGGAATACGACGGGCTTTCCGCCAGCCAGCCACTGCGTGTCGATGCCAATAACCATACGGTCACCATGTTAGTGCAAATTAATGGTCGTTTTCTGACAGACGATACCCGCCACGGCATTGTGTTTAAAGATGGCTCCAACGGACATAAATCACTGTTTATGGGTTATGCGACCCCGAAAGCATTTTATGAAGCCCTGAAACAGGCCGGTGGCACGCCGGGCGAAAACATGACGATGGATAATAAAGAAACGACACATGTGGCGGGCAGCAAACTGGATATTTCGGTCAACTGGCAAGGGGCGGCAAAAGCGTATTCCTTCGATGAGGTGATTGTCGATAGCAATGGCAAGAAACTGGACATGCGCTTTGGCGGTAATTTAGCGGCGGCAGAAGAGAAGAAAACTGGCTGCCTGGTGTGTCTCGATAGCTGTCCCGTCGGTATCGTCAGCAATGCGACATACACTTATGGGCCGTGGAAAAACGCGGTGAAGTGCAATTCAAAGGTAATGCGTCGGTTCTCCCGGCAGATAACACGCTGGCAACGATTACCTTTAAAATTGCCGAATAAAACCAGGATAAAGGATGATGAAAATGCAATCGCGTAAAATCTGGTACTACCGTGCCACCATCATCATCCTGTTGTTCGCTGTGCTGCTGGCATGGGCGCTGCTTCCCGGCGTCAATGAGTTTATCAATCGCAGCGTTGCGGCGTTTGCCGCCGTGGATCAACAGGGTATAGAACGCTTTATTCAGTCTTACGGCACACAGGCGGCTGTGGTCTCGTTCTTCTTGATGATCTTACAGGCCATTGCCGCGCCGCTGCCTGCGTTTTTGATAACCTTTGCCAATGCGTCACTGTTTGGCGCATTCTGGGGCGGCTTGCTGTCGTGGACCAGTTCGATGGCGGGTGCGGCGCTGTGCTTTTTTATCGCCAGAGTGATGGGTCGCGAAGTAGTGGAAAAGTTAACCGGTAAAACCGTGCTTAACAGCATGGACGGCTTTTTTACCCGCTACGGCAAACACACCATCCTGGTATGTCGGTTATTGCCTTTTGTCCCTTTCGATCCTATCAGCTATGCTGCCGGATTGACTTCAATACGTTTTCGCTCGTTTTTTATCGCCACCGGGCTTGGTCAGCTACCCGCAACCATCGTCTATTCCTGGGCGGGCAGCATGTTAACGGGCGGCACATTCTGGTTTGTCACCGGACTGTTTATCCTGTTTGCCCTGACCGTGGTGATTTTTATGGCGAAAAAAATATGGTTTGAACGCCAGAAGAGGAATGCCTGATGGGTTTACCGCCGCTTAGCAAAATTCCTTTGATTTTACGTCCGCAGGCGTGGCTGCATCGTCGCCATTATGGCGAGGTGCTAAGCCCAATTCGCTGGTGGGGGCGAATTCCGTTTATCTTTTATCTGGTGTCGATGTTTGTCGGCTGGCTGGAGCGCAAACATTCACCGCTCGATCCGGTGGTGCGATCGCTTGTCAGCGCACGCATTGCACAAATGTGTCTGTGTGAGTTTTGTGTGGATATCACCAGTATGAAAGTCGCGGAGCGTACCGGTAGCACTGACAAACTGCTGGCGGTGGCTGACTGGCGGCAAAGCCCGCTGTTCAGCGATGAGGAGCGGCTGGCGCTGGAATACGCCGAAGCCGCGAGCGTCACACCGCCAACGGTCGATGATGCCCTGCGTACCCGACTGGCTGCCCATTTTGACGCTCAGGCACTCACCGAGCTGACAGCATTGATCGGCCTGCAAAATCTGTCAGCCCGTTTTAATTCTGCCATGGACATTCCCGCTCAGGGGCTGTGCCGACTTCCTGAAAAACGTTCTTAAGGAGAGATGATGCGCCATTGTGTGTGGTTGCTGGGATTGTTATCGCTGTTTTCTTTGGCAACACATGCCAGTGACTGGCAGGAAATCAAAAACGATGCCAAAGGGCAAACCGTCTGGTTTAACGCCTGGGGCGGCGATACGGCAATTAACCGCTATCTCGACTGGGTTAGCGGCGAGATGAAAACCCATTACGATATAAACCTGAAGATTGTCCGCCTGGCGGATGCCGCAGACGCAGTAAAACGCATTCAGACGGAGGCCGCTGCCGGACGCAAAACAGGCGGTTCGGTGGATCTTCTGTGGGTAAATGGTGAAAACTTCCGCACCTTAAAAGAGGCCAATTTATTACAAACCGGCTGGGCAGAGGCTCTACCCAACTGGCGTTACGTCGATACGCAACTACCGGTACGGGAAGATTTTTCTGTGCCGACCGAAGGCGCGGAATCGCCCTGGGGGGGCGCACAACTGACGTTTATCGCCCGCCGCGATGTTACGCCACTGCCACCACAAACACCGCAAGCGTTACTGGAGTTTGCCAAAGCCAATCCCGGCACGGTTACTTATCCGCGCCCACCAGACTTCACAGGCACGGCGTTTCTGGAACAGTTGCTGATTATGCTGACGCCAGACCCCGCCGCATTAAAAGCAGCGCCGGACGATGCGACTTTCGCCCGTATCACTGCGCCCTTGTGGCAATATCTTGATGCACTGCATCCGTATTTGTGGCGCGAAGGAAAAGATTTTCCGCCTTCGCCTGCACGAATGGATGCTCTGCTGAAAGCCGGTACATTGCGCCTGTCGCTAACCTTTAACCCCGCTCATGCACAACAAAAAATAGCCAGCGGTGATTTGCCAGCAAGCAGTTACAGCTTCGGCTTTAGCGAGGGGATGCTTGGCAACGTCCATTTCGTCACCATTCCAGCCAATGCGAATGCCAGTGCTGCGGCGAAGGTTGTCGCCAACTTCCTGCTCTCACCCGATGCGCAACTGCGTAAAGCGGATCCCGCTGTCTGGGGCGATCCTTCGGTTCTCGATCCACAGAAACTGCCTGACACGCAGCGTGAAACATTGCAATCAAGAATGCCGCAGAATCTGCCGCCGGTACTGGCGGAACCACATGCAGGCTGGGTAAATGCGCTGGAACAAGAATGGCTACGCCGTTACGGTACGCATTAATCTTTCTGCTGTGGGCGATGGTGACGGTGATTTACGCACCGCTAATCCCGGCAGCTTTCACGCTGATAGCGCCTGCCTTGTCGCTGACGCACTGGCAGGCGTTATTTGCCGACCCGCAGTTACCACAGGCATTACTGGCGACGCTGGTTTCGACGACTATCGCGGCGGTCGGAGCGTTGTTGATTGCCCTACTGGTGATTGTCGCGCTGTGGCCTGGCGTAAAATGGCTGCATCTGTGCGCCCGTCTGCCGTGGCTGCTCGCCATTCCCCACGTGGCTTTTGCCACCAGCGCCCTTCTACTCTTTGCTGATGGCGGCCTGCTTTACGACTATTTCCCGTATTTCACTCCGCCAATGGACAAATTGGGGATTGGGCTGGGTTTCACTCTGGCGGTGAAAGAAAGCGCATTTCTGCTGTGGATCTTGTCAGCCGTGCTAAGTGAAAAACGGCTGCTACAGCAGGTTATAGTGATGGATTCACTGGGCTACAGCCGCTGGCAATGCCTGAACTGGCTGCTGTTGCCCTCCGTCGCTCCTGCTCTGGCAATGGCGATGCTGGCGATTGTCGCATGGACGCTGTCGGTCGTGGATGTAGCAATTATCCTTGGGCCAGGTAATCCACCGACTCTGGCAGTAATTAGCTGGCAGTGGTTAACTCAGGGCGATACAGATCAACAGATTAAAGGCGCGCTCGCCAGCCTGCTGCTGATGGCGTTACTCGCCGCCTGTGTTTTGCTGGGCTATCTGTTATGGCGCGCCTGGAGGAACACCATTCCCCGCGAAGATGGCATTCGCAAACCAGCCACGGCTTTACTGCCCGGCTATACGCTGGCGAGGTTATTACCATTAACGGGGGTGCTCTGTGTGGTTCTGCTGGCGATCCTCGCGGATCAATCGACGATCAATCTTGAGGCGCTACCCAATAGCCTGACTATGGCTCTGGTCGCGACATTCATCGCTCTGCTTCTGTTACTGCTGTGGCTGGAATGGGGGCCAAAGCGTCGCCAGCTATGGTTATGGATGCCCATTTTATTACCGGCACTGCCATTAGTGGCAGGTCAATACACGCTGGCGTTATGGTTGAATCTGGATGGTAGCTGGACGGCGGTGATCTGGGGGCATCTGCTGTGGGTGATGCCGTGGATGCTGTTTATCCTGCACCCCGCCTGGCGGCGCATCGACTCGCGATTAATTTTGATTGCACAAACGCTGGGCTGGTCACAAGCCAAAATATTCTGTTATGTGAAACTCCCGCTTATGCTACGCCCCGCGCTAATTGCGTTCGCTGTCGGATTTTCAGTGAGTATTGCGCAATATATGCCGACGCTGTGGCTCGGTGCGGGACGTTTCCCGACGCTGACGACAGAAGCGGTGGCGTTAAGTAGCGGCGGCAGCAACGGTATCCTCGCCGCCCAGGCTTTATGGCAACTGCTATTACCGCTTATTATTTTTGCCCTGACCGCCCTGCTTGCAAAATGGGTAGGTTATGTCAGACAAGGACTCCGCTAATGCTCTGCGTGAAAGATGTTTCGCTACGTTTGCCAGGAACCTGCTTACTAAAGAACGTCAACTTTACGGCCACCAAAGGTGACATTGTCACGTTAATGGGGCCATCAGGCTGTGGTAAATCCACGCTGTTTTCCTGGATGATTGGCGCGCTGTCCGGGCAGTTTTCTTGTACAGGTGAGCTATGGCTCAATGAGCAGCGGATCGACATGCTGCCGACTGCACAGCGCCAGATTGGCATTCTTTTCCAGGATGCGCTGTTATTTGACCAGTTCAGCGTCGGGCAAAATTTACTGCTGGCACTACCGGCGACACTCAAAGGTGTTGCAAGGCACAATGCCGTGAATGATGCGCTTGAGCGCGCGGGACTTGGTGATACTTTCCATCAGGATCCGGCAACTCTGTCTGGTGGTCAGCGGGCACGGGTAGCTCTGCTACGCGCCCTTCTCGCCCAACCCAAAGCATTATTACTCGATGAACCATTCAGCCGTCTTGACGTGGCTTTGCGCGACAGTTTTCGCCAGTGGGTGTTCAGCGAAGTTCGCGAACTGGCGATCCCCGTCGTTCAGGTAACGCACGATCTCCAGGATGTTCCCGCTGGTGGCCTGGTTCTGGATATGATGCAGTGGTCAGAAAATTACAACAAACTGCGATAACGCAAAGTTTTTCCTCATGCGCCAGTTCAGAATGGCGCACTCAAAACTACAATGTCGGGATTTTCGATGAAACGTGTTTCTCAAATGACCGCGCTGGCAATGGCTTTAGGGCTGGCTTGCGCTTCTTCGTGGGCCGCTGAACTGGCGAAGCCTCTTACTTTTGACCAGCTTCAACAACAAAATGGCAAAGCGATAGATACTCGCCCCAGCGCGTTTTATAACGGCTGGCCACAAACTTTAAATGGCCCTTCCGGTCATGAACCTGCCGCCTTAAACCTTTCTGCAAGCTGGCTCGACAAAATGAGCGCCGAACAACTCAACGAGTGGATCAAGCAACATAACCTGAAAGCCGATGTGCCGGTGGCGTTATACGGTAATGACAAAGACGTCGAAGCCGTCAAAACGCGTCTGCAAAAAGCAGGCTTTACGCATATCTCCATCCTGAGTGATGCGCTAAGCGAACCTTCCCGCCTGCAAAAACTGCCGCACTTTGAGCAACTGGTTTACCCGCAATGGCTGCATGACCTGCAACAAGGTAAAGAGGTTACGGCAAAACCTGCCGGTGACTGGAAAGTCATTGAAGCAGCCTGGGGCGCACCAAAGTTTTACCTTATCAGCCATATTCCCGGCGCTGACTACATCGATACCAACGAAGTTGAAAGCGAACCGCTGTGGAACAAAGTTTCTGATGAGCAACTGAAAGCGATGCTGGCAAAGCACGGCATTCGCCATGACACCACGGTCATTCTGTACGGGCGAGACGTTTACGCCGCAGCGCGCGTGGCACAGATTATGCTGTACGCAGGCGTGAAAGATGTACGCCTGCTGGATGGCGGCTGGCAAACGTGGTCTGATGCGGGGCTGCCCGTTGAGCGCGGTACGCCACCGAAAGTGAAACCGGAACCTGACTTCGGCGTGAAGATCCCGGCGCAACCGCAACTGATGCTCGATATGGAACAGGCGCGTGGGCTGCTGCATCGTCAGGATGCTTCACTGGTCAGCGTTCGTTCATGGGCTGAATTTATCGGCACCACCAGCGGCTATGACTACATCAAGCCAAAAGGTGATATCCCGGGTGCTCGTTGGGGTCATGCGGGTAGCGACTCAACGCATATGGAAGATTTCCATAACCCGGACGGCACCATGCGTACTGCGGATGACGTCGCGGCAATGTGGAAAGAATGGAATATCCTGCCAGATCAACAAGTCTCGTTCTATTGCGGCACCGGCTGGCGCGCCTCAGAAACCTTTATGTATGCGCGCGCAATGGGCTGGAAGAATGTCTCCGTTTACGACGGCGGCTGGTATGAATGGAGCAGCGATCCGAAAAATCCGGTAGCAACCGGTGAACGCGCTCCGGACAGTAGCAAATAACACGGCTATTACTGACGCTGAAGCGACTTCAGCGTCAGATATCCACTCCACACTCGCGTAAATGTTGTCATCCAGCACAGCGCGCCAAATATCCACGCAAACCATGGGAAATAGGCCGGAAAGAGGCAACTCAGGACAAACAGCAAAATCGTCTCGCTGCCTTCGGTTAATCCCCCCAGATAGTAAAAAGACTTATGTGCATAGCCGGGGTTATCAATCTGGTGCTTCGCCGCCAGCGCAGCAAACGCGAGAAAACTGCTGCCCGTGCCGATAAACGCAAACAACAGCCAGCCTCCAGCCAGCGCGTTTTGTTCTGGTGCGGCGAGAATAAACCCGAACGGCACCAGCGCGTAAAAGAGGAAATCGAGAGAAATATCAAGAAAACCGCCTGCGTCAGTTAACCCTCTGCGCCTCGCCAGCGCGCCGTCCAGACCATCAAGCAACCTGTTGAGCAAAATGGCAATCAGCGCCGCCAGATACCATCCCAGCGCCAGAAACGGCAATGCCAGCACACCAATGGCAAACCCCACTAACGTTAAACCATCTGGTGTTATACCGGGTCTATCAAGAACCCGCACGCACTGATGCAACAACGGTTTAATTCGCGGATGAAGATAGCGGTCTAACACGGGCACTCCTTACATATAAAGCCCTTCTGATCGGGCAACAGTGCGGATATTATGGCATTTTTCGCTTATCTGCCCGTGGGTAATTTATGAAAATGATTGAAGTGGTTGCCGCCATTATCGAACGGGATGGCAAAATTTTACTCGCACAACGCTCCGCCCATAGCGATCAGGCGGGGTTATGGGAGTTTGCCGGTGGCAAAGTCGAACCGGATGAAAGTCAGCCACAGGCGCTGGTACGGGAATTGCGCGAAGAACTGGGCATTGACGCAACGGTTGGTGAATATGTTGCCAGCCATCAGCGGGAAGTGTCTGGCCGGATTATCCATCTTCATGCCTGGCACGTACCGGACTTCCACGGTACGTTACAGGCACACGAACATCAGGCGCTGGTCTGGTGTCTGCCAGAGGAAGCATTGCAATATCCGCTGGCTCCTGCTGATATTCCACTACTTCATGCGTTTATGGCTTTACGCGCCGCCAGACCAGCGGATTGGTGCTAATGGTTTTGTCATCCCGCTGGCATTGCAGCAGTATCCCCTCCGCTTTAATCACTGCGCCCTCCGAATAATTTTGATCCTGATAAACGCAGCACTGGTTACAGGGCTGCGCCGATTTCCCGCCAGAACTAAACACCTCCGGCGGCACATTCACTTCCACATCCGGACGATATTGCGGGTTAGCCAGCGCAAATAATGGAAATACCAACGCTACGGCGAGTAATGCTCGACTCACAGGAAACTCCTTATTTTTCGTTGCCTCTGGTTCTGATAACGGTAACCAGGCGGGAAAACTTTAGCGTCTGGTTGCCGGATGCGGCGTGAACGCCTTATCCAGCCGACGGATCACTCTTGAAAATGCGCCCGGTTTTCCAGGTCTGATAAAACGCACCTGACATTAGGTGACTTTTATAACTACCACACATTATTAATTTGCTTTCCGGTGTCATTTTTTTCTTGCTTACCGTCACATTCTTGATGGTATAGTCGAAAACTGCAAAAGCACATGACATAAACAACATAAGCACAATCGTATTAATATATAAGGGTTTTATATCTATGGATCAGACATATTCTCTGGAGTCATTCCTCAACCATGTCCAAAAGCGCGACCCGAATCAAACCGAGTTCGCGCAAGCCGTTCGTGAAGTAATGACCACTCTCTGGCCTTTTCTTGAACAAAATCCAAAATATCGCCAGATGTCGTTACTGGAGCGCCTGGTTGAACCGGAGCGCGTGATCCAGTTTCGCGTAGTGTGGGTTGATGATCGCAATCAGGTACAAGTTAACCGCGCCTGGCGTGTCCAGTTCAGCTCCGCCATCGGTCCGTATAAAGGTGGTATGCGTTTCCATCCGTCCGTAAACCTCTCCATTCTTAAATTCCTCGGCTTCGAGCAAACCTTTAAAAATGCCCTGACCACCCTGCCGATGGGCGGTGGTAAAGGCGGCAGCGATTTCGATCCAAAAGGGAAAAGCGAAGGCGAAGTGATGCGTTTCTGCCAGGCGCTGATGACCGAACTGTACCGTCACCTGGGTGCAGATACCGACGTTCCGGCGGGCGATATCGGCGTTGGTGGTCGTGAAGTCGGCTTTATGGCGGGGATGATGAAAAAGCTCTCCAACAATACCGCCTGCGTCTTCACCGGCAAGGGGCTATCTTTTGGCGGCAGTCTGATTCGCCCGGAAGCTACCGGTTACGGTCTGGTTTATTTCACGGAAGCGATGCTGAAACGCCACGGTATGGGTTTTGAAGGAATGCGTGTTTCCGTTTCTGGCTCCGGCAACGTCGCCCAGTACGCTATCGAAAAAGCGATGGAATTTGGTGCTCGCGTGGTTACAGCATCAGACTCCAGCGGCACCGTGGTTGATGAAAGTGGATTCACGAAAGAGAAACTGGCGCGTCTTATCGAAATCAAATCCAGCCGTGATGGTCGCGTGGCAGATTACGCCAAAGAATTTGGTCTGGTCTATCTCGAAGGCCAACAGCCGTGGTCTGTGCCGGTGGATATCGCCCTGCCATGCGCGACCCAGAACGAACTGGATGTAGACGCCGCGCACCAACTTATCGCTAATGGTGTTAAAGCGGTGGCGGAAGGGGCAAATATGCCAACGACCATCGAAGCGACTGAACTGTTCCAGCAGGCAGGCGTACTGTTTGCACCGGGCAAAGCGGCTAATGCTGGCGGCGTTGCGACATCGGGGCTGGAAATGGCGCAAAACGCTGCGCGTCTGGGCTGGAAAGCCGAGAAAGTTGATGCGCGTTTACACCATATTATGCTGGATATCCACCACGCTTGTGTTGAACACGGTGGTGAAGGTGAGCAAACCAACTACGTGCAGGGCGCGAATATTGCAGGCTTTGTGAAGGTTGCCGATGCGATGCTGGCGCAGGGTGTGATTTAAGTTATCCGGCCTACGAAAACCTACAGATCTGTAGGCCTGATAAGACGCGCAAGCGTCGCATCAGGCGTTTGTGCCGGATGCGGCGTAAACGCCTTATCCGGCCTACGAAAAGTGCTGTATCAGTGAGTTGGAATTCTGGCATCCGGCCTATGTTATCACTCCACTGCCCGCTTCATCTGCTGGCGGGCTTTTTTTCACCGCTCGCTTGCGTGGTGAAGCCTTTTTCTTCTCTTCTCCACTACCCGGTGCCACTATGCCGCGAAACTGCCGCACCGGCGTACGTTTTGCCTGATCAATCAATTGGTAAAGCGTCCCCACCAGCGGCTGCATAAAGTCCTGGTAGCGACACTGCTTTTCGCTGATTTGCGTCAGCACCGATTCCCAGTGTGCCGTCATGTCCGGTCGTGTCGCCATCTCTGGCAGCGAATGGAATAACGCTTTTCCGGCGTCGGTGGAGTGGATGTAGCGCCCTTTTTTGGTCAGGAAACCACGCTTGAACAGCAGTTCAATAATCCCGGCACGCGTTGCTTCCGTCCCCAGGCCATCGGTCGCACGAAGGATCTTTTTCAGATCTTTGTCCTGCACAAAGCGCGCGATCCCGGTCATCGCTGAAAGCAGCGTTGCATCGGTGAAATGACGTGGTGGCTGAGTTTGCCGCTCTACCACTTCACCTTTTTCACACAATAACTCATCGCCTTTCGCTACCACCGGCAGCGGTGTACCATCGTTTTCTTCATCACGCTCTTTGCTGCCTAACAGCGTGCGCCAGCCTGCTTCAGCAAGAAAACGGGCTTTAGCGACAAATTTTCCTTTGGCAATGTCCAGTTCGATAACACATTTGCGGAACACCGCATCCGGACAGAACTGCATCAAATACTGACGGGCAATCAGGTTATAGACCTTCGCTTCGTTCTCCGTCAGGTTGATGGCAGAACTCCGCGCGGTTGGGATGATGGCGTGGTGTGCATCGACCTTTTTGTCATCCCAGCAGCGGTTGCGTAAATCTGGATCAACCACCGGCTGCGGTAACAAGCCCGGCGCATGAACGCTGATAGCATTCATCACCGCCTGACGTCCGGCAAAATGTTCTTCCGGCAAATAACGACAATCGGAACGCGGATAAGTGATCAGTTTGTGCGTTTCGTACAGCTTCTGGCAGATATCAAGTACGTTCTGCGCACTCAGACCAAAGCGTTTTGCCGCTTCAATCTGCAACGCCGAAAGCGAAAACGGCAACGGCGCGGATTCTGATTCCCGTTTATCGTTATAGCTGGTGACAATCGCCGGTTGGCCGCTGATGCGGTTGACCACATGCTCCGCCAGCGGACGATGCAACAAGCGCCCTTCTTCATCCTGGTACGGCTCACACGCTTCGCTCGGTTGCCAGATAGCGGTAAATCGCTCATCGGCAGGCGTCACAATATGCGCTTTGACCTCAAAGAAATCTTTCGCCACGAAGTTTTCAATTTCTTCGTCGCGGCGCACCACCAGCCCGAGCACGGGCGTCTGCACGCGTCCAACGGAAAGTACGCCCTGATAACCCGCATTGCGACCGAGAATGGTGTACGCGCGGGTCATATTGATGCCGTATAACCAGTCGGCACGCGCTCGCGCCAGCGCAGAAACGCATAGCGGCACAAACTCGCTATTGGAACGAAGACGATCGATCGCCCGTTCAACCGCCTGCGGGTTCAGATCGTTGATCAAGCAACGCTGCACCTGCTGGCGCTTTTCCGGTGCCAGTTGCAGGTAATCCAGCACTTCATCCACCAGCAATTGCCCTTCGCGATCCGGGTCTCCGGCATGAACAATTTCGCTGGCTTCATGCAGAAAGCGTTTGATGACGTTAAGTTGTTTGGTCACGGAGGGGCGTGGCTGTAATTGCCACTTTTCCGGGACAATGGGGAGATCGGCCAGGTTCCAGCGCGCATAGCGACTGTCGTAGGCGTCTGGCTGCGCCTGCTCAAGCAGGTGACCAATACACCAGGTCACCACCTGACCGTTACCGCACTCGATAAAGCCATCGCCTTTACGGTGCGGTTTGGGCAGGACATCAGCAATAGCGCGCGCCAGACTCGGTTTTTCGGCAATAAATAACCGCATTGAATTAACGGATCTCAACCATGGCACGACCGCCGCGCGCAGGCACCAGTTCGCCAATCGCCGTCAGTTCGATACCAAATTCAGCAGCGGTAGCTTTTACTTCGTTTTCAGCCTCTGGCATCACCGCCAGCAGCAGACCGCCGGAAGTTTGCGGATCGCACAGCAGATCGCGCACTTCACGCGGCATTTCGCCCATCAGATGACCGTAGCTGGCAAAGTTGCGTTCGGTGCCGCCAGGTACTGCGCCCAGCTTAATGTACTCTTCCACGCCCGGCAGTTTCGGGATCGCGTCATAGTCAACACGCGCTTGTACGCCTGCGCCCTGACACATTTCGCTCAAATGCCCAAGCAGACCAAAACCAGTCACGTCAGTCATCGCTTTTACGCCTTCGATGTTGGCAAAGGACGCGCCTGCGATGTTCATCCGGCACATCACTTCCGTCGCCAGTCCCTGATGTTCCGGTTTCAGGAGTGATTTTTTCTCCGCAGTGGTAAGAACGCCAATCCCCAGCGGTTTCGTCAGGAACAGTTTACATCCGGCTTGTGCGGTACTGTTTTTCTTCACCCGCTCAGTCGGAACGATCCCCGTTACCGCCAGACCGAAAATCGGTTCCGGCGCGTCGATGGAGTGACCGCCAGCCAGCGCAATACCCGCCTGACGACATGCGTAGCGACCACCTTCGGTGACTTCGCGGGCAATTTCCGGGGACAGTTTGTTAATCGGCCAGCCGAGGATCGCAATTGCCATAATCGGTTTGCCGCCCATCGCGAAGATATCGCTGATGGCGTTAGTCGCCGCAATGCGACCAAAATCGAAAGGATTATCAACAATCGGCATAAAGAAGTCGGTGGTGCTGATAACGCTGGTGCCATTGCCCAGATCGTACACCGCCGCATCGTCGCGGGTTTCGTTACCCACAAGCAAATTCGGATCAACAAACTTCGCCTGCTCGCTGTGCAGGATAGTTTCCAGCACTTTTGGGGAAATTTTACAGCCGCAACCGGCTCCGTGGCTGTATTGGGTCAAACGAATCGAGTTCTCGCTCATGGACATCTCCTGTCAATGCAATCCGGGTATGGTAACCCTCATTCCGTGAAGTGATAAGTGAGAGTGTCTGAATTACTGCGCCTTTGCTCACAATCCACACAGTTTTGCCGTTTTTATCAAAAATAAGTCACAAACGGTGTCGGGTCCGGAATGTTTATCGACGTTGACGCTTTCAGTTGTGGCGTACCAAGATAGAGAAATCCGACAATTTTATCCTGCTCGCGACAGCCGAATGCGTCACGCACCACCGGGCTTTCAGTTAATGCGCCACTGCGCCAGATGCCGCCAAAGCCCTGGGCAATCGCCGCCATTTGCATTGCCATAACCGCGCAACCCGCCGACATTTCCTGTTCCCAGCGCGGGACTTTATGATTTTCTTCGCATTTTGCCACCACCGTTATGATGAGCGGCGCCCGGAACGGCGCATTACGCGCTTTGTCGATTGCTTTTTCATCGCTACCGGCAGCAATCGCCCCCTGCTCCAGAACGGCGCTGAAACGCTCACGCCCTTCCCCTTCAATCACAAAGAAATGCCACGGTTGCATGGATTTATGGTCTGGCGCACGCATACCCGCGCGCAGGATATTTTGCAGCTGCTCACCCGTTGGCGCTGGCTCAGCCAGACGGGAGGCGCTACGGCGGTTGATCAATAGTTCGAGTGCATCCATTTGATTAACTCCTGTCATGATGTTTATTCACAAAATTAACACGAGAGTGGATTTTGTTACAGCACAGTCCATGATTCCTGCTGACAAGTGCCGGTTGGGTCATTACGATAACCACATCACTTGCACCTGTAACAGGTGTAACTTTTAGTCTGGGAGAATACATGCGAACCCTTTGGCGATTTATTGCCGGATTTTTTAAATGGACGTGGCGTCTGCTGAATTTCGTCCGTGAAATGGTACTTAACCTGTTCTTTATTTTTCTCGTGCTGGTTGGTGTTGGGATCTGGATGCAGGTCAGCGGTGGTGATTCGAAAGAAACCGCCAGTCGTGGCGCACTGCTGCTTGATATTTCTGGCGTGATCGTCGATAAGCCCGACAGTTCGCAGCGGTTTAGTAAGTTAAGTCGTCAGCTGCTTGGTGCCAGTTCCGATCGTCTGCAGGAAAACTCGCTGTTTGATATCGTCAACACTATTCGTCAGGCGAAGGACGACCGAAATATCACCGGTATCGTGATGGATCTGAAAAACTTCGCGGGCGGCGATCAGCCTTCCATGCAGTACATCGGCAAAGCTCTGAAAGAGTTTCGTGACAGCGGTAAACCGGTTTATGCCATTGGCGAGAACTACAGTCAGGGGCAGTATTATCTTGCCAGTTTCGCCAATAAAATCTGGCTTTCCCCGCAAGGTGTGGTCGACCTACATGGCCTTGCCACCAACGGTCTGTACTACAAATCGTTGTTGGATAAGTTAAAAGTTTCCACTCATGTGTTCCGCGTTGGTACGTATAAATCTGCCGTTGAACCGTTTATTCGTGATGATATGTCACCGGCAGCCCGCGAAGCTGACAGCCGCTGGATTGGTGAGCTGTGGCAAAACTATCTTAATACCGTTGCCGCTAACCGCCAGATCCCTGCCCAGCAGGTATTCCCTGGGGCGCAAGGTTTGCTTGATGGTTTAACCAAAACTGGCGGCGATACCGCGAAGTATGCGCTGGATAACAAACTGGTGGATGCGCTGGCGTCAAGTGCCGAAATCGAAAAAGCCCTGACCAAAGAGTTCGGCTGGAGTAAGGCGGATAAAAATTATCGCGCCATTAGCTATTACGATTACGCATTGAAAACGCCGGCAGATAGCGGTGATGGCATCGGTGTAGTGTTTGCCAATGGTGCAATTATGGATGGCGAGGAAACTCAGGGGAATGTAGGCGGTGATACCACTGCGGCACAAATCCGCGATGCTCGTCTTGATCCGAAAGTGAAAGCGATTGTTCTGCGCGTTAATAGCCCTGGCGGCAGCGTTACGGCCTCTGAGGTGATCCGCTCTGAGCTGGCAGCAGCCAGAGCAGCGGGCAAACCTGTGGTTGTATCAATGGGCGGTATGGCGGCATCCGGCGGCTATTGGATCTCCACTCCGGCTAATTACATTGTGGCTAACCCCAGCACCCTGACCGGCTCTATTGGTATTTTCGGCGTGATCACTACCGTCGAAAACAGTCTGGATTCGATTGGTGTTCATACCGATGGCGTCTCAACTTCACCGCTGGCGGATGTTTCCATCACTAAAGCACTGCCGCCGGAAGCGCAGCAGATGATGCAGTTAAGCATTGAGAATGGCTACAAACGCTTTATCACGCTGGTTGCCGATGCGCGCAAATCGACGCCGGAACAGATTGATAAAATCGCTCAGGGGCATGTCTGGACTGGTCAGGATGCGAAAGCTAACGGTCTGGTCGATAGCCTCGGTGATTTCGATGATGCGGTCGCAAAAGCGGCAGAACTGGCAAAACTGAAGCAGTGGCATCTGGAATATTACGTCGATGAACCGACCTTCTTCGACAAAGTGATGGACAACATGTCAGGTTCTGTCCGGGCGATGTTGCCAGATGCGCTCCAGGCCATGTTACCTGCCCCACTGGCTTCGGTAGCCTCTACCGTGAAAAGCGAAAGCGACAAGCTGGCAGCGTTTAACGACCCGCAAAACCGTTATGCGTTTTGCCTGACCTGCGCCAACGTGCGTTAATTTCTGTAAATATGTGGCCGATATGCTGTCGGCCACATTCCTGAACCGGACTGTCTTTCACTCCCACCCTCCATTACATTGCCTTGCTCATTTAGCATCTGATAAGGAGTCATCAGTGAATAAGGCACCCTCTTTAATTGCCGCTATTGTCCTCGGACTGGGGATCAGCGCCTGTGGTTATTTCGTCGGCGATGGTGTTAAACATTTAAAGACCAACAACCGCTATGTAAACGTGCGGGGGCTTTCGGAAAAAGAAGTTCGCGCAGATACGGCAGAATTAACAATTGCGATTAACTTTAAAGGTAATGTTCCCGGCGAGCTTTTCCCAAAACTGGAAGACGCACAGAAAAAAATTGTTGCCGAACTCAACGCTCAGGGGATTAACGACAAAGAGATAAACCTCGGTCAGTGGACCAGTAAACGAACGGATTCCTTTTATCTCAAAGATGATCCCACAATGCCACGCTATAACGCCGACGGCTCCGTTACGATAAAAACTCATAACGTTGCTGCTGTCGAAAAAGTTGTCGCTAAATTAAATGAACTGCAAGTTGCTACGGATGGCGCTATCGCCGAGAGCAAAGTCGCCTATCGCTTTAATGGTATTGGCGCACTGCGCGCTGAGATGATTGCTGCCGCCACCAAAGATGCACGCAACGCAGCATTACAATTTGCAACGGACTCAGGTAGCCAGGTAGGTTCCATTAGCGATGCATCACAAGGCGTATTCCAGATCTTCGCCAGTGGCAGTGACGAAGATGATCCTACGGCGATTAATAAAACAGTGCGCGTAGTCACGACCGTAACCTATGCGTTGCAGGATTAACCACTTTTATCCGGCGGGACGCCAGTTCCTCTGTTCCGCCGTACTTTTCTCATATCCACAGAGTATCCAGGTGCGCTCCCCCTGCCTCACGTATATACTTTTGCTCTTTCTACATCATTCATATCAATATCATGCAAAAGAAATCTATCTATGTCGCCTACACGGGCGGGACCATCGGGATGCAGCGTTCCGAGCAGGGTTATATTCCGGTGTCAGGTCATTTGCAACGCCAACTGGCGCTGATGCCGGAGTTCCATCGCCCGGAGATGCCAGATTTCACTATTCATGAATATACACCGCTGATGGATTCTTCTGATATGACGCCGGAAGACTGGCAGCATATTGCTGAAGATATTAAAGCGCACTATGACGACTATGATGGTTTTGTCATTCTGCACGGCACCGATACGATGGCCTATACCGCTTCTGCGCTGTCGTTCATGCTGGAGAACCTCGGCAAACCGGTCATTGTGACAGGGTCACAAATTCCCTTAGCCGAATTACGCTCTGACGGACAAATCAATTTGCTGAATGCGCTGTATGTTGCGGCGAATTACCCGATCAACGAAGTAACACTCTTTTTTAATAACCGTCTGTATCGCGGTAACCGCACCACCAAAGCCCATGCCGATGGTTTTGATGCCTTTGCGTCACCAAATCTTCCTCCATTGCTGGAAGCCGGTATTCACATCCGTCGTTTAAATACGCCCCCAGCACCGCACGGCGAAGGTGAACTGATCGTTCATCCGATCACCCCACAACCGATCGGTGTGGTAACAATTTATCCGGGGATTTCTGCTGACGTTGTGCGCAATTTCCTCCGCCAACCGGTGAAGGCGTTGATTTTGCGCTCATATGGCGTGGGCAATGCGCCGCAAAACAAAGCCTTCCTGCAAGAATTACAAGAGGCCAGCGATCGCGGTATTGTGGTGGTCAACCTGACACAATGTATGTCCGGTAAAGTGAACATGGGGGGTTACGCTACCGGTAACGCCCTCGCCCATGCCGGGGTTATTGGCGGCGCGGATATGACTGTAGAAGCCACATTAACCAAACTGCACTACCTGCTTAGCCAGGGACTGGATACCGAAACCATTCGTAAGGCCATGAGCCAAAACCTGCGCGGCGAACTGACGCCGGATGATTAAGGAGACTGCAATGCCCCATCGCGCCCTGTTACTGGTCGATTTACAAAATGATTTCTGTGCTGGTGGCGCGCTCGCCGTACCGGAAGGTGACAGCACAGTGGATGTTGCTAACCGCCTTATTGACTGGTGCCAGTCGCGCGGAGAAGCGGTTATTGCCAGTCAGGACTGGCACCCGGCTAACCATGGCAGTTTTGCCAGCCAGCACGGTGTAGAGCCTTATACGCAGGGGCAACTCGACGGCCTGCCGCAAACTTTCTGGCCTGAACACTGTGTGCAGAACAGTGAAGGCGCACAATTACATCCGTTACTGAATCAAAAAGCGATCGCCGCTGTGTTCCATAAAGGCGAAAACCCTTTAGTTGACAGTTACAGTGCTTTTTTTGATAACGGACGTCGACAGAAAACCGCGCTTGATGACTGGTTGCGCGATCATGAAATCGATGAATTGATCGTTATGGGTCTGGCTACCGACTATTGCGTGAAGTTTACCGTGCTGGACGCATTGCAGGCAGGTTATAGCGTGAACGTGATTACCGATGGCTGTCGCGGCGTGAATATCCAGCCACAGGACAGCGCGCACGCGTTTATGGAGATGTCAGCCGCTGGGGCAACGCTATACACGCTGGCGGACTGGGAAGAGACGCAGGGATAATTTTACGCTGGCCTACAATTCTGTACTGCCGTTGTAGGCCAGATAAAGTGCGTCAGCAGTGCATCTGGCATGTTGGTTGTTAAATCAAACAACCAACACGCGACAGTAAAGATTATCCCCTTCCTTCATAAACGCTCTACAAAGGGGAGAATTCATTCACTTAAACATGACAATTGGTTTTGCTGTGATACCAAAATCTTCTTTCAACTGTTGTTTGCTCTTCATGACCATCTGACCGTTCGTATCGATAGTCATATGCTGCGCATCGGTATTGTTTCGCGCTTGCCACAGCATCACCAGTTGCAAACAGTTCTCTTTTTGTTCTTCGGTCAATGCAACACCATCTGGCCATTTACCCAGTTCAACGGCTGTCGATAAACGCTGGTAAACCTCAGGCGTCATGCTGTTGATTATTTCATCAAGATTCATAATTTTCCCGCTCCTGTGGAATAAGTTGCTGAATCGTTTTTTCAACCGTTGATTTCTTCGCCATTTTCGTCATCAGTAAAGCGCAACGATGCCGAGTTAACACAATAACGTTCGCCTGTGGGTTGTGGGCCGTCGGGAAAAACATGGCCCAGATGAGCATCACAGTTTCCACAACGAATTTCTATCCGCTGCATTCCATGTGACAAGTCTTTGATATAACGGATTGAATCTTCACTCACCGGCTCATAAAAACTGGGCCAGCCACAGCCTGAATCATACTTGGTTTGAGAATGAAACAGAGGGGCGTCGCAGATCAAACAGTGGTAAATGCCGTCGCGCTTATTATGCAATAAACGTCCAGTAAATGGCGGCTCCGTCCCGTGATTCTGTGTCACGTAAAACTGCATCTCGGACAAATTTTTTTTCAGTTCTTCTGCCGAAGGTTTGTTAGCCATTTGCTCACATCTCACTTTAATCACGCTCACATTACGTGACTTATTCTAACAAAACATTAACACCAACTCGCAAAATTTTGTTCTAAACTTGATCTCAACGAAATGGCAGCACTTAAAACGTGATAAAAATCACATTTTTATCGTAATTGCCCTTTAAAATTCTGGGCGCCGACCCCATGTGGTCTCAAGCCCAAAGGAAGAGTGAGGCGAGTCAGTCGCGTAATGCTTAGGCACAGGATTGATTTGTCGCAATGATTGACACGATTCCGCTTGACGCTGCGTAAGGTTTTTGTAATTTTACAGGCAACCTTTTATTCACTAACAAATAGCTGGTGGAATATATGACTATCAAAGTAGGTATCAACGGTTTTGGCCGTATCGGTCGCATTGTTTTCCGTGCTGCTCAGAAACGTTCTGACATCGAGATCGTTGCAATCAACGACCTGTTAGACGCTGATTACATGGCATACATGCTGAAATATGACTCCACTCACGGTCGTTTCGACGGCACCGTTGAAGTGAAAGACGGTCATCTGATCGTTAACGGTAAAAAAATCCGTGTTACCGCTGAACGTGATCCGGCTAACCTGAAATGGGACGAAGTTGGTGTTGACGTTGTCGCTGAAGCAACCGGTCTGTTCCTGACTGACGAAACTGCTCGTAAACACATCACCGCTGGTGCGAAAAAAGTGGTTATGACTGGTCCGTCTAAAGACAACACTCCGATGTTCGTTAAAGGCGCTAACTTCGACAAATATGCTGGCCAGGACATCGTTTCCAACGCTTCCTGCACCACCAACTGCCTGGCTCCGCTGGCTAAAGTTATCAACGATAACTTCGGCATCATCGAAGGTCTGATGACCACCGTTCACGCTACTACCGCTACTCAGAAAACCGTTGATGGCCCGTCTCACAAAGACTGGCGCGGCGGCCGTGGCGCTTCCCAGAACATCATCCCGTCCTCTACCGGTGCTGCTAAAGCTGTAGGTAAAGTACTGCCAGAACTGAATGGCAAACTGACTGGTATGGCGTTCCGCGTTCCGACCCCGAACGTATCCGTAGTTGACCTGACCGTTCGTCTGGAAAAAGCTGCAACTTACGAGCAGATCAAAGCTGCCGTTAAAGCTGCTGCTGAAGGCGAAATGAAAGGCGTTCTGGGCTACACCGAAGATGACGTAGTATCTACCGATTTCAACGGCGAAGTTTGCACTTCCGTGTTCGATGCTAAAGCTGGTATCGCTCTGAACGACAACTTCGTGAAACTGGTATCCTGGTACGACAACGAAACCGGTTACTCCAACAAAGTTCTGGATCTGATCGCTCACATCTCCAAATAAGTTGAGATGACTTTGTGATCTAAAAAGAGCGACTTCGGTCGCTCTTTTTTTTACCTGATGAAATGAAGTTAAAGGACTGCGTCATGATTAAGAAAATTTTCGCCCTTCCGGTCATCGAACAAATTTCCCCTGTCCTCTCCCGTCGTAAACTGGATGAACTGGACCTCATTGTGGTCGATCATCCCCAGGTAAAAGCCTCTTTTGCATTACAGGGCGCACACCTTCTCTCATGGAAGCCTGCGGGTGAAGAAGACGTTCTGTGGTTGAGCAATAACACTCCGTTCAAAAATGGCGTCGCCATTCGCGGTGGCGTGCCAGTTTGCTGGCCGTGGTTTGGTCCGGCAGCACAACAAGGTCTGCCTGCGCATGGTTTTGCCCGTATTCTGCCGTGGACGCTGAAATCGCATAGTGAAGATGCCGATAGCGTGACACTGACTTTCGAACTGACGCAAAGCGACGAGACGAAAAAATACTGGCCGCACGACTTTACACTGTTAGCGCATTTCCGCGTGGGTGAAACCTGTGAAATCGATCTTGAAGCGCACGGCGAATTTGAAACCACCTCTGCCCTGCATACCTACTTTAACGTGGGTGATATTGCTAAGGTAAGCGTCAGTGGTCTGGGCGATCGCTTCATTGATAAAGTGAATGACGCGAAAGAAGATGTACTGACCGACGGTATTCAGACCTTCCCTGATCGTACCGATCGCGTGTATCTGAATCCGCAAGATTGCAGTGTGATTAATGACGAAGCGTTGAATCGTATTATTACCGTTGGTCACCAGCATCATCTGAACGTCGTCGGCTGGAACCCAGGCCCGGCTCTTTCAGTCAGCATGGGCGATATGCCAGATGATGGTTATAAAACCTTTGTCTGCGTAGAAACCGCTTACGCCTCTGAGACACAAAAAACGACCAAAGAGCAACCTTCACATCTGGCACAATCCATTCGCGTTGCGAAACGCTAATTTGTGCTAGTTTTATATGCCGGGTGCGATGCATCCGGCATTTCCCAACATCACACCATATCCAGCGCAGTTTTACCTTTTGGTGCCGGATACGCTTCATCCAGCATGGCTAATTCCTCTGACGAAAGCACAACCTCAAGCACTGCTGCATTTTGTTGAACATGCGCGATAGTTGCCGCTTTTGGAATCGCCATCACGCCCTGATGGCTGATTACCCACGCCAGCAATACTTGTGCCGCGCTGATATTGTGAGCTTGCGCAATTTCATTGACCACCGCGTTTTTTAGCAGCCCATTGCGCAACCGCCCGGCCTGGGCTAACGGACTGTAAGCCATCACTGGCATCTGCTGTTGCTGGCACCAGGGGAGTAGATCATACTCAATCCCTCGTGAGCCGAGATGATAAAGCACCTGATTAGTGGCACACTGATTTCCTCCCGGCACCTGCCAGAGAGCCTGCATGTCAGAATAATCAAGATTAGAAACACCCCAGCGACGGATTTTGCCCTGAGCGATCAGTTTTTCCATCGCTGCGACAGTCTCTTCAAAAGCGAAACTGCCAGACCAGTGTAATAAGTAAAGATCGAGATAATCCGTATTGAGTCGGCGTAAACTGGCTTCACATGCGTTAATCGCTTTTTGTCCGCCGGCATTCCACGGATAGACTTTAGAGACGAGAAAGACTTTATCACGCAGACCGGTTAATGCTTCACCGACCACCTTCTCGGCACCGCCATCGGCATACATTTCGGCAGTATCAATGAGGGTTAAACCGAGGTCAATGCCCGCGCGTAGTGCAGCCACTTCGGTTTTGCGCTGGCTGGCGTCTTCGCCCATATACCATGTTCCCTGCCCTACGGCTGGCAGTGAGACATCGCCACTAAACGGAATCATTTTTTGTTGCATTGTTTCCTCCAGGTTTTTGCCCCACCGTAATGCAAAACAGGGCGTGACGCCCTGTTTTTATGCACAAAATGCCCTGGAAAGATGCATTATCAGAATTTGTAGGTGATCCCGGTCGAAATCAGACCCGTCCAGGATTTATCCACCATCGGGCTGTCGGTAACTTCATCAGACAGACGGGTGTAGCGTGCGGTGCCGTAAACACTCCAGTCGCCGAGGAAGTTGTAGCTGGCACTCAGCTCCAGGTAAGGACTCCAGCTGTCATTCGGGTTATAGCCACGCAGACCGCTGCGAGCGGATTCTTTGCGCGATACGCCATAATAGTATTCGTTATGGTTTTCGCTGTTCCACTGCACACCGATACCCGGAGTCACGGTCAGGCCGCCGTTGGTGTAACGGTACAACCAGGCCATATCCCACACGATACCGTTGCTGTTATCCAGTGTGTCGCCTGCCAAAGTGGTACGCAGATAACCGTACTGGGTAAAGTGTGCGTAGGACAGACCGGCCATCATGGTGCTCTTACGGTCATCCAGGTGGCGCATTTGGTGATCGCCACTGTCTTTGGCTTTGAAGTAAAGCGGCGACCAGTAAGCGGTAATTGAAAGTTTATCCGTTGCGTCATTCCACAGGTAGTAACCACCACCTAAGCCACGGAACCAGAAGTTATCGCCTTCATAGTTGATTACCGGTACTGGGTAAACATCGGTATCGTAATCTTTATAGGGGTGTTCAACGACACCTACGCCTGCGCCCAGGGAAAAACCTTCAGCGTGCGCTACGCCTACAGACGTTGCGATAAGCACTCCAAGTGCCAGAAGTTTGAGTTTGGTCACAATTAATCATTCCTTAAACAAATGTTTAGCGGGCGACAAAGTTTACCCGTCAATACATCGAAACCCAACCTTTTTACATTTTCATTTCTAAAGGTAACTGTTTAATTTTCCTGACGCTGATGACATCGGGCTTACACCTGAATGAATTTTGCGTTACTGGCGGCAATATTCTTTACATTAATTATGCAATTTTTATGGATGAGTTGTTGATATGCCATTGAAATCCAGAAAGCCATGCAGGCAAGTTTTCCATTTGCCATCTACGCTTAATTTTGAAGGTGTATCACCGGGCACGTTGTTCTCGCAGTCGGTAAGATGGCATGAGAGTTGCTGTGTTTTAGCAAGAGACGTCGTTCAGTTTACCTCTTCCGGGAGCCTCTACTATTCATATGAACGGCTCTTAACCTGTGCTAAAAAACGAAAGGACGGCATACCATGAATATATTCGATCACTATCGCCAGCGATATGAAGCTGCCAAGGACGAAGAGTTCACACTGCAGGAGTTTCTTACCACTTGTCGGCAAGATCGCAGTGCTTATGCCAACGCGGCTGAGCGGCTATTGATGGCTATTGGTGAGCCAGTCATGGTCGATACGGCCCAGGAGCCCAGACTTTCTCGACTCTTTTCCAACCGGGTCATTGCACGTTATCCGGCGTTTGAAGAGTTTTACGGCATGGAAGACGCGATTGAACAGATTGTCTCTTATCTGAAACACGCGGCTCAGGGGCTGGAAGAGAAGAAACAAATCCTGTATCTGCTGGGGCCTGTAGGTGGGGGTAAATCATCGCTTGCTGAGCGACTGAAATCATTAATGCAGCTCGTGCCTATTTATGTATTGAGCGCCAACGGTGAACGCAGCCCGGTCAACGATCATCCGTTCTGTCTGTTCAATCCACAGGAAGATGCGCAGATCCTGGAAAAAGAGTATGGCATTCCTCGCCGTTATCTCGGCACCATCATGTCGCCGTGGGCTGCGAAACGTCTGCATGAGTTTGGTGGCGACATCACTAAATTCCGGGTTGTGAAGGTCTGGCCGTCTATTCTGCAACAAATTGCCATCGCCAAAACGGAGCCGGGCGATGAGAACAACCAGGACATCTCCGCGCTGGTAGGGAAAGTCGATATTCGTAAACTCGAACACTACGCGCAGAACGATCCGGACGCCTATGGTTATTCCGGTGCGCTGTGCCGTGCAAACCAGGGGATCATGGAATTTGTCGAGATGTTTAAAGCACCGATAAAAGTGCTGCATCCCCTGTTGACCGCCACCCAGGAAGGTAACTACAACGGGACGGAAGGTATCTCCGCCCTGCCGTTCAACGGGATTATTCTCGCCCACTCGAACGAATCCGAATGGGTCACTTTCCGTAATAACAAAAACAACGAAGCCTTCCTCGACCGTGTTTACATCGTGAAGGTGCCGTATTGCTTGCGCATTTCCGAAGAGATCAAAATCTACGAGAAACTGCTTAATCACAGTGAATTGACTCACGCCCCATGCGCGCCAGGTACGCTTGAAACGCTGTCACGTTTTTCCATTCTTTCGCGTCTGAAAGAGCCAGAAAACTCCAGCATTTATTCAAAGATGCGCGTTTACGATGGCGAAAGCCTGAAAGATACCGACCCGAAAGCCAAGTCGTATCAGGAGTATCGTGATTACGCAGGCGTCGATGAAGGGATGAACGGTCTGTCCACGCGTTTCGCGTTTAAGATCCTCTCCCGCGTGTTTAACTTCGATCACGTGGAAGTGGCGGCTAACCCGGTTCACTTGTTCTACGTTCTTGAACAGCAGATTGAGCGCGAGCAGTTCCCGCAAGAGCAGGCAGAACGCTATCTGGAGTTCCTGAAAGGTTATCTGATCCCGAAATATGCCGAGTTTATCGGTAAAGAGATCCAGACAGCTTATCTCGAATCCTATTCCGAATATGGGCAGAACATTTTCGACCGTTATGTCACCTATGCGGATTTCTGGATCCAGGATCAGGAATATCGCGACCCGGATACCGGGCAGCTGTTTGACCGCGAATCTCTTAACGCCGAGCTGGAGAAAATTGAAAAACCGGCGGGGATCAGCAATCCGAAAGATTTCCGCAACGAGATTGTCAACTTCGTGCTGCGCGCCAGGGCGAATAACAGCGGACGCAATCCGAACTGGACCAGCTACGAAAAACTGCGCACGGTTATCGAGAAGAAAATGTTCTCCAATACCGAAGAGTTGTTGCCGGTCATTTCGTTTAACGCCAAAACCTCAACCGACGAGCAGAAGAAACACGACGATTTTGTCGACCGTATGATGGAAAAAGGCTACACCCGTAAACAGGTGCGTTTACTGTGCGAATGGTATTTGCGCGTACGTAAATCGTCTTAACAACAACGGCCCGGTGTACATGTTACCGGGCCGACAACGACAGCGAACCGCAGGCCGGATAAGCAAAGCGCATCCGGCAATACAGGTGCAGCATACAGTTGGCAAATGCAGTACGGGGGGGCATATGACCTGGTTTATTGACCGGCGTCTGAACGGCAAAAACAAAAGCATGGTGAATCGCCAGCGTTTTTTACGCCGTTATAAAGCGCAAATCAAACAGTCGATCTCCGAGGCCATCAATAAGCGTTCGGTGACCGACGTCGACAGCGGCGAGTCCGTTTCTATCCCAACGGAAGATATTAGCGAACCGATGTTTCATCAGGGGCGTGGCGGCCTGCGCCATCGCGTTCATCCGGGCAATGACCATTTCGTCCAGAATGATCGAATTGAACGTCCCCAGGGTGGCGGCGGTGGCTCCGGCAGTGGTCAGGGTCAGGCCAGCCAGGACGGTGAAGGTCAGGATGAATTTGTCTTCCAGATTTCGAAAGACGAATATCTCGACCTGCTGTTTGAAGATTTAGCCTTACCCAATCTGAAACAAAACCAGCAACGCCAGTTGACCGAATATAAAACGCATCGGGCGGGCTACACCGCTAACGGCGTTCCTGCCAATATCAGCGTGGTGCGTTCATTGCAGAACTCACTGGCGCGACGTACCGCGATGACCGCAGGCAAGCGGCGGGAACTTCATGCTCTGGAAGAAAATCTGGCCATCATCAGCAACAGTGAACCTGCGCAATTGCTGGAAGAGGAACGGCTGCGCAAAGAGATTGCCGAATTACGCGCCAAAATTGAACGTGTTCCGTTCATCGACACCTTCGATTTACGTTACAAGAATTATGAGAAACGCCCCGATCCTTCCAGTCAGGCGGTGATGTTTTGCCTGATGGACGTTTCCGGGTCGATGGATCAATCCACAAAAGATATGGCCAAACGTTTTTATATATTGCTGTATCTGTTTCTCAGCAGAACCTACAAGAACGTCGAAGTCGTTTATATCCGCCACCATACCCAGGCGAAAGAAGTTGATGAACATGAGTTTTTCTACTCGCAGGAAACTGGCGGCACCATTGTTTCCAGCGCCCTGAAACTGATGGATGAAGTAGTGAAAGAGCGTTATAACCCGGCGCAGTGGAATATCTACGCGGCACAAGCGTCGGACGGCGATAACTGGGCTGATGACTCTCCGCTTTGCCATGAAATTCTGGCGAAAAAATTGTTGCCCGTTGTTCGTTATTACAGCTATATCGAAATTACCCGCCGCGCTCATCAAACATTGTGGCGGGAATATGAGCATCTGCAATCTACTTTCGAAAACTTTGCGATGCAGCATATCCGCGATCAGGATGATATTTATCCTGTGTTCCGCGAGCTATTCCATAAACAAAATGCAACTACTAAAGACTAAAACCATCAGCCGGGTCATTATTGCCTGGCTGATTTTTAGCTCACTGTAAATTAATTCATTTATTACATACGTTAGTTTACAATTGCTTTAAATATGTCGGCATCAGCTTTACAGAATTTAGTTCCATAAAAAAATCATTCGGAAAAAATAATTCTGTTAACACGTTTTTTTTCAGGGGTATTCTTTAATTATTTTTTTATCGATAAGGAAATTTGATCCTGGTCAAAACCATATATCTCTGCCATCAATAAAATCCAGCACTCACATTGCTCTCCTTTTTATGGTTTCTATGGGTACACAAAAATTAAAAGCTCAAAGCTTTTTTATTTTCAGCTTATTACTGACATTAATTTTATTTTGCATCACCACTTTATATAACGAAAACACCAATATAAAACTCATCCCACAGATGAATTACCTGATGGTTGTTGTGGCTTTATTTTTCCTCAACTCCATCATCTTTCTTTTCATGCTAATGAAATATTTCATTAAGCGTGATATTTTCCCAACACTCATTTTAAGTCTTGCTTTTTTAAGTGGTCTTTTCTATTTAACTGAAACCATTTTCATTATTCATAAGCCTATCAATGACAGTACCCTTATTCAGACGAAGTCGAATGATATTTCCATATTATATCTATTTCGCCAGCTAAGTTTCATTTGCTTAACCGCACTGGCTCTCTACTGTTATGGACGAAATAGCATCCTGACGAACAACAAGAAAAAAACCTGTATCTTGTTGCTGGCGCTGATACCTTTTATATTTTTCCCTTTTCTGGCACACAACCTGAGCAGCTATAATCCTGACTACTCTTTGTATGTCGTAGATTATTGTCCGGATAGTCATACGGCGAGCTGGGGAATTAACTACACCAAGATTTTGGTTTGTCTGTGGGCGTGTTTACTGTTTTTTATTATCATGCGTACACAATTAGCAAGCGAGCTGTGGCCGTCAATTGCATTATTATGCCTGGCATCGCTCTGCTGTAACTTGTTACTACTGACTCTGGATGAATATAATTATACTATCTGGTATATCAGTCGTGGCATTGAGGTTTCGAGTAAACTGTTTGTTGTCACCTTCTTGATATATAATATATTTCAGGAACTACAACTTTCCAGCAAACTAGCGGTTCATGATGTACTGACCAATATTTATAACCGTCGTCACTTTTTCAACAGTGTAGAGTCATTACTCTCTCGCCCTGTTGTGAAGGATTTTTGTATTATGCTGGTAGATATTAACCAGTTCAAACGTATAAATGCTCAATGGGGCCATCATGTGGGCGATAAAGTTCTGGTTTCCATTGTCGATATTATCCAGCAAAGTATCCGCCCCGATGACATCTTCGCACGTCTGGATGGTGAAGTGTTTGGATTGCTATTTACCGAATTGAATACCGCCCAGGCAAAAATTATCGCCGATCGGGTGCGTAAAAATGTCGAGCTCCTGACCGGATTTAGTAATAGATATAATGTCCCTGAACAAATGACCATCAGCATTGGCTGTGTTTTTTCCACGGGTGATACGCGTAATATCTCGCTTGTCATGACGGAAGCAGATAAAGCGTTATGTGAGGCGAAAACCGATGGCGGCAACAAAGTGATTATTCATTATATTTGAGTGCAAAATTATTCAAAGCCATGCTTTTTGCATGGCTCTGGCATACAATTTATTACCAATACCCCTAAATTTCCCCTCCCCAGCGGCGCAGAGATGAGTATAATTAGCGCCCCTGTACCAGGCCGCAATCGAACTTTATCTGGTTTTCTCGTTTCACTAACCGAAGGAGTGCCATTTATCATGAAATTGCACCATAGAATGCTCCGGCATTTTATCGCCGCAAGTGTCATTGTGCTGACATCTTCCTTCCTTATTTTTGAACTTGTCGCCAGCGACAGGGCTATGAGTGCTTATTTGCGCTATATCGTCCAGAAAGCAGACTCCTCCTTTCTCTATGACAAGTATCAAAATCAGAGCATTGCCGCACACGTGATGCGCGCGCTTGCTGCGAAACAGTCTGAGGTGTCGCCAGAACAGCGACATGCCATCTGTGAGGCTTTTGAGTCTGCCAACAATACCCATGGCTTAAACCTGACTGCCCATACTTATGCGGATTTACACGGAACATTGCAGACCGCATCCACTGACTGCGACACAATTGTCGAAGCAGCGGCGCTATTACCGGCATTTGATCAGGCGGTGGAAGGTAACCGCCACCAGGATGATTACGGTTCCGGTCTTGGGATGGCCGAAGAGAAATTTCACTATTATCTCGATCTCAATGACCGCTATGTCTATTTTTACGAGCCGGTCAATGTTGAATACTTCGCGATGAATAACTGGTCCTTCCTGCAGTCAGGAAGCATTGGTATTGATCGTAAAGATATTGAAAAAGTGTTTACCGGTCGCACCGTATTATCGAGCATTTACCAGGATCAGCGTACTAAACAGAACGTGATGAGTTTGCTGACGCCAGTCTATGTTGCCGGGCAATTAAAAGGTATTGTGTTGCTGGATATTAGTAAAAATAATCTGCGCAATATTTTTTACACTCATGACCGCCCTCTCCTCTGGCGTTTTCTCAATGTTACGCTAACCGATACCGATTCGGGACGCGACATTATTATCAATCAGAGCGAAGATAATCTGTTTCAGTATGTCAGTTACGTCCATGACTTGCCTGGCGGCATTCGTGTTTCGTTATCCATTGATATTCTTTACTTTATTACATCATCATGGAAAAGCGTTGTATTCTGGCTGCTGACAGCATTGATATTACTCAACATGGTACGGATGCACTTCCGCCTGTACCAAAACGTGACTCGTGAAAATATCAGTGATGCGATGACCGGGCTATATAATCGCAAAATATTAACGCCTGAACTTGAGCAGCGTTTGCAGAAACTGGTGCAATCCGGTTCTTCGGTGATGTTTATTGCGATTGACATGGACAAGTTAAAGCAAATAAATGACACCCTCGGTCATCAGGAGGGCGATTTAGCCATTACGTTATTAGCTCAGGCGATTAAACAGTCGATTCGTAAAAGCGATTATGCCATCCGTCTCGGTGGCGACGAATTTTGCATTATTCTGGTCGATTCGACGCCGCAAATTGCAGCACAACTGCCTGAACGTATCGAAAAACGTCTGCAACATATCGCGCCGCAGAAAGAGATCGGCTTCTCTTCCGGTATTTACGCGATGAAAGAAAACGATACGTTACATGATGCATATAAAGCTTCCGATGAGCGTTTATATGTCAATAAGCAGAACAAAAACAGCCGTTCATGATAATCTTCTGTGGTTGTTTGCTTGTAATCCCAGGAGCGTGAAATGACTGAAATGGCTAAAGGAAGCGTGACGCATCAGCGGTTAATCGCTTTATTATCACAAGAAGGCGCTAACTTTCGCATCGTTACCCACGAAGCGGTGGGTAAATGCGAAGCGGTGTCAGAAATTCGTGGCACCGCTTTAGGTCAGGGTGCTAAGGCACTGGTGTGTAAAGTCAAAGGTAATGGCGTAAATCAGCATGTTCTGGCGATCCTCGCTGCCGATCAACAAGCTGACCTTAGCCAACTCGCCAGCCACATCGGCGGGTTACGTGCTTCGCTGGCCAGCCCGGCGGAAGTCGATGAACTGACAGGCTGTGTCTTCGGTGCTATCCCGCCATTCAGCTTCCACCCAAAACTCAAACTGGTTGCCGACCCGCTACTCTTTGAGCGATTCGATGAGATCGCCTTCAACGCGGGTATGCTGGATAAATCCGTTATTCTGAACACCGCAGATTATTTACGCATTGCACAACCCGAACTGGTCAAATTCCGTCGTACTACGTAACTAGCTGGTTCGTTCAATAAGCAGAACAGATAGCACCAGCACAACCGCAATGGCAAAAAACGATGACGTGATAATCAGTGTCTCAACGAACATTTGATCGTTCATGGTCTTACCCCAGGGGATACCTGTTTTCACGTTATTGTTAGCGCACACAAATGGCAATTTGATGACAACTTGCCTGATTTTTTATGCATAACACGTAATTGTTCTCTGCTTCCTCTCATCAGCAGGCGTAAAGTAGGCAGGCTTATTATTTTTTGGCAAGGAAACCACGATGTTTGATGTCACTTTGCTGATCCTGCTCGGGTTAGCTGCGCTGGGCTTTATCAGCCACAACACCACTGTCGCCGTTTCAATTCTGGTGTTAATCATTGTCCGCGTCACACCGTTAAGCACCTTTTTCCCGTGGATCGAAAAACAAGGACTGAGTATCGGGATAATCATTCTGACTATTGGCGTTATGGCCCCCATCGCCAGCGGGACACTGCCGCCCTCAACCCTGATTCACTCGTTTCTGAACTGGAAATCGCTGGTGGCAATTGCAGTAGGTGTTATTGTCTCCTGGCTGGGTGGGCGCGGCGTGACGTTAATGGGCAGTCAGCCGCAACTGGTTGCCGGGCTGCTGGTGGGCACGATTTTAGGCGTGGCGCTGTTTCGCGGTGTGCCGGTCGGTCCGCTTATTGCCGCAGGTCTGGTCTCTCTGATCATCGGGAAACAGTAGTTAATCCCGCAATATACCGGCCTGGCGTTTGCCCCAGGCCTTTCTTAAACATGGTAATAAAAGCCGTTGTTGAATCATACCCCAGCATATGCGCCACTTTCTGAACACTATCGCCTTTCACTAACCTCTGAAGTGCCAGAATGAGCTGCAACTGATGACGCCACTGACGAAAGCTCAACCCCGTCTCTTTAACTATCAGCCTGGCAAGATTGCGTTCACTCATCGCAAAAAAATTTGCCCATTGCCCCAATGTCCCCCATTCGACGGGCTCTTTTGCCATCGTATCCACCATCACGCGGATTTTGGGGTGCGAAGAAACGGGTAACTGCAACTGTTGTTGCGGTTGCTGAGGGAGTTCATCAAACAGCACCTGAATTAATCTGCGCGTCATTGGTTCAGCACGTTGAGCTGCTGTTCTTTTTGCCAGCGTTAAAATTAATTCACGACATAAAGGCGCAATTTTCAGCGTGCAACATTTTGTCGGCATTATCACCGCACTGGATTCAATAAATAAAAAACAAAGCTCGGCATTCGCTGTTACCTGATTACTATGCTCCACACCACCGGGAATCCATACTGCATATTGTGGCGGCACCATCCACAGCGCATTTTCCACCGTACAGGTAATGGCTCCACGCAGAGCCAGTATCAGCTGCCCTTTGCGGTGCTGATGTACAGGACTGGTCAATTCATCCTTTCCGGCATGAATACAAAATGCGACCGCCGTTTCATGGTGAAGATCGGGTTCATAACCATTGAGATTTAACCTGTACATCATTTTGTCCGAATTTAGCGATAATTTGTCATTTTAGCTTGATTCAACATAACAATAAAAACGGTAAGGTACAGCCTCGTTTGTAACAATGAGAAGCATATGACCTGTTCAACTTCATTAAGCGGCAAAAACAGGATTGTCCTTATCGCTGGCATTCTGATGATTGCCACTACATTACGCGTCACCTTCACCGGCGCAGCACCGTTACTGGATACCATTCGTTCCGCTTACTCACTGACGACGGCGCAAACAGGGTTACTGACGACCTTACCTTTATTAGCCTTTGCGCTGATATCTCCTCTTGCCGCGTCGGTGGCACGTCGTTTTGGTATAGAGCGCAGCCTGGTGGCAGCATTACTTTTGATTTGTGCTGGCATAGCAATTCGCTCTCTTCCTTCGGCTTACTTATTATTTGGCGGTACGATTATCATTGGCTGTGGGATTGCATTAGGGAATGTCTTGCTACCAGGTCTCATTAAACGCGATTTTCCCCATTCCGTCGCCAGACTTACCGGCGCATATTCCCTGACGATGGGCGCTGCAGCGGCTCTGGGGTCAGCTCTGGTGGTGCCGCTGGCTTTGAACGGTTTTGGCTGGCAGGGCGCGTTGCTCATGCTGATGTGTTTTCCTCTGCTGGCTCTATTTATATGGCTGCCGCAATGGCGTAATCAACAACATGTGAATTTGAGTACCTCACGCGCCTTACATACCCGGGGTATCTGGCGTTCACCGCTTGCCTGGCAGGTAACATTGTTTCTTGGGATCAACTCACTGGTCTATTACGTGATTATCGGCTGGCTTCCGGCGATCCTCATCAGTCACGGCTACAGCGAGGCACAGGCAGGTTCGCTGCATGGTTTGTTGCAATTAGCCACTGCTGCTCCCGGTTTGCTGATCCCACTTTTCTTACATCATGTGAAAGATCAACGCGGTATTGCCGCTCTGGTCGCCTTAATGTGCGCAGTGGGTGCGGTTGGGCTCTGCTTTATGCCAGCACACGCTGTCACCTGGACTCTGCTTTTCGGTTTTGGTTCCGGGGCAACAATGATACTTGGACTAACGTTTATCGGACTGCGAGCAAGCTCTGCGCATCAGGCCGCTGCTCTTTCGGGTATGGCACAATCCGTCGGGTATCTGCTGGCAGCTTGTGGGCCGCCGCTAATGGGCAAAATACACGATGCTAACGGTGACTGGTCCACGCCACTGATTGTTGTCGCAATTCTTTCACTGCTGATGGCGATTTTTGGACTTTGCGCCGGAAGAGACAAAGAAATTCGTTGATATCCGGTGCTATAGTGACGATGCAAATCATGCGTGAAAGGGAGAACAAACACGATGAATATTCAGTGTAAACGCGTTTATGATCCGGCTGAACAGAGCGATGGTTATCGCGTACTGGTCGACCGTCTCTGGCCGCGTGGTATCAAGAAAACTGATTTAACACTTGATGAGTGGGATAAAGAGATCACGCCGTCAACGGAGCTGCGCAAAGCCTTTCACGGCGAAGTGATCGATTTTAAAACCTTTCGCGAACAATATCTTGCAGAACTGGCGCAACACGAGCCAGAAGGGAAACGGCTGGCGGAAATCGCCCAAAAACAGCCGCTGACCCTGCTCTACTCGGCAAAAAATACCACGCAAAACCATGCGCTGGTGCTGGCCGACTGGCTGCGAAGCTTGTGATTTTAGCCTGGCATCCGGCGGTTATTTTTCACCCGCCGGATGATCCCGTCGCCATAATGCCCATTCATCAATCGTTTCACCGCCCGGTAATTTGCAATTGTTGCTGACCCCTTGCGATGTCTGCACGGGAATGAGCGTACCGCCTTTCTGTTGGCAGTAGACCGACGCCGGATTCGCCATCCCAACATGTGGCGGTTTTGGTGCGTCGGGTTGAGAAGTGGTTGAACATCCCGCAAGAATTAACAGGCAAGGCAGAGTAAAACTGATAATTTTCATTCGTTGATCTCATACGTTTATCTACACCTTAGAGTATCGCGGTATCGTTTTGTTTTGCAGCACTATTTCCTTTACATTCACTTAAAATATATTACGGCTAGTTTCATCTTCTTTGATGATGTTTTATCATGCCTGCAAAGATTAAATAATCAGCATTTTACCCGCCGTATCCTGGAGTTCTTTCGTGTCAGATCAGATTATTGCCCGCGTCTCGCAGTCACTCGCCTCAGAACATTCTCTGGAAAGTCTGGTTCGGCAACTTCTGGAGATGCTGGAAATGGTCACCGACATGGAATCGACCTATTTGACAAAGGTGGATATTGACGCGCGACTGCAACATATCCTGTTTGCCCGTAACAGCCAGAAAATGCACATCCCGGAGAATTTTACCGTCTCGTGGGATTACTCGTTGTGCAAACGCGCCATTGATGAAAACTGTTTTTTCAGCGATGAAGTTCCAGGCCGTTGGGGTGACTGCATTGCGGCACGCAATCTTGGTATTACCACATTCCTGAGCACACCAATTCACTTACCGGATGGATCATTCTATGGCACGCTTTGCGCCGCCAGCAGTGAAAAGCGCCCGTGGAGTGAACGCGCAGAGCAGGTTTTGCAGCTATTCGCCGGACTGATTGCACAATATATTCAAAAAGAGGCGCTGGTTGAGCAATTACGTGAAGCCAATGCCGCTCTGATTGCGCAATCTTACACCGACTCTTTGACCGGCCTACCGAATCGGCGGGCGATTTTTGATAATCTGACGACGCTGTTTTCCCTCGCTCGGCATCTGAAGCGTAAGGCAATTATTGCTTTTATCGACCTGGATAACTTCAAATTAATCAACGACCGATTTGGTCACAATAGCGGCGATCTGTTTCTTATTCAGGTTGGCGAGCGCCTCACCAGGCTACATCAGAATGGCGAGATTATTGGTCGTCTCGGCGGCGATGAATTTTTGGTCGTTGCCCTGGCTAATGAAAATGCCGATATCCAGTCACTGCGTGAGCGTATCCAACAGCAAATACGTGGAGAATATCACCTGGGTGATATTGATCTGTTTTATCCTGGCGCCAGTCTTGGCGTAGTAGAAGTGGATCCTGAAACCACCGATGCAGACAGTGCCCTACATGCTGCCGATATCGCGATGTATCAGGAGAAAAAACACAAACAGAAACCCCCTTTTGTCGCGCATTCAGACAGGCACTCCTGAGGCGTATTCACATCCTTTTCTTTGGTGGTAACATGCGAATCGGTATTGTTTTTCCCGTCGTGATCTTTATTACGGCAGTCATATTTTTAGCGTGGTTTTTTATTGGCGGCTATGCGGCCCCAGGGGCATCAAGATGAAAAAAACAACGATTATTATGATGGGCGTGGCGATTATTGTCGTTCTTGGCACCGAGCTGGGATGGTGGTAATACCGCGTCGAAAAAATAGCAAAGGCTGCCTGTAGGCAGCCTTTGTGCTTTTCAGTATTAACTTTTGACTTTTCTGTAGATAAACAGCACGACCAGCGCACCAATCACGGCAACCACAAAACTACCAAAGTTGAAGCCATCGACTTTGCCAAAACCAAACAGTGTACTGATCCATCCACCAACTACGGCACCGATAATTCCCAGCAGGATGGTCATAAAGAATCCACCACCATCTTTACCAGGCATGATCCACTTCGCCAGAATACCGGCAATAAGTCCAAAAATAATCCATGACAGAATGCCCATTGTTTCCTCACTTATCTGTTTTGCATTAGCGGGTTAGTCGCTGATAAAAAGCATAGCACAACATAAGAGAGGCAAGAATTGTGATATGTGTCACAGAGCATTTTTTTTACGATGGCGCAGAATTAGCGCCATCTACATTAGCAATAATTACCAACCACACACATCATGTTCATTTTCCGTGTCATAAGAACGCACGGTATTGACGAGATCTTTTATCACTTCGGCCGCCACTTCTGGCACCAGTAATGTCATCGGCGTCTCTGTTTCGTAATCGACAGAAACGCCATTACTGTTATTGGTGACGGTTACGGTATACGTTGCTTTGCCCATAATTCATTTCCCGCTATGAATGACTTTCCGTTGTTTTGCACCTTCCATCAGGACTTCAGGAGCAACGAAGAAGTCGATGTTGAAATAAGTATCGTCAGTCATGGCTTCAATATTGTGCCACTTTTCCGGCGGGAACACTGCGAATTGACCTGCTTCGATGAGGATCACCTGATCAGGTTCTGCGCTGTGTTCATCGGCGTAGCCGAGATATTTGACCGCCCCATGCATAACGGACAGGCGTGGATAAACACCCGGACGCGTTCCTTTATCAAGATGACGTTCGAATATTCCGGCAGGCGCAGTTTGTTTATTCCAGAAAGGTGTTGAGCGCGTATGAATGTAATTTTGTGGGATTTGCAGCATTTTTTTCCCTCCTTCGGTAAATATGCTGAAAACCATTTATTCCAGCCGTTTCAGGGTACGCCTGATAATTTGCATTTTAAATACCATTTATTGGTTACTTTTTAACGTCATCCAGGCGAAATATAGATGTATTTCAGGAGGGAAGCCCGCAGCATCGCGGGCTGAAAGCATCAGGACTGCAGCGTCGCCAGTCGTGCGGCAAAACCCACAAACATCAGGCCAATCAGCGAGTTGCCCACTTTAGCCAGTTTCTTTTTGGTTCGAATGTACTGCGTGACAAAAGCACCAGAAATAATCAGGAAGCTCAAATAACAGAAGCTTACCAGTTCCAGAGTTGTCGCCAGAATAAAGAATGAAATCCCCGTATGTGGCGCATTAACATCGATAAACTGTACGAAAAACGACACATAGAACAAAATGGCTTTCGGATTGGTCAGACTCAAAATTAACGCGCGCTTGAAAATAGCGCCATATTGAGGTTCATCTGATTTGGCCTCGCTATTTTTACCCTTCAGGGTAGCGTAAAGAATTTTACTCCCCAGATAGAGTAAATAAAACGCGCCAAGATAACGTACAATATTGAATAATATCGGTGTGGTCTTAATTAAGGTTGCTACACCGGCCCACGCCAGAAACATCAATACTGCATCACCAATAAATACACCACAGGCCGCAAGATAACCGCCTTTCACTCCACTGCTAACGCTATTTTTAAGCACAAACAGGGTATTCGGCCCTGGCACCAGCACGATAAAAATGGCCCCAACCAGATAGGTCCAGTAATTCAGAACCCCATATTCTGCGAACACGTTAACCTCTTTAATTCTCTTTGGATCATGCGCGATTAAAGGTGAATATGCTAACCAATCCGCAACGGCTTAGAAAGGAGAAAATCAGGTTTTAACCTGACAATAACCTGAGAATAGAGTAAAAAATGGCGCTCATTCCAGTGAAAAATTCGGGTAATGATTTGCAAAATACTGGCGCAAAAACTCTACCGTAATCCTTACTTTTGCGGATGTCGCCAACCTTGAGACATAAACAGCCCAGACATTTGCTGGCTGATAATATTCAGGTAAAACCTGTACCAGATGTCCACTGGCAATATTTTCACTAACGTCCCACCAGGAGCGCAGCGCAATCCCTTGTCCATCGAGACACCACTGATGGACAATTTCACCATGATTAGACGACATCGGTCCGGTGACTTTAATGGCATGGTGCCCCTCTTTATTGCGCAATTGCCAGACACCAAACGGATGATCGCGCTCTTTTATGACCAGGCAGGGTAACGCAGAAAGATCCGTTAAATGTTTCGGTGCACCATATCGCGCAATAAACTCCGGCGACGCGCAGAGAATACGGTAATTGGTCGCCAGTTTACGGGCAATTAAGTTAGGTGCAATGTCGTCGCCAATACGAATATCCAGATCGACCCCTTCATTGACCAAATCGACCAACCGGTCTTCCACATCAAAACGTAACTCCAGTTGCGGATACGCCTTCGCCAGTGCTGACAGTGCCGGAGCTACCACCTGCCGTCCAAAACCAAAACTGCTGATAATACGCAGCATTCCCTGCGGCACCTGGCGCACGTCGGAAAGCTCATCCATCATCTGCCCGACATCCTGCAAAATCCGCTGCGCCCATTCATAAATCCGCTCACCTTCCTCGGTAATGGTGACGCGACGGGTGGTGCGGTGTAATAGCACCACGTTCAGAGTTTGCTCCAGCAAGGCGATGCGCTTGCTGACGAAGGCCGGTGAAACGCCTAATTCTTCCGCCACGGCGGCAAAACCAGCCCGGCGAGCCACCAGCATAAAGACGCGCAAATCGTTCAGCAGCGGTAAATTATTCATGATTCGTGTTTTATGTTTCACCAGTTGCGGGGATTAATTCCTGATCAGTCAATTATAGGATGGTGGAGTTGTCAATTTTGCTGATCAGGAAGTGAGAACCTAATGATGAAAACGATGCGTATTGCTGCGATCCCTGGAGACGGGATTGGCAAAGAAGTCCTTCCTGAAGGGATTCGTGTGTTACAGGCTGCTGCTGAACGCTGGGGCTTTGCCTTAAGTTTTGAGCAGATGGAGTGGGCAAGCTGCGAGTATTACAGCCATCACGGCAAAATGATGCCGGACGACTGGCATGAACAACTCAGCGGTTTCGACGCTATCTACTTTGGTGCCGTCGGCTGGCCGGATACCGTTCCGGACCATATTTCGTTATGGGGATCGCTGCTGAAATTTCGCCGCGAGTTTGATCAGTACGTCAACCTGCGCCCGGTACGCCTCTTTCCCGGCGTTCCCTGCCCACTGGCGGGTAAACAGCCTGGCGACATCGATTTTTACGTGGTGCGCGAAAATACGGAAGGCGAATACTCGTCTCTGGGCGGTCGACTGAATGAAGGAACGGAACATGAAGTTGTCATTCAGGAATCGGTATTTACCCGCCGTGGCGTCGATCGCATTTTGCAATATGCTTTTGAGCTGGCACAAAGCCGCCCGCGCAAAACCCTGACTTCTGCCACGAAATCTAACGGTTTAGCCATTAGTATGCCGTACTGGGATGAGCGAGTAGAAGCAATGGCAGAAAATTACCCGGAAATCCGCTGGGACAAGCAGCATATTGATATTCTCTGTGCGCGCTTTGTGATGCAACCGGAACGCTTTGATGTGGTGGTAGCGTCTAATTTATTTGGCGATATTCTTTCCGATCTTGGCCCGGCCTGCACCGGCACCATCGGCATTGCCCCATCCGCCAACCTGAATCCGGAACGCACTTTCCCGTCGCTCTTCGAGCCTGTCCACGGTTCCGCGCCGGATATCTACGGTAAAAATATTGCTAACCCTATCGCCACAATTTGGGCCGGTGCAATGATGCTCGATTTTCTCGGCAATGGCGATGAGCGTTTCCAGCAAGCGCACAACGGCATTCTGGCAGCGATTGAAGAAGTGATTGCTCACGGGCCGAAAACACCCGATATGAAAGGTAATGCCACCACGCCACAGGTTGCCGACGCGATTTGCAAAATTATTTTGCGTTAAGGTCGAACCAGTTTATTTGAACCGCGTCACTGACGCGGTTTTTTTATTCGTTCTTTACAGTAAATAACCTGCGTCATTTCACCTTTTATTGTTTCCGTTCCGTGTTTTATGGCTTTCCGTATTCTTAATTGTTTAATTTATGTAACATGCAAATAATCAATTTGTTAACCACAACAAAAAGTTCATTACCCTGCAAATAATTACAACTGGCAAAAGCCAGCGACGGGCTTTTATGCCCAGGAGATGACTCATGATGAGCAATGTTAAGAAAAAAGATTTGCCACTGATTAGCATCAGCCTGGTGGCCATTCTTTTCATCGCAGCCACATTAAGCCTTTTTCCGCAACAGTCGGCCGACGCGGCCAACGCAATATACAGTTTAGTTACCCGCACGCTGGGTTCCGCCGTACAGGTATTAGTTTTGCTGGCAATGGGGCTGGTAATTTATTTAGCCACCAGCAAATATGGCAATATTCGTCTTGGCGAAGGTAAGCCGGAATACAGTACGCTCTCCTGGCTGTTTATGTTTATTTGTGCCGGATTAGGTTCCTCCACGCTTTATTGGGGCGTAGCGGAGTGGGCCTATTATTATCAAACGCCTGGTTTAAATATCGTGCCGCGTTCACAGCAGGCACTGGAATTTAGCGTTCCCTACTCCTTTTTCCACTGGGGCATCAGCGCCTGGGCAACTTATACGCTGGCCTCATTAATCATGGCTTACCACTTTCATGTGCGGAAAAATAAAGGTCTGAGTCTTTCCGGCATTATTGCTGCCATTACCGGTGTTCGCCCGCAAGGCCCATGGGGAAAACTGGTCGATTTGATGTTTCTGATCGCCACTGTCGGCGCGCTGACCATTTCTCTGGTGGTGACGGCGGCAACCTTTACCCGTGGGCTTTCCGCGCTGACCGGTTTGCCGGATAACTTCACCGTGCAGGCATTTGTGATCCTGCTTTCCGGCGGCATTTTTTGCCTTAGTTCGTGGATAGGTATCAACAACGGTTTACAACGTCTGAGCAAAATGGTCGGCTGGGGCGCATTCCTGCTGCCATTGCTGGTTTTGATTGTCGGTCCAACCGAATTTATTACTAACAGCATCATCAATGCCATCGGCCTGACCACACAAAACTTCTTACAGATGAGCTTATTCACCGATCCGCTTGGCGATGGCTCATTTACCCGCAACTGGACCGTTTTCTACTGGCTCTGGTGGATCTCTTACACCCCCGGCGTGGCAATGTTCGTCACCCGCGTATCACGTGGTCGTAAGATCAAAGAAGTTATCTGGGGGCTGATCCTCGGTAGCACCGTCGGCTGCTGGTTCTTCTTCGGCGTGATGGAAAGTTTTGCTATTCATCAGTTTATCAAAGGGATAATCAACGTTCCGCAGGTGCTGGAAACGTTGGGCGGTGAAACGGCCGTTCAACAAGTTCTGATGTCGTTGCCAGCCGGTAAATTGTTCCTCGCCGCTTATCTGGGCGTGATGATTATTTTCCTCGCCTCGCATATGGATGCAGTGGCCTACACCATGGCAGCGACCAGCACGCGGAATCTTCAGGAAGGTGATGATCCAGACCGTGGCCTGCGTCTGTTCTGGTGCGTGGTAATCACCCTGATCCCGCTTTCAATTCTGTTCACCGGTGCATCGCTGGAAACCATGAAAACCACCGTGGTACTTACAGCCCTTCCCTTCCTCGTCATTTTACTGGTGAAAGTGGGCGGATTTATTCGCTGGCTGAAACAGGATTACGCCGATATTCCGGCTCATCAAATTGAACATTATCTCCCGCAGACACCGGTTGAAGCCCCGGAAAAAACGCCAGTGCTCCCTGCGGGAACCGTATTCAAAGGCGACAACTGAGCGCCATCATCCTAACGATAAAGGTATCCCTATGAGCAATCTGAGCCCTGACTTTGTACTACCCGGAAATTTTTGCGCTAACCCGCAAGAGGCGTGGACCATTCCTGCCCGTTTTTATACCGATCAGAACGCCTTTGAACACGAAAAAGAGAACGTCTTTGCCAAAAGCTGGATTTGCGTCGCTCACAGTAGCGAACTGGCGAATGCCAATGATTACGTAACGCGTGAGATCATTGGCGAAAGCATCGTGCTGGTACGCGGTCGTGATAAGGTTTTGCGCGCGTTCTATAACGTTTGCCCGCACCGTGGCCATCAGTTATTGAGCGGTGAAGGGAAAGCGAAAAATGTGATTACCTGCCCGTATCACGCCTGGGCATTCAAACTCGATGGCAACCTGGCCCATGCGCGTAACTGTGAAAACGTCGCCAATTTCGATAGCGACAAAGCGCAACTGGTTCCGGTGCGTCTGGAAGAATATGCCGGATTCGTCTTCATCAACATGGATCCCAACGCCACCAGCGTAGAAGATCAGCTACCAGGCCTGGCGGCAAAAGTGCTGGAAGCCTGCCCGGAAGTCCACGACCTGAAACTGGCGGCTCGTTTTACTACCCGTACGCCTGCCAACTGGAAGAACATTGTCGATAACTATCTCGAATGCTATCACTGTGGTCCGGCGCATCCAGATTTCTCAGACTCCGTTCAGGTTGATCGTTACTGGCACACCATGCACGGCAACTGGACGCTGCAATACGGTTTCGCCAAACCGTCCGAGCAGTCTTTTAAATTTGAAGAAGGTACAGACGCTGCGTTCCACGGTTTCTGGCTGTGGCCGTGCACTATGCTGAACGTCACGCCAATCAAAGGGATGATGACGGTCATTTATGAATTTCCGGTGGATTCTGAAACTACCCTACAAAACTACGATATCTACTTCACCAATGAAGAGCTAACCGACGAGCAAAAATCGCTGATTGAGTGGTATCGCGATGTGTTCCGCCCGGAAGATTTACGTCTGGTTGAAAGCGTGCAGAAAGGGCTGAAATCGCGTGGCTATCGTGGTCAGGGGCGCATCATGACCGACAGTAGCGGTAGCGGAATTTCCGAACACGGTATCGCCCATTTCCATAATCTGCTGGCGCAGGTGTTTAAGGACTAATGACATCGGCGGCGGTATTTTCCGCCGCCGGGCTGATTTTTGATGGAGTACAGCAATGTCAGACTATCAAATGTTTGAAGTACAGGTGAGCCAGGTTGAACCGCTTACCGAACAGGTGAAATGCTTCACGCTGGTGACAACCGATGGCAAACCGCTGCCTGCGTTCACCGGCGGAAGTCACATCATTGTGCAGATGAGCGATGATGATAACCAGTACAGCAATGCTTATTCACTACTAAGTTCGCCGATCGACACCTCTTGTTATCAGATTGCCGTTCGGCTGGAAGAAAACTCGCGCGGCGGTTCACGCTTTTTGCATCAGCAGGTAAAAGCGGGCGATCAATTGACCATCTCGACACCCAATAACCTGTTTGCTCTGGTTCCCTCGGCTCGAAAGCATCTGTTTATCGCGGGCGGTATTGGTATCACCCCTTTCCTGTCGCATCTGGCAGAGTTGCAACACACGGACGTCGACTGGCAGTTACATTATTGTTCGCGGAGTCCAGAAAGTTGCGCGTTTCGTGATGAATTAAACCAACATCCGCAGACTGATAAGATTCATTTTCATCACTCATCGATCGGAACGCGACTCGAATTAGTGCGATTATTGGCGGATGTCGCCCCAGGCACACACATTTATACCTGTGGCCCCGAGGCTCTGAATGACGCGGTGAGAAGTGAAGCAGCGCGTCTGGGTATCGCCTCCGACACGCTACACTTTGAACAATTTGCTATTGAAGACAAAACCGGCGATGCCTTTACGCTGGTACTCGCCCGTTCCGGGAAAGAGTTTGTAGTACCAGAAGAGATGACCATTTTGCAGGTCATTGAAAATAACAAAGCGGCAAAAGTGGAATGTTTATGTCGTGAAGGGGTATGCGGAACCTGTGAAACAGCAATTCTGGAAGGTGAAGCCGATCATCGGGACCAGTATTTTAGCGATGAAGAGCGCGCCAGCCAGCAGAGTATGTTGATCTGTTGTTCGCGCGCGAAGGGTAAACGACTGGTGTTGGATTTGTAGTTTATCCGAAGCCGGATGCGGCGCTGGTTGCGCCTTGTCCGGCTTACGAACGTTTTACTGCGGATATTCCTGCAATAAATTATGTAATGCTTCCGCCATCAACTCACCACGCCAGCCGGAAATCAGCTCAGGCAAATTGTTCTGCGGTTTTAATTTCCAGTGCCAGTTCAGCAGTTGGTTGATTTGCCGACGCGATGCCAGCAATTCGACGCTGATCTTGTGCGTTTCGCTCACGTCAGTAATCAGCGACTTAATCGCTTTAAACGCTTTGCGATAACCGGGCATATCCATCAGGTTAAGCATTGGCTGCGGTAAGGCCTCTTCCGGCAATGCCTGCGCTTTCTCTACCAGCGCCAGCAGCGTTTTACCGTGGAAGCGAATTTCACTACCGGATAAGCCCAGACTGTCCAGTTCGCCCAGACTCCCTGGCATATAACGCGCTACCGACCACAAATGTTCTTCACGCACGACAAAGTTCACCGCCAGATCGCGCTCCCGCGCCTTGCGCAGTCGCCAGTCGGCTAACAGTTGCAAACAGGCCAACTGACGTGTACGTAGCTGCCAGGCATTGGTGATATCACGCCAGGCATCTTCCGGCGCAACGACCTCCTGACGACGAGTTTGCATCAGGCGACATTCATCCAGCGCCGCAGGTAGCCAGCCAGAGGCTTCGGTTTCAACCATCAGTTTTGCGGTGATCGGTAACAGATACCAGACATCCGCCGCCGCGTATTCGCACTGACGTTCGGTTAGCGGTCTGGCGAGCCAGTCGGTGCGCGATTCACTCTTGTCCAGCGTAACGCCGGAATACTCTTCCACCATGGAGGCAAAACCCCATGACATCGGGCGTCCGCAGAATGCGGCGAGGATTTGCGTGTCAATCAGGGGTTGTGGTAATTCACCAAAGACATTGAGGAACACTTCCAGATCTTCACTGCCCGCATGGAGAAATTTGGTGATGGAAGGATCGCGCAGGATCGCTTTCAGCGGTGACCAGTCGGTGATCCAGAGTGGATCGATTAGCGCCAGATGCTCGCCATCGAAAAGTTGAATCAACCCCAGTTGTGGGTAATAGGTGCGCGTACGAACAAATTCAGTATCCAGGGCTATCGCCGGAAAGGCACGGACGGCTTCACACAAAGAAGCCAGCGCATCGTCCGTGGTAATCATTTGGTAATTCAAATTGTATTCTCTTTAGTGGGCGTCAAAAAAAACGCCGGATTAACCGGCGTCTGACGACTGACTTAACGCTCAGGCTTTATTGTCCACTTTGCCGCGCGCTTCGTCACGTAATTCTCGTCGCAAAATTTTTCCGACGTTAGATTTCGGTAACTCATCACGAAACTCCACCAGCTTCGGTACTTTGTAGCCCGTGAGCTGACGGCGGCAAAAGGTCACCAGTGACTCTTCGGTAAGCGATGGATCTTTTTTCACTACGAAGATTTTCACCGCTTCACCACTGGAGCCGGAAGGTACGCCAACAGCCGCGACTTCCTGTACGCCAGGATGCTGCATGACGACATCTTCAATCTCGTTGGGATAGACGTTAAAACCGGAAACCAGAATCATGTCTTTTTTACGATCGACAATGCGCAGGAATCCTTCTTCATCCATCACCGCAATGTCGCCTGTGTGTAACCAGCCATTTTTGATGATCTCATCGGTAGCATCCGGACGCTGCCAGTAACCCAGCATCACCTGCGGTCCTTTGACGCAAAGCTCACCCGGTTGACCCGGTGGTACTTCGTTGTCGTCGTCATCCACCAGTTTGGCTTCCGTCGATGGCACCGGCAAACCGATGCTACCGCTATGATAATCAATATCATACGGGTTAACGCTGACCAGCGGCGCGCACTCGGTCAGGCCATAACCTTCCAGCAGATACTGTCCGGTCAGTTTCACCCAACGTTCTGCCACCACTTGCTGAACAGGCATCCCACCGCCTGCGGAAAGGTGCAGACTGGAGAAATCCAGCTGCTGGAACTCTTTATTGTTCAGCAACGCATTGAACAAGGTGTTAACGCCAGTGATAGCGGTAAACGGATATTTCGCCAGCTCTTTCACCAGCCCCGGAATATCACGTGGGTTAGTGATAAGCAGGTTCTGCCCGCCGAGTTCGATAAACAGCAGGCAGTTAATGGTCAGTGCAAAAATGTGATAGAGCGGCAGTGCCGTTACTACCAGTTCTTTACCTGGATGCAGCAACGGCCCATAGGTGGCGTTGACCTGTTCCAGGTTCGCCAGCATATTGCGGTGAGTCAGCATCGCGCCTTTCGCCACACCTGTGGTGCCGCCGGTGTATTGCAGGAAAGCTAAATCTTCCGGCACCAGTTCGGGTTTGACGTACTGCATCCGGTAGCCGTTGTGCAGGGCGCTACGAAATGAAATGGCATCTGGCAGATGGTATTTCGGCACCAGACGCTTGATGTATTTAACAACGAAATTGACTACCGTGCCTTTTGCCGTAGATAGCTGATCGCCCATACGGGTCAGAATAACGTGCTGGACGGCGGTTTTATCGACCACTTTTTCCAGGGTATGGGCAAAGTTAGACACGATGACAATCGCCGATGCGCCGCTGTCGTTGAGCTGATGCTCTAGTTCGCGTGGGGTATACAACGGGTTAACGTTTACGACGATCATCCCGGCACGCAAAATGCCAAACAGCGCCACCGGATATTGCAATAAATTAGGCATCATCAACGCAACGCGATCGCCTTTCTTCAGCCCCAACCCTTGTTGCAAATAAGCGGCAAACGCGCGACTGCGTTCTTCCAGCTTGCGGAAGGTCATCACCTCCCCCATATTCACAAACGCAGGCTGATCGGCGTAGCGCGCGACCGACTGCTCAAACATATCTACCAGAGATTGATAACGGTCAGGGTTGATCTCCGTCGGAACGTCCGCGGGATAACGGTTAAGCCAAACCTTCTTCAATTCTTCACCTCTAAAATGCGTGTTCGTCGTCATCGCAACCCCAAATGATATACATGCCGTTAACATAATATTAACTCATCATACCAGCTTGATAATTACCCAACGAAAAGGTTGCGAAGCGCGTCACTATTTATTTTTATCTTTACCGTAAGAATGCAGAAACAGCGGACCAGCCGCTGTTTCTTTTTCTTTAAAAACAAGCAATTATTCAGTTACAACTGTTTGTACTCTCGCGGGACCGGGATTATACCAGCCCCATCCGCCGTAGCCATAGGGCCAGCCACGACCGCCATAAAACCATGGATCAATCGGCTGAGGCGGCATAATCACCTGCTGGGTTAAATGCCAACGTTTGTAACCCGTAACTTGCATCACCATAAATTTATAGGGCGTATTGCCGATTTTGCCGTCAACCGCACCGGTGATTGGCCCGACTACCGTAACCAGTTGTCCACGGAAATCCACCGGGTCCAGAAAACCGTTCACATCGGCATAAATGCGACCGCGAGAAGGTTCTCCCAGCGTCGGTCTGGCTCCGCTGTCCAGTGGTACGGTGGCAATTTCCAGGCGGGTTTTCCCTTGCTGGTTTTGTACCGCAACCACTTTGCCACCAAAGCGTGCCTCCTGACCAACGTACAGCTGCGGCGCACTCATAACCCGAACTAAATCTTGTTGCGGCGTGGGACTGCTGCCTTTAATGGCGTCCGGCACAGTGACACAACCGCTCAGCATTAGCGCAAACGTACCTGCCAGTATGCCTTTGATAACATTCTTTTGAACCGCCATGATGCGACTCCTTTTTTTCTCAGGGCATACTCTTAAGATTCATTCTTTGCCCGGAAGTTTCTTCCATGCGACGTTGTTACGTAAATAAACCGGTTCGGCATGTTCCACCGCCACCGTTTTACCCTCGGCAAACATCTGACAAGCAATCGGCAGCATATCTTCCGCAGCGGGTAGTAACACTTCGCCATCGCGCAAAACCAGCCCGCTCTCTTTACCGAGATCCGGCCAGGCTTGCCAGCCCGTCCCTACCGTCACCCATTCGCCGGAAAGCTGTTGCATTCGTTCATGAACGAGTTCGGGTTTGAGTACGGCTTCGGTTTCTTCACCGTGCCAGACACCGTGTTCATCACGCTGATATTCGGCCCAGTAAACTTCGCCCATTCGCGCGTCAATGGCTGCCAGCACGCGGGTAGCGCCGTTTTTGCGCCACGCCCCTTGCGCCATCGTCATTAGCGTGGAGACGCCAATCATCGGCACCTCTGCGCCAAGCGCCAGCCCCTGCGCAATACCAATACCGATGCGCACGCCGGTAAAGCTACCAGGGCCACGTCCGTAAGCCAGAGCGTTTATGTCAGTCAGGGAAGTTCCGCTGGTGGTCAGGATATCCTGCACCATCGGTAAGATTCGTTGAGTATGTTCACGAGGGCAAAGCTCAAAATGAGCGTTGACAGTACCGTCGTTCCACAGGGCGACAGAGCAGGCCTCTGTCGCGGTATCGATAGCCAGAATTCGCATGGGTCTTCGTGCTTAGATCAATAAAAAGGCGCGCATCATACCATACTCAATAACAAATTACCTGGAGGATGGTATCGCAAGGAAACGAACCGCACGAGCAATGTCACGGGTACGCGGTGCGGGCGGGAGGCTGGCGAGGAACGTCGCACCGTAAGGGCGCATCACCAGCCGATTGTCACAAATCACCAGCACGCCACGATCGTCGGCGTCGCGAATCAGTCGCCCTACTCCCTGTTTGAGAGTAATGACGGCATCTGGTAGTTGCACTTCATCGAACGGGTCGCCACCGCGCAAACGGCAATCTTCCATGCGCGCTTTTAACAGCGGGTCATCCGGTGAGGTAAACGGCAACTTGTCGATAATCACCAATGACAATGTATCGCCACGCACGTCCACCCCTTCCCAGAAACTGCTGGTCGCCACAAGAAGCGCGTTACCGGCACTGACAAATTGCTGCAACAGTTGCCCTTTGCTGGTTTCCCCCTGCAACAATACGGGAAGCGTCATGGTAGCGCGGAACTGCTCAGCCAGATCGCGCATCATGGCGTGCGAGGTACAAAGCATAAAGCAACGACCGTTGTTAGCTTCGATGATCGGTCGCAGCATTGCCGCCAGTTGCCGTGCACAACCCGGTTGATTGGTTTGCGGCAGGTTGCGCGGCACACAGAGTAACGCCTGGCGGCTGTAATCAAACGGGCTTGGCAATAGCAACGACTCCGCCTGTTCTATCCCAAGCCGCGAGGTGAAATGATGCAGATCGTCGTTCACCGACAGCGTTGCTGAGGTGAAGATCCAGCTACCGGGCTTTTGCGCCATTAACTCTTTGAATTTATCCGCCACGCTGAGCGGTGTGAGAGCCAGAGTAAAATGGCGCGAAGTGCATTCGTACCAGTAGCTGTAGCCCGGCTGATTGATCTCTTTTAGCCGCTTCAGCCGTGTACGATACAACGTGGCGCGCTCAAATGCCGCATCCAGCAAGGCGGAACGCCCCAGTGACAGTTTCGCCACGTCATAACAAAGTTCCAGGGTGTCATCGAGCAGTAAAAATGCCCGCTGAATTTGCGGATTAGCTAACAGCTCACGCAGGTTACCGCGATAACCTGGCTCACCGAGTTGCAGACGAAAATCCTGCGCACTCTGGGCAAGACGGTCAGCGCACTTTTGTAACTGCTGGGTGTCTTTTAATTCGGTGCGGTAGGCGATAGTGATGTCTTTTGCCAGGTCGAGCAGTTGTCTACTGGAGAGTGACTGACCAAAATACTGGCTGGCAATGTCCGGTAGCTGGTGGGCTTCGTCGAAGATCATGACGTCCGCTTCCGGGATCAACTCGCCAAATCCACTCTCTTTAACCACCATATCCGCCAGAAAGAGATGATGGTTTACCACCACCACATCGGCATCCATCGCTTTTTTGCGTGCTTTGACCACAAAGCAATCTTTATACATCGGGCAGTCGCTGCCGAGGCAGTTATCGTTGGTGCTGGTGACCAACGGCCACGCCTGTGAATCTTCCGCCACGCTAACGCAGGTGCTGATATCACCATCGACGGTTTGATTAGACCAGGAGCGTAGCAGGATCACATCGCTTAAAATTTGTACCGGCAGATCGCCGCCCGCCAGCGCCTGCTGTTCGAGACGTTCGAGGCAGAGATAGTTTGAGCGCCCTTTCAGCAACGCCATGTTGCCCGTGTATTTCAACGCCTTTGCCACCGTCGGCAAATCGCGGCTGTAGAGCTGATCCTGCAATGCTTTAGAGCCGGTCGAGATAATGACTTTCTTTTTCGCCCGCAGCGCAGGGGCAAGATAAGCGTAGGTTTTGCCTGTACCGGTTCCTGCTTCCACCACCAGCGGCTGGCCTTTTTCTATCGCCTGGGTGACGGCTACCGCCATCTGTCGCTGTGGTTCTCGCGGCTTAAAGCCTGGTATCGCTTTCGCCAGCTGACCGTCTGGTGCAAAATCGTCCGTCACACTACCCCCTGTTGATTTGAACAGGGATTATGTCAGGATGAGGGCGCTTTCGCCAGTTGAAGTGGTGACGGCGACCTCACATTGTGGCAGTCTTTGCAGCACGAAAATGGAAGGATAATGAGGACAAAATGATGACTATCGTTCGTATCGATGCTGAAGCCCGCTGGTCTGATGTAGTAATCCACAACAATACGCTCTACTACACTGGTGTACCGGAAAACCTCGACGCCGATGCCTTTGAGCAAACCGCCAACACGCTGGCGCAGATTGACGCCGTGCTGGAAAAACAGGGCAGCAATAAATCGAGCATTCTGGATGCCACCATTTTCCTGGCCGATAAAAACGACTTCGCGGCGATGAATAAAGCGTGGGATGCCTGGGTTGTCGCGGGTCATGCGCCGGTGCGCTGCACGGTACAAGCGGGTTTGATGAACCCGAAGTATAAAGTTGAAATTAAAATTATTGCGGCGGTCTAATTCCGGAAGATAATTATATCAAGGCAAAAATCACACGATAATTTATCGGAAAACTGGTCGATTATGAACAAATCGGCCAGTGCTTAAGATCTTACTTTAGATGGGTAGCACCCCGGCTGATAATTTATTTTTATGATTCCTATTGTATTTATACAAAAATGATATTAATCGCAAAAACCAAACCATTATGTTAATCACTCGATTAACTTACGCTGCTTTTCTTTCTTGTCCTTCATTACCTGAACAATCTGGCTGGGGCACTACGATTCGCTGTTAATTTTCGGCACATCACTAGATAACCCGCCATGACCTGCTACCTTTAAAATACCTGAATGTCAACAGGTTAACTAATGAGATATCGTTATAATCCTTTTGATATTAGGCGCAATTTAATGTCATATATAGCCTTATCGATCACGTGGTTAATTTAAGGACAAGAATATGCCTGCTGTAATAGATAAAGCCCTGGATTTTATTGGTGCCATGGATATATCAACACCAACCCCCAGCTCTATGAATGAAAGTACGGCGAAGGGAATATTTAAATATTTGAAAGAACTGGGAGTACCCGCAAGTGCCGCCGATATTACTGCGCGAGCCGAACAGGAAGGCTGGAATCCTGGATTCACGGAAAAAATGGTGGGATGGGCAAAAAAAATGGAGTCTGGTGAACGCGTGGTGATTAAAAATCCAGAATACTTCTCCTCTTATATGCAGGAAGAGCTCAAAGCACTGGTATAAGTTAAATCTCTACCAACAAAAATGAGCCAGGACGCTTTTTTATCACAGAAAAGCGTCCTTTTTTCTAACCATCAAAAACACTGCTTAATTCATTCAACCAGTACAGCCCCACAATTTTCTGGTTCAAACGCTACGGGCCAAATGGTTCGCTTGTCATAATGCGCCCTGTTAAAACCAACATAGTATTACTCGTCTTCATCCTCAAAACGCGCCACGATCCGCTCGCCGGAATGGTTGGCGCGTAACTCTTCGGCTACCAGTGCGATTGCCTGACCGCTGCTCATCCCCTGTGCCATCAGTTCCTGAATACGCTCAACGGCTTTTTGCTGCTGTTCATGGGTGAGTGAAGGTAAACCTGCAAACATTGTTAACTCCTGCTAAATTGTTGGCGCTAATTATTTCATGCTACCCGGCACATAGCCAGTAGAGTCAGGACTGATGAAGACGTTATCTCCCGCTGTGATTACTTTACCCTGGCGTCAGGACGCCGCTGAATTTTATTTTGCCCGCTTAAACCACCTGCCGTGGGCGATGCTTTTGCACTCTGGCTATGCCGATCATCCGTATAGCCGCTTTGATATTGTGGTGGCAGACCCGATTTGCACCTTAACAACTTACGGCAGTGAAACTGTTGTGTGTAAAGGAGAAACCCGCACAACAACCACTGACGATCCGTTAACAGTACTACAGCAGGCGCTGGAGCGTGCAAACATTCACCCGTCGCATAACGATGATTTGCCATTTCAGGGTGGCGCGCTGGGTTTATTTGGTTACGATCTGGGTCGCCGTTTTGAGTCACTGCCAGAAGTGGCGCAGAGAGATATCGACCTGCCTGATATGGCGGTAGGTATCTACGACTGGACACTGATTGTCGACCACCAGCGCCAGACTGTTTCTTTGCTGAGTCATGATGATGTCAATGCCCGTCTGGCCTGGCTGGAAAACCAGCAAATCACACCACAGGGCGATTTTGCACTAACCTCTGCCTGGCAATCTAATATGAACCGCGAACAGTATGGCGAAAAATTTCGTCAGGTGCAGGATTATCTGCACAGTGGCGACTGTTACCAGGTGAATCTCGCCCAGCGTTTTCAGGCTACCTATTGCGGTGATGAATGGCAGGCATTCGTTCAGCTTAATCAGGCCAATCACGCGCCGTTTAGTGCCTTCCTGCGCCTGGAACAAGGCACAATTTTAAGCCTCTCGCCAGAGCGTTTTATTCTTTGTGATGACGGTGAGATCCAGACCCGTCCGATTAAAGGCACACTGCCGCGTCTGCCCGATCCTCAGGAAGATAGCAAACAGGCAGAAAAACTGGCGAACTCGCCAAAAGATCGCGCTGAAAACCTGATGATTGTTGATTTAATGCGTAATGATATTGGTCGCGTTGCTGTGCCAGGTTCAGTCAAAGTGCCGGAACTGTTTGTGGTGGAACCTTTTCCCGCTGTGCACCACCTGGTGAGCACCATTACGGCTCAACTACCTGAACAACTTCATGCCAGCAATCTGCTGCGCGCGGCTTTTCCCGGAGGCTCAATCACCGGAGCACCGAAAGTACGGGCAATGGAAATTATCGATGAACTGGAACCGCAGCGACGCAACGCCTGGTGCGGAAGCATTGGCTATTTGAGCTTCTGTGGCAATATGGATACCAGCATCACCATCCGCACGCTGACTGCCATTAACGGTCAAATTTACTGTTCTGCGGGCGGCGGTATTGTCGCCGATAGTCAGGAAGAAGCGGAATATCAGGAAACTTTTGATAAAGTTAATAGGATATTACGCCAACTGGAGAAGTAAGACGTGGACTACCGTAGCCTGACGCTTGATGATTTTTTATCGCGCTTTCAACTTTTGCGCCCGCAAATAAACCGGGAAACCTTAAATCATCGTCAGGCTGCCGTGTTAATCCCCATCGTTCGCCGATCGCAGCCGGGGTTATTGCTCACACAGCGTTCTATTCATCTGCGCAAACACGCCGGACAGGTGGCGTTTCCTGGTGGTGCTGTCGATGACACTGATGTGTCAGTGATCGCCGCCGCGCTGCGCGAAGCTGAAGAAGAGGTCGCTATTCCCCCTTCCGCCGTAGAAGTTATCGGTGTGCTGCCGCCTGTCGATAGCGTAACTGGCTACCAGGTAACGCCAGTGGTCGGCATTATCCCGCCTGATTTACCTTATCGCGCCAGTGAAGATGAAGTTTCCGCAGTGTTTGAAATGCCGCTCGCCCAGGCATTACATCTGGGTCGTTATCACCCGTTAGATATCTACCGCCGTGGTGATTCACATCGGGTATGGCTTTCCTGGTACGAACAGTATTTTGTATGGGGAATGACCGCAGGCATAATTCGTGAGCTGGCGCTGCAAATTGGTGTGAAATCCTGACTATACTTATCTTTACATCTACAAAACACTACTTGAGACAATCATCGCAATATTAGTTAAATCGCGGTTTTTGATTAGTTTAATTCATGTGAATAGTTAAGCCTGTCGCCGCGTTCCCTCTTACACTATGCGTTGTTATTAGTTCGTTACTGGAAGTCCAGTCACCTTGTCAGGAGTATTATCGTGATTAGTCTATTCGACATGTTTAAGGTGGGGATTGGCCCCTCATCTTCCCATACCGTAGGGCCTATGAAGGCAGGTAAACAGTTCGTCGATGATCTGGTCGAAAAAGGCTTACTGGATAGCGTTACCCGCGTTGCCGTGGACGTTTATGGTTCACTGTCGCTGACGGGTAAAGGCCACCATACCGATATCGCCATTATTATGGGTCTTGCAGGTAACGAACCTGCCACCGTGGATATCGACAGTATTCCCGGTTTTATTCGCGACGTAGAAGAGCGCGAACGCCTGCTGCTGGCGCAGGGTCGGCATGAAGTGGATTTTCCGCGTGACAACGGAATGCGTTTTCATAACGGCAACCTGCCGTTGCATGAAAACGGTATGCAAATCCACGCTTATAACGGCGATGAAGTCGTCTACAGCAAAACTTATTATTCCATCGGCGGCGGCTTTATCGTCGATGAAGAACATTTTGGTCAGGATGCCGCAAACGACGTGAGCGTGCCGTATCCGTTCAAATCCGCCACCGAGCTGCTGGCGTACTGCAATGAAACCGGCTATTCCCTTTCCGGCCTGGCAATGCAAAACGAACTGGCGCTGCACAGCAAAAAAGAGATCGATGAATATTTTGCTCATGTCTGGCAAACCATGCAGGCATGTATTGATCGCGGGATGAATACCGAAGGCGTATTGCCTGGCCCGCTGCGTGTTCCGCGCCGTGCGTCTGCCCTGCGCCGGATGCTGGTTTCCAGCGATAAACTGTCTAACGATCCGATGAATGTCATCGACTGGGTAAATATGTTTGCGCTGGCGGTAAACGAAGAAAACGCTGCGGGTGGTCGAGTGGTAACTGCACCAACCAACGGTGCGTGTGGCATCGTTCCGGCAGTGCTGGCTTACTATGACCACTTTATTGAATCGGTCAGCCCGGACATCTATACCCGCTATTTTATGGCGGCCGGGGCAATTGGCGCTTTGTATAAAATGAACGCCTCTATTTCCGGTGCTGAAGTAGGTTGTCAGGGCGAAGTGGGTGTTGCCTGTTCAATGGCTGCTGCGGGTCTTGCAGAACTGTTGGGCGGTAGCCCGGAACAGGTTTGCGTGGCGGCGGAAATTGGCATGGAACACAACCTTGGTCTGACTTGTGACCCGGTTGCGGGTCAGGTTCAGGTGCCGTGCATTGAACGTAACGCCATTGCCTCTGTGAAAGCGATCAATGCCGCACGCATGGCCTTACGCCGCACCAGTGCACCGCGCGTCTCGCTGGATAAGGTCATCGAGACAATGTACGAAACGGGTAAAGACATGAACGCCAAATACCGTGAAACCTCTCGCGGCGGTCTGGCAATTAAAGTCCAGTGTGACTAATACTTTTCTTTCGCCCATCTGCAACGGATGGGCGAATTTCTCCCGCTTTCTCGTCTGCTGTAAATTTCCCCACTACACTTCCACTGTTGCGTCAGGCGTTTGTTGCCATGCGCTTACAGGGCGGCCCGCATGCAAAAAGCACAACGGATCATTAAAACCTATCGCCGTAATCGAATGATTGTTTGTACAATTTGCGCACTCTTTACGCTTGTGGCGACACTAAGCGTGCGGTTTATTTCACAGCGTAACTTAAATCAACAGCGGGTGATCCTCTTCGCCAATCACGCTGTTGAAGAGCTGGATAAAGTCTTACAACCCCTTCAGGAAGGACGCGAGCTTTTACTTCCGTTGATTGGCCTCCCGTGCTCAGTTACTCATTTGCCTCTACGCAAGCAGGCCGCCAAACTGCAAACCGTGCGTTCTATTGGCCTGGTTCAAAACGGTACGCTCTATTGCTCCAGTATCTTTGGCTATCGAAATGTCCCTGTTCATGATATCCAGGCCGATTTGCCTGCCCCACAGGCTCTTCTGCGTCTTACCACCGATCGCGTGTTGATTAAAGGTAGCCCAGTGCTGATCCAGTGGTATCCCTCGCCATCACATAGCGGTGATGGCGTTCTGGAGATGATCAACATTGAGCTATTGACGACGATGTTGCTGGAACCGCAGTTGCCGCAAATCAGAAACGCCAGCCTGACGGTGGCCGATCGCCATTTACTCTATAATGACGGCCTGGTTGATTCTTTACCTCCGCTTAATGGCAATGAGCGTTACCAGGTTTCATCGCAGAATTTTCCTTTTACCATTAGCGTCAGCGGACCTGGTGCGACGGAACTGGCGTTGCACCATCTTCCCAGCCAGCTCCCGCTGGCGGTACTGTTGAGTTTACTGGTGGGTTATGTTGCATGGCTGGCAACCGCACACAGAATGAGTTTTTCGCGCGAAATTAATCTTGGCCTCGCGCAACATGAGTTCGAGCTATTCTGTCAACCTTTACTAAACGCACGTAGTCAGCAATGTATTGGCGTAGAGATATTGCTGCGCTGGAATAATCCTCGTCAGGGTTGGATCTCGCCGGATGTGTTTATCCCTATTGCGGAAGAACATCACCTGATAGCGCCGCTTACCCGTTATGTGATGATGGAAACCATCCGTCAAATCCACGTTTTTCCAATGAGCAGCCAGTTTCACATTGGGATCAACGTCGCTCCCAGCCATTTTCGCCGTGGCGTGCTGTTGAAAGATCTTAATCAGTACTGGTTCAGTGCTCACCCGATTCAGCAACTTATCCTTGAAATAACCGAGCGCGATGCCCTACTGGATGTTGATTATCGGATTGCCCGCGAACTGCATCGTAAAAACGTCAAACTGGCGATTGATGATTTCGGCACCGGCAACAGTTCGTTTTCCTGGCTGGAAACGTTACGCCCTGACGTCCTGAAAATTGATAAGTCATTCACCGCTGCAATTGGTTCAGACGCGGTTAACTCGACGGTAACCGATATCATCATTGCGTTGGGGCAAAGGCTGAATATTGAACTGGTGGCGGAGGGCGTAGAAACGCAAGAACAGGCAAAATATTTACGCCGTCATGGGGTGCATATTTTACAAGGGTATTTGTACGCGCAACCAATGCCGCTGCGTGATTTCCCAAAATGGCTGGCGGGCAGCCAACCGCCGCCCGCCCGGCATAATGGACATATCACGCCCGTTATGCCATTTCGTTAATGATTATTCGTCTTCGTCGTGCGCCAGTTGCTCTTTAACAATGCGAACCAGATCAACACGATAATCGTTAGCTTCAACAATGGTGATATGCAACTGCCCTACGTTAATCACATCGCCAGCACGCGGGATGTGACCATTTGCAGAAATCACCAGGCCTGCGACCGTCGCGATATCATCGTCATCGGCAAGGTGCTCAACATCAAGCGCCTGCTGTAAGGCGTGGAGGTCTGTACCACCTTTTACCAGCCAACCGTCGCCGTCGGTAATAATTTCCGGCGTTTCATCAGCGTCCGGGAACTCACCGGCAATGGCTTCCAGCACATCCAGAGGCGTAACCAGACCTTGCACCACACCAAACTCGTTGGTAACGATAACAAAACTACCGCGAGCACGACGCAGCACGCCCAACAGGTTGATCGGATCGAGGGTTTCCGGAACGATAATCGCCGGAGACGCCGAAGCAATCGCCGCTACATCAACGCCCTCTTCCAGTGCCACCAGCAATTCTTTCGCACGCACGATGCCGATGATTTCATCCAGTTCACCGCGACATACCGGGAACAGGCTATGTGGCGAAGAAAGCAACTGCTCACGGATTTCATCGACACTAAGGTTAGCGTCAACCCAGCTGATTTCGCCGCGCGGCGTCATAATTCCGCGCAGAGAGCGCGACGCCAGTGTCAGTACACCGTTAATCATGTATCGCTCTTCTTCGGCAAACGCGCCTTCCGGCACGGGAATCGGCATCGGGTTATCCGCATCATGCTGAACATTCGCCTGACGTTTACCGCCCATCAAACGCAGGATGGCATCGGCAGTACGTGCACGCAGCGGTAAAGTCGACTGGTGACGAATAAAGTTACGGCGCGCAATTTGGTTAAATACTTCGATAATGATCGAGAAGCCAATCGCGGCATACAGGTAACCTTTCGGAATGTGGAAACCAAAACCTTCTGCTACCAGACTCAGACCAATCATTAACAGGAAGCTCAGACAGAGCACCACTACCGTTGGATGCTGGTTAACGAATCGCGTCAGCGGCTTCGACGCCAGTAACATGACCGCCATTGCAATCACCACCGCCGCCATCATCACCGGCAGATGGTTGACCATCCCTACTGCAGTAATCACCGCATCCAGCGAAAAGACGGCATCGAGGATGACAATCTGTGTTACGACCACCCAGAAACTGGCATAGCCTTTGCCATGACCAGAATCATGATCGCGGTTTTCCAGCCGTTCATGCAGCTCCGTTGTCGCTTTAAACAGCAAGAATATCCCCCCGAACAACATAATCAGATCGCGGCCGGAGAAGGAAAAATCCATCACGGTAAATAGCGGTTTGGTCAGGGTGACCATCCATGAAATCAGCGATAACAGTCCCAGACGCATGATCAGCGCCAGCGACAGCCCCAACAAACGTGCTTTATCACGTTGTTTTGGCGGCAGTTTATCGGCAAGAATGGCGATAAAAACCAGGTTATCGATACCCAACACGATTTCAAGAACGACAAGCGTGAGTAGCCCCGCCCAAATCGAGGGGTCCATTAAGAATTCCATGACAAGCTCCTGCTTAAGGAATAGCTATTCGGCGCCAGAAATAATGCAGGCGTAACGACAAAATGCAAACAAAAGGTGCGGCAAAAAATGCCAGAAAGGCAGGCGCTGAAAGGCCTGATGCTGAAATGACGTCGGTGACGATCCATACTGCGGGCTGCTGCCCCATACTCCTTGATTGTTAAACGGGAGTTAAACATATCAGAGAGAACTCTGATTTGGCAAAGATTTACCTTCCTTTGCAAACGAATGTAACGAGGATATTTTACCTTTCGGAATTTTGCTAATCCAAAGTTAAATTACGGATCTTCATCACATAAAATATTTTTTTCGCTATCTAAAATAAATCGCGAAACGCAGGGGTTTTTGGTTGTAACCCTTATCTGAATCGATTCGATTGTGGACGACGATTCAAAAAATACATCTGGCACGTTGAGGTGTTAACAATAATAAAGGAGGTAGCAAGTGACCATTGCTATTGTTATAGGCACACATGGTTGGGCTGCAGAGCAGTTGCTTAAAACGGCAGAGATGCTGTTAGGCGAGCAGGAAAACGTCGGCTGGATCGATTTCGTTCCAGGTGAAAATGCCGAGACGCTGATCGAAAAGTACAACGCTCAGTTGGCAAAACTCGACACCACTAAAGGCGTGCTGTTTCTCGTTGATACATGGGGCGGCAGCCCGTTCAATGCTGCCAGCCGTATTGTCGTCGACAAAGAGCATTATGAAGTGATCGCAGGCGTTAACATTCCAATGCTGGTGGAGACGTTAATGGCCCGTGATGATGACCCAGGCTTTGATGAACTGGTGGCGCTGGCTGTAGAAACAGGCCGTGAAGGCGTGAAAGCACTGAAAGCCAAACCGGTTGAAAAATCCGCACCAGCGCCCGCTGCCGCAGCACCAAAAGCGGCTCCCGCTCCTGCAAAACCAATGGGACCAAATGACTACATGGTTATTGGCCTTGCGCGTATCGACGATCGTCTGATTCACGGTCAGGTCGCTACCCGCTGGACTAAAGAAACCAATGTCTCCCGTATTATCGTTGTTAGTGATGAAGTGGCTGCGGATACCGTTCGTAAGACACTGCTCACCCAGGTTGCACCTCCGGGCGTAACAGCACACGTGGTTGATGTTGCCAAGATGATCCGCGTCTACAACAACCCGAAATATGCTGGCGAACGTGTAATGCTGTTATTCACCAACCCGACAGATGTTGAGCGCCTCGTTGAAGGCGGCGTGAAAATTACCTCTGTTAACGTTGGCGGCATGGCATTCCGTCAGGGAAAAACCCAGGTGAATAACGCGGTTTCGGTTGATGAAAAAGATATCGAAGCGTTCAAAAAACTGAATGCGCGTGGTATCGAGCTGGAAGTCCGTAAGGTTTCCACCGATCCGAAACTGAAAATGATGGATCTGATCAGCAAAATCGATAAGTAACGTATTGTGTTGATTATCACTCAGTTTTCACACTTAAGTCTTACGTAAACAGGAGAAGTACAATGGAGATTACCACTCTTCAAATTGTGCTGGTATTTATCGTAGCCTGTATCGCAGGTATGGGATCAATCCTCGATGAATTTCAGTTTCACCGTCCGCTAATCGCCTGTACCCTGGTGGGTATTGTTCTTGGCGATATGAAAACCGGTATTATTATCGGTGGTACTCTGGAAATGATCGCGCTTGGCTGGATGAATATCGGTGCCGCAGTTGCGCCTGATGCAGCTCTGGCTTCCATCATTTCTACCATTCTGGTTATCGCCGGTCATCAGAGCATCGGTGCTGGTATCGCGCTGGCAATCCCGCTGGCCGCTGCGGGCCAGGTGCTGACCATCATCGTTCGTACCATCACCGTTGCTTTCCAGCACGCTGCGGATAAGGCGGCTGATAATGGCAATCTGACGGCAATTTCCTGGATCCACGTTTCTTCTCTGTTCCTGCAAGCGATGCGTGTGGCTATCCCAGCCGTGATTGTTGCGCTGTCTGTAGGCACCAGTGAAGTTCAGAACATGCTGAACGCCATTCCGGAAGTGGTGACTAATGGTCTGAATATCGCCGGTGGCATGATCGTGGTGGTTGGTTATGCAATGGTTATCAACATGATGCGTGCAGGCTACCTGATGCCGTTCTTCTACCTCGGCTTCGTAACCGCCGCATTCACCAACTTTAACCTGGTTGCTCTGGGTGTGATTGGTACTGTTATGGCAGTGCTCTACATCCAACTTAGCCCGAAATATAACCGCGTAGCCGGTGCGCCTGTTCAGGCTGCTGGTAACAACGATCTCGATAACGAACTGGACTAACAGGTGAGCGAAATGGTTGATACAACTAAAACTACCACCGAGAAAAAACTCACTCCGAGTGATATTCGTGGCGTCTTCCTGCGTTCTAACCTTTTCCAGGGTTCATGGAACTTCGAACGTATGCAGGCACTGGGTTTCTGCTTCTCTATGGTTCCGGCGATTCGTCGCCTCTACCCTGAGAACAACGATGCCCGTAAACAGGCGATTAAACGTCACCTCGAATTCTTTAACACCCAACCGTTTGTGGCGGCGCCAATCCTCGGCGTAACCCTGGCGCTGGAAGAACAGCGTGCTAACGGCGCAGAGATCGACGACGGTGCTATCAACGGTATCAAAGTAGGTCTGATGGGGCCGCTGGCAGGCGTGGGCGACCCAATATTCTGGGGTACGGTACGTCCGGTATTCGCGGCGCTGGGTGCCGGGATCGCGATGAGCGGCAGCCTGTTAGGTCCGCTGCTGTTCTTTATCCTGTTTAACCTGGTACGTCTGGCAACCCGTTACTACGGCGTAGCGTATGGTTACTCCAAAGGTATCGATATCGTTAAAGATATGGGTGGCGGCTTCCTGCAAAAACTGACGGAAGGGGCGTCTATTCTCGGCCTGTTTGTCATGGGGGCATTGGTTAACAAGTGGACACATGTCAACATCCCGCTGGTTGTCTCTCGCATCACCGACCAGACGGGTAAAGAGCACGTTACCACTGTTCAGACCATTCTTGACCAGTTAATGCCAGGCCTGGTGCCGCTGTTGCTGACCTTCGCCTGTATGTGGCTGCTGCGCAAAAAAGTTAACCCTCTGTGGATCATCGTTGGCTTCTTCGTCATCGGTATCGCTGGTTACGCTTGCGGCCTGCTGGGACTGTAATACTGTTGTACACTACCGGGGCCTATTGGCCCCGTTTTTTTATCTGGAGGATTAATGACAATCACGGATCTGGTACTGATTCTGTTCATCACCGCACTACTTGCCTTTGCGATATACGATCAGTTCATCATGCCCCGACGCAACGGCCCCACCCTGCTGGCAATTCCTTTGCTCCGGCGCGGTCGCATAGATAGCGTTATCTTCGTCGGGCTGATTGTCATTCTTATCTATAACAATGTGACCAACCATGGCGCACAAATAACCACCTGGTTATTAAGTACACTGGCGCTAATGGGCTTTTATATTTTCTGGATCCGGGTTCCGAAAATCATTTTTAAACAGCAAGGTTTTTTCTTCGCCAATGTCTGGATTGAATATCGCCGAATTAAAGCGATGAACTTATCGGAAGATGGCGTACTGGTTATGCAATTAGAACTGCGCCGTTTGTTAATCCGCGTTCGAAATATCGACGATCTGGAAAAGATTTATAAACTTCTCGTGTCTACTCAATAAGTTATAGATTTAGCCGAAGCTATGTTTAGTGTATTCTTAATAACCAGACATAGCTTCGGCTATATTATCCATTCCCTTATTTGTTATTTATTTTAACGTTTTATTGATATATAAATCTAAATGAAAATCGTTATCAATAATGCAATGAAATAATATATCCCAACAGTTGTTTTATATTCTCAATATATGTTAAGGTTGCGCCCTCATTTGGGGAGTAGCCGATTTCCAGACTCCGGAAATGTACGTGTCAACATACTCGTTGCAAAACGTGGCACGTACGGACTGAACACCTTCAGTCAGGCGAGACCATATGCACATCAATCGCTATGCCTGCATGGGCGCTTCTTGTCGTTCATGTGTGCATGTTTGCTGGGGGCGGTGATGTGTTTTATGGATACCCCGGTCAGGACGTTGTCATGAATATCACTGCTACTGTTCTTCTTGCGTTTGGTATGTCGATGGATGCATTTGCTGCATCAATCGGTAAAGGTGCCACCCTCCATAAACCGAAATTTTCTGAAGCGTTGCGAACCGGCCTTATTTTTGGTGCTGTCGAAACCCTGACGCCGCTGATCGGCTGGGGAATGGGCATGTTAGCCAGCCGTTTTGTTCTCGAGTGGAACCACTGGATTGCGTTTGTACTGCTGATATTTCTCGGCGGGCGAATGATTATTGAGGGTTTTCGTGGTGGAGACGATGAGGATGAAGAACCGCGTCGTCGTCACGGTTTCTGGTTGCTGGTAACTACCGCAATTGCCACCAGTCTGGATGCCATGGCGGTTGGTGTTGGTCTGGCCTTCCTGCAAGTTAATATTATTGCTACTGCTCTGGCGATTGGCTGCGCCACCTTGATCATGTCAACATTAGGTATGATGGTGGGTCGCTTTATCGGTTCAATTATTGGGAAAAAAGCGGAAATTCTTGGCGGGCTGGTGCTTATTGGCATTGGCGCCCAGATCCTCTGGACGCACTACCACGGCTAATTTGTTCGTTGCCAGACGTGAATATTAAAGTCCGTCTGGCAATCAAATTCTTCTTTTGCCGCCAGCGTTTGCCAGACTTCTGGCTTGGCGCGCCAGGCAAACGGAGTCATCTGTAACAACGCAATGGCCTCATCTCCACGCAGGCGCATCGGATAACACAATTCATCGCTCTGCTGTAATGTAAAACCTTCCAGTTGTTCCGTATGGGGCGCATGTAGATGTACTTCGTCGTAAATCAGCCCCTTCAGCTCCATTAAATGCCGTGGTCCCGGGGTAGCGGTAATGACCCATCCTCCCGGTTTGACCACGCGCGCTAATTCTTCTGCTTTGCACGGCGCGTAGATACGGACAATGGCATCCATACTGGTATCAGAAAACGGCAGACGGTGGCTGGAAGCGACACAAAAGGTAACCTGCTGATAACGTTTCGCCGCAGCTTTAATCGCAACCTTAGAGACATCCAGACCAAAAGTAGTCACACCCGGCAATGCCTCAGCAAAAGCATGAGTGTAATACCCTTCCCCACAGCCAATATCCAGTATTGCCGTTGCGTGCTCATCAAGACAAGCACACAATTGAGCGACTATCGCATCACGAAGCGGCTGATAATGGCCGGCATCTAAAAATGTGCGCCGCGCTTGCATCATTTCCGCACTGTCGCCCGGATCGCGGGATCGTTTATGCTGAACGGGCAGCAAATTAACATATCCCTCTTTCGCCATATCAAATTGATGCCGTTGGGGACAGATATAGCTGTTTTTTTCAAGCGATAGCGGCTGATGACAAAGTGGACAGGAAAACGACATGACAACTCCGGCAGGATACTAAAGGCCGCAAGTGTAACGCGAATTGCGCGTCGGGCAAATATCCGCAGGCAAGAGCGTGAATAAAACAAAGTAAAAAGCCTCGCATTTGGACGAGGCTTTATAGCGAGATTGAAGCGCGTTTACACTTCAGATCAGTGGTTTCGATCAGATTGCTGTTACGTTAACAGCTGCCGGACCTTTCTGGCCGTCCTGAATTTCGAACTCAACGTTCTGGCCTTCGGCCAGAGTTTTGAAGCCATTACCCTGAATAGCGGAAAAGTGTACGAATACATCTTTGCTGCCATCAGCCGGAGTAATGAAGCCAAAACCTTTAGACTCGTTGAACCACTTAACCTGACCTTTAATCTTTGCCATTTGAAAAATTCCTTAGATTGTTTTCTTCGCCCGCAGGCATTACAGAGATAAAACTGACACATTACTGCATGAGGCACTAATATAAGGCTCGGCAGAGAAGCGGTATTCAACGACAACGTGTTTACTCAGGACTTCTTTACTGAAAATGCCACACATAAACAGAACTGTACCTCGTTTAACCCGAAACTGTTATCACATACAACGTTAATTATGGCAAGCCATTTTTAAACATGTCTCGATCAGCCGCACAAATCTCGATACGCCTTCCACTTTTTTGCACATTTATGCAACGGAATACGTGCCGATATATCGATGCACTTAACCATACCATTACAAACAGATACTTGACCTGATGCAGTTTCTAACATAGTTCAATAAGTTCAGTTCTTCCAGAGCAGCACTACAACTTATTACGCAATGCGAGCGATATCACTTTTTATGATATATAACGAATAAAATATTATATAAATTCACCTCACAAAACAGTCAGTTAACAACAAACACGAACACAATGAAGAAACTATACTGAAGGCATATTATTATTTTAAAATAAGAAAAATTGATGAATTACTAAAAAGTGAGAAGAGAAACGTTTCGCTAATAAACAATACCGCGATTGATCACTATTCCGATGTAAACATCCCAATGACTTAGTGAGGTAAATATCTTTTTCTGATATCGATATTATGAAATAAATAACACGATAAATAATTGAAGTCAGACCAGAGTATTAATTTGAATCAATTGCACCACTATAGTGCATATATGAATGATAAGATGAGTAACCCGTCAGCACCTGGGTTACTCAAATTTGAGGAAGAATTACCGTTCAGCTACCAGACGGATGATATCGTCATCTTCAGCCGCTTTTTGGTTCTCAGCAGCACTGGCATTCGTTTTTTCAGGTTCGCTTGCTTCGCACAAACGACGTAACAGCGCATTTTGCCGTTTTTGCTGATCCAGCAATGCCTCGAGAAGTTCAATCTGTTCGTTAGTCCGTGAACTGGCACGGTTGATGAAAAACCACAAGATGAGCCCAATAGCGAGAACAACCACCGATACAACCAAAGACGCAATGTTCATCACGCCTGAATTTACAACTTCGTTCATTTCACCACCTCTAAGTAGAGGCGCCATTCTACCACTGCTACACAGGAAGGAAATCTACTGTTGAAAAAATGATATCACCATGGGATAAATTGATTGATGGTACAAATTCCGTTGAAAAATTGTACATCCTGATCGCACATCATATTGAATACCTGCGCCCATAGCAGCAAGCAAGCCAGCACAGCGACAACCAGAACGCCCCATCGAAACTTTTTCACTCCAGTCTCCGTTTAAACTACCTTATGTCATTAAACTATCATGCGTTAGTTAAACAGCGCCTAACTATGTCGATATTCGTGCTTTTTCGGAACTATACGCTTGCTTCAGCCCATATTACCGCTACGATTAGGCGAACAAAAAAGAGAAGAGGTCATAATGCGATTCATTATTCGCACAATTATGTTGATAGCACTGGTATGGACAGGATTATTACTAAGCGGATATGGCGTTCTGATTGGAAGCAAGGAAAATGCCGCAGGGTTAGGTTTGCAATGTTCCTATCTGACCGCCAGAGGCACCAGCACGGTACAATATCTGCACACTAAAAGTGGGCTTTTCGGGATAACAGACTGCCCGCTGTTACGTAAAAGCAATAACGTTGTAGATAATGGTTAAAGGCATAAGTAACTACTTAAACCGAAGATAAAAAGCACATTCATCGCCATAGCGTACTATGTTACGCCATTTGTAACTTTATTTAACCCACGCGAAATACAGAACCTGTCTGAATATTATACAGACAGGTTCTTCCTCTAATCAGAACGGATAGTCGTGATACCCCATTTGAGAGGAAATTTTACGCGCCGCCGTATGCAGCATAGTCACGTACTCCTGCAAACGCTCCTCAGAAAAACGCAGGGTCGGGAAGGAAATACTCAAACCAGCAATAACCACGCCAAAGCGGTCAAATACCGGAACTGCGATACAGCGCAGTCCCTCTTCCTGCTCTTCGTTATCTTCGCCATAACCTTGCTCGCGCACCTGATCCAACACCGGTAATAACGCTTCCGTGCTGGTAATGGTACGATCGGTACTGCGCTTATACTCAACGCCCTCAAGGATTTGCTTCACTTCATCACGATCGCGCCAGGCCAGCAAGACTTTACCAATCGCAGTACTGTAAAGCGGATTACGACGACCAACCCGTGAATACATGCGCAAATTGTACATAGAGTCAATTTTGTGGATGTAAACAATGCTGTCTTCATCCAGCGCACCAAGGTGGATGGTCTCTTTGGTCAGGCGGGAAAGCTCACGCATCTGGATATCTGCGCTACGAATGAGATCAACATTTTGTAACGCCCGGGCGCCCAGTTCAAACAATTTTAGCGTCAGCGAATATTTCTCCGACTCCCCTTCCTGCGCCACATAGCCCAGGGTTTTCATGGTCTGTAAAAAGCGATAAACGGTGCTTTTTGACATCATGACGCGCTGTGACAGCTCGGTTATCCCTATTTCGCGCTCTTCGCCCAGCGCCTGCAGAATGCCAAAAACTTTCAGTACAGAAGATACAGAATCAGGCTGTTTATCCAGATCTGCGTTAGCCATTTATCACCTCATTGCGAGTGTTTTATAAAAATCAGAACTGTTTTTTATTATAATTTCGTGCCTGGGTGGTCGCAATCCATCTTTTTCCGGTTAGTTACAATTCTGCGACATCCGCAGTGAATATCAGTGCTAGAATCATAACCCTGTTGATTATTACCAAAAGATATAAAATTCCTATGCCAAAAGTTCAGGCCGATGGTCTGCCGTTGCCTCAGCGATACGGCGCGATTTTGACCATTATTATTGGTATTTCGATGGCGGTCCTCGACGGCGCTATCGCCAACGTCGCCTTACCAACAATCGCCACAGACCTTCATGCCACGCCAGCCAGCTCAATCTGGGTAGTGAACGCCTATCAAATCGCCATTGTTGTCTCTCTGCTCTCATTCTCGTTTCTGGGAGATATGTTTGGCTACCGACGCATTTATAAATGCGGTCTGGTGGTTTTTCTGTTGTCTTCGCTGTTCTGCGCCCTTTCTGATTCGCTGCAAATGCTCACCCTGGCGCGCGTCATACAAGGTTTCGGCGGCGCAGCACTGATGAGCGTCAATACTGCACTTATCCGCCTGATCTACCCGCAGCGTTTTCTGGGTAGGGGGATGGGTATTAACTCGTTTATTGTCGCCGTCTCCTCGGCTGCTGGTCCGACAATTGCAGCGGCAATTCTTTCCTTTGCTTCCTGGAAATGGTTATTTTTAATCAACGTGCCGTTGGGTATTATCGCTCTGCTTCTGGCAATGCGTTTTCTGCCACCTAATGGTTCTCGCTCCAGTAAGCCGCGTTTTGATCTGCCCAGCGCCGTGATGAACGCGTTAACCTTCGGCCTGCTTATTACTGCGTTGAGTGGTTTCGCTCAGGGGCAATCGCTGACGTTGATTGCTGCGGAATTGGCGGTAATGGTTATCGTGGGTATTTTCTTTATTCGCCGCCAGCTTGCTCTTCCCGTACCGCTGCTACCGGTGGATTTACTGCGCATTCCGCTGTTTTCACTTTCTATTTGCACATCTATTTGCTCTTTCTGCGCACAGATGTTGGCAATGGTTTCCCTGCCCTTTTACCTGCAAACCGTGCTTGGGCGCAGTGAAGTAGAAACGGGTTTACTCCTGACGCCGTGGCCGTTAGCTACCATGGTGATGGCACCGCTGGCAGGCTATCTGATAGAACGCGTACATGCAGGATTACTTGGTGCTTTGGGATTGTTCATTATGGCTGCGGGTCTGTTTTCACTGGTTCTGCTGCCCGCTTCTCCTGCGGATATCAACATTATCTGGCCAATGGTCTTATGCGGCGCCGGATTTGGCTTATTCCAGTCACCCAATAACCACACCATCATCACCTCCGCCCCTCGCGAACGTAGCGGTGGTGCCAGTGGCATGTTAGGCACTGCTCGTCTGCTTGGTCAGAGTAGCGGCGCGGCTCTGGTGGCTCTGATGTTAAATCAGTTTGGCGATAATGGTACGCACGTCTCGCTGATGACTGCGGCTATTCTGGCCGTGATTGCTGCTTGCGTCAGTGGGTTACGGATTACCCAGCCACGATCCCAGGCATAAAAAAAGCGCGTCGACCAGGACGCGCTTTTTAGCATTTACTTCATATTACTTCAGATATTCACCCGTGCGCAGAGCTTCAATACGTTTATCCAGCGGCGGGTGAGTCATGAACAGCTCACTCAGCGATTTCGATTTACCATTAATGCAGAAAGCCATCATGCTGGTTGCTTCTTGCGGCTCATAGCTGGTTTTCAGGCGCTGCAGCGCGGCAATCATTTTTTCACGCCCAACCAGTTTGGCAGACCCCGCATCGGCGTGGAATTCACGATGACGCGAGAACCACATGGTAATAATGCTCGCCAGAATACCAAATACCAGCTCCAGCACCGTCGCGACTGCAAAATAGATCAGAGGGTTGCCGTTGCTCTCTTCACCTTCGTCACGGTTACCGCCCATAAAGCCAGCAGCCAGTTGCGCGAGAATACGAGAAATAAAGATAACGAAGGTGTTCACCACGCCCTGAATCAGCGTCATCGTGACCATATCACCATTGGCAATGTGGCTGATTTCGTGAGCGATTACTGCCTCGGCTTCATCCGGGCTCATGTTTTGCAGCAAACCGGTGCTGACCGCAACCAGAGAGGCATCACGGCGCGCACCGGTTGCAAAGGCGTTGATATCCGGCGCATGGTAGATAGCCACTTGCGGCATAGCAATCCCAGCCTGACGCGCCTGGGTTGCAACAGTATTGATCAGCCAACGTTCCCTTTCGTTACGCGGTTGCTCGATCACTTCCCCGCCAACAGATCGTAATGCCATCCATTTGGACATCAGAAGCGAAACGAAGGAACCACCAAAACCGAACAGCAAGGCCATAATCATCAGCCCCTGAACGCTGCTCGACTGTATCCCTGTCAGGCTCAGTACCAGCCCGAAAACGACCATCACGGCCAGGTTCGTTAGCAGGAAGAGCGCGATTCGCATCATAATTTTCTTTTTACCTCAGTTTAACAAAACGCAATATGCGATACCCACATCGTATGGGCTACGTGACTATTTTCAAGTCCGGATAGCGCGTAAGTCACCAGAAAGACACAACTTTACATTTTGTAGCATCTGATTTACGGCATCTTGCCACTGTTAAAAAATCAGGCACAATTTCTTGTGCCTGATTGATGTTACTTGACGGGAGCAGGCTGTTCCGCAGGTCTGGCTTTTTCCAGACGCGCTAAATCAAGCGCGATGTTTACTGTTTCATCCAGATACGGATCTGGCTCCTTGTAATCTTTTGGCAGATCGTCCAGTTTCTTCAACTCCGGTTTTCCTTCGCGTTTAAAGCGATCGTTCAACCGCGCCAGACGCGTCGCATCGTCTTCGTTATTCTCTTTTTCACGCACAGCGTAATTCAGAGAAACGATGTTGCGTTTGTCCTTCATGGCGTTGAAGCGAGCGATATCCTTCATGATGTTCTGGAACTCAGGATCCTTCGCAATACGCGCATTATGTTCCTTCAGCAACTCCGGTTCAAACGCCGTTAAGTCTCCTGATTTCACATAGGTTGCAGCGTCAATGCTATCCCACGGCAGCGCGTTATCTTCGAATTTCTCACCGGTTTCCGTCTCTTCATTGCCCGTAGGCATGATGATATCTGGCGTTACGCCTTTACGTTGCGTACTGCCGCCGTTAACGCGATAGAATTTCTGGATTGTGTACTGTACTGAACCCAGCGCCGGCCATTCAGGACGTAACATCTGATCGTAGATGCGGTTCAGAGAACGATACTGCTGGACTGTGCCTTTACCGAATGTCGGCTCACCCACAACCAGCGCGCGACCGTAATCCTGCATGGCAGCAGCAAAGATTTCCGAAGCCGAAGCACTGAAACGGTCAACCAGCACCACCAACGGGCCTTTATAGAAAACCTGACCGTCGTTATCGCTATCTTCGCGAACCTTGCCGTTGTTATCACGAACCTGCACAATCGGACCGGAAGGAATAAACAGCCCTGAGAGCGATACAGCTTCAGTCAGCGCCCCACCACCGTTACTACGCAGGTCGATAATGACACTGCTGACATTTTGTTTTTCCAGTTTCTGCAGTTGAACTTTGACATCGTCCGTCAAGCCAACATAGAAGCCCGGAATATCCAGCACACCGACTTTTTCTTTGCCGACAGTCTTCACAGACATTTTAACTGCACGGTCTTCCAGACGAATGCGCTCACGCGTCAGCGTTACTGTCCGGGTCTTGGTTCCTTTACCCGCAGGTAAAATTTCCAGACGAACCTTACTGCCTTTCGGCCCTTTGATTAAGGCAACGACATCATCAAGACGCCAGCCAATCACATCAACCATCGGTTTACCGGTTTGTCCGACACCGACAATTTTGTCACCAACGCTGATAGCTTTACTCTTCGCTGCCGGCCCACCCGCCACCATTGAATTGATAACGGTGTAGTCATCATCCATTTGCAGCACTGCGCCAATACCTTCCAGCGACAAACTCATTTCAGTATTGAACTGTTCGGTATTGCGCGGAGAAAGGTAGTTGGTATGCGGGTCGATTTCGCGTGCAAACGCTGTCATTGCCAGCGAGAAAACATCTTCGCTGTTGGTTTGCGCCAGACGACGAATAGCAAATTTGTAGCGGCGAGTCAGGGTTTCACGAATTTCTTTATCCGTCTTTCCCGTTAGCTTCAGACTTAACTCGTCGAATTTGACTTTGCTGTCCCACAGCGCGTTCAACTCGGCCTCGTTTTTCGGCCAGGGCGCTTTGCTGCGGTCAAGGTTATAAGTGTCGTTGCCGGTGAAATCCATCGGCTTTTCCAGTACCGACAACGCATACTGGTAACGTTCAAAACGGCGTTTTTGCGCCAGATTGTAGAGATCGTAGAAAACGTCGAGTTTGCCTGAACGCAGTTCATCGCCCAACTCGGTTTTCTTTTTCGCGAACTGTTCAACATCGCTTGCCAACAGCACATTGTGGCTGTAATCAAGCAAATTCAGGTAGCGGTCAAAGATTTTGGCCGAGAACGCCTGATCGAGATCGAACTGACGATAATGGGAACGGGTGAAGCGCGACGTTACGCGCTCACTCACAGTCGCATGCTGCGTCTCTTCCTTTAATACCGGAATTTGATCAGCACGCGTAATATCTTCTACAGCGAAGGTCTGGCCTGCTATTGCAAGCAGGCCAGCTAACGCGGTAAGCCTAAAAAACATGTTCATGCCTGGCCCGGCCTCCGTTTCAGAACACCAGGTGTTCTGCGCGCACAATCAAAGACATACCCGAATTCAGTTGGACGCGGACGCCGTCTTTGGTGATTTCTAATACGGTGGCATCCATCGCGTTTTGACCAGCTTTCACCTTCAGGGCTTGTCCGACAGTCAGAGCTGAAATGTCAGAAACCGGGGTATGCTGTTCTTCGCGAGGTGCTTTTACTGTTTTTGGCGCTTTCTCAGCCGGTTTTTGCGCGCGAGGTTTGCGCTCGGCGCCTTCTTTACGGCGTTGCGCGGCAGGACGTGGTTTACGTTCGCGGCGCGGTGCATCTTCTTTCTCACCAGAAGCTGCGGCAGCTTCGCGTTTTTTCGCTTGCTGTTCAGCACGCTGAGCCTGAACGCGTGCTTTCGCTTCTTCAAGCTGTTTGCGAGCATGTTCTACATGCTGCTCGTCCAGCTCACCGCATGGGTTGCCGTCAAGATCGACACGCGTTGCGCCGGGTTTAACACCGTAAAGGTAACGCCAGCTCGAAGTGTAGAGACGTAAAGCAGATCGCAGTTGCGTTTTGCTCAGGTTCATTTCCCCGGCAACACGATCGACCAAATCCTGAAAAATACCGATTTTCAGCGGACGCGCTTCACCTTCCGCACTGAAACAGTGGGGAAAACGTTCGGCCAGAAACGCGATTACTTCTTTACTGCTATTCAACTTAGGTTGATTTTCCATGAAATTTCCTGATTACAACGGACGTAGCCAACAAGCGCAGGCATGAACAGGCGTCATTATAATGACGCCATCAGTAAATGCTACGTTATCCGTTGATTATCCTGCGACGCTCGCAAAGAATTTTTTGTAATCCGTCGTTGCAAGCACCTTTTCAAGCTGTGCCACAAGCTGACGTAAGCCTTGCTCGTCCTCGTCTGTAAAGCGACCGAAGACGGTACTGTCGATGTCGAGAACACCAATAATCTGATTTTTCACCACCAGCGGCAGGACAATTTCAGAATTACTCGCCGCATCACAGGCAATATGCCCGTCAAAAGCGTGAACATCCTCGATTCGTTGTACTTGATTGCGGGCAACCGCAGTGCCACACACGCCGCGCCCGACGGGGATCCGTACACAGGCAATTTTGCCCTGAAATGGTCCGAGCACCAGCGTATCGTCCTCAAGTAAATAAAAACCGGCCCAGTTTACGTCTGTCAGACGTTCGTATAACAACGCGCTGGTGTTTGCCAGCGTTGCCAGAAAACTGGTTTCTCCCGCCATCAGCGCATTAAAGTCGCGGTTTAAGTCCGCGTAAAATTCTGTTTTGTTCATTATATAATCACTTGGTTGTCTTACCTGAAACTGCCAGCCTATTAAAATAAGCATTAAATGCGTTAATGCTCAAGATCATTCCCATCATGGGTTAAGATTAATGCTAATTCTTACTATATTTGGCTCGTCATGGCACTTAACACCCCGCAAATTACGCCAACAAAAAAGATAACAGTGAGCTCAATCGGCGAGGAACTGCCGCGTGGTGATTACCAACGTTGCCCGCAATGTGACATGCTGTTTAGCCTGCCCGAGATAAATTCGCATCAAAGTGCCTATTGTCCGCGCTGTCAGGCCAAAATTCGTGACGGGCGTGACTGGTCGCTAACGCGCCTGGCGGCAATGGCGTTCACCATGCTGTTGCTGATGCCGTTTGCCTGGGGCGAACCACTGTTGCATATCTGGCTGTTAGGTATTCGTATTGACGCCAACGTCATGCAGGGCATCTGGCAAATGACTAAACAAGGTGATCCTGTAACGGGCGCGATGGTCTTTTTCTGCGTTATCGGCGCCCCACTTATCCTCGTCACATCTATTGCTTATTTGTGGTTTGGCAACCGACTGGGGATGAACTTACGCCCGGTACTGCTGATGCTTGAGCGACTGAAAGAGTGGGTGATGCTGGATATCTACCTGGTCGGCATTGGTGTTGCTTCTATAAAGGTACAGGATTATGCCCATATCCAGGCTGGTGTCGGCTTATTCTCTTTTGTGGCGTTGGTGATTTTAACGACGGCGACGTTGTCACATCTTAATGTTGAACAGCTGTGGGAGCGATTTTATCCTGAACGCCCTGCCACGCGCAGGGACGCGAAACTACGCGTTTGCCTGGGGTGTCACTTTACCGGCTACCCTGATCCGCGCGGTCGCTGCCCCCGCTGCCATATCCCGCTTCGCCTGCGTCGTCATCATAGTCTTCAAAAATGTTGGGCGGCGCTGTTGGCTTCAGTCGTCTTGTTGTTACCAGCCAACCTGTTGCCTATCTCGATCATTTATCTGAACGGTGGACGACAAGAAGATACGATTCTTTCCGGCATTATGTCGCTGGCAAACAGCAATATTGCGGTCGCCGGAATTGTGTTTATCGCCAGTATTCTGGTGCCGTTTACCAAAGTGATTGTTATGTTCACTTTATTATTGAGCATTCATTTTAAATGCCAGCAAGGGCTACGCACGCGAATACTGTTACTGCGAATGGTGACCTGGATTGGTCGCTGGTCGATGCTCGATCTGTTTGTCATTTCTTTAACTATGTCGCTGATCAATCGCGATCAGATCCTCGCTTTTACTATGGGACCGGCTGCGTTTTATTTCGGCGCAGCGGTTATTTTAACTATTCTTGCAGTGGAATGGCTGGACAGCCGCTTACTTTGGGATGCACATGAGTCAGGAAACGCCCGCTTCGACGACTGAAGCGCAGATTAAAACTAAACGCCGTATCTCACCTTTCTGGCTACTGCCGTTCATTGCGCTAATGATTGCCGGCTGGCTGATTTGGGACAGTTATCAGGATCGGGGGAACACCGTCACCATCGACTTTATGTCGGCGGACGGCATTGTCCCTGGCCGCACACCTGTTCGTTATCAGGGGGTTGAAGTCGGAACAGTTCAGGATGTCAGCCTCAGCGATGATCTTCGTAAGATTGAAGTCAGGGTCAGCATCAAGTCCGATATGAAAGATGCGCTGCGCGAAGAGACGCAGTTCTGGCTGGTGACCCCAAAAGCCTCTCTGGCAGGTGTCTCCGGGCTGGATGCGCTGGTTGGGGGTAACTATATCGGCATGATGCCAGGCAAAGGCAAAGAGCAGGATCACTTTGTCGCCCTCGATACCCAACCGAAATATCGACTGGATAATGGTGATCTGATGATCCACCTACAGGCTCCCGATCTTGGTTCGCTGAATAGTGGTTCGCTGGTCTATTTTCGCAAGATCCCGGTGGGACGTGTCTACGACTATGCGATCAACCCCAATAACCAGGGCGTGGTGATTGATGTCCTGATTGAGCGGCGTTTTACCGATCTGGTGAAAAAAGGGAGTCGCTTCTGGAACGTTTCTGGCGTTGATGCCAATGTCAGTATCAGTGGCGCGAAAGTGAAACTGGAAAGTCTGGCTGCGCTGGTTAACGGTGCGATTGCCTTCGATTCGCCGGAAGAGTCGAAACCTGCTGAAGCGGAAGATACCTTTGGTTTGTATGAAGACCTCGCCCACAGCCAGCGTGGGGTAATCATAAAACTGGAACTGCCGAGCGGTGCCGGATTAACCGCCGACTCAACGCCGTTAATGTATCAGGGGCTGGAAGTCGGACAACTGACGAAACTGGATTTAAACCCAGGCGGCAAAGTCACCGGAGAAATGACCGTTGATCCCAGCGTCGTAACGCTGTTACGGGAAAATACCCGCATCGAATTACGCAACCCGAAATTATCCCTCAGCGATGCCAACCTCAGCGCCCTGCTCACGGGCAAAACCTTCGAGCTGGTGCCAGGCGATGGTGAGCCGCGCAAGGAGTTTGTCGTTGTGCCTGGGGAGAAAGCCCTGCTGCATGAACCTGATGTTCTGACGCTGACCCTGACCGCGCCAGAAAGTTACGGTATTGATGCAGGCCAGCCGCTCATTCTGCATGGCGTGCAGGTCGGTCAGGTAATTGAACGTAAACTCACCAGCAAAGGCGTCACCTTTACCGTCGCCATTGAACCACAGCATCGCGAGCTGGTAAAAGGCGACAGCAAATTTGTCGTCAACAGCCGTGTCGATGTGAAAGTGGGACTGGACGGCGTTGAGTTTCTCGGTGCCAGCGCCTCTGAATGGATCAACGGAGGAATACGTATTCTGCCGGGCGATAAAGGCGAAATGAAAGCCAGCTATCCGCTGTATGCCAATCTGGAAAAAGCCCTGGAAAACAGCCTTAGCGATTTGCCCACCACGACCGTGAGTTTGAGTGCAGAAACATTACCAGACGTGCAGGCGGGATCGGTAGTGCTGTACCGTAAGTTTGAGGTTGGCGAAGTCATCACTGTGCGCCCACGGGCTAACGCCTTTGATATCGATCTGCATATTAAACCGGAATATCGCAACCTTCTGACCAGCAACAGCGTGTTCTGGGCAGAAGGCGGAGCGAAAGTTCAGCTTAATGGTAGCGGCCTGACCGTACAGGCTTCGCCACTTTCACGGGCGTTAAAGGGGGCTATCAGCTTCGATAACCTCAGCGGCGCCAGCGCCAGCCAGCGTAAAGGCGATAAGCGTATTCTGTATGCGTCAGAAACGGCAGCTCGTGCCGTCGGCGGGCAGATTACGCTCCACGCTTTTGATGCCGGAAAACTGGCGGTCGGTATGCCAATTCGCTACCTCGGTATTGATATCGGGCAAATTCAGACGCTGGATCTGATAACCGCACGTAATGAAGTACAGGCAAAAGCGGTGCTCTATCCAGAATATGTCCAGACCTTCGCTCGCGGTGGTACACGCTTCTCGGTGGTCACACCGCAGATTTCGGCAGCCGGCGTTGAGCACCTTGATACCATCCTCCAGCCGTATATTAACGTCGAACCCGGACGTGGTAATCCTCGCCGCGACTTTGAATTACAGGAGGCTACCATTACCGATTCTCGTTACCTGGATGGCTTAAGCATTATTGTTGAAGCGCCAGAGGCCGGATCGTTAGGCATCGGTACACCGGTACTGTTCCGTGGTCTGGAAGTGGGTACGGTCACTGGAATGACGCTGGGCACACTATCGGATCGGGTGATGATTGCGATGCGCATTAGTAAACGTTATCAACACCTGGTGCGTAACAATTCCGTCTTCTGGCTGGCATCGGGCTACAGTCTGGACTTTGGTCTTACGGGTGGCGTAGTGAAAACCGGTACGTTTAACCAGTTTATCCGTGGTGGGATCGCTTTTGCCACTCCGCCTGGTACTCCGCTGGCACCGAAAGCCCAGGAAGGCAAACACTTCTTGTTGCTGGAAAGCGAACCGAAAGAGTGGCGTGAGTGGGGAACCGCGCTACCCAAATAATGCACACTGCTCCGGCGTACCTGCGCCGGAGCGTTTATGCTAAACTGCGCGCCTGTTTTTTTGCCAGTGGTACATGCTCGTGGCCCAACACACCGTTTATTTCCCGGACGCCTTTCTGACGCAAATGCGTGAAGCAATGCCTTCGACGCTCTCATTTGATGATTTTCTTGCCGCCTGTCAGCGCCCGTTGCGCCGCAGCATTCGCGTTAATACGCTGAAAATCTCCGTTGCTGATTTCCTGCAATTAACCGCTCCTTATGACTGGACGCTTACGCCAATTCCGTGGTGTGAAGAAGGTTTCTGGATTGAACGCGACGATGAAGATGCATTGCCGCTGGGTAGTACCGCCGAGCATTTGAGTGGCCTGTTTTATATTCAGGAAGCCAGTTCAATGTTGCCCGTTGCCGCATTGTTTGCCGACGGTAACGCCCCACAGCGGGTGATGGATGTCGCTGCTGCACCAGGCTCAAAAACGACGCAGATTGCCGCACGGATGAATAACGAAGGGGCGCTCCTTGCCAATGAGTTTTCCGCCAGCCGGGTTAAAGTGTTACATGCCAATATCAGCCGCTGTGGCATCAGTAATGTTGCGCTCACGCATTTTGATGGCCGCGTGTTTGGTGCGGCAGTGCCAGAAATGTTCGATGCCATTTTGCTGGACGCTCCCTGCTCCGGTGAAGGCGTGGTGCGTAAAGATCCCGATGCGCTAAAAAACTGGTCACCCGAAAGCAATCAGGAAATCGCAGCTACCCAACGGGAGCTGATCGACAGCGCCTTTCATGCATTACGCCCTGGCGGTACGCTGGTTTACTCGACCTGTACCTTAAACCGGGAAGAAAACGAAGCCGTTTGCCAGTGGCTGAAAGAGACTTACCCCGACGCAGTAGAGTTTTTACCGCTTGGCGATCTCTTCCCTGGTGCAAACAAGGCGCTGACCGAGGAAGGCTTTTTGCATGTTTTCCCACAAATTTATGATTGCGAAGGCTTTTTCGTTGCTCGTCTACGTAAAACTCAGGCGATTCCCGCGTTACCTGCGCCGAAATATAAAGTGGGCAATTTTCCGTTTACCCCGGTGAAAGATCGCGAAACCGCACAAATTCGGCAGGCAGCTGCAAGTGTCGGCTTAAACTGGGATGAAAACCTGCGCCTCTGGCAGCGCGATAAAGAAATCTGGTTATTCCCGGTGGGCATTGAAGCGTTGATCGGTAAAGTCCGATTTTCCCGTCTGGGGATTAAACTTGCTGAAACGCATAACAAAGGTTATCGCTGGCAGCATGAAGCCGTCATTGCCCTTGCCTCCCCCGATCACGCTAACGCGTTTGAACTGACACCACAGGAAGCGGAAGAGTGGTATCGCGGGCGCGACGTCTACCCGCAAACCGCGCCAACTACGGATGATGTGCTGGTCACCTTCCAGCATCAGCCAATCGGTTTAGCCAAACGTATTGGCTCACGGCTGAAAAACAGTTACCCACGGGAGCTGGTGCGCGACGGGAAACTGTTTACCGGTAACGCCTGACAACGCACAAAAAAAGCGCACGTTTTGACTGGCGCATTCGGCTGCCTCAACTACGCTGAAAAATGGTGCGATCGGACTGGTCGTACCACAACCGGCACTTAAATGGAGAGCACGAAGATGAAAACCAGTGTACGCATAGGCGCTTTTGAAATCGACGACGGCGAGTTAACCGGCGAATCGCCTGGTGACCGAACGTTAACCATCCCCTGTAAATCTGACCCGGATTTATGTATGCAACTTGATGCCTGGGACGCCGAAACCAGCATTCCAGCCCTGCTAAACGGCGAACACTCTGTCCTTTACCGTACCCGCTACGATCAAAAGTCTGATGCCTGGATTATGCGTCTTGCCTGATCCAAAAAGAACCCGTCGGCATGACGGGTTATTTATCCTGGTTATTTCCCCCGTTGTAAAATCTCCCCTAAACTTAACGGTACGGCACCGCACTTCGAGGATGAAATGTTCGCGCTGGTACTTTTTGTTTGCTATCTGGACGCTGGTTGTGACGATATTGTGGTTGATGTCTACAATACGGAACAGCAGTGCCTCTATTCAATGGACGATCAACGGATCCGTCACGGCGGCTGTTTTCCGATTGAGGATTTTATTGATGGTTTCTGGCGACCTGCACACGAGCACAGTGACTTTTAATTATTGCAGTTGCACAAGAGTCAACTCACCTCCGAAGACGGCACCGGTATCAATATAATGCAAGTTACCGATATCCACGCGATGCCGTAATGGCGTATGCCCAAACCAGAAATGATCGGCACCTGTAATTCCCTGCCCTTTTTGACTCCCACGCAATCGCGATCGACTCCACAACACCTGATGCAGATCGACTTCCTTATGCCACTCATAAATATCGTTGGGGTAATCCGCATGGGCGATGACATGCAATCCGCTACTACAGCTTAATTCAATTATCCACGGCAAAGACCAGCACTTTTCCAGCGCCATTCTCGCCTGCTCACATTGGCGCTCGGTCAGTGTGGCAAACCAGTCACCGCCATTCATAAACCACAAAGACATCTGCTGTGAATCCAGCGCATCTATCGCCATCTGCTCATGATTGCCCCTTACCGCTCTGACCCAGCGTTGATCCAGTAATTGCAGGCAACGCAAACTCTCCGGGCCACGATCGATAACGTCACCAACCGAGATCAGCAAGTCTTGCCACGGGTCAAACCGGCAGTGCCACAATTTCTTACGCAGTTGCGCCAGGCAGCCATGAATATCCCCCACCAGCCAGATATGTCGCCACTGACTGCCATCAATCTTCTGATAGATGTGTCTCGCCTGTTTCATCAATTCCTTACTCCCGCGCAGAAGATCACATTATCTTAACAAGAATGTTAAAAAAGCCTGGACTGAAGCAGTAGAGTGTGTGCTATGGTTGATGGTGAAGTCAGTGCAGTAAAAGCTGTGATGTAATCATCAAACTGGCTTTATAGATAAAAAGAGACCGAACACGATTCCTGTATTCGGTCCAGGGAAATGGCTCTTGGGAGAGAGCCGTGCGCTAAAAGTTGGCATTAATGCAGGCTTAGTTGCCTTGCCCTTTAAGAATAGATGACGACGCCAGGTTTTCCAGTCCGCGCGTAAAGTGGTCAGAAAAAAAGCGCGTTTATCATCCTCTTAAATGTTAAAAACCGCCCGTTCTGGTGAAAGCATTCGGGCGGTTTTTTATTGGAAATCAAAAGACTACTATAGATAATTAACAGAGTTTCTCAGCTCTTTCAATAAACGGTGCCAGACTCATTTTTTCATCTGGTTTGTTAGGATCATCAATCTGGATCACTGAGATAGGCTGGGCGTTGGTCTTTCCGCTGGTAACTTCTTTTTGCGCGACATCGTTCAAAGGGTACTGCACCAGAGTGCTGGGGTTAATGACATACAGCGCATTGCCCGGTCGGCATGTCAGCATCACTTCTTCACGATTAAATGCCCATTTGTCTTTGCCAATTTCAAAGCGACTAACGGTGATCACTTGTGGCGCCGCCAGCGCCGCTGCCGAACTGGTAAGCAATACAAATGCCAGAATACTTTTTTTCATCATTTTCGTAATCCATCAAAAAGGTTCGAGAGTTGCAAGCAGGCTGATAATCACCAGCACAACCGCACCAATCGCCCATTCGAGTTTTGTCATCCACACAAACCACGGAGCCGCACGGTCTTCATCTTGCCCCATCCGTGGCACCAGAACATAACGATTTGCCAGTGCAATGGCTACCATAATCATCACCAATATGACCTTTAGAAATAAAAGCTGCCCCCAGTAAGTCGCAAGTGTTGCGGGAAATCCGGTAATGAATAATGCATTAAGCACGCCGCTTGCCAGCACGCCAATCACCGCAAAATGCCCACACCAGGAGAATCGCATCAGTGCATGAATGGCCTGACGTCGCCAGCGCCCTTTCACCAACCGCATACACCAGACAACTGGCAGCAAGCCACCAAACCATGCAGCCGCGCAAATCAGATGTACAGCGTGATTAGTCTGATGGATTTTCGCTGTTAATCCTTCGTTTAACGTCGCATGTCCTACTCCCGCCATCAGGATAAATTGCGCGGTAGTTAGCACAAACAACAAACGTGGCATGTTCCCTGGTTGCATCAGAGCGACGGTTAGCGTAACGAGGGCGAGAACGATTTGCCAAATCCAGACACCACCAAACTGCGTTTGTAACACCGATTGCCAAATGTTCAACGAAACCACATCCGACCATCCCGCGCCCATCAACCCGCCCTGAACGGCGAACATCGCAGCGGCGCTGCTCAAACTCCAGACGGCAGCATGTTGTTGTAAACGCAGAAAACGTTTCGTCAGCAAGCGACGAAGTGCCATTGGAGCCAGCCATGCGCCATACATCGCGAAGCCAAAGACCAGCATCAGGGAGGTAAAATGGATAAATCGCAGTGCGACCCAGGTAAACGCCAGCATGTTTTATTTCACTGTAAAGGTGTAATGCCCTTTGGTTTTATGCCCGTCCACCGAGACAACATGCCAGTTGACGGTATAACTTCCGGGCTTCAGGGCGTCGGCAAGCGGAACAATCAATTGGTTTTTGTCTTGTTCATTACGCTTCGCGGGTAATGTTTTAATATCTTCATTCTTTGAACCGATGATTTTGGCGCCGCTGAATCCGGGTTCAATACTTTCAGAGAAGTTTAAAGTAATGGCCTGTGGGGCAGCAGTAACCTCCGCATTCGCCGCAGGATACTGATGCGTCAGATGCGCATGTGCCCAGACAGAAGGCGCCAGCGAAGCGGCAAAAAATACGAGTGCGTAACGAAGAGAGCGTGCAGTTGAAACCATATTATCTATTCCTTTTTGTAATAACTTTTTTACAGAGCATAACCTTGTCTAATGATAGAGTCGAGGATCATCAATTCCGGCTTGCCATCCTGGCTGACTCTTAGTAACTTTTGCCCGCAATTAACGAGGAGACACAATATGCTGAAGAATCTGGCTAAACTGGATCAAACTGAAATGGATAAAGTTAATGTCGATCTGGCTGCTGCCGGGGTGGCATTTAAAGAACGTTACAATATGCCGGTAATTGCTGAGGCGGTTGAACGTGAACAACCGGAACACCTGCGAAGCTGGTTTCGTGAGCGCCTTATCACCCACCGTCTCGCCTCTGTAAATCTGTCACGTTTACCTTACGAGCCTAAACTTAAATAAACCTTATATTAAGTTACACTTTCTTACATGATGCCTGCTAAATTGTGAGTATTTTCTTATACGCATCAATATTTGCGGACACTGTGAAAAGGAAGTCATCATGACATACAGGAAAGTCGCAGCAGCACAATATGAGCCTCGTAATGCCTCACTCACTGAGCAGGTAGCCCATCATCTGGAGTTCGTGAGGGCTGCCGCCAGACAGCAGTGCGAACTTTTAGTTTTTCCCTCGCTTTCTCTATTGGGCTGTGATTATAAACGACGATCTCTTCCTGCCCCGCCCGACCTTTCGCTGTTAGCCCCGCTTTGTTATGCCGCGACAACATGGCGAATGACCATTATTACCGGCCTCCCCGTTGAACATAATGAACGTTTTATTCGTGGTATTGCAGTATTCGCCCCAGGGATGAACGCGCCCGGAATTTATCATCAAAGCCACGGCGCATGTCTGGATCGACATTCGAAAACCATCACTGTGGTGGATGGACAACCTGAAGGCATTGATATGCCCCCAACCTGTTCGCTGTTTACCACCGGTCAGTGCATCAGTGAACCCGACCTGTTAGCTTCTACTCGCCACTTACAATTTTTCTCACATCAATTCTCCATCGCCGTCCTGATGGCTAATGCCCGGGGCAACAGCGCACTGTGGGATGAACATGGCAGCCTTATTGTTCGCGCCGATCGCGGTTCGTTATTGTTAGTTGGTCAACGCACACCGCAGGGTTGGCAAGGCGATATCATTCCATTACGCTAGGCGTTTTCGGCCCGGAGTTTTGCCATGCTGCGTATTATCGATACAGAAACCTGCGGTTTACAGGGAGGGATCGTCGAGATTGCCTCAGTTGATGTTGTTGATGGGAAAATCGTCAACCCCATGAGCCACCTGGTGCGCCCCGACCGTCCCATCAGCCCACAGGCTATGGCAATTCACCGAATTACCGAAGCCATGGTCGCCGACAAACCGTGGATTGAGGAGGTGATCCCGCACTACTATGGTAGTGAATGGTATGTCGCACACAACGCCAGCTTTGACCGCCGCGTACTGCCTGAAATGCCTGGCGAGTGGATCTGCACGATGAAACTGGCTCGTCGTTTGTGGCCAGGAATCAAGTACAGCAATATGGCGTTGTATAAAACACGTAAACTCAATGTACAAACGCCGCCAGGCTTGCATCACCACCGTGCGCTGTATGACTGTTACATCACCGCTGCCTTGCTTATCGATATTATGAACACATCCGGCTGGACGGTGGAACAAATGGCGGATATCACTGGACGTCCATCATTGTTAACGACGTTCACGTTTGGCAAGTATCGCGGTAAAGCAGTATCAGAAGTTGCAGAGCGCGATCCGGGCTACCTGCGCTGGTTGTTTAATAACCTCGACAGTATGAGCCCGGAATTGCGTTTAACGTTGAAGCATTATCTGGAGAATGCTTAAGCCGTTGGCTGACCGGGTAATGTCCCCTGCGCCAGCGCAACCAGAAAAGCATATTCCATCGCCACACCTTCGTAAGATTTGAAGCGCCCCGATTTACCGCCGTGCCCTGAGTCCATGTCGGTACACAGCAATAACAGATGGTCATCGGTTTTAAGCTCGCGCAATTTAGCCACCCATTTTGCCGGTTCCCAGTATTGCACCTGTGAATCGTGTAAACCGGTCGTTACCAGCAAATGCGGATAAGGCTGCGCGGTGACGTTGTCATACGGGCTGTAGCTTTTCATATACTCATAATATTGCGGATCCTGCGGATTCCCCCACTCTTCAAATTCGCCAGTGGTAAGAGGTATTGATTCATCAAGCATCGTCGTCACGACATCAACAAACGGCACCTGAGCGATAACACCGTGGAACAGTTCGGGGCGTTCGTTAATCGCGACCCCCATCAGCATTCCCCCCGCACTGCCTCCCATTGCATAACAGAGCGAAGGAGAGCCATAGCCCAGTTTTAACAAAGCATCGCAGGCATCAAGGTAATCATTAAACGTATTTTTCTTCTTCAGGAATTTACCGTCTTCGTACCATTGTTGCCCCAGTTCGCCGCCACCACGAACATGCACAATGGCGTAGACAAATCCACGATCCAACAAACTCAGGCGGCTAAAACTGAAATCGGCATCTATGCTTGCGCCGTAAGAACCATAACCGTATACCAGAAGCGGATTGTTGCCTTTCTGGAAGTGCTTACGATGATAGACCAGCGAAACCGGAACTTCGACGCCATCCCGGGCAGTGATCCACAAGTGTTCACTGCGGTAATTCGCCGCATCAAAACCGGGTACTTCAGTTTGTTTCAACACGCGGCGCTCGCCGGTATCCATATCCAGTTCAAATAAAGTATCTGGCGTGGTCATGGAGGAATAACCGTAACGCAATCGCGCAGTTTCAGGTTCTGGATTGTAGGCAATCCAGGTCACGTAGGCCGGATCATCAAAGGCAATGCCGATGACTTCCCGTGTCTTGCGGTTAATTTGGCGCAAACTGGTTAACCCGCGCTGACGCTCTTCAACCACCAGCCAGTCGGTAAACAGCGTAAACCCTTCCAGCATGATGTTATCGCGTGGCGGAATTAACTCTTCCCACTGTTGCTCATCGCGCATACGGGTACGGTATAAGCCAAAGTTTTTGCCGTTACGATTGGAACGCACATAAAACCGATGCTGGTAGTGATCAAGACTGTATTCGTGATCTTTGCGGCGCGGCAGAAAAACAAACGGCTCGGCATCGGCCATTTCCGCGTCCAGCAAGCGAACTTCACTGGTGGTGGCGCTGGCCAGGTGAATGACTACATAGTGCTTCGATGTCGTTTTATGCAAACTGACGTAATAGGTATCGTCTTTTTCTTCGTAGATCAGTTTATCTTGCGATGCCGGAGTCCCGATGGCGTGGCGCCAAACCTGATAAGGCAGCAGCGTCACCGGATGCTTACGCACATAATAGAAAGTCCACGAGTCATTCGCCCAGACAAAGCTGGGATCGACATTATCCAGCAATTCAGGATACCAGTTGCCCGTTTCAAGATTGCGAAAACGGATGCCGTACTGGCGCCGGGAAAGGAAATCTTCCGCCAGCGCCATAATGGTGTTATCGGGGGTAATTGCCATTCCGCCCATCGAATAAAACTCACTGTGCGCCGCGCGCTTGTTGGCATCGAGCAATGTTTCCCACTCATCCCACTCTTCACTGAACGCCGACTGACGCTGGTAGATGGCATATTCACAGCCAGGTTCATAAATATGCCGGTAGCGGTAGCCATTTTTGATGTAGGGCGCAGAAACTTCTCTTTGCGGAATGCGGTCGATAATTTCCTTTAATATGCGATCCTGCAAGGCTTGTTGCGAGGCCATCACCCGATGACCGTAGCTATTTTCTTGTTGCAGGTAGTCCAGTACTTCCGGCTGCGAGCGTGTGTCGTCCCGCAGCCAGTAGTAATTATCGATGCGCGTATCGCCATGAAGCGTCATGGCGTGGGGAATGCGGGCGGCTTTTGGTAGCATGTTATTGTTCTTTCTGGTTGAAACATCTTATAAGGGTGGCAAAACTCACCCGGGATGCAAGCGAAACAGGGTAGTCATTGCTCAGATGATGACAGGTAATGGCGTGGATATCGAATGATATGCTGACAGAGAAAATCAGTCTGTTCAAATGGCTGTGCGGTTTTGGATAGCCCGAAATAGTCCACTGTCAGGCTATCCAGAGAGCGGAATTATTCCGCCAAAGTGCGCTTTTGCTGTTCGAGATCGCGTTCGATCCCTTCACGAACATCCTGGGGAATTTTCAGCGCGTCGCCCAATGCATTCAGGTAGCTACGCTCCATGAAATGATCAATATCAATAGCTGCACAGCTCAAGAAATAGATTTCCAGCGCCTCTTCTTCATTACGAATCCCATTCGCCAGGCGCTGTGGATCCAGCGGTTGTTCAATTGCCTGTTCAATGAGAACACGTCCCTGCTCCTCCACACCAGCTTCACGCAATTGCTGGTCGATAGCCGCACGTTCTTTGGCATCAATATGACCATCACTTTTAGCGGCAAAGACCAGTGCAAGGATCAAACGTTCCGTACGCTCATCCAGCGGCGTGCTTTGAGTACCGAACTGCGGTTCGTCCTGATGCGCCGCACGAATTTTATCTTTGTATTTGTTCCACAGCACCGTACCCGCTACCGCTCCGCCGCCAACCAGCAACGCATTGGTGCCATATTTCGTGAGAAGTTTACGTGCTGATTTATTTGCGACCAGCAGCCCTGCCAGCCCGCCTAATGCGCCCGGCACTAAAAGTTTGCCCAATCCCTGATCCGTAGACGAGGAGGTAGAAGAACTGTTTTGCCCAAGAAGGGATTGCAGTTGATTTAACCAGTTAGCCATATTTGCTCCTCAATAACCATTTTTAGTGCCTGTAGCATAGCGGATGAGGATGTCAGAAAGTGTATATTGCGGCAAAAGATGCGCAAATAAGCGGACCGAAAAGGAAGTCAGCGACGGAAATTCGCGTCAGATAAGGTGCTTGCTGTGGAGCTGCTATGTTGGAAATTTGGGGGAAGGATTGATTGGGATTATCTGTTGCTGATTGCCTGCTGCGATGCGGTCGCGCCTTATCATGCCTACGGGTGTGAAATATTGTAAGGCGGACAGGCGTTTACGCCGCATCCGCCAGGAATTATGCGCAATGACTAATAGCCATTAACGACGCTGATACTCGGCCATTCCCGCTTTACAGTCCACGCTTACCTGATAATGAATATCGGCACTTTTACCGCGCACAGTTAGCGGAACTGACCATTTATCATCTTTACCCTGAATATCCTGCAAACTGACCCACGCTACCGGATCTGCCTGACCAACGATTTTTTGATCGTCTGCCCAGCGCGCTATGCGGTTTTGTTGATAATCGCGTTTTACACTCGCGGCAATTCCGGCTGCATCCAGACCTTCACACTTTGGGAAAGTTACCGACTTGCTGGTTTCGTTATTTGCAGCGAAAACTGATGCGCAGGCAGAAAGCAGTAACAGCCCCAACAACGCTCCTCTTTTTTTCATGTTTTTCTCCATAGCACAATGATTCAGGAGAAAGCATGGTACAAATTGTCAGGAGCGCAAGTTGCTTCAGGCGGCGTGGGTCTCATCTTCCGCATCGTTGCTATTATCGACCACCTGCGGAGACGGTAATTTGCCTGTTTTCAGAATGGTACTCAGGACATCTTTCTGTTCTGCCAGCCACAGTGAAAGAGCTTCACGTTGCTCGTCTTCCATTTTGACCGGGGAATTTGCCAGCCAGGTGTCGAGCAGATCCGCCGTATCAAGCATTTTGTCATAAGCATCGGCTTCCTTTTTGCTGGTAAACGACATCTTCTCTTCGCCCTCACGAATGACTACGTATTTAATTTCAACCGCCATTTGCAGCCTCTCATCATAACTGTAATTTTATACAGTATATTTCTTTTCAGTTGAGAAATCAACGCAAGCAATCAAGCAATAAAGACACACGCAAACGTTTTCGTTTATACTTCACGCGGAATTAATCAAGGGATATTCGTTATGACGTTATTAGGCACTGCGCTGCGTCCGGCAGCAACTCGCGTGATGTTATTAGGTTCCGGTGAACTGGGTAAAGAAGTGGCAATCGAGTGCCAGCGCCTCGGCGTAGAGGTGATTGCGGTTGATCGCTATGCCGACGCGCCAGCCATGCATGTCGCGCACCGCTCCCATGTCATTAATATGCTGGATGGTGATGCATTGCGCCGCGTGGTTGAACTGGAAAAGCCGCACTATATCGTGCCGGAGATTGAAGCTATTGCCACCGATATGCTGCTCCAGCTTGAAGAGGAAGGACTGAATGTTGTCCCCTGCGCGCGCGCGACGAAATTAACCATGAATCGCGAGGGCATCCGCCGTCTGGCGGCAGAAGAGCTGCATATTCCCACTTCAACGTATCGTTTTGCCGACAGCGAAAACCTTTTCCGCGAGGCGGTTGCCGCCATTGGCTATCCCTGTATTGTTAAACCGGTGATGAGTTCTTCCGGCAAGGGGCAGACATTTATTCGCTCTGCCGAACAGCTTGCTCAGGCGTGGGAGTACGCCCAGCAAGGTGGTCGCGCCGGAGCGGGTCGTGTGATTGTTGAAGGCGTGGTTAAGTTTGACTTCGAAATTACACTACTGACCGTCAGCGCCGTGGATGGTGTCCATTTCTGTGCGCCAGTAGGTCATCGTCAGGAAGATGGAGACTACCGTGAATCATGGCAACCGCAGCAAATGAGCCCACTTGCCCTTGAACGTGCGCAGGAGATTGCCCGTAAAGTAGTGCTGGCGCTGGGCGGTTATGGGCTGTTTGGTGTCGAGTTGTTTGTCTGTGGTGATGAGGTGATTTTCAGTGAAGTCTCCCCTCGCCCGCATGACACCGGGATGGTGACGTTAATTTCTCAGGATCTCTCAGAGTTTGCCCTGCATGTACGCGCGTTCCTTGGACTGCCTGTTGGTGGGATCCGCCAGTATGGTCCAGCCGCTTCAGCCGTTATCCTGCCGCAACTGACCAGTCAGAATGTCACGTTTGATAATGTGCAGAATGCCGTAGGCGCAGGTTTACAGATTAGATTATTTGGTAAGCCGGAAATTGATGGCAGCCGTCGTCTGGGTGTGGCTCTGGCGACCGCAGAGAGTGTTGATGAGGCGATTGAACGCGCGAAGCACGCCGCCGGTCAGGTGAAAGTGCAAGGTTAAATCTGTTAAAAGCAAGCGACAAAAATGCCCGATTCACAATCGGGCATTTTTAACTTTTACAGCTTAGCGCCTTCTACTGCTTCACGCGCCAGTTTAGTAATACGGTCGTAATCGCCCGCTTCCAGCGCATCCGCCGGAACCAGCCAGGAACCACCGATGCACAGTACGCTTTTCAGCGCCAGGTAATCACGGTAGTTAGCCGGAGAAATACCACCAGTCGGGCAGAAACGCACCTGGGAGAACGGACCTGCGATCGCCTGCAGGGCTTTCACGCCGCCGTTAGCTTCAGCCGGGAAGAATTTGAACTCTTTCAGGCCGTAGTCCATACCCAGCATCAGTTCGGAAACAGTGCTGATCCCTGGGATCAGAGGAATTGTACCTTCAGTCGCCGCTTTCAGCAGTGGCTCAGTCAGACCCGGGCTGATTGCGAACTGTGCACCCGCTTCGGTCACTTCTGCCAGTTGCTGTGGATTCAGCACCGTACCGGCACCCACAATCGCTTCAGGCACTTCTTTGGCGATAGCACGGATAGCATCAACTGCACACTCGGTACGCAGAGTCACTTCCAGAACGCGCACCCCACCAGCAACCAACGCTTTTGCCATCGGCACCGCGTGTTCCAGTTTTTTTACCACGATAACCGGTACAACCGGGCCGGTGGTCAGGATTGATTCTGCACTTGTTTTCCAGTTTTTCATCAGAGTTTTCTCTCGCCTGATTACAAATTTGTCATCTTAAAAAGTGATACAGGTTGCGCCCTGTTCGGCACCGGACAGTTTTTCACGCAAGGCGCTGAATAATTCACGTCCTGTTCCCACGCGTGACGCGCTCAGGTCAGGAATGTGCGGTTCGCGAGCAGCCAGTTCCGCTTCGTCTACCAGCAGCGTCAGTTCGCCTGTCTGTCCATTCACACGAATGATGTCCCCGTCGCGCACTTTTGCCAGCAGCCCGCCATCGTAGGCTTCTGGTGTTACGTGGATAGCTGACGGCACTTTACCTGAAGCACCAGAGAGTCGTCCATCAGTAACTAACGCAATTTTGAAACACCGGTCCAATAATACACCAAGTGGCGGCATGAGTTTATGTAATTCTGGCATTCCGTTCGCTTTTGGCCCCTGATGACGGACAACGACCACACAATCGCGGTCCAGCAAACCCGCTTCAAAGGCCGGCATAACGTCATGCTGGCTTTCAAAAACAACCGCAGGCGCTTCAATTACCTGATTTTCTACCGGCACGGCAGAGGTCTTCATGACCGCACGCCCCAGGTTACCACTTAACACTTTTGTCCCACCATGATGAGAGAAAGGCTGCTCGAAGGAAGCTATCACATTACTGTCGAGCGATTTTTCTGCGCCTTCGCGCCAGTCCAGCTCACCGTTATTCAGCCATGGTTCGAGGGTATAACGCGAAAGGCCAAAACCCGCTACCGTGTTGACATCTTCATGCAGCAGACCCGCCTTGAGCAGTTCACGCACCAGCACCGGTACACCACCTGCCGCCTGGAAGTGGTTAATATCAGCCGGACCGTTCGGGTAGAGACGCGCCATCAGCGGTACGACATCAGAAAGATCAGAGAAGTCATCCCAGTTAATCTGAATACCCGCCGCACGCGCCATCGCCACCAGATGCATTGTGTGGTTAGTGGAGCCGCCGGTCGCCAGCAGTGCAACAATACCGTTCACCACCACTTTCTCGTCGATCATCTTACCGATCGGCATCCATTCATTACCATTGCCGGTCATGCGTGTAACCTGGCGCGCAGCGGCTGCGGTTAATGCATCACGCAACGGGGAGTCCGGATGAACAAAAGAAGAGCCCGGCAACTGCATCCCCATAAACTCCACCACCATCTGGTTGGTGTTGGCAGTACCGTAGAAAGTACATGTACCCGGCGCATGATAAGATGCAGCTTCTGACTCCAGCAGCGCCATACGATCCACTTTGCCTTCGGCATAAAGCTGGCGAATACGTACTTTTTCTTTATTTGGCAACCCGCTTGCCATTGGACCTGATGGCACAAATACCGCAGGCAGATGACCGAACGACAAAGCCGCCATCGTAAGCCCAGGGACAATCTTGTCGCACACGCCGAGAAACAGCGCGCCATCAAACATATTATGGGACAGCCCCACCGCCGCAGACATTGCAATCACTTCGCGGCTTAGCAGCGACAGTTCCATGCCGTCCTGCCCCTGGGTTACACCATCGCACATAGCAGGAACACCACCTGCAACCTGACCGACCGCGTTGGCTTCATGCAGTGCTTTACGAATAATCTCCGGGTAGTGTTCATAAGGCTGGTGGGCAGAGAGCATGTCGTTGTAGGAGGTGATGATAGCAATATTGTTACGCAACATGCTTTTCAGAGAGGCTTTGTCTTCTGGCTGGCAGGCAGCGAAACCGTGTGCCAGGTTACCACATGCCAACTGCGAACGATGAACGGTCGAAGTTTTCGCTTGTTCGATCCGGGCGAGGTATGCAGAGCGAGTCTCGCGCGAACGTTCAATGATTCGATTTGTTACGCGTAACAATTGTGGATTCATAAAGGCTCCTGAAATTGAGTTGTCAGAGCAGGATGATTCACAACGCGTTTCATTCAGGAAAATTATGACTGAAACGCCTGTAACCGGAGCTCATAGGGCAGAAACGTTTCAGTCAGTGTAATAAAAAAAGCCTCGTGGGTGAATCCACACGAGGCTCAAAAGTGTAAAAATTACTCTACAATCTGTGCAAGATCATGTTACCGGTAAAATAACCCGTAAGGATAAGTCGAGATATTACTCAAACTCATTCCAGGAACGACCGTCACGAGTAATCATCGCCACCGAGGCAACAGGTCCCCAGGTTCCGGCCTGATACGGTTTCGGTGCATCGTTGTCCATCGCCCAGGCTTCAGTAATAGAATCCACCCATTTCCACGCTTCTTCTACTTCATCGCGACGCACAAACAACGCCTGAATACCGCGCATCGTTTCCAACAACAGACGTTCGTAAGCATCAGCCAGATGTGTCTGATTAAAGGTTTCTGAATAGCTCAGATCCAGCTTAGTGATTTGCAGGTTATGTTTGTGGTCAAGACCCGGGACTTTATTCAGTACCTGGATATCCACGCCTTCATCAGGTTGCAGACGGATGGTTAATTTGTTCTGCGGCAGATCCTGCCAGGATTCTTTAAACAGATTCAGTTCTGGCGTTTTGAAATAGACCACCACTTCAGAGCATTTAGTCGGCAGACGTTTACCGGTACGCAGGTAGAACGGTACGCCAGCCCAGCGCCAGTTATCGATGTCGACGCGGATCGCCACGAAGGTTTCCGTGTTACTGCTTTTGTTCGCGCCCTCTTCTTCCAGATAACCCGGCACTTTTTTGCCCTGCGCAAAACCTGCGGTGTACTGCCCACGCACCGTCTTTTCACGCACGTTAGAGCGATCAATGCGGCGCAGCGACTTCAGTACTTTCACTTTTTCATCCCGGATGCTATCGGCACTCAGGTCAGACGGCGGAGACATCGCAATCATGCAGAGAATTTGTAGCAGGTGGTTCTGGATCATATCGCGCATCTGACCGGCTTTATCAAAATAGCCCCAGCGCCCTTCGATCCCAACCTCTTCTGCCACCGTGATCTCAACATGATCAATGGTGCGATTGTCCCAGTTGTTCACAAACAGTGAGTTAGCAAAACGCAGCGCCAGCAGGTTCAGTACCGTTTCTTTACCCAGATAGTGGTCGATACGGTAAACCTGACACTCCTCGAAGTATTCGCCTACCTGATCGTTGATTTCACGCGAGGTCGCCAGCGACGTACCCAGCGGTTTTTCCATCACCACGCGTGCCGGTTTGCCGTTCAATTTCGCCTCACCCAGCCCTTTGCAGATTGCACCAAAGGTGCCAGGAGGCATGGCAAAGTAGTTAATGGTGATACGATTTTTTTGATCCAGCATCGCACCGAGACGACTGAATGCAGCCGTATCATTGACGTCGAGATTACAAAAATCCAGACGCGCACTCAGGGTGTCCCATAAACCTTCATCAATGGTTTCTTTCATGAAAGTTTCGAGCGCCTCGCGGACAACTTTGGTATATGCCGCTTTATCCCAGTCAGCACGCCCTACGCCGATAATCCGGGTGTCTGGGTTGAGCTGACCGGCTTTTTCCAGTTGATACAGGGAAGGCAGCAATTTACGACGCGCAAGGTCGCCTTTCGCGCCGAAAATGACCAGGTCACAGGCCTGGGCTGTTTGCGTTACCGCCATGTCATTCTCCTTAAGTTAACTAACCCGGTACTTAAGCCTGGGTATAATTGTAATTTTCTTACGGTGCACTGTACTGCTTTTACGAGCTTGCGAAAACTGTAAACGCTTATCCACCCGTGCGATTACGGCAAAAGCGCGTAAAGTGCGGCAAAACTGATAAAAAAACCATCGTTTTCCTTTGGGTAAAAATCTGACACTGATCATGTTATGAAAAAAAATAACAACTTTTTTATCTGCTTTTGTCATTAACACAGCGCACAGGCGTAATATCTGACAAAACTGCATTTCGATTTCTTTCAGTGCGGAAATCGTCATTACCCGTGAGTCTCTTTACATCATGAATATGCTGGAAAAAATCCAGTCTCAGCTGGAACATTTGAGCAAATCAGAACGCAAAGTTGCCGAGGTCATTCTTGTCTCGCCCGACAACGCGATCCATTCGAGTATTGCTGCGCTGGCACTGGAAGCCAATGTTAGCGAACCGACAGTCAATCGTTTCTGTCGCAGCATGGACACACGCGGTTTTCCTGATTTTAAACTGCATCTGGCGCAAAGTCTGGCTAATGGCACACCCTATGTTAATCGCAACGTCAGTGAAGATGACAGCGTTGAATCATACACAGGGAAAATATTTGAGTCGGCAATGGCTACTCTCGATCACGTCCGCCACTCGCTGGATAAGTCCGCCGTCAATCGTGCTGTTGATCTCCTCACCCAGGCGAAGAAAATTGCCTTTTTCGGGTTAGGTTCTTCTGCCGCTGTTGCTCACGATGCAATGAATAAGTTTTTTCGCTTCAATGTTCCGGTGATCTACTCGGACGATATCGTACTGCAGCGAATGAGTTGTATGAACTGTAGCGATGGGGACGTCGTTGTGTTGATTTCCCACACCGGCAGGACCAAAAATCTGGTTGAACTGGCACAACTGGCGCGGGAAAACGACGCAATGGTGATCGCCCTCACCTCTGCTGGTACACCACTCGCCCGGGAAGCAACGCTGGCAATTACCCTCGACGTACCGGAAGATACTGACATTTATATGCCCATGGTCTCTCGACTTGCCCAGTTGACCGTGATAGATGTGCTGGCAACAGGATTTACTTTGCGACGCGGCGCAAAATTCAGAGATAACTTGAAGCGGGTCAAGGAAGCTCTCAAGGAATCGCGTTTTGATAAGCAGTTACTTAATTTAAGTGACGATCGTTAAAACGATTGCCACTGTTCTAATCTTATACGACATCCGAATGAGATTAATTTATCGCCAAAATGGCTTTATTTCATTCGGATTTCATGTTCAAGCAACACCTTGTTGTTTCAGTCAACGGAGTATTACATGTCCAGAAGGCTTCGCAGAACCAAAATCGTTACCACGTTAGGCCCTGCTACTGATCGCGATAATAACCTTGAAAAAGTTATCGCTGCCGGCGCAAACGTTGTACGTATGAACTTTTCTCACGGCTCGCCTGAAGATCACAAAATGCGCGCGGATAAAGTTCGTGAAATTGCCGCAAAACTGGGGCGTCATGTGGCTATTCTGGGTGACCTTCAGGGGCCAAAGATTCGTGTATCTACCTTTAAAGAAGGTAAGGTATTCCTCAATATTGGGGATAAATTCCTGCTGGACGCCAACCTGGGGAAAGGTGAAGGCGATAAAGAAAAAGTCGGTATCGACTATAAAGGATTGCCTGCTGACGTCGTGCCTGGCGATATTTTGCTGCTCGACGACGGTCGCGTTCAGTTAAAAGTGCTGGAAGTCCAGGGCATGAAAGTGTTCACCGAAGTGACCGTCGGCGGCCCTCTCTCCAACAATAAAGGGATCAACAAACTCGGCGGCGGCCTGTCGGCTGAAGCACTGACCGAGAAAGATAAAGCAGATATCCAGACTGCGGCGCTGATTGGCGTGGATTACCTGGCTGTCTCCTTCCCTCGCTGCGGCGAAGATCTGAACTATGCTCGCCGTCTGGCGCGCGACGCAGGTTGTGATGCGAAAATTGTCGCCAAGGTTGAACGTGCAGAAGCCGTTTGCAGCCAGGACGCGATGGACGACATTATTCTCGCCTCTGACGTGGTGATGGTTGCACGTGGCGACCTCGGCGTAGAAATTGGCGATCCTGAACTGGTCGGCATTCAGAAAGCGTTGATTCGTCGCGCGCGTCAGCTGAACCGCGCGGTAATCACTGCGACCCAGATGATGGAGTCAATGATTACCAACCCAATGCCGACTCGAGCAGAAGTTATGGACGTGGCAAACGCCGTGCTGGATGGTACTGACGCAGTAATGTTGTCTGCAGAAACTGCTGCGGGTCAGTATCCGTCAGAAACCGTTGCAGCCATGGCGCGCGTTTGCCTGGGTGCGGAAAAAATCCCAAGCATCAACGTGTCTAAACATCGTCTGGACGTTCAATTCGACAATGTGGAAGAAGCTATCGCCATGTCCGCGATGTATGCGGCTAACCACCTGAAAGGTGTTACCGCTATCATCACCATGACCGAATCAGGTCGTACCGCGCTGATGACTTCCCGTATCAGCTCCGGACTGCCAATTTTTGCGATGTCTCGCCATGAGCGCACCCTGAACCTGACTGCGCTTTATCGTGGTGTAACGCCGGTCTATTTTGACAGCGCGAATGATGGCGTGGTTGCTGCCAGCGAAGCGGTAAATCTGCTGCGCGATAAAGGCTACCTGATGTCTGGTGACCTGGTAATTGTCACCCAGGGCGATGTGATGAGTACCGTGGGTTCTACCAATACCACGCGTATTTTAACCGTAGAGTAAGTACATTGCCGGATACGGTGAAAACGCCTTGTCCGGCCTGCAATTCAATGATAATTCAACAGATTTGAAGCAAACTTGAACTTATCATCAGACGAAAGCCTCTCTTCGTGAGAGGCTTTTTCTATTTGATAGGATAAAGATCTTTACGTTTATAAGGCTGGATTTCGCCCGGTTTGCGAGTCTTGAGCAATTTTAAAATCCAGGTGTATTGCTCTGGTCGCGGACCAACAAAAATCTCGACTTCTTCATTCATCCGCCGCGCAATGGTATGGTCATCTGCCTCTGACAAGTCATCCATCGGCGGGCGCACCTGAATCGTCAAACGATGTGTCTTGCCGTCATAAATCGGAAACAACGGTACGACACGCGCACGACACACTTTCATCAGACGACCAATCGCGGGCAGCGTCGCTTTATAGGTTGCAAAGAAATCAACAAATTCACTGTGCTCCGGGCCATGATCCTGATCGGGCAAATAATAGCCCCAGTACCCCTGACGAACCGACTGGATGAACGGTTTTATGCCGTCATTCCTCGCATGTAGACGACCGCCAAAACGACGACGCACGGTGTTCCAGACATAATCAAAAACCGGATTGCCCTGATTATGGAACATCGCCGCCATTTTCTGCCCTTGCGAGGCCATCAGCATCGCGGGGATATCTACCGCCCAGCCGTGCGGCACCAGAAAGATCACTTTCTCGTCGTTACGCCGCATCTCTTCGATGATTTCCAGTCCCTGCCAGTCTACGCGCGGCTGAATTTTTTCCGGCCCGCGTATCGCCAATTCTGCCATCATCGCCATCGCCTGCGGCGCTGTGGCAAACATCTCATCCACAATCGCTTCGCGTTCAGCTTCGCTACGTTCTGGAAAGCAAAGAGACAGATTGATTAACGCACGACGACGTGAGCTTTTACCCAATCGTCCGGCAAAACGTCCCAGCCGCGCCAGAATGGGATCGCGGAATTTCGGAGGGGTTAAGGCAATGCCGGCCATCGCCGCCACACCCAACCAGGCTCCCCAGTAACGCGGATGGCGAAAGGATTTATCAAACTCAGGAATGTATTCACTATTATTTTTTTTCGTTTCCATGCTTTTCCAGTTTCGGATAAGGCAAATATCAATCTGCTGATAGTGTAGCGGCGCAACTTGCCCCGCACCAAATAAAAAAGCCGGTACTGACTGCGTACCGGCTGCGAATGGGTGTTAATTAATCAAACTGTAGCTGCGGCACAATCTCTTTGGCCTGCGCCAGGAACTCACTGCGATCGGAGCCAGTCAGCCCTTCGGTACGCGGCAGTTTCGCCGTCAGCGGGTTTACGGCCTGCTGGTTGATCCATACTTCATAGTGCAAATGCGGCCCGGTTGAACGCCCGGTATTACCAGAAAGCGCGATACGATCGCCACGTTTTACCTTCTGCCCCGGTTTCACCAGAATCTTGCGCAGGTGCATATAACGCGTGGTATAGGTGCGGCCATGACGGATCGCAACATAATAACCTGCGGCGCCACTGCGTTTGGCTACAACCACTTCACCGTCACCCACCGAAAGTACCGGCGTACCCTGTGGCATCGCGAAATCAACGCCCCTGTGCGGCGCAACGCGGCCTGTTACCGGGTTCAGACGACGCGGGTTAAAGTTAGACGAGATACGGAACTGCTTCGCCGTCGGGAATCGCAAGAATCCTTTCGCCAGACCAGTACCGTTACGATCATAGAACTTGCCATCTTCGGCACGGATAGCGTAGTAATCTTTACCTTCAGAACGCAAACGTACGCCCAGTAACTGGCTTTGTTCACGTTTGCCATCAAGCATTTCACGTGACATTAATACCGCAAATTCATCGCCTTTTTTAACCTTCCGAAAGTCCATCTGCCACTGTAACGCTTTAATCACTGCGCTCACTTCAGCACTGGTTAAACCAGCACTTCTGGCGCTGGCAACAAAGCTCGACCCTACAGTGCCTTTCAGTAGATTATTAACCCACTCCCCTTGCTGCATTTCGCTGGTCATTTTAAAACCGTTTGCTGCAGTGCGGTCATAGGTACGCGTTTCCCGACGAGAAACTTCCCAGGTCAGACGTTGTAAATCGCCCTCTGCGGTTAATGTCCAGGTGAGTTGTTGACCAATTTTCAGGTTACGCAGATCTTTATCCGCAGCAGCCAGTTGGGTGATATCACCCATATCAATACCATATTGATTGAGGATGCTACTTAGCGTATCGCCTGTGGAAACAACATATTCATGCACACCCGCTTCTCCGGCGATCTTGTCGTCCAGTTCATCTTGCGGAATGGCTTCATCTTCTTGTGCGGCTTGATCAATCGGTTCACTGGCTTCAGGTAAAAGTGAACGGATTTCGTTTTGTTCCAGCTCAATAGTTTTGACAATTGGCGTGGCGTCGCGGTGGTAAACATAGGGCCGCCAGACAGCGACGGCCAGAGTAAGAACGGTGAGCGACCCCAACATAACGCGGTGTGGTCGCGGTAAATTATTAAACGCCAGGGCGACAGAGCGGGCTATCTGTTGCACGTAATCACTTCCTCATTAATCTCCTTTCAGGCAGCTCGCGTACTGGTTGGCTAATTGATTCAGAAATTCTGAATAGCTTGTTTTACCCAGTTTGATATTCGTCCCAAGGGGATCCAACGTTCCCATACGAACGGATGTCCCTCGTGCGACGCTTTCAACGACCGCTGGCCTGAACTGTGGTTCAGCAAAAACGCAGGTTGCTTTTTGCTCAACCAACTGTGTTCTTATTTCATGTAAACGCTGCGCGCCCGGTTGAATCTCTGGGTTAACGGTAAAATGACCAAGCGGTGTCAGTCCGAATTGTTTTTCGAAGTAGCCGTAAGCATCATGAAAAACGAAATAACCTTTTCCCTTGAGCGGCGCGAGCTCATTACCAACCTGTTTATCGGTTGCAACTAATTGTGCCTCAAAATCCTTCAGGTTGGCGTCAAGTTTGGCTCGACTTTGCGGCATAAGTTCCACTAATTTTTCATGGATTGCAACCGCTGTAGCCCGCGCTATCTCTGGGGAGAGCCAAAGATGCATGTTGAAATCGCCGTGATGGTGATCTTCGTCACTTTTTTCCGCGTGGTTATGATCATCATCATCGCCGTGAATACTTTTCATCAGCATCGGTTTCACATCATCTAGCTGCGCAATCGTTACCTGTTTCGCCTCAGGTAATTTGCTCACCGGCTTTTGCATAAACGCTTCCATCTCCGGGCCAACCCAGACGACTAAGTCCGCGTTCTGTAAGCGTTTTACATCCGATGGACGCAGTGAATAATCGTGTTCAGAAGCACCATCAGGCAGTAATACTTCAGTCTCTGTTACCCCATCAGCAATGGCGGAAGCGATGAATCCAATAGGTTTAAGCGAAGCAACAACGGCGGCATCTGCCGCCTGTGTTGCACCACCCCAGAGAGCGGCAGATAATGCTGCGAAAAGAAGCGTTTTTTTATGTAACATAATGCGACCAATCATCGTAATGAATACAAGAAGTGTGATATTATAACATTTCATGACTACTGCAAGACTAAAATTAACATGACAAGTCTGGTTTCCCTGGAAAATGTCTCGGTTTCTTTTGGCCAACGCCGCGTCCTCTCTGATGTGTCGCTGGAACTTAAACCTGGAAAAATTTTGACCTTACTTGGGCCGAACGGCGCAGGTAAGTCGACGCTGGTGCGGGTTGTGCTCGGGCTGGTAACACCAGATGAAGGTGTTATCAAGCGCCACGGAAAACTGCGTATCGGCTACGTGCCGCAAAAGCTCTATCTCGACACCACGTTGCCACTGACCGTAAACCGTTTTTTACGCTTACGCCCCGGTACATATAAAGAAGACATTCTGCCCGCACTGAAACGCGTTCAGGCCGGACATCTGATTGACGCGCCAATGCAAAAGCTCTCTGGCGGCGAAACGCAGCGTGTACTGCTGGCGCGCGCGTTGTTAAATCAACCGCAATTATTAGTGCTGGATGAACCCACTCAAGGCGTGGATGTAAATGGTCAGGTTGCGTTGTACGACCTGATTGATCAACTGCGTCGCGAACTGGATTGTGGCGTATTAATGGTTTCTCACGATCTGCATCTGGTGATGGCAAAAACCGATGAAGTACTTTGCCTCAATCACCACATCTGTTGTTCCGGCACACCGGAAGTCGTTTCCCTGCATCCAGAATTTATTTCGATGTTTGGACCTCGCGGTGCTGAGCAGCTGGGTATATATCGCCATCATCATAATCACCGCCATGATTTACAGGGGCGGATTATTCTGCGTCGGGGAAATGATCGCTCATGATTGAATTATTATTTCCTGGTTGGTTAGCCGGGATCATGCTGGCCTGTGCTGCAGGTCCGCTGGGTTCGTTTGTTGTCTGGCGCCGTATGTCTTATTTCGGCGACACGCTGGCGCATGCATCTTTACTTGGCGTCGCGTTTGGCCTGCTACTGGATGTGAATCCTTTCTATGCAGTGATTGCGGTTACGCTGCTGCTGGCGGGCGGTCTGGTATGGCTGGAAAAGCGCCCACAACTGGCGATCGATACATTATTGGGAATTATGGCGCACAGTGCTTTGTCGCTGGGTCTGGTCGTCGTCAGCCTGATGTCTAACATTCGCGTTGACTTGATGGCATATCTGTTCGGTGATTTGCTGGCAGTGACGCCGGAAGATCTTATCTCCATTGCGATTGGCGTGGTCATCGTGGTGGCAATTCTGTTCTGGCAATGGCGCAATTTACTGTCGATGACGATTAGCCCGGATCTGGCGTTTGTCGATGGCGTAAAATTACAGCGCGTAAAATTATTGTTGATGCTGGTGACGGCATTGACGATTGGCGTGGCAATGAAATTTGTCGGCGCGTTGATTATTACCTCGCTGCTGATTATTCCTGCGGCTACTGCACGTCGTTTTGCCCGCACGCCGGAGCAGATGGCTGGTGTCGCGGTTTTGGTGGGGATGATTGCCGTAACTGGTGGTTTAACCTTTTCCGCGTTTTACGATACGCCAGCAGGCCCGTCGGTGGTGCTGTGTGCGGCGCTGTTGTTTATTATCAGTATGATGAAAAAGCAGGCCAACTAAATTGCGACTGGCACTATACAGTGCCAGTTTCATCGACCAGGTCACCGCATTACGAGTATCACCAAAAAACCATTCTGTAAGAACGAGCGACCAGAGAATGTTTATATGGTCTGCATAAAATCCATGTCCGCATTCGACAAATTAAACGACGATATTAAGAATTTTCCTTTGCAGTTATTTCTCCACGAAAAAGCGAAACCAGATCCACTAACCCGCGAAAAATATCATCGTTCTCTCGAAAAAACGTGAGTGAGCAGATAAGCAGTCTCTGGAAACTGGCAATAAATACAGGAATGTAGCACCGAGAAATAGGAGTATCAGTATAAGTTCGTAAGGTGTATGAATTGCAGCACATTTGCTCGCCGGGCATTAAGTGCAGGAGTAAATCCAATCTTCATTACTGCACAGAGGGGCATTTTTCTGTTCGCATTGGGGGCAAATAATAATGACAATCCCCTGGCAATTCTGGATGTAAATTTCAGTTCTGATGCACCAACAGTGCCCCGTTCAAAACGAGAAAGTAACCCCTTCTGTTTCAACTACTCACTGCGCCCAGTCCGGTTTATTGAGTATATGATCCTGCCAGTCGATCACTTCTGATTCTTTCACCGCAATATGACGTACAGAGATTCGCTCACCGTGCATTGCCGCTTTCGAACCAGTCATCAGTGGATGCCATTGTGGCAATGTCTTCCCTTCCGCCAGCAACCGATAAGCACAGGTCATCGGTAGCCATTCGAATGTTGGCAGGTTTTCGCGGGTTAATTTAATGCAGTCGGGTTCAAACTCGAAGCGGCGTTCGTAGTTCCGACATTGACAGGTTTTAATATTAAGCTGACGGCAAGCGACGTTAGTGAAGTAGATTTCGTCGGTGTCTTCATCCATCAGTTTATGCAGGCAGCACTGACCACAACCATCACACAACGACTCCCATTCAGCATCGCTCATTTCATCAAGGGTTTTACTTTGCCAGAAAGGTATATCGCTCATCAGGTGTTCCGCCATTACGTTAAAACGCACCTTATAACCAGTCTGGCACAGCGATGCAAGTTTTGCCGCCTCATTCAGGCGGCAAAAAAGTATTACAAAACGCGAGTTGTCAAAGAATGACCATCGAAAGTAACAGTCAGTTCATCGCCACTGTGTAGCGGGCCGACACCATCAGGCGTGCCTGTTAACACAACGTCACCGGCCTTGAGGGTAAAAAACTTGCTCATATAAGCAATCAGCGGAACGATTTTATGGATCATGTCCGCAGTCGTACCTTGTTGGCGTTGTTCGCCGTTTACGCTTAGCCCCAGCGATGTATTTTGCGGATCGCCAGTGAACTCTGCGGCGGGAATAAACCCGGAAAGTGGACAAGAATTATCAAACGCTTTGGCCTTTTCCCACGGCTGCCCGGCTTTCTTCATTTTTGCCTGAATATCACGTAATGTCAGATCGAGCGCCACGCCGTAACCCACAATAGCTTTTCGCACATGCTCTTCCGTGGCCTGACGTAGCGTCGCGCCAATCAACACAGCCAGTTCCACTTCATGATGAACCGCACCGAAATCTGAGGGGATAGCCAATGGCTGGCGCAGATCGCACAGTGCCGTTTCAGGTTTAATGAACAACACGGGCTCTTCAGGCACTTCACTCCCCATCTCTTTAATATGCCTGGCATAATTACTGCCAACACAAACTACTTTACTCACCGGATAATCCAGCAGCGCACCTTGCCAGTTGTGATGTTGATACATAACGCTCCTCTCACTTCATCGTGGATCTTAAAACCCGCTCCGACAAATATGATGCCACCGCCGGATATTGGTTATTTTTTAGTGCTGTCTGTATTTTTCGCCATCACAGAAAGATGTTGCTTCAGCAAATCCTCAGGAGGTGGTGGCAATTGAAGATAATAGCCATGCTCAGCTAAGGCCTGTTTAACTTTCTCAATATCGGCATTTACCAGTTTCTTTCTCCCGTCCAATGGAAGAATCATCGCAAGTTGCGGTTGACCAAAACCTTTCATCAGCTCCTCTGGAACACGTGAAAAGTCGTCTTTTTTTTCAACATATAAATAGGTCTGGTCACGTTTACTACTTCGATAGATCACACAAAACATAATTTTACTCTGAATAAATGGGGGGGTGACTTGCCTCAATATAATCCAGACTATAACATGCCTTATAGTCTTCGTAATATCATCGCACGCTGATGATGATGGTAATTAGCTAATTGAGTAAGGCCAGGATGTCAAACACGCCAATCGAGCTTAAAGGTAGCAGCTTCACCTTATCTGTGGTTCATCTGCATGAGGCAGAACCTAAGGTTATTCATCAGGCGCTGGAAGACAAAATCGCTCAGGCTCCGGCATTTTTAAATCATGCTCCCATCGTACTCAATGTCAGTGGCCTCGAAGAACAGGTCAACTGGCCAGCAATGCACAAAGCTATCTCAGCAACAGGCTTGCGGATCATTGGTGTCAGTGGCTGCAAAAATGCGAAGCTGAAAGCTGAAATCGAAAAGATGGGGTTACCAATCCTGACTGAAGGAAAGGAAAAAGCGCCACGTCCAGCACCGACTCCCCAGGTTCCTGCGAAAAATACAACACCGGACACAAAAACACGCTTAATAGATACCCCTGTACGTTCCGGTCAGCGCATTTATGCGCCACAATGTGATCTGATTGTTACAAGCCATGTTAGCGCAGGGGCAGAATTGATCGCAGATGGTAACATTCATGTCTATGGCATGATGCGCGGTCGTGCGCTAGCCGGGGCAAGTGGTGACCGGGAAGCACAAATATTTTGTACGAGTCTGATGGCAGAACTGGTCTCTATCGCCGGTGAATACTGGCTGAGCGATAAAATCCCAGCAGAATTTTATGGCAAAGCGGCACGACTGCAATTAGTCGAAAACGCTTTGACCGTTCAATCGTTAAATTGATCCCTTTTTAACAAGGAATTTTTATGGCACGCATTATTGTTGTTACTTCGGGGAAAGGGGGCGTTGGAAAGACAACCTCCAGCGCGGCCATCGCCACTGGTTTGGCCCAGAAGGGAAAGAAAACTGTCGTGATCGATTTTGATATCGGCTTGCGTAATCTCGACCTGATTATGGGTTGCGAGCGCCGGGTCGTTTACGATTTCGTCAACGTCATTCAGGGCGATGCAACGCTAAATCAGGCGTTAATTAAGGATAAGCGTACTGATAACCTCTATATTCTCCCGGCATCGCAAACTCGCGATAAAGACGCCCTCACCCGCGAAGGGGTGGCCAAAGTTCTTGATGACCTGAAAGCGATGGACTTTGAGTTTATCGTTTGTGACTCACCGGCGGGTATTGAAACCGGTGCATTAATGGCTCTTTATTTCGCTGATGAGGCCATTATTACCACCAACCCGGAAGTCTCATCAGTTCGTGACTCTGACCGTATTTTAGGTATTCTGGCGTCGAAATCACGTCGCGCAGAAAACGGCGAAGAACCCATTAAAGAGCACCTGCTGTTAACGCGCTATAACCCTGGTCGCGTGCACAAAGGAGACATGTTGAGCATGGAAGACGTGCTGGAGATCCTGCGCATCAAGCTCGTCGGCGTGATCCCAGAGGATCAATCAGTATTGCGCGCCTCTAACCAGGGGGAACCGGTTATTCTCGATATCAACGCCGATGCGGGTAAAGCCTACGCTGATACCGTAGAACGTCTGTTGGGAGAAGAACGTCCTTTCCGCTTCATTGAAGAAGAGAAGAAAGGCTTCCTCAAACGCTTGTTCGGAGGATAAGTTATGGCATTACTCGATTTCTTTCTCTCACGGAAGAAAAACACGGCCAACATTGCAAAAGAACGGTTGCAAATTATTGTTGCTGAACGCCGTCGCAGCGATGCAGAACCACACTATCTGCCCCAGTTGCGTAAAGATATTCTTGAGGTCATTTGTAAATACGTACAAATCGATCCCGAGATGGTGACCGTACAGCTTGAGCAAAAAGATGGTGATATTTCCATTCTTGAGTTGAACGTGACCCTGCCGGAAGCAGAAGAGCTGAAATAAGCTGTATTAGCTCAGGTCCGATCTGACAGTTACCGGTTATTTATACAGGTATCTGTCAGATTACACCCTGGTTAAATTTTTCTCTTCCCCGGTTCGCTATTAAGTAATGTTGTCATCGGCGTCCAGGCACAGCCCCCTTCCCTCTGTTGAGTTCGCTCATTTGGTTGCTGCGTTGTTAGTACAGGAAATGGGAATTACCTCCTGTTTTGTATAAACGGTAACACACCCCCTTCAAGCTTTAGCGTCAAATTAAGTCGCAACTAATTCACATTATCGCCACCACAATAAAATCACTGACATTACGTTTTCTGATAAATATTGTTCACATATAAATTACACAATAATATTGATATTTCAGATTGCCTTACCTTTGCAATGCAATGTTAACATTTGATGACATTTCTTGAATAAAATATTCAAAATCAATGAGTTAATTCTTATTTAAGATTATTCCCATTCAAGCAAAAAACATAACTCTTATTATACAAACCGCGCTCATTTTGAATGATCTGAATAATATCGAGCGTTCTTTAGTTAAGCTGCTCTTAATTGAAGACGAAATTATTGTGTGTGCAACTTACTTAATACCGGACATCTAAGTTGAAGAAAAAAACACTCGCCTTCGGGCTCATCTCAATATTACTCTGCTCCACGCCAGCCATGGCGGATATGAATCGCACCACTAAAGGCGCATTGTTAGGCGCAGGCGTAGGCTTACTGACTGGCAATGGTGTAAATGGCGTACTGAAAGGTGCTGCTGTAGGTGCAGGTGTTGGCGCAGTAACTGAAAAAGGTCGCGATGGTAAAAATGCCCGTAAAGGCGCAAAAGTAGGCGCGGCCGTTGGCGCAGTTACAGGCGTCCTGACCGGCAATGGTCTGGAAGGCGCGATTAAAGGTGCTGTGATTGGTGGTACAGGTGGTGCCATTCTGGGTAAAATGAAATAAGGTATGACGATGAAAAAATTTGCTTTACTGGCTGGACTGTTTGTTTTCGCACCAATGACCTGGGCGCAGGATTATAATATTAAGAACGGCCTGCCGGCAGAAACCTACATTACTTGCGCAGAAGCCAACGAAATGGCAAAAACTGACAGCGCACAGGTTGCAGATATCGTCGCGGTAATGGGTAATGCCAGCGTTACTAGCCGTGATTTAAAAATTGAGCAATCTCCAGAACTGAGTGCCAAAGTGGTAGAAAAACTGAATCAGGTTTGTGCTAAAGATCCGCAAATGCTGTTAATTACCGCAATTGATGACACCATGCGTGCCATCGGCAAAAAATAATAGTTAATGTAGTACCGCGTCGATTTATTCGACGCGGTATATTTTTAGCGGATGGATATGCTTATAAACAAAAATGAAGTGTTAGTATTTGGCTTTGGTTTATTCCGTCAGTTTTCACTGTATCAAAAACTATTTTACTGCAATCATATCCGTATACACACTCCTCACCGCAGAGTAATTTCCCCAAAACTAAACCTGACCAGTTTTTCCAGTTTCAAAGATTAATCATCTTACTGATTGGATTTATAAGCATTTCTGATCAAATATCTGTCAGCCCAAATTGTCAAAACGTATTGAAAAGAAGGGTTAATGCTGATCCCTTTGGCTTACCAGCTTCTCTCTTAACCGGTTAAGCAAATTGATTACCAACCAAACCAGTGCATTGATTAAATTTATGGTAACAAGCACTTCTCCTAGCCAGATGCTGGGTTTGGCGACCAGGATAATCAGGATGGAGATCAGCATAAACGCAATGGAAAAGATGATATACAAAGAGAAATAATCCAGGCTATTACTTTTGTTCATGCTACTTACGGTGATCCTGACAAAATCTTCAGACAATTATAGCAAACAAAATAATGAACAATAGTAACAAGAAGCAACGAGCTAATTACCTGTCTACAATTGCACCATTTCATCGCCTTGCTGATCAATTTTCAGCCAAACATCATCATGCTATATCAATTAGTACAATATTCACTCAACAACCACTTTCACCTTCGGTTTTGACAGAATAATTTTGACGAGTTCAATATACGTCACCGGTTTATAGAAATAGTACCCTTGCTGGAACGTAATATTATTCTGGTTCAAATAGTCGAGCTGCTCCTTCGTCTCGACGCCTTCGGCGACAATACTGATAGAAAGTTTGCGCGCCAGATCCAGCACACAGTCCAGAATCCGGGTGGAATCAGGATCTGCATTGACCCGACCGACGAAACTGTGATCAATCTTAATATAATCGATGTGCAGATCATGGAGATAAGAAAGCCCTGAGTAGCCCGTACCAAAATCATCCAGCGCGATTACAAAACCATTTTCATGCAGAATGTTCAATCGCTGAACCAAATTTTCATCAACATGCAACGCTTCACGCTCGGTAACTTCAAGAACGAGATTCAAATCATGGCGAGTGAAGCTGTCGCGGTATGTCAGACATTCTTCAACAAATGTCGGCGAAATAATATGCGAGGCGCTAAAATTGATCCCAACATGAAATCCTTCCGGTAGTTTACTGGCGATCGCGTTCATTTGTGTGGCGACCTGACTCATCAAACTTTGAGTGAGCGGAACTATCAACCCTGATTTTTCAGCAAGTGGAATAAACGCTGCAGGTGAAATATATCCTCCACGTGGGTGTTTCCATCGGGCAAGGACTTCTACGCCGCGTAACGTCCCTTCCCGACCATTAACTACCGGTTGGTAAAAAGGCACAATCTCACCATTACTTATCGCTCTACGCAGAATCTCTTCAGGTGTGTCTGTTTTATTGAAATATTTATCAAGTAAAAAGGCAGCGGAACAGGATATTAACAAGCTGAATATCAAAATACCCAATCCTTTGTCTATCATTCTGGTAAAGCTAAATAGTGGCGGCTGGTTATAGATAATACTGAAATGATATTCAGTGGAGTTAACCCGTCCAGAAAGTTGATGTCTGCCATTGAGAGTTGTCACATCTCCCGACGGCCCAATAATATTATCCCCCACGCGCAAACTATATTTCACCCCCTTCAACGGCACATGGAGCGCCCCACGGATATGCTGGTCGCTAATAGTCACCAGAATACGCGTCTCAGCGAACTGAATCTGATAGAGCAGAATGGGTAATCTATTTACAGTGTCAAGCGCCGGAGCCAACAGCAAATTACTGTCAGGTATCACAGGAATACGAGATAGCAGTACTCGATTACCCGGCAGCGATGTACACCAGACTGCACCTTGTTTGAGAATGATGATCGTCCGCAGATGGGGTTTCAGCGCGGCTTCTGTACCTAGCTGATATTGTTCATCCAGATCGCACCTCTTCCCTGCAATTTCCATTGCCGTTTGAGTCGCCTGTGACGCTTCCTCAAGAATATGATTAATGTTGTTGGCGGCGTACTTCGCCCCTGCAAGACTCTCTGCTTTTGCGGAATACCAGAGCTGAATATTCAAAATAGAGACGCCAGTAATAAACAGGCACACCGCAACGAGGATGGGGATAAGTGTATTGCGCATTCGCGTGTCCCAGGACCATTATTCTCTGTTCATTCGCTCAATCTGGCGTCTACAGAGAGCATGGTAGAGAGAATCAGAAATATCCACGTTCTTGATGAAATTTTACCCACCATGCCGTAATGCCTTCAATGTTGGATGAAAATCTCAAGTGCGCGTTAATTGATTGCCCCTAAGGCAGAGAAGACGTATTGAGCAACAAACCAGAACAAGAATATTGGGTAGGCAACGTTCTCTGTGTACTCATCCTTTAATACTTAACTGTATCAATGAGTAAGGATATGCTGAACTGGTACAACGTCGATGGGGACAGTAAAGGTGATACCGAGGTAAGGCATTGTAAATTGTTACTCTACGCGACCCAGCTTTTTCTTCAATCGCACACGGCACCTGCTCATAACAGACCGTATCCATCAATAGCGGCATCCAAAATCAGATTCATTACATGCAGCAATGTCACTGGAATGAATGTAAAAAACCGAGAGCAGTGATATAACTTGTACAAGTCAAAACGTGTATTTTTTTACATTCCTGAAAACCAGAGAAATAACTTTTTCTGATAACATCTATAACCAGTTAGAATTAGAAAGAGCGCGATAGATTCTTATTTAGCAAGTCAGGCAATAGAAACCATATAATGCGAACTCTGGTTACGTAAGACATTCCCCCCCATGTTACAAATTGTAAAGATTAACTCTTCATGGTTGCATTCAACTTGTCTGGTCATATCTAAATAGATATGTAAAATTGATAACGGCTGGTAATCATTCAATACTCGCACTATAGAAAGTTCGCCAGCCTGCCGCAGGCACGCGCCTTTATACGTCGTGTCTGCGGTTTTGTTGTGATATTTATATAGAAGTACTGGTGAATTATGAGCAATCTGAATCCATGCATGGCGTGTGGTGCCTGTTGTGCATTTTTCCGCGTCTCTTTTTACTGGGCCGAAGCTGATGATGCAGGTGGAACCATACCGGCTCATCTTACTGAGCAGATATCCCCTTACCACCGATGTATGCGCGGTACTAACCAGAAGAACCCACGCTGTATTGCCCTGGCAGGAACGCCTGGAAAAAACGCCTGCTGCACAATATATAAAAACCGCTCATCCACATGTAGAGAATTCGCCATGTCAGGCGAGCATGGTGAAATTAATGAGGCTTGTAATCGCGCCCGAGCCAAATATGGACTACCTCCAATTTAAATTTTTTCAAATTTAATTAGCCCCGTACGATCGTCATCCTCAACAATATATCCAGGTAGCAAAACTAAATATGCCGCGACATTACTGTCGCGGTCAAACCATTAAAAATAAATACAGGAGAAAACCAAAATAAATTATAAAACAGCTCATCAACAATTATTAACCATTGATAAAATAAAAGTACATCTGTAACATTATCATATTTTATTTTTCATAGACGATTTTTTCCGTGTTATGCTATAATATGGCGAATAAACACAGGTTATCAACTTGTCAGTAATGTAAATAAATTTCGAGGAGATCATTCCAGTGGGACGTAAATGGGCCAATATTGTTGCTAAAAAAACGGCTAAAGACGGTGCAACGTCTAAAATATATGCAAAATTCGGTGTGGAAATCTATGCTGCCGCTAAACAAGGTGAACCAGACCCAGAATTAAACACATCTTTAAAATTCGTTATTGAACGTGCGAAGCAGGCACAAGTTCCAAAACACGTTATTGATAAAGCCATTGATAAAGCCAAAGGTGGCGGAGATGAAACGTTCGTACAAGGACGTTATGAAGGCTTTGGACCAAATGGTTCAATGATTATCGCTGAAACGTTGACTTCAAATGTTAATCGTACAATTGCTAATATTCGCACAATTTTCAATAAAAAAGGCGGAAATATTGGAGCAGCAGGTTCTGTCAGCTATATGTTTGACAATACTGGTGTGATTGTATTTAAAGGAACAAATCCTGACCATATTTTTGAAATCTTGCTCGATGCCGAAGTAGATGTTCGTGATGTAACTGAAGAAGAAGGAAGCATCGTTATTTATACTGAACCTACAGATCTTCACAAAGGAATTGCAGCTCTGAAAGCTGCCGGCATTACTGAGTTTTCAACAACAGAATTAGAATTGATTGCTCAATCAGAAGTTGAACTTTCACCAGAAGATTTAGAAATCTTTGAAGGGCTTGTTGATGCCCTCGAAGATGATGATGATGTCCAAAAAGTTTATCATAACGTTGCTAATCTCTAATTATAAATATCCTCCGGCTATGCCGGAGGTTTTTCAAATGCGCCTATAAGGTTCTGTTTCCAGCCGCGCCCTAACTGGTGCATATGATCTATCATTTGCATTCAACTTTGTTACTTACGACCCGTAAACGAGCTGCCTGGATATGGGTTCAATAATTGTTCGCCAATTTTATCTTCTTCGAGCTGGTGCTTTATATATTCTTGTATCTTTGCTGTGTTCTTACCCAGCGTATCTAAATAATAACTTCTACACCAAAATTCCCTGTTCCTGTATTTGAATTTTAGATCTCTAAATTGCTCATAGAGCATCAGACTGCGTTTACTCTTCAGATAGCCCATAAACCTCGACACGCTCATTTTCGACGGGATCTCCACATACACAGCATTCTGCTTTCGCAACGGCTAACTCCTTTGTGTATTTCGCATCAAGTGCAGCAACATCGCACTGGCGCAGCTGCATATCCGTAAAGGAAACGTCCTCAGCTTCTGATACCTCTGATTATCGATATCACCCTGAAGAAGGACTGTTGAATAAATCAGATTGCAGTGAGCAACGAGGCTAACGTCAGCAAATAAAAAGGGCGCCTACTGGCAATATTATGAATTCAACACATTACATATAGGTTAAGGTATTGCACAGCCCTGTACCTTGTAACTAATATCGAAAGATAATAAAAATATCCAATATATAACTCATGATACTTGCCCATAAAAAAGCCCTTCCGGAGAAGGGCAGGTTTTTGTATGCGCAATGTTCCATCATCTGCATGGTGCCGGGTGCCTCCCGGTGAGTCCGGCATCAGCATCCGAACCCGCAATATTGCCGCTAAAGCCGAAGGATAATTGCAACCTTGCTGATATGCCCCTCCGCACAGGGGGATTCACCATGCAGATATTTTTTTTAACAAATAAGAAAAATGGTATCAATACCATAATCTCGAAAATACATAATTTTATCAAATACAATTAATTTGTTATCGGAATATTATAATTACGGGTTTTCCTGCATCCGAAACAACAAAATCCACTCAACGGCAGATTTATACTATTTCGGCACAATATCAAAATTTGCTCAAATAAAGAAAAAGGAGTGATAGCGGCCTGCGGATCTCCCCCTTCGCACAGAGGAGTCACCATGCGATGATTTTTTAACACCAACGCATGGTACCGACTACCTGAATTGAACTGGTGCCCCATTAGTTACAAGTCAGTGACTCTGCCTGCTGAGCTAATGGCTGTATTGTTGGTGGCCCTTGCTGGACTTGAACCAGCGACCTGGCGATTATGAGTCGCTCGCTCTCACCACTGAGCTAAAGGGCCAGAAAAACACATTTACTCCATTAGAAGTACATATATACATTATCGCATTAGAAATAAAAGAAAAATTGATATTTTCTTATCCAATAAAGGCATTAATCGTATTGTATATTTTGATGATTTATATCACCTTATAAAAACAATAAGGCTTTAACCATTATCAAAACAAAAATTTCATCACATGTTGAAATAAAAGGATTCAATATCTATCACCAAGATAGACCACATATCAAAAACATTACAAAATATCTTAACTATGAAAAAAAATGTTTTTATAATATTTCTAAGTATTCTCTGTACAGGAGCCGTTGTGGAGCATCCTCACTTAGACAGTAGTGTACCAATAAACGAAATAATCAATTGCCTTTCCAGGTCCATCCATGAAAGTGGTTATATAATGGATCTCAATGGCACCAGGCTGCCTATTAATGCAAAAGAATTCGCAACATACAAAATGTCAAACTTCTCTGGTTCATTCTGGATCGAATATTCAACAGAAGGAAGACCAATAAGGGAGACTGGTATAAAAGATGCAACACAGGAGAGTTATAAGGTTCTGAATGATGCATTGCGACTATGTAGTGAGACCCTGACAAGATATTGACGTTCACAATCAATGTATTTACAGACCACACTATATATCAACAAGTCAGTTTTCCGAAATTGCTGAACATAACATTTCATCTCCGACAGTCCGCTGGCGAAGATTTTTTCGGATTTATCTGTGAATTATCGATGCAAAAAACTGTATATCTGCGGGTTTGTATTAATATCCTAACACAGACATAAAAAGTCTATCATTGCGCTTAACTTATCACAGATACGGGAAAAGTAAGCTAAAGAAAAAGCGACAACGAATTGAAATGGAAAACGAAATATTTAAAAAGGCTACCGTGCTCTTGATGCGGCTCCCTTGAACAGTTCTCGATAATCGGGAAACTCAGGGCGCGTTATCCTGTGGTCACTCTCTGCCACGTGTTCAGGGTTCATCGCAGTAGCTACAAATACTAACCAGACGGCAGACGTGCCGTATTACGCTGTCAGGTACTTGAGCTACATGCCATCAGCCACGGTTCGGCCGGAGAAAAAAGCATCGCCACAATGAGTAGAACTGCTATCTGCCCCACCAAACTATCAGGGGGTTTTGATAACCCTTAGCAAGCTAACAAAAAAACGGGCGTGTTATACGCCCGTTATAATATTTAACACATGTAGTGATTACATATTCTTGATGATCGCATCACCAAACTCTGAACATTTCAGCAGCTTAGCGCCTTCCATCAGACGTTCGAAGTCATAGGTTACGGTCTTCGCGTTGATTGCGCCTTCCATACCTTTAACAATCAGGTCAGCCGCTTCAGTCCAGCCCATATGGCGCAGCATCATCTCAGCGGAGAGGATGATAGAGCCTGGGTTAACTTTGTCCTGACCGGCGTATTTCGGCGCAGTACCGTGGGTGGCTTCAAACAGTGCGCATTCGTCACCGATGTTTGCGCCAGGTGCGATACCAATACCACCAACCTGTGCTGCCAGGGCATCAGAAATGTAGTCACCGTTCAGGTTCATACAGGCGATAACGTCGTAGTCAGCCGGACGCAGCAGGATCTGTTGCAGGAATGCATCAGCAATCACGTCTTTAATGACGATCTCTTTGCCGGTGTTCGGGTTTTTAACTTTCAACCACGGGCCGCCGTCGATCAGTTCACCGCCAAACTCTTCACGCGCCAGCTGGTAGCCCCAGTCTTTAAACGCGCCTTCGGTGAACTTCATGATGTTGCCTTTGTGCACCAGGGTCACAGAGTCACGGTCGTTAGCAATTGCGTATTCGATCGCTGCACGAACCAGACGTTTGGTGCCTTCTTCCGAACATGGCTTAATACCGATACCGCAATGTTCCGGGAAGCGAATTTTCTTCACGCCCATCTCTTCACGCAGGAATTTGATCACTTTCTCAGCGTCGGCAGAGTCAGCTTTCCATTCGATACCCGCATAAATGTCTTCCGAGTTTTCACGGAAGATAACCATATCGGTCAGTTCAGGGTGTTTAACCGGGCTTGGGGTGCCCTGATAGTAACGTACCGGACGCAGGCAGATGTAGAGATCCAGTTCCTGGCGCAGGGCAACGTTCAGAGAACGAATACCGCCACCAACCGGAGTGGTCAGTGGGCCTTTAATGGCAACGCGATATTCACGAATCAGATCAAGGGTTTCAGCAGGCAGCCAGACATCCTGACCATAAACCTGTGTGGATTTTTCACCGGTGTAAATTTCCATCCAGGAGATTTTACGCTCGCCTTTATAGGCTTTCTCGACTGCAGCGTCGACCACTTTCAGCATGGCTGGGGTTACATCTACACCGATTCCATCACCTTCAATGTAAGGGATAATCGGATTTTCAGGAACGTTGAGTTTGCCGTTTTGCAGGGTGATCTTCTTGCCTTGTGCCGGAACAACTACTTTACTTTCCATTCACCTCTCCTTCGAGCGCTTCTGGTTTGCTCGCCTGCCACCACGTTGCACATGCGTTTGCGTCCTGCGATACGGATGCATTAGAGCAATTTTTGTTAATGATTTGTAATTGACTTGTCAATACTACCCTATTGTTTGCCGTCATGAAAGATGCGCGTTATTAGGCTATAATGCGGCAATTCATAATCCCTGAAAATATCATGCAAAAAACTTCTTTTAGAAATCACCAGGTTAAGCGATTCAGCTCGCAACGTTCCACCAGGCGCAAACCTGAAAACCAGCCCACGCGCGTGATCCTGTTCAATAAACCCTACGATGTTCTTCCGCAGTTCACCGATGAAGCCGGGCGTAAAACATTAAAAGAATTCATCCCGGTTCAGGGCGTTTATGCGGCAGGTCGTCTTGACCGCGATAGCGAAGGGTTACTGGTACTGACCAATAATGGCGCGTTACAGGCGCGTTTAACCCAGCCGGGAAAACGTACCGGAAAAATCTATTATGTGCAGGTAGAAGGCATTCCCACACAAGATGCACTTGAAGCCTTGCGCAATGGCGTAACCTTAAATGATGGCCCTACCCTGCCCGCAGGTGTGGACCTGGTTGAAGAACCGGAGTGGTTATGGCCGCGTAATCCGCCAATTCGTGAACGCAAAAGTATTCCCACCAGCTGGCTGAAGATCACCTTATATGAAGGACGTAATCGCCAGGTGCGCCGCATGACCGCCCATGTTGGTTTCCCCACGCTGCGACTGATTCGCTATGCAATGGGTGATTACTCTTTGGATAATCTTGCCAACGGCGAATGGCGAGAAGCGACAGATTAAGGATGCAAAATGTTTAAACCGCACGTTACCGTTGCTTGCGTGGTGCACGCAGAAGGCAAATTTTTAGTCGTTGAAGAGACGATTAATGGTAAAGCGTTATGGAACCAACCTGCCGGGCATCTGGAAGCAGATGAAACCTTAGTGGAAGCCGCCGCCCGTGAGCTGTGGGAAGAAACCGGCATCAGCGCGCAACCGCAACACTTTATTCGTATGCATCAGTGGATTGCGCCAGATAAAACGCCGTTTTTGCGTTTCCTGTTTGCCATTGAGCTTGAGCAAATATGCCCGACCCAGCCTCATGACAGCGATATCGACTACTGCCGTTGGGTCAGCGCCGAAGAAATTTTACAGGCGTCAAATCTGCGCTCGCCGCTGGTGGCGGAAAGTATTCGTTGTTATCAAAGCGGGCAACGCTATCCGCTGGAGATGATTGGCGATTTTAACTGGCCTTTTACAAAGGGTGTCATCTAAAAGGCTGCGTGATAGAATACGCCGCCTTGAAGTTCAATGTCGTGAGTAATCCAATGTCTGAAACCGCAAAAAAAGTAATCGTCGGCATGTCCGGCGGTGTCGATTCCTCCGTTTCTGCCTGGCTGTTGCAACAACAGGGATATCAGGTCGAAGGCCTGTTTATGAAGAACTGGGAAGAAGATGACGGTGAGGAATATTGCACGGCTGCAGCGGATCTGGCTGATGCCCAGGCTGTCTGCGACAAGCTCGGCATTGAACTGCACACCGTAAACTTTGCTGCCGAGTACTGGGATAACGTCTTTGAACTGTTCCTTGCCGAATATAAAGCCGGTCGCACGCCGAATCCGGATATTCTGTGCAACAAAGAGATCAAATTTAAAGCCTTCCTCGAATTTGCCGCCGAAGATTTAGGTGCCGATTATATCGCTACCGGCCATTACGTGCGTCGGGCAGATGTCGATGGCAAGAGCCGCCTGCTGCGTGGTCTGGACAGCAATAAAGACCAGAGCTACTTCCTTTATACGCTCAGCCATGAGCAGATTGCGCAAAGCCTGTTCCCGGTCGGCGAACTGGAAAAACCGCAGGTGCGTAAGATTGCAGAAGATCTTGGTCTGGTCACCGCGAAGAAAAAAGACTCTACCGGCATCTGCTTTATTGGCGAACGTAAATTCCGCGAGTTCCTGGGTCGTTATCTCCCGGCGCAACCGGGCAAAATCATTACCGTTGATGGCGATGAAATTGGCGAACACCAGGGACTGATGTATCACACCCTCGGTCAGCGTAAAGGTCTGGGTATCGGTGGCACCAAAGACGGCACCGAAGAACCGTGGTACGTCGTCGATAAAGACGTCGAGAATAACATTCTGGTTGTCGCACAGGGTCATGAACATCCACGTCTGATGTCTGTCGGGCTGATTGCCCAGCAGTTGCACTGGGTCGATCGTGAACCCTTCACCGGCACTATGCGTTGCACGGTGAAAACCCGCTATCGCCAGACCGACATCCCGTGCACCGTCAAGGCGCTGGACGACGATCGCATTGAAGTGATTTTCGATGAGCCGGTTGCCGCTGTTACGCCGGGTCAGTCTGCCGTCTTCTACAACGGTGAAGTGTGTCTCGGTGGCGGTATCATTGAGCAGCGTCTGCCGCTGCCGGTCTGATTATTTTCTTTACTTAAAACAAGGAAGCAGTGAACGTGGCAAAGAATTACTATGACATCACCCTCGCCCTGGCCGGTATTTGTCAGTCGGCTCGCCTGGTGCAACAACTCGCTCACCAGGGGCATTGTGATGCCGATGCGCTACACGTTTCACTCAACAGTATTATTGATATGAACCCCAGCTCCACGCTGGCGGTTTTTGGCGGTAGCGAAGCCAACCTGCGCGTCGGGCTGGAAACCCTGCTCGGCGTGCTCAATGCCAGCAGCCGTCAGGGCTTGAACGCTGAGTTAACCCGCTACACCCTTAGCCTGATGGTGCTTGAGCGTAAACTTTCATCTGCCAAAGGTGCGCTCGACACTCTGGGTAACCGGATTAACGGCCTGCAACGCCAGCTCGAACACTTCGATTTACAGTCCGAAACGCTGATGAGCGCGATGGCTGCCATCTATGTTGATGTTATCAGCCCGCTTGGCCCACGCATTCAGGTCACCGGATCCCCTGCTGTATTGCAAAGCCCGCAGGTGCAGGCGAAAGTTCGCGCAACCCTGCTGGCAGGCATTCGCGCCGCTGTGCTCTGGCACCAGGTCGGCGGTGGACGTCTGCAACTGATGTTTTCTCGTAATCGCCTGACCACTCAGGCAAAACAAATTCTTGCTCATTTAACCCCGGAGTTGTGATCTATGGAATTATCCTCACTGACCGCCGTTTCCCCTGTCGATGGACGCTACGGCGATAAAGTCAGCGCGCTGCGCGGGATTTTCAGCGAATACGGTTTGCTGAAATTCCGTGTACAAGTTGAAGTACGTTGGCTGCAAAAACTGGCCGCGCACGCAGCGATCAAGGAAGTTCCTGCTTTTGCTGCCGACGCAATCGGTTACCTTGATGCAATTGTCGCCGATTTCAGCGAAGAAGATGCTGCACGCATCAAAACCATCGAGCGTACCACTAACCACGACGTTAAAGCGGTTGAGTATTTCCTGAAAGAAAAAGTGGCAGATATCCCGGAACTGCACGCGGTATCTGAATTCATTCACTTTGCCTGTACTTCGGAAGATATCAATAACCTCTCCCACGCGTTGATGCTGAAAACCGCGCGTGATGAAGTTATCCTGCCGTACTGGCGTCAACTGATTGATGGCATTAAAGATCTCGCCGTTCAGTATCGCGATATCCCGCTGCTGTCCCGTACCCACGGTCAGCCAGCCACGCCGTCAACCATCGGTAAAGAGATGGCAAACGTCGCCTACCGTATGGAGCGCCAGTACCGCCAGCTTAACCAGGTGGAGATCCTCGGCAAAATCAACGGTGCGGTCGGTAACTATAACGCTCACATCGCTGCTTATCCGGAAGTTGACTGGCATCAGTTCAGCGAAGAGTTCGTCACCTCGCTGGGTATTCAGTGGAATCCGTACACCACCCAGATTGAACCGCACGACTACATTGCCGAACTGTTTGATTGCGTTGCGCGCTTTAATACCATCCTGATCGACTTCGACCGTGACGTCTGGGGCTATGTCGCCCTTAACCACTTCAAACAGAAAACCATCGCCGGTGAGATTGGTTCTTCCACCATGCCGCATAAGGTTAACCCGATCGACTTCGAAAACTCCGAAGGGAACCTGGGGCTTTCTAACGCGGTATTGCAGCACCTGGCAAGCAAACTGCCGGTTTCCCGCTGGCAGCGTGACCTGACCGACTCTACCGTGCTGCGTAACCTTGGTGTGGGTATTGGTTATGCACTGATTGCTTACCAGTCTACCCTCAAAGGCGTGAGCAAACTGGAAGTGAACCGTGACCATCTGCTGGATGAACTGGATCACAACTGGGAAGTGCTGGCTGAGCCGATCCAGACAGTCATGCGTCGCTATGGCATTGAAAAACCGTATGAAAAACTGAAAGAGCTGACTCGCGGTAAGCGCGTTGACGCCGAAGGCATGAAGCAATTTATCGACGGTCTGGCGCTGCCAGAAGAAGAGAAGGCGCGCCTGAAAGCGATGACGCCGGCTAATTATATTGGTCGTGCCATCACGATGGTTGATGAGCTGAAATAATCCCCTGTCAAGGCCGGATGGCGATGCTGTCCGGCCTGCTTCTTAAGCGAATCTTTTCCTGTATTACCTCCCCTACCCGCTGGTTTAATTAATGTTTACTCCCATAAACACATAATCGCGTTACACTATTTTAATAATTAAGACAGGGAGAATAAAAATGCGCGTACTGGTTGTCGAAGACAATGCGTTGTTACGTCACCATCTTAAAGTTCAGATTCAGGACGCTGGTCATCAGGTCGATGACGCAGAAGATGCCAAAGAAGCAGATTATTATCTCAATGAACATTTACCGGATATTGCCATTGTCGATCTTGGCTTGCCTGATGAAGATGGCCTGTCGCTGATCCGCCGCTGGCGTAGCAATGATGTTTCACTACCGATTCTGGTATTAACCGCCCGTGAAAGCTGGCAGGACAAAGTCGAAGTCTTAAGTGCCGGTGCTGATGATTACGTGACCAAACCGTTTCATATTGAAGAGGTGATGGCGCGTATGCAGGCGTTGATGCGGCGTAATAGCGGTCTGGCTTCACAGGTTATTTCGCTGCCACCGTTTCAGGTTGATCTCTCCCGCCGTGAATTATCCATTAATGACGAAGTGATCAAACTGACCGCGTTTGAATACACCATTATGGAAACGCTAATCCGTAATAACGGCAAAGTGGTCAGCAAAGATTCGCTGATGTTACAGCTCTATCCGGATGCCGAACTGCGGGAAAGCCATACCATTGATGTATTAATGGGTCGACTGCGTAAGAAAATTCAGGCGCAATATCCGCAAGAAGTGATTACCACCGTTCGCGGCCAGGGCTATCTGTTCGAATTGCGCTGATGAAAAAATTACTGCGTCTTTTTTCCCCACTCTCGCTACGGGTACGTTTTCTGTTGGCAACAGCAGCGGTAGTGCTGGTGCTTTCGCTTGCCTACGGGATGGTCGCGCTGATCGGTTATAGCGTCAGTTTCGATAAAACCACGTTTCGGCTGTTACGTGGCGAGAGCAACCTGTTCTATACCCTCGCGAAGTGGGAAAACAACAAATTGCATGTCGAATTGCCCGAAAATATCGACAAGCAAAGTCCTACTATGACACTGATCTATGATGAGAACGGGCAGCTTTTATGGGCGCAGCGTGACGTTCCCTGGCTGATGAAAATGATCCAGCCTGACTGGCTAAAATCTAATGGCTTCCATGAAATAGAAGCGGATGTTAACGATACCAGTATCTTGCTGAGTGAAGATCATTCTATACAGCAACAGTTGCAGGAGGTACGGGAGGATGACGACGACGCTGAGATGACTCACTCGGTGGCAGTAAACATCTATCCGGCAACGCCGCAGATGCCAAAATTAACCATTGTGGTGGTTGATACCATCCCTGTAGAGCTTAAAAGTTCCTATATGGTGTGGAGCTGGTTTGTCTATGTGCTCTCAGCCAACCTGCTGTTAGTGATCCCTCTGTTATGGGTCGCCGCATGGTGGAGTTTACGCCCCATCGAAGCCCTGGCAAAAGAAGTCCGCGAACTGGAAGAGCACAACCGGGAACTACTCAACCCTACCACCACAAGGGAACTTACCAGCCTGGTACGTAACCTGAACCGGCTATTAAAAAGCGAGCGTGAACGTTACGACAAATACCGCACCACGCTCACCGACCTGACGCACAGTCTAAAAACACCGCTGGCGGTGCTGCAAAGTACGCTACGTTCCATGCGTAGTGAGAAGATGAGCGTCAGCGAAGCAGAGCCGGTAATGCTGGAACAAATCAGCCGCATCTCGCAGCAAATTGGCTACTACCTGCATCGCGCCAGTATGCGCGGTGGTACATTACTTAGCCGCGAGTTGCATCCTGTCGCCCCACTGCTGGACAATCTCACCTCAGCACTGAACAAAGTTTATCAGCGTAAAGGGGTTAATATTTCCCTCGATATCTCGCCAGAAATCAGCTTTGTGGGTGAGCAGAACGATTTTGTCGAAGTGATGGGCAACGTACTGGATAACGCCTGTAAATACTGTCTTGAGTTTGTCGAAATTTCAGCCAGACAAACCGATGATCATCTCTATATTGTGGTCGAGGATGATGGCCCCGGTATCCCGAAAAGCAAGCGTGAAGTGGTCTTCGACCGTGGTCAACGGGTTGATACCTTGCGTCCAGGACAAGGTGTTGGTCTGGCTGTCGCACGCGAAATTACCGAGCAATACGACGGAAAAATCATCGCCGGAGAGAGTATGCTCGGCGGTGCACGAATGGAAGTGATTTTTGGTCGCCAGCATTCTGCGCCAAAGAGTGAATAAATATGCCCTTTCTTCACGCATTACGTTAAGCATCCGTTATAATCGGTTGCAGATACCCGCCTATGGACGCTTAACATGGAATACCAACTTACCCTTAACTGGCCCGATTTTCTTGAACGCCACTGGCAGAAACGTCCGGTAGTGTTAAAACGCGGCTTTAATAATTTTATTGACCCAATCTCTCCAGACGAGTTGGCGGGTCTGGCGATGGAAAGCGAAGTCGACAGTCGACTGGTCAGTCACCAGGATGGCAAATGGCAGGTCAGCCACGGCCCGTTCGAAAGCTACGATCATCTCGGTGAGACCAACTGGTCATTGCTGGTGCAGGCAGTGAATCACTGGCATGAACCAACCGCCGCGCTGATGCGTCCGTTCCGTGAATTACCGGACTGGCGCATTGACGATCTGATGATCTCATTTTCCGTACCTGGTGGTGGCGTCGGCCCGCATCTCGATCAGTACGACGTGTTTATTATCCAGGGCACCGGTCGTCGTCGCTGGCGGGTCGGCGAAAAGCTGCAAATGAAACAGCATTGTCCGCACCCGGATCTGTTACAGGTCGATCCGTTTGAAGCAATTATCGACGAAGAACTGGAGCCTGGCGATATTCTTTATATTCCACCGGGATTCCCGCACGAAGGCTACGCGCTGGAAAATGCGATGAACTACTCTGTCGGTTTTCGTGCACCTAATACGCGGGAGCTGATCAGCGGTTTTGCTGATTATGTTCTGCAACGTGAGCTGGGCGGTAATTATTACAGCGATCCGGATGTTCCTCCTCGCGCCCATCCGGCTGATGTTCTGCCGCAGGAGATGGATAAACTGCGTGAGATGATGCTCGAATTGATCAACCAGCCGGAACACTTTAAACAATGGTTTGGCGAGTTTATTTCCCAGTCACGTCATGAACTGGATATCGCGCCGCCAGAGCCGCCTTATCAGCCGGATGAAATCTACGATGCGCTGAAACAAGGTGATGTGCTGGTGCGCCTGGGTGGTCTGCGCGTATTGCGCATTGGTGATGATGTATACGCCAATGGTGAAAAGATCGATTCTCCGCACCGTCCGGCGCAGGATGCGCTCGCCAGCAATATTGTGCTGACCGCCGAGAATTTTGGCGATGCGCTGGAAGATCCGTCATTCCTCGCGATGCTCGCGGCGCTGGTCAATAGCGGGTATTGGTTCTTCGAAGGGTAAGTTTGAATGTAAGCCGGATGCGGCATCACATGCCGCATCCCTTTTCGCTTACTTCCGTTGCGCCGTTAACTCGGCAATACGCACGATCACCTGCACCGCTTTTTCCATTCCTTCCAAGGTCACAAATTCATGTTTACCATGATAGTTGTAACCGCCAGTAAACAGGTTCGGGCACGGTAATCCCATAAACGACAACTGCGCGCCGTCGGTGCCGCCACGGATCGGTTTCAGATCCGGTTCAATATCACAATCGCGCATCGCCTGCTGGGCGATATCGAGAATATGCGGATGATCCACAATTTTCTCGCGCATGTTGTAGTAACTGTCTTCAATCACCAGTTCAATGTAGCAGTCAGGGTGCAGCCCTTTGCCCACTTTCTTGGCAATTTCCATCATTTTACGTTTGCGTGCTTCAAACTGTTTACGGTCGAAATCACGAATGATGTAGTGTATATCGGCACGCTCAACGGTGCCTTTCATGCTCGTCAGGTGATAAAAACCTTCATAACCTTCGGTAGTTTCCGGGCTTTCATCCGCCGGAACTTCTGCATGAATACGTGCGGCCAGCGATAGCGCGTTAACCATCACGCCTTTTGCCGAGCCTGGGTGAACGTTGTTACCGACAATTTTGATATTCACCGATGCGGCGTTGAAGTTTTCAAACTCAAGTTCGCCTACGCCACCGCCATCGACGGTGTAAGCCCAACGGGCATCAAAGGCGTCAACATCAAAGTGTTTCGCCCCTTTCCCCACTTCTTCATCTGGCGTAAAGGCGACGCGAATATCACCATGCGGAATGTTTTTCTGTTGCAATACCGCCAGCGCGGTCATGATTTCTGCAATACCTGCTTTGTCATCGGCACCTAACAAGGTTTTACCATCGGTGGTAATCAGCGTCTGACCCAGAAGCTGATGCAGAACCGGGAACATAACCGGTGATAAAACTTCATCGCCGATACCCAACGCGATGTCGCCACCACGATAGTTTTCAACAATTTGCGGATTTACATTTTTACCGCTGCAATCCGGAGAGGTATCCACATGAGAAATAAAACCAATCGCCGGGATATCGCCAGGAACGTTAGCCGGTAACGTCGCCATTAGCGTTCCTTTCTCACTTAAGGTCACATTGATAAGCCCCATCTCTTCGAGCTGATCTTTCAACAGATGCAATAACTTCCACTGACCTTCCGTGCTGGGAACCTGTCTCACTCCCGCTTTTGATTGGGTATCCAGAGACACGTAGTTCAAAAAACGCTCAAGTAGTTTATCCATGTAGTCACCCTCACTTTTCGTGACAACATTATTAAGAAGCAAGAAAAGACAAATATTGCGTCAGGTCACTTTTACCCCTGCAAGCGGGAATATTTATCAACATTACCTTAATCAATATAAAGCTAAGCCAGTAATTCACAACAAGGATTGGCGATTCCGATGGTTTGCCGTAGAATTACCGCCCTCATTAAGAGTCACCAAGGTGGTTAACCACAAACCCCGCATCGGTAAGCCATCCGTTGCGTTTACATGGGACAGAGTAAAAAATTGAATAAACAACCGAGTTCGCTTTCACCGCTGGTGCAATTGGCGGGAATTCGCAAATGCTTTGATGGTAAAGAAGTCATTCCCCAGCTTGATCTGACTATCAACAATGGCGAGTTCCTCACGCTGCTTGGCCCTTCTGGCTGCGGTAAAACAACCGTTCTTCGCCTGATTGCGGGTCTGGAAACTGTTGATTCCGGGCGCATCATGCTGGATAACGAGGACATCACCCACGTTCCGGCGGAAAACCGCTATGTGAACACCGTTTTCCAAAGCTACGCGTTATTCCCCCACATGACCGTATTCGAAAATGTGGCCTTTGGCTTGCGTATGCAAAAAACCCCCGCTGCTGAAATTACGCCTCGCGTGATGGAAGCCCTGCGGATGGTACAACTGGAAACCTTCGCTCAACGCAAACCGCATCAACTCTCTGGCGGTCAGCAGCAACGCGTGGCCATTGCCCGCGCGGTGGTTAACAAGCCTCGTCTGTTGTTGCTTGATGAATCGCTTTCCGCGCTGGATTACAAACTGCGCAAACAGATGCAGAACGAGTTAAAAGCGTTACAGCGAAAACTTGGCATTACTTTCGTCTTCGTTACCCACGACCAGGAAGAGGCACTCACTATGTCTGACCGGATTGTGGTGATGCGCGATGGTCGCATTGAACAAGACGGCACACCACGTGAAATCTACGAAGAGCCCAAAAACCTGTTCGTTGCCGGGTTCATTGGCGAAATCAATATGTTTAACGCCACGGTGATCGAACGTCTCGACGAGCAACGCGTACGCGCCAACGTTGAAGGCCGCGAGTGTAATATTTACGTTAACTTCGCCGTTGAGCCGGGGCAAAAACTGCATGTTCTGCTACGCCCGGAAGACTTACGCGTTGACGAAATCAACGACGACAACCACGTCGAAGGGCTGATTGGTTACGTTCGCGAACGCAACTACAAAGGCATGACGCTGGAGTCAGTTGTCGAACTGGAAAATGGCAAGATGGTGATGGTCAGCGAATTCTTTAATGAAGACGATCCTGACTTTGACCACTCTCTCGACCAGAAAATGGCCATTAATTGGGTAGAAAGCTGGGAGGTCGTACTGGCTGATGAAGAACACAAGTAAGTTCCAGAATGTAGTGATTGTCACTATCGTCGGTTGGCTTGTGTTGTTTGTCTTTCTGCCCAACCTGATGATCATTGGCACCAGCTTTTTGACCCGCGACGACGCCAGTTTCGTCAAAATGGTCTTTACGCTGGATAACTACACACGTCTGCTCGATCCGCTCTATTTTGAAGTGCTCGTGCACTCGCTGAATATGGCGCTGATCGCCACTCTCGCCTGCCTGGTACTGGGCTACCCGTTTGCCTGGTTTCTGGCAAAATTGCCGCATAAAGTGCGACCGCTGCTGCTGTTTCTGCTGATTGTTCCGTTCTGGACAAACTCGCTGATTCGAATCTATGGGCTAAAAATTTTCCTCAGCACCAAAGGCTATCTCAACGAGTTCCTGCTGTGGCTGGGCGTTATTGATACCCCAATTCGCATCATGTTCACCCCCAGCGCGGTGATTATCGGTCTGGTTTACATTCTGCTACCGTTTATGGTGATGCCACTCTATTCCAGTATTGAAAAACTGGATAAACCTTTACTGGAAGCGGCACGCGATCTCGGTGCCAGCAAACTGCAGACTTTTATCCGTATTATTATTCCGCTGACGATGCCAGGAATTATTGCCGGATGTCTGCTGGTGATGCTGCCAGCCATGGGCTTGTTCTATGTATCCGACCTGATGGGCGGTGCGAAAAACCTACTGATCGGTAACGTCATCAAGGTACAGTTCCTTAATATTCGTGACTGGCCGTTTGGTGCTGCCACCAGCATTACGCTGACTATCGTAATGGGTCTGATGTTGCTGGTTTACTGGCGCGCTTCTCGTTTGCTGAATAAGAAGGTGGAACTCGAATGATCGGTCGACTGCTTCGCGGCGGTTTTATGACCGCTATCTACGCGTACCTGTATATCCCAATCATTATTTTGATTGTGAACTCCTTTAACAGCTCGCGCTTTGGCATTAACTGGCAGGGTTTTACCACCAAATGGTATAGCCTGCTGATGAACAACGACAGCTTGTTACAGGCGGCACAACATTCACTGACGATGGCGGTGTTCTCGGCGACGTTTGCTACGCTTATCGGTTCACTGACGGCGGTTGCGCTGTACCGTTATCGCTTTCGCGGTAAGCCGTTCGTTAGCGGAATGCTGTTTGTGGTGATGATGTCGCCAGATATCGTGATGGCGATTTCTCTGCTGGTGCTGTTTATGCTGTTGGGTATTCAGCTTGGCTTCTGGTCGCTATTGTTCTCGCATATCACCTTCTGCCTGCCATTTGTGGTGGTGACGGTGTATTCGCGCCTGAAAGGTTTTGATGTGCGGATGCTGGAAGCGGCGAAAGATCTCGGCGCCAGCGAATTTACCATTCTACGGAAAATCATTTTGCCACTGGCAATGCCGGCTGTGGCGGCGGGCTGGGTGCTAAGCTTTACCCTGTCGATGGACGATGTGGTAGTTTCGTCGTTTGTCACCGGACCGAGCTATGAAATTCTGCCGTTAAAAATTTATTCGATGGTCAAAGTCGGCGTATCGCCAGAAGTTAACGCGCTGGCAACCATATTACTGGTGCTGTCGCTGGTGATGGTTATTGCCAGCCAGCTTATTGCTCGTGATAAAACGAAAGGTAACACAGGGGACGTTAAATGAAAAAATGGTCACGCCACCTGCTCGCGGCGGGTGCTCTGGCACTGGGCATGAGCGCCGCTCACGCCGATGACAACAACACGCTGTATTTCTACAACTGGACCGAGTACGTGCCTCCAGGACTGCTTGAACAGTTCACCAAAGAAACCGGTATTAAGGTTATCTATTCGACTTACGAGTCAAATGAAACCATGTACGCAAAACTGAAAACGTACAAAGACGGTGCCTATGACCTGGTGGTTCCTTCAACCTATTACGTCGATAAAATGCGTAAAGAAGGGATGATCCAGAAGATCGACAAGTCGAAGTTAAGCAACTTCAGCAACCTCGATCCAGACATGCTCAACAAGCCGTTTGACCCGAATAACGACTACTCCATTCCGTATATCTGGGGTGCGACGGCGATTGGCGTTAACGGTGATGCGGTGGATCCGAAATCCGTTACCAGCTGGGCCGATCTGTGGAAGCCTGAGTACAAAGGCAGCCTGCTGCTGACCGACGATGCCCGTGAAGTGTTCCAGATGGCGCTGCGTAAGCTGGGCTACTCCGGTAACACCACCGATCCGAAAGAGATTGAAGCTGCATATAACGAGCTGAAAAAACTGATGCCAAACGTCGCAGCGTTTAACTCCGATAACCCGGCTAACCCGTACATGGAAGGCGAAGTTAACCTCGGCATGATCTGGAACGGCTCTGCTTTCGTTGCGCGCCAGGCGGGTACGCCAATTGACGTGGTATGGCCGAAAGAAGGCGGCATTTTCTGGATGGACAGCCTGGCGATCCCGGCAAATGCCAAAAACAAAGAAGGCGCGCTGAAATTGATCAACTTCCTGCTGCGCCCGGATGTGGCAAAACAGGTTGCCGAAACTATCGGTTATCCAACGCCAAACCTTGCGGCGCGTAAGCTGTTAAGCCCGGAAGTGGCGAACGATAAAACGCTCTACCCGGATGCTGAAACCATTAAAAATGGTGAATGGCAGAATGACGTTGGCGCAGCCAGCAGCATTTATGAAGAGTATTATCAGAAGCTGAAAGCAGGACGTTAATTCAGCAAGCGGGCGGTGGTATTACCGCCCGTTTTTTATTTAGCAAGGATGTGGCTAATGAGTCAGGACAGTAAAGTGTTATCCCGCGCTTTTCTCGGTATTGGTCTGATATTGCTCGTTATTTCTGCAATTATCTTTTATTACCATTTTACTTTTACCAAAAGCGCGGTTCATACAGAAGGAATCATTGTTGATGCCGTTTGGTACAACAATCACTCAAACGACGTCGGTGATAATGGTTCCTGGTATCCAGTGGTTGCCTTTCGCCCTACACCAGATTACACGCTAATTTTTAATTCGAGTATTGGTAGTGATTTTTATGAAGATAGCGAAGGTGACAGAGTCAATGTCTATTATCCGCATCCCGAACAAAAGCATGAGAATGATCCGCCAGGCAGCACCTCGACATTAGGTTTTATCTCCTGGGCTGCAGCGTTTGTCTTATTTTCCTGGATCTTTTACTACACGACACGTTTTATTTATGCGTTAAAATTTGCAGTGGCCATGACTGTCGCCAATATGGGCTATCAGGCTTTATGCCTGTATATCGATAATAGCTTTGTGATTGTTAAAATATCGCCGCTCTGGGCGGTGCTGATTGGAGTCTGTACGTTTTTTGCAGCACTGTTATGGACGAGTAAAAGTTAAAAGAGGCCGGTAAAGTGCGCGTGTATTATGCCGGATGCGGCGCGAACGCCTTATCCGGCCTACAAAACCCGCAAATTCAATTAATTGCGCCCCATCGTAGGCCTGATAAGCGTAGCGCATCAGGCAATGCTTCCTGCTTTATAAGCCCTTCAGCAACTTCTCAACAAACTCTGGCACTACCTGGCTTGCCGGACCGTAATATTTCTCGGCAAATTCGTTACCAACCTGGCTCGGTTCAAGATTCAGTTCCACGGTGTGCGCGCCATGCAATTTTGCTTCATGAACAAACCCGGCGGCCGGATAAACATGCCCGGATGTGCCTATGGCAATGAAAATATCTGCCATTGCCAGTGCCATATAAATTTCATCCATGCCGAGCGGCATTTCGCCAAACCACACCACGTGCGGGCGCAGCGGAGCCGGGAACTGGCAGCAATGACATTTATCTTCTGGCGTAACATCGCCAGTCCAGTCGAGAACCTGTCCACTTTGCGAACAACGTACTTTCAGCAATTCTCCATGCATATGAATCACATTGGTATTGCCTGCGCGTTCATGCAGGTTATCGATATTCTGCGTCACCAGCAAAAAGCGGTCGCCGAGGGCATCTTGCAGTTTAGCCAGCGCAAGATGCGCAGCGTTAGGCTGTATTTCTGGCTGCTGTAACTGTCGGCGACGAGCGTTATAAAACGCTTGCACCAGTTCCGGGTCGCGATCAAAGCCCTCTGGCGTCGCAACATCTTCAACCCGATGTTCTTCCCACAGGCCATCTGCGGCGCGAAAGGTACGAATACCTGATTCCGCAGAAATACCAGCCCCTGTCAGTACGAGTACTCTTGGTTTTTCCATTGCTTCCGACACCACTTTATCTCTGAAAAAAATACGCTGACGTAAACGCTCATGCAGGCGGCGTTTATTTTTACGAAAACGACTTAACCGATGACCCCGACGCGACAGCATAGCAACCTCTGTTGTTTAATCGGTTAGATGTAGGAAGGCAGCTCCACGCATTCCGCCTGCATCACCGTGGCGCGCGCGTTCAATGCGCGGAACACGAGCTACAGGTAAGAGATGACGAGGCAGCCTGTCCGCCAGTTGCGTTGTGATTGCCGGGAAATTGGATAACCCACCGCCAATGACCACCAGATCAGGGTCAATAATGGTCAGGATGTTTCCCAGGCAAACCGCTAATAAATCGAGATAACGCTCAACGTGCGCCCTTGCCTGCTCATCGCCTTGATCATAAAGCGCAATAATTTCGGGAGCCTGCAACGGTTGATGATAATAGTGTTGATACAGCCACGCAAAACCGCGACCAGACAGATAATTTTCAATGCAGCCATGCTGACCACAGCCGCAGCGGCGTAATGGGAAATCAAGCCCCATCATGGTTAACGCATCGACCGGCAGACGCATATGACCAAACTCGCCGGTAATGTAGCTCTTACCCGTCACCGCCTTACCGTTGAATACCAGTCCACCGCCAACGCCAGTACCGAGAATTAACCCCATCACCAGCGGATATTGGGTAAATTCATCATCCCAGGCTTCAGAAAGGGCAAAACAGTTAGCGTCATTATTCAGTCGCACATCGCGCTCAAGACGTGCGCTCAGGTCGGCACGCAGCGGTTTACCGCTGGCGGCGGGGACATTGGCGGCATACAGCGTGCCATCATCTGTTTCTGGCATTCCCGGAATACCAATGCCGACAGAACCTTTACAGCCAAAACGTTGATCAGCTTCGGCTACCAGCTCGCATACTGCATCTAAAAAAGCGTCATAGCTGTCACGCGGCGTCGACACCCGCTTTTCCCACTGCAACTGCCGACCACTATCAAACACACCTAGCGCAATTTTTGTTCCACCAATATCAAACCCGTAATACATTGCCGCTCCTTGTTTTAATGTACTGCCTTTACTGGCCGCTAAGGACTCGCGCAGGGTCAATATTACTGGCGCGCCGCGCCGGATACCAACTTGCCAAAAGACTCAGCAACAATGCTGTGACCAGTACGTAGAAGACGTCCAGCCAGTGCAATTCCGATGGCAGGAAGTCAATAAAATAAATGTCACTGGAGAGGAACTGATGGCCGATCAGATCTTCAATCCACTCGATAATCGGAGTGAGTTGCAGCGAAACCACCACGCCGATAATCACACCGCACAAGCTGCCGAACAACCCAGCCAGCAATCCATACCAGACAAAAATGGCGCGAATTAAACTGTCTTTCGCGCCCAGCGTTCTTAATACTGCGATATCGCCACTCTTGTCTTTTACCGCCATCACTAAAGTGGAGACGATGTTAAAACAGGCCACACCAATCACCAGTACCATCGCCAGATACATAATGGCGCGGATCATCTGGATATCACGATACATATAGCCGTAAGTGCCGATCCAGCTCTTGATATAAACATAGCTATTGGTCACTTCGCCCGCGTCACGCACCAGTTTGTTGGCGTTAAAAACATCCGTCATTTTAAGGGCAATACCTGACACACTGGAACCCATATCAAGATATTGTTGGGCATCCGCCAGCGGGATCATGGCAAAACTGTGATCGAGTTGACCGCTCAGCTGCAAAATTCCGGCAATTTGCAAGCGCACTCGTTTTGGCTGCATCAGTTTATGCTCGGGATTCGAATTTGGGATCATGATCGACACCCAATCGCCCTGCTTCACTTTTAACGCATCCGCTACGCCTTTGCCGATAATAATCTGCTGCTCACCGGCTTTAAAATTGTTCCAGGCATCGCCCTGGACAAACGAGGGCAGCGCACTTAGGCGCTGTTCCTGTTGCGGATCAACCCCTTTTACCTGAAGCGCGCGCAGATTCGCTCCGCTTTCCACCAGCCCCGTGAAGTTGATATACGGCGCAGCGGCGGCAATACCTGGCACTTTTTGCACGTTATTCAGTGCTTCCTGCCAGTTAGTCCACGGCTGATCCACCGCTTCAATTTCGCCATGCGGTACTACCGCCAGAATGCGGTTATTCAGTTCGCGTTCAAAGCCGTTCATCGCGCTTAAGCCGACGATCAGTACCGCCACGCCAAGTGCAATGCCAATGGTAGAAATGACGGAGATCAGCGACACCATGCCGCCACGCCGCCGTCCGCGACTAAAACGCAGACCAATTAATAACGATAAAGGCATCGCCATTACTTCGCCCCCATCAGGCTCAGTTCCGCCGTCAGACGACCATCACGCATTTCTAACTGGCGGCTCATACGTTTCGCCAGTTGCAGGTCGTGAGTAACCACCAGGAAAGCGGTGCCCTGCAAGCGATTCAACTCCCCAAGCAACTGGAAGATGCTGTCGGCGTTACGTGCGTCAAGGTTACCAGTAGGTTCATCCGCCAGTACCAGACGCGGGTTATTAACCAGCGCACGGGCAATCGCCACACGCTGACGTTCGCCGCCAGAAAGTTCGGATGGACGGTGATTCGCGCGATGCTCCAGCCCCACCGCTTTTAACATTTCCAACGCTCGACTGTTGATTTCAGCGGGCTTTTTCTTGCCAATCAGCAGCGGCATAGCCACGTTTTCCAGCGCGGTAAAATCCGGCAGCAGGTGGTGAAACTGATAAATAAAGCCCAGCTTCTGGTTACGCAGTTCTGCTTTCGCCGCCGACGATAGTTTGCTCATCGGCTGACCGTTAAAAATCACATCGCCGGAAGTTGGCGTATCCAGCCCACCCAGCAAGTGCAGCAAGGTGCTTTTGCCAGAACCAGAGCTACCGACGATAGCCATCATTTCGCCTTCGCCCACGCTGAAACTGACATTGTGCAGCACGTCGGTTTGCACACTGCCTTCCTGATAGCGTTTGCACAGGTTGTCGCATTGCAACAGGATCTTATTCATAACGTAAAGCCTCAGCGGGTTGAGTGGCGGCAGCGCGCCAGGAAGGGTAAAGCGTAGAAAGCAGCGCGATAGCCATCGCCACCAGCGCAATAATAATGACCTGTAAAGGTTCGATAGCGACCGGCAGCGCCGCGCCATCAAGCAGGACGCCGATTATCGGCATCAGATTATTCAGCTGACTGGCAAGCAGTGCGCCAAGCGCCGCTCCAAGGATCGCACCAATAATCCCGGCGCTGGCACCCTGTACCATAAAGACCATCATGATTTGTCGCGGAGTTAAACCCTGCGTTTGCAGGATTGCCACTTCGCCCTGCTTCTCCATCACCATCAGCCCCAGCGAGGTAATAATGTTAAACGCCGCAACGGCGACAATCAGGCTCAGCAGCAAGCCCATCATATTTTTTTCCATGCGCACGGCCTGGAACAGCTCACCTTTACGGTCGCGCCAGTCCTGCCATTTACTGCCTTCTGGCAGTTTTTGCTGGCTTAACGAGTCCACTTTCAGCGGCTCATCCAGCCACAGACGCCAGCCGGTGATATTGCCTGCCGGATAACGCATCAGACGCGAGGCATCCTCAATATTCACCAGCATTTCATAGCCGTCGACTTCACTGTTAGCGGCAAAAGTACCAATCACATTGAACAGGCGCTGACTTGGAATACGCCCCATCGGCGTGAACTGGCTGGCAGATGGCACCATCACGCGGATTTGATCACCGCGATTGACGCCCAACTGTGAGGCAAGCTGTTCACCGAGGATGACATTATATTTCCCCGGCTCGAGGTCAGTTTGTTTCACATTGACCAGATACGGCGTTAGTGGATCTTTTTGCGCCGGGTCGATACCCAGCATCACCCCGACCGCCACGCTGCGCGCGCTTTGCAGTACCACATCACCGGTAGTAATAGGTGCGACGCGATTAACGCCGTCCAGTTTGACTGCCGTTTCCGGGAGTTGCTGCGGGTTAAGAGAGCCATGCTCAGAAGAGAGAATTGCCTGTGGCATCAGGCCAAGGATGTTGTTTTGCAGCTCGCGCTCAAAGCCGTTCATCACTGACAATACTGTGACCAGCGCCATCACCCCGAGGGTAATGCCGATGGTAGAAAGCCAGGAGACGAAACGACCGAAGCGATCCGCTGCACGCCCACGCATGTAACGCAGGCCAATAAATAGAGCGACAGGTTGGTACATGAAATCCGTCTGGTTGCTGTAGCAAAGACACGAGTATATAAGCGAAAGCAAGATGGGTAAACGTCTGAACTGTAAGTGATCGTCAGGGCTAATCTGAAAAGTACCAGCAAATCAATCGACTAAAGGGCCTCATTTTCTCATCGGCCTTGTGGCCTGATCTTTATCTGAAAAATAACCAAATACAGACAGATACGCATTACTCCACGCGACTGGCCCCTCAGGATCAACAGCATGTTAAATAAAAAGAGCGTGTTGTCCTGATGAAACAAAAAGAGCTATGGATTAACCAGATCAAAGGGTTATGTATATGTCTGGTAGTGATTTATCACTCGGTCATTACCTTTTATCCGCATATGACCACTTTTCAGCATCCGTTATCGGAAGTCCTGAGCAAATGCTGGATCTATTTCAATCTTTACCTTGCACCCTTTCGTATGCCGGTTTTTTTCTTTATATCCGGCTATTTGATTCGCCGCTATATCGACAGCGTACCGTGGGGAAATTGTCTCGATAAACGCATCTGGAGCATCTTCTGGGTGCTGGCGCTTTGGGGCGTGGTGCAGTGGCTGGCGCTAAGCGCACTGAATCAGTGGCTGGCACCTGAGCGCGATTTAAGCAATGCCTCCAATGCCGCTTATGCCGATTCCACAGGTGAATTCCTGCACGGGATGCTCACCGCCAGCACCAGCTTGTGGTATCTGTACGCTTTAATTGTCTATTTCGTGATATGTAAAATTTTTAATCGCCAGGCTCTGCCGTTATTCGCCCTGTTTGTACTGATGAGTGTGGCTGTTAATTTCGTTCCCACGCCGTGGTGGGGAATGAACAGTGTGATCCGCAATTTGCCTTATTACAGCCTTGGCGCATGGTTTGGCGCAACATTAATGACCTGTGTTAAAGAAGTACCGTTGCGCCGCCATCTGCTGATGTCTTCACTGCTGGCCGTTCTGGCGGTCAGTGCCTGGTTGTTTAATATTTCGTTGCTGTTGTCGCTGGTGTCGATTGTGGTGATCATGAAGCTGTTTTATCAGTACGAACAGCGTTTCGGTATGCGCTCCTCCAGCCTGCTGAATGTGATTGGTTCCAACACCATTGCCATCTACACCACCCATCGCATTCTGGTAGAGATATTCAGCTTAAGTCTGATTCCGCAAATGAACGCGGCGCGCTGGTCGCCGCAACTCGAACTGGCGCTCCTGCTGGTTTATCCCTTTGTCAGTTTGTTGATTTGTACACTGGCTGGCTTGCTGGTACGAAAATTTTCACAACGCGCATTCAGCGACCTGTTGTTCTCCCCGCCTTCTCTGCCTGCAACCAGTTATTCTCGCTAAGCCATCGCCCCAGCCGGGGCGATTCAATTTGCTAAACCATGTCGATTCCGGATAATGAACAGCATTGCTTATCAGAGATATGCCCCCATATGTTGAGGCATATCCTAACGAGAATCTGACAACCGTTATGCCTGAACAATATCGTTATACGCTGCCCGTCAAAGCGGGTGAACAGCGTCTGCTGGGCGAGTTAACCGGCGCTGCCTGCGCGACGCTGGTAGCGGAAATTGCCGAACGTCACACCGGACCGGTGGTGCTCATTGCACCAGATATGCAAAATGCTCTACGTTTGCATGATGAAATCAGCCAGTTCACCGACCAGATGGTGATGAATCTGGCGGACTGGGAAACCCTCCCTTACGACAGTTTTTCGCCTCATCAGGATATTATCTCCTCGCGTCTTTCCACCCTTTACCAGTTACCAACGATGCAACGTGGCGTACTGATTGTTCCGGTGAATACGCTTATGCAGCGCGTTTGCCCGCACAGTTTTCTCCACGGTCATGCGCTGGTGATGAAAAAAGGTCAGCGTCTGTCACGAGATGCATTGCGTACCCAACTGGACAGCGCCGGTTATCGCCATGTTGATCAGGTGATGGAGCACGGTGAATACGCCACGCGCGGCGCATTGCTGGATCTCTTCCCGATGGGTAGTGAGCTACCTTATCGTCTTGATTTCTTTGATGATGAAATCGACAGCCTGCGAGTATTTGATGTCGATAGCCAACGCACGCTGGAGGAAGTTGAAGCTATCAACCTGCTACCCGCGCACGAATTTCCGACCGATAAAGCGGCAATTGAACTGTTCCGCAGTCAGTGGCGTGATTCTTTCGAAGTAAAACGCGATCCAGAACATATTTATCAACAAGTGAGCAAAGGCACATTGCCTGCCGGGATCGAGTACTGGCAACCGCTATTCTTCAGCGAACCGTTGCCGCCACTGTTCAGTTATTTCCCTGCCAATACATTGCTGGTGAATACTGGCGATCTGGAAAACAGTGCCGAACGTTTCCAGGCTGACACGCTGGCGCGTTTTGAGAATCGCGGCGTCGATCCGATGCGTCCACTGCTGCCGCCACAATCGCTCTGGCTGCGGGTCGATGAACTGTTCTCAGAGCTGAAAAACTGGCCGCGTGTACAGCTAAAAAATGAACATTTACCGACAAAAGCAGCGAATGCCAATTTAGGCTTTCAGAAACTGCCAGACCTTGCCGTTCAGGCGCAGCAAAAAGCCCCGCTGGATGCGCTGCGTAAATTTCTTGAATCTTTCGACGGCCCGGTGGTGTTCTCGGTAGAAAGTGAAGGTCGCCGTGAAGCACTCGGTGAACTGCTCGCCCGTATTAAAATAGCTCCACAACGTATTATGCGTCTCGATGAGGCCAGCGACCGTGGGCGTTATCTGATGATTGGCGCTGCCGAACATGGTTTTGTTGATACGGTACGTAATCTGGCGCTGATTTGCGAAAGCGATCTGCTCGGTGAACGCGTTGCCCGTCGTCGTCAGGACTCACGCCGCACCATCAACCCTGACACGCTGATCCGCAACCTCGCGGAGCTGCACATTGGTCAGCCGGTGGTGCATCTGGAGCACGGCGTCGGGCGCTATGCCGGAATGACCACCCTGGAGGCTGGCGGCATTACCGGCGAGTACCTGATGCTCACTTACGCCAACGACGCCAAACTGTATGTCCCGGTATCGTCGCTGCATCTGATTAGCCGTTACGCCGGTGGCGCGGAAGAAAATGCCCCGCTGCATAAACTTGGCGGCGATGCCTGGTCGCGGGCGCGGCAGAAAGCGGCGGAAAAAGTGCGTGATGTGGCAGCGGAATTGCTGGATATCTACGCGCAACGCGCCGCCAAAGAGGGCTTCGCGTTTAAACACGATCGCGAGCAATACCAATTGTTCTGCGACAGCTTCCCGTTCGAAACCACGCCGGATCAGGCGCAGGCGATTAATGCGGTGCTTAGCGACATGTGTCAGCCGCTGGCAATGGATCGTCTGGTGTGCGGCGATGTTGGCTTTGGTAAAACAGAAGTGGCGATGCGCGCCGCTTTCCTGGCAGTAGAGAACCACAAGCAGGTGGCGGTACTGGTGCCAACGACTCTTCTCGCACAGCAGCATTACGACAATTTCCGCGACCGTTTCGCCAACTGGCCGGTACGCATCGAAATGATCTCCCGTTTCCGCAGCGCCAAAGAGCAGACGCAAATCCTTACGGAAGTGGCGGAAGGGAAAATCGATATTCTGATCGGTACGCACAAACTGCTGCAAAGTGACGTCAAGTTTAAAGATTTAGGCCTGCTGATTGTCGATGAAGAGCACCGCTTCGGGGTGCGTCATAAAGAGCGCATTAAAGCGATGCGCGCGAACGTGGATATTCTGACGCTTACCGCAACGCCGATCCCACGTACGCTGAACATGGCGATGAGCGGAATGCGCGATCTGTCGATTATTGCCACGCCACCCGCCCGTCGTCTGGCAGTTAAAACGTTTGTCCGTGAGTACGACAGTCTGGTGGTCAGAGAGGCTGTCCTGCGTGAAATTCTGCGCGGAGGGCAGGTTTACTATCTTTATAATGATGTGGAAAACATCCAGAAAGCCGCCGAACGGCTGGCGGAACTGGTGCCAGAAGCGCGGATTGCCATCGGTCACGGGCAGATGCGCGAACGCGAACTGGAACGGGTGATGAATGATTTCCATCATCAGCGTTTTAACGTGCTGGTTTGTACCACGATTATCGAAACCGGGATCGACATCCCTACCGCCAACACCATTATTATTGAACGCGCGGATCACTTCGGTCTGGCGCAACTACACCAGCTGCGTGGCCGCGTCGGACGTTCGCATCATCAGGCATATGCATGGCTGCTGACGCCGCATCCGAAAGCGATGACTACCGATGCGCAAAAACGTCTCGAAGCGATTGCGTCTCTGGAAGACCTTGGCGCGGGCTTTGCGCTGGCAACGCACGATCTGGAGATTCGCGGTGCCGGTGAACTGCTCGGCGAAGAACAAAGTGGTTCGATGGAAACTATCGGTTTCTCGCTGTATATGGAGTTGCTGGAAAACGCCGTCGATGCACTGAAAGCCGGACGCGAGCCGTCGCTGGAAGATCTCACCAGCCAGCAAACGGAAGTCGAACTGCGGATGCCGTCGCTGTTGCCGGATGACTTCATTCCTGATGTAAATACCCGTCTGTCGTTCTATAAACGTATTGCCAGCGCCAAAACGGAAAGCGAACTGGAAGAGATCAAAGTCGAACTTATCGATCGCTTCGGTCTGCTGCCGGATCCGGCGCGTACCCTGCTGGATATTGCCCGTCTGCGCCAGCAAGCGCAGAAGCTGGGGATCAGGAAGCTGGAAGGGAATGAGAAAGGCGGCGTGATCGAATTTGCCGAGAAGAATCACGTGAATCCTGCCTGGCTGATTGGTTTGCTGCAAAAGCAGCCACAGCACTATCGTCTCGATGGCCCGACGCGCCTGAAGTTTATTCAGGATTTGGGCGAACGGAAAAAACGTATCGAATGGGTGCGCCAGTTTATGCGTGAACTGGAAGAGAACGCGATCGCATAATGGCAAATCGGGGGCGTTTCTGCGCCCCCATCCCCAACATTTACAAATTCTTTGCACTTCCCTGCACTATCCGACACTGCCACCATCCATAATTCAGACTTATCTTTTTATTACAATAACCTTATATTTATTATGGATTTTTGGTGATGATCAAAACGCGTTTTTCTCGCTGGCTAACGTTTTTTACGTTCGCCGCTGCCGTGGCTCTGGTGCTACCGGCAAAAGCCAACACCTGGCCGCTACCGCCAGCGGGTAGTCGTCTGGTTGGCGAAAACAAATTTCATGTGGTGGAAAACGATGGTGGTTCGCTGGAAGCTATCGCGAAAAAATATAACGTCGGCTTCCTCGCTCTGTTACAGGCTAATCCCGGTATTGATCCGTATGTACCGCGCGCAGGCAGTGTGTTAACCATTCCATTGCAAACTTTACTGCCAGACGCGCCGCGTGAAGGCATTGTGATCAACATTGCAGAGTTGCGTCTCTATTACTACCCACCGGGCAAAAATTCAGTGACCGTGTACCCCATCGGCATTGGTCAGTTGGGGGGTGACACACTGACGCCGACAATGGTGACTACCGTTTCGGACAAGCGTGCAAACCCAACCTGGACGCCGACGGCAAACATCCGCGCCCGTTATAAAGCCCAGGGGATTGAGCTTCCACCAGTCGTTCCGGCAGGACCGGATAACCCGATGGGCCATCATGCGATTCGTCTGGCGGCCTATGGCGGTGTCTATTTGCTTCACGGTACGAACGCCGATTTCGGTATTGGTATGCGGGTAAGCTCTGGCTGCATCCGTTTGCGCGATGACGATATCAAAACACTTTTCAGCCAGGTCAGCCCCGGCACCAAAGTGAATATTATCAACACGCCGATTAAAGTCTCTGCCGAACCAAACGGCGCACGTCTGGTGGAAGTGCATCAGCCGCTGTCAGAGAAGATAGATGACGATCCGCAATTGTTGCCGATTACGCTCAACAGTACGATGCAGGCATTTAAAAATGCTGCGCAAACTGACGCCGAAGTGATGCAGCGCGTAATGGATGTGCGTTCCGGAATGCCGGTTGATGTGCGCCGTCATCAAGTGAATCAACAAACGCTGTAAATCGCGGACAAAAAAATCCCCGCAGCACAGGGTGTTGCGGGGAAAAAGCAGCAATAACAGGCATTAATGAGGGTTAATGCTTATTTATAAATTACTGCCGTTCCGTGGAGGGTATTCGGACCGGTTACTGAAGTAATACGGAAAGATTTAGCACCCATCTCATCCGCTTTTTGTGCCAGTTGTTCTTCCAGCGATCCCAGATTTGTCCCCGCGTTAGCACTGATAGTACCCACTTTTTGTTGACCTTCTGGTGTTGCCTGAACTTCAACAGCCGCAAAGCTGGCAAATGACATGGAGCTTAAAATCGCCGCAGCGATGAGGGTTTTTACGTTTTTCATAATAGTGACCTTATGCAGATGAATGGCGTCGCAAGCAATTACTTAACGATCGATAACTAAATAATAGACGTGATCTGGATCACATACAAGACGTTTTTTATAACATTCATTAATTAAATGAAAATTCTTTAAATTTCAGTCAAATAGAGAACAATTATTTTTCTGACTTCTGGACTGGTGAACGGAAGTGATTATTTTTATAATAACCATTCATTCACAGCTAAAAGGTACAACGGCATCATGGCAACTGACTCAACACATTGTGTAAAAAAAAGCCGTGGTCGCCCAAAAGTGTTCGACAGGGAAGCCGCGCTTGATAAGGCCATGAAGTTGTTCTGGCAGCACGGTTATGAAGCTACTTCTCTTGCCGATCTCGTCGAAGCGACCGGAGCCAAAGCGCCAACGCTATACGCGGAGTTCACCAATAAAGAGGGATTATTCCGCGCCGTACTGGATCGCTATATCGACCGTTTTGCCGCAAAGCACGAAGCACAACTGTTTTGTGAAGAGAAAAGCGTGGTGTCTGCGCTGACTGACTATTTCGCTGCCATCGCCAACTGCTTTACCAGCAAAGATACCCCTGCTGGCTGCTTTATGATCAACAACTGCACCACGCTCTCCCCGGATTCAGGAGATATCGCCAATACGTTGAAATCACGCCATGCGATGCAAGAGCGCACTTTGCAGCAGTTTTTATGTCAACGACAGGCGCGCGGGGAAATCCCGACCCACTGTGACGTGACGCATCTGGCGGAATTCCTTAATTGTATTATTCAGGGAATGTCGGTCAGCGCCCGCGAAGGCGCATCGCTGGAAAAACTGATGCAGATTGCCCAAACCACTTTGCGTTTATGGCCCGAACTGGTGAAATAAAACGCAAAAAAAGCCCCTCAGCCTGAGCGAATGAGGGGCTAAATTGCAGAGTACAGCCTTGTTATACTTTGTTATTCAGAATCAGTTGCCCGTTGTTATCTAATTGGATTTGTGTACCCGGATCGCGGTCCATGCGGATTTTGCCCTGCTGATCGCCAATCTTATAGGTCACATCATAACCGAGCATTTTTTCTGACTTGTCATACACCGTTTTACAACGCTGTTGGGTGGTGGTGTAAGTATCACGTTCCTGGAGAGAGCCCTGAATCTGGTTACCAGCATATCCACCACCAAGCGCCCCGACGACTGTAGCAACATCCTTACCGCGACCACCGCCAAACTGATGCCCTATCACCCCACCAGCCACAGCGCCCAGAACTGAACCCGCGATGCGATTTTCATCCTGCACCGGCCGGCGATGGGTCACTGTGACATTGCGGCACTCCTGGCGCGGTGTTTTAACTGTTTCCTTGATTGGGATTGCAGAAACAACCTGAGCGTATTGCGGGCCACGTTCAAACACGTTCAGGCTGGCCACTGCCGCTACGCCCAGCGCAGCCGCGACACCAATCCCGATACCCGCCAACATTGATTTATTCACGGGAACACCTCCTTCTTTGCAGTTATGTCAATCATGCAATCGAAGGGGTGAAACAACCATCAGACAGAAGATGAAAAGCGCAGGAATGGCAGGAAATACTTAACGATTCGGAGGAGTCTGAAGGAATGCCTGATACGACGCTTAACGCGTCTTATCAGGCCTGCCGCTCGTACCATTTGTCCAGGGCGGATAAAGCATTTACGCCGCATCCGCCAGTACAAGTTGATTAATGCAGTTTCAAACGCGGACGGATAACGCGGTTGATACTACCTACCAACATCATTAGTCCAGTTTTGAAGTAGCCATGCAGCGCAATCTGATGCATCCGGTACAACGAGATATACACAAAGCGCGCAATACGCCCTTCAATCATCATTGAGCCGCGCGTCAGGTTACCCATCAGGCTACCGACGGTAGAGAAGTTCGACAGCGATACCAGCGAACCATGATCTTTATACTGATAATTTTTCAGCGGTTTGCCATTCATCTGCGCCAGAATATTGTTCATTGCGCAGGTAGCCATCTGGTGTGCGGCCTGAGCGCGCGGCGGGACAAAACCCCCTTCCGGACGCGGGCATGACGCACAGTCGCCAATAGCGTAAATGTCTGGATCGCGCGTGGTTTGCAGCGTCGGTTCCACCACCAGCTGGTTGATACGGTTGGTTTCGAGACCGCCAATATCTTTCAGGAAATCTGGCGCTTTGATCCCGGCAGCCCACACCATCAGATCAGCCTCAATATATTCGCCATCTTTAGTGTGCAGACCACCTTTATCGGCGCTGGTGACCATGGTTTGCGTCAGCACGCGAACGCCCAGTTTCGTTAACTCATTGTGGGCGGCAGCAGAGATACGTGGCGGCAGCGCAGGCAAAATACGTTCGCCCGCTTCTACCAGCGTTACGTTCAACGCTTCGTTGGTCAGGCCTTTGTAACCGTAGCTGTGCAGTTGCTTGACGGCGTTGTGCAATTCAGCGGAGAGTTCTACGCCAGTCGCGCCGCCGCCAACAATCGCAATATTCACTTTGCCATTCGCGCCAAGGTTGGCGGAGTATTTCAGAAACAGATTCAGCATCTCCTGATGGAAACGACGCGCCTGATGCGGGTTATCGAGGAAAATACAGTTCTCTTTTACACCCGGCGTATTGAAATCGTTAGAGGTGCTGCCCAGCGCCATCACCAGCGTGTCATAAGCGATTTTGCGTTCCGGCACCAGCAGTTCGCCTTTCTCGTCGCGCAGTTCAGCAATGGTGATTGTTTTCGCTTCTCTATCGATATCAACCACAGAACCCAACTGGAACTGAAAACCATGATTACGCGCATGAGCCAGGTAACTCAGTGCATCGACGCCTTCATCGAGCGAGCCAGTCGCTACTTCGTGCAGCAACGGTTTCCACAGGTGGCTGTGGTTGCGATCTACCAGCGTAATTTTGGCTTTTTTCTTACGTCCCAGCTTATGTCCAAGCTGTGTCGCCATTTCCAGCCCACCAGCACCGCCGCCGACAATCACAATCTTTTTCAATGGCGTAGTCAACGTGACCCCCTTAAATTTATTAACCAATTGTTAATTAATGGTTATGTGCATAGCCCTTAATTAACAGCAGGTTACAGTGATGAAAATGCTCTTCGCTATTGAGAATAACATGAATGGTGCATTGGTCATACCAAAATTGATATGAATCAAGTTTTGTTGCTGAAAAGATAGGCGGATTTACCGGGTGAGATCAAAAAACAGAGATTGTTGTTTATTATTTAAGCGGAATCGGGAGGGTGAGGCGTATATGGAGGGCATTTGGTAGGCCAGATACAATGCGCAGCATCGCATCAGGCATTGGTGCACGGCTGTCGGATGCGGCGTGGACGCTTCATCCAACCTACAGAATCCGGGGCGCATCAGATACCAGCAAGGTTACCTGATGCGACCGACGATAGCTTTTAACCGAGGGTTTTGAACGCCTTAATGCGCTGCAAATGCGGGGAGATATTTTTGAATTTGTGCGTCTGCTCTTCGTCCCAGACAATCTCGTAATAATGATGCAACTCTTCAGATGTCCGCTGACTGTTAAGCGCCTCATCGTTACGCGACAAAATCACCAGACAACGATCGCGATTCTTCTCACGGAAATTGGTCACACATTTAGTCGCGATATCGGTGTACTCTTCCGGGCGATCAATCTTCCCTTCCATGTTCTCGTAAGGGAACAAATTGGGGTTGAAGATCACCTGGCGGATATCGCAGAGAAAACCAATCCGTTCCGCCCAGTAACCACCCAGCCCGACACCGCAAATTAGCGGGCGCTCGCCAACATTCAGTTGCAGCATTTTGTCTACTTCTTTGAGCAGATGCTGCATATCGTGTTTCGGATGCAGAGTGCTGTAGCTTATCAAGCGTACATCCGGGTCAATAAACTGCAATTGTAAAACTTTCTCGTGGTTACCCGGACTGTTAGAGTCAAAACCGTGTAAATAGATAATCATCGCTTCCTCACATAAGCCAGGGTTAGTGACCTGCTTTCTCTTCCTGCCAGCGTTCATGTAACTGATTCAGACGGGCGCTGATCTCTTTCCAGCGAGTCGAGTCCATCAGCTCCTGTCGCGAAAATGAACCTTTATGATACAAACGTGTAACACGCTCTGCCTTGATCGGTGACAGATTATCTAACACGCTGACGGCTCCCTTACGATTATTGCAGACCAGGATCATATCGCAACCCGCATCCAGTGATGCCTGCCCACGTTCGGCATAACTGCCCATAATCGCGGCGCCTTCCATCGATAAATCGTCTGAGAAAATCACGCCGTCAAACCCCAGTTCCTGGCGTAAAACGGTTTTCAGCCAGTAGGGAGAACCGCTCGCCGGACGCGGATCAACATCGCTGTAGATCACATGCGCAGGCATAATGGCGTCGAGTTTATGTTCGCGAATTAACGTACTGAAGACTGACATATCTTTGGCGCGAATTTCCGCTTGCGGACGTGGGTCGCACGGCGTCTCTTTGTGTGAGTCAGCCGTTACTGCACCGTGGCCTGGAAAGTGTTTACCGGTGGTTTTCATTCCGGCTTCATGCATACCATCAATAAACCGGCTGGCGATTGCGAGGGCTTTTTCGGGATCGGCATGGTAAGAACGCTCGCCAATCGCCGCGCTAATGTGCCCTACATCCAGCACGGGTGCAAAGCTGATATCAATATCCATGGCGATCATTTCGCTGGCCATCAACCAGCCTGCCTCTTGTGCCAGTTTGCCGCCTTCTTCCATTCCCAACAGCGCAGCGAATGATTGTGCCGCTGGCAAGCGGGTAAAACCTTCACGAAAACGCTGCACGCGCCCACCTTCCTGATCTACCGCCACCACCAGGTGATTGCGCGAAGCTGTGCGGATTTGGCGCACCAGTTCGCGTAACTGGGCAGGATCATGATAGTTACGCGTAAAGAGAATCAGCCCACCCACCAGCGGATGCGCCAGTATTTCACGCTCTTCCGCGTCCAGTTCGTAACCTTCAACATCCAACATTACTGGACCCACACTGCTCTCCTTATTGTTTTATTGATAGCTGCCGCCAGGTGTCATCGGCAAGCCTGATAAATTGTTGATCGCCGCTTTGTTGCCAGCGGTACTCAAACCACCCTGCTTTGAGCATCAGCAACCAGGGAAACCAGCGCCTGACCTGACGCCATAATTGCGCCGGATTGATCTTTGCGCGCACGGCATAGTCATTGACCAATTGCCGGTGCTGCTCAGTATTTTCCACCCACACCGCCGCCAGTTCCAGCGCGATATCGCCATCACCAGCATACTCCCAGTCAATGAGTTTTAACCCAGAAGCACTATGCACTAAGTTTCCGGCATGAACATCCATATGCAATGGGCTTAAGCGTAATGGCTGTGGTTCCCGTATTTTGCGCAGACGTTTTAATAGTCGCAGCCAACCCGCTGTCCGCCGCGCAGGATCGCTTCGCTGCCAGTACCTTTCCAGTAACGGCAGCAGGGTTATTCGCCAGCCAAAGCGCGGTTGTTGATGCAGATAATACAGCAAGCCTGCCAGTTCGTCGGTATCCGGCAATTGCGTTTTTACCTCGCCGGGCAAATAGTCAACCACCATCCAGCCACGGATATAGAGATGTGGCTTCGGTGCAAGGTATGCCGGTAATCGTGATAACGCCCGATACTGGCGCAGGAACACGGACTGCGGTGCATCAGGATCGTGAGTCTGACGCACAACGAAACGCAGATCCTGATGTTCAATGAGAAAACTCCCGCCGCTAAGTCCATGATTAAACGTCGCGACGGGATGATACTGCGGGAAATAGCGCGACAATAATTCGTCGCGCGTGATGGGATTATTGTTGCTGAACGGCACCTTTACCTGACCAGATAATTTCACCCGTCTGCACCAGCATGAGTTGCATTTGCAGGGTCGGTGCGTTGACGTTACCAGAGGCACTGGAGTACAGCACATAATGAGCGCCGACGTTACGGGCAATGCCAATCGCTTTACTGCGAGTGCCTAAACTGTCCTGCGGCGACAAACCTAACTGCTGCTTGGCCATTGAAAGCTGTTGGGCAGAAACGAGTGTAAATTTACCGTTATTGGCCAGCGCATTACGTAGCGTTTCGGTCGCTTCTCCGGCATTCAGCGAGCCGTTAGTACGGTTGTTAACGCTATCAACCAGCAGAACGCTGCCTGCGGTCACACCATCAGCCCCAAGCATTTTACTGACCATCGGCTGCATTGCACCGTTCCAGTCATAATGACGAATATGCGGCGCAGGCGGTGCGGTTTGATCTTCGTGCTCAATTGGCCCTGGCTGCTGCGGGATCGTCGGCACCGATGGCACGGTTGGTACAGGCTGTTGCGGCTCGGCAGGTTGCTCCGGCGCAGGTTTCACCTCTTCTACCGGTGCTGGTTCTCGTTGCCCCACACACCCGGCGAGAAACATCGCCAGCGCGGTGATTAAGGCGTAGCGACTCATTTTTGTCATCAAGATTCACCCCTTACAAATATAGATAAAGTCTGACTTTGTGCGCCCCCAGATAATTGGCGCTGCCGTACAGAGTTACCGCCGAACGTGCGGGAATGGTAACGCTGCGGGGCGTTTCCAGAGGATGCATCTCCAGTCCTCTGGCGTCATACCAGTAAAAACGATAATGAACGGTAACGGGTTCTTGCCTTTCGTTATAAAGCGTCGAGGATGCAGAAGGCTGAATATCAGACATTGAAAGAACGGGCTTTTCTGCACTGATGCCCGCAGCCAGAAGAGATGACTCAATCACCAGAGATTGTTCTTCATTCACCGGAATCTCCGGATGTGAACGACACCCCACCAGCAATAACAGCGCCAGAGACACCAGCCCAAAGCATCCTTTTCTCATCGTTACAGACCTTTATGCGCCAGCATTGGGCCCAGAGGACGGCCACCCAGCAAGTGCATATGGATGTGGTACACCTCTTGCCCGCCATGGCGGTTGGTGTTCATGATCAGACGATAGCCATCTTCGGCAATGCCTTCTTGCTCAGCAATTTTTGCCGCTACAGTGATCATGCGTCCCAGCGCCTGCTCATGCTCGGCAGAGACGTCGTTTACGGTAGGAATCAGGATATTAGGAATGATTAAAATATGCGTTGGCGCTTGCGGCGAAATATCGCGAAACGCCGTTACCAGATCATCCTGGTAGACGATATCGGAGGGGATCTCACGACGAATAATTTTGCTGAAAATAGTTTCTTCTGCCACGACATTTTCCTTTTTCAAATAGTCATGCGTTGCGCCATGCTACGCCGCGCCACACTGCGAGTATAGAGTATGGTCGAGTTAAACCCGCTCTTTCAACCTTAACCCACGATTTATTAAGCAAAAAACCGTTTTACTGCCGCATACATCGCCATTATTCCCCTTTATGCCTGCGAATGAACCGAAAACACACTTTCTCTTTGGTTTACATGTTAAATATGAATGCGTATATTTCTCATTTTCATTACCATGAAAAATTATTAGCGCGCTAAATATTACTGCTCATCGCCCTCCTCTGGAATGAGCCTGACTACAACATAAATCAAGAGATTTCAGATGCTTTCGACACAATTTAACAGGGATAATCAGCATCAAGCCGCAGCCACGCCGTCGCTGCTCGCAGCCTGCATTGCTCTGGCTTTATTTCCTTCCGCTACACTGGCCGTGCCAACCGCCGAAGAAACAGTGATTGTTGAAGGGGCTGCCAATGCTCCAGTTAATGACGAAAATGATTACAGCGTAACGTCTACCTCTGTAGGTACTAAAATGCAGATGACTCAACGTGATATTCCACAGTCGGTCACTATTGTCAGCCAGCAGCGAATGGAAGATCAGCAACTGCAAACGCTGGGCGAAGTGATGGAAAACACTCTGGGGATAAGCAAAAGCCAGGCCGACTCCGACCGCACCCTCTATTATTCGCGTGGATTCCAGATCGATAACTATATGGTCGATGGCATCCCCACCTATTTTGAATCGCGCTGGAATCTGGGCGACGCACTCACGGATATGGCGCTGTTCGAGCGTGTAGAAGTGGTGCGTGGCGCGACCGGGCTAATGACCGGCACCGGCAATCCTTCTGCGGCGATTAATATGGTCCGCAAACACGCCACCAGCCGTGAATTTAAAGGCGATGTCTCGGCGGAATACGGTAGCTGGAACAAAGAACGTTATGTGGCGGATTTACAAAGTCCGCTCACGGAAGATGGTAAAGTCCGCGCACGAATTGTTGGCGGCTATCAGAACAACGATTTATGGCTGGATCGCTACAATAGCGAAAAAACTTTCTTCTCCGGCATTGTGGATGCTGATTTGGGCGAGCTGACCACATTTTCTGCCGGTTATGAATATCAACGTATTGATGTTAACAGCCCGACCTGGGGCGGCCTGCCACGCTGGAATACCGATGGCAGCAGCAACAGTTACGATCGCGCCCGCAGTACCGCGCCTGACTGGGCGTATAACGACAAAGAGATCAACAAAGTCTTTCTGTCACTGAAGCAGCGATTTGCCGATACCTGGCAGGCGACGCTGAATGCTACCCATTCCGAAGTCGAATTTGACAGCAAAATGATGTATGTCGATGCCTACGTAAATAAAGCAGATGGAACGCTGGTGGGACCATATGGCAGCTATGGCCCCGGATTTGATTATGTTGGCGGCACTGGCTGGAACAGTGGCAAACGTAAAGTTGACGCGCTGGATCTGTTTGCCGACGGCAGTTATGAATTATTTGGTCACCAGCACAATCTGATGCTCGGCGGTAGCTACAGTAAACAAAACAACCGCTATTTCAGCTCCTGGGCTAACGTTTTCCCCAATGAAATTGGCAGTTTCTACAACTTCAACGGTAACTTCCCGCAGACTAACTGGGCGCCGCAAAGCCTGGCGCAGGACGATACCACACATATGAAATCGTTATATGCCGCCACTCGTGTCACCCTTGCCGATCCGCTGCATCTTATCCTCGGCGCACGTTATACCAACTGGCGGGTTGATACGCTGACTTACAGCATGGAGAAAAACCACACTACGCCTTATGCGGGTCTGGTGTTTGACATCAATGACAACTGGTCGACCTATGCCAGCTATACCTCTATTTTCCAGCCGCAAAATGATCGCGACAGTTCGGGCAAATATCTGGCGCCAATCACCGGTAACAACTACGAACTGGGTCTAAAATCAGACTGGATGAATAGCCGTCTGACCACCACGTTAGCCATCTTCCGTATTGAGCAGGATAATGTCGCCCAGTCCACCGGAATGCCTATCCCCGGCAGTAACGGCGAAACCGCCTATAAAGCGGTGGATGGGACAGTAAGTAAAGGCGTGGAATTTGAACTTAACGGCGCAATTACCGATAACTGGCAGCTGACGTTTGGCGCAACGCGCTATGTGGCGGAAGATAACGAGGGGAATGCCGTTAATCCGAATCTGCCACGTACCACGGTTAAAATGTTTACCAGCTATCGGTCGCCTGTCATGCCAGAGTTGACGGTCGGCGGCGGCGTTAACTGGCAAAATCGGGTGTATACCGACACCGTGACACCGTATGGCACCTTCCGCGCCGAGCAAGGTAGCTACGCGCTGGTGGATCTGTTCACCCGCTACCAGGTGACGAAAAACTTCTCGTTGCAGGGGAACGTCAATAACCTGTTCGACAAAACCTACGATACCAATGTGGAAGGTTCTATCGTCTACGGCGCACCACGTAATTTCAGTATTACCGGCACGTATCAATTCTGATTAACACCTGTAAAAAAGGCAGCCATTCGGCTGCCTTAGTCTCCCCAACATTCTACTGATTAGTTGTTGCGGATATACTCATCCATCTCGGTTTTCAGGTTATCGGATTTAGTACCGAAAATCGCCTGAACACCAGAACCAGCAACCACTACGCCCGCTGCGCCCAGTTTCTTCAGGCCAGCCTGATCCACTTTGGACACATCAGCAACGCTGACGCGCAGACGAGTAATACATGCGTCGAGGTTAGTGATGTTTTCTTTACCACCAAATGCGGCAACCAGAGCCGGAGCCATTTCGCTAGTACCGGTTGCTTTCGCATCTTCAGTTGCGTCTTCGCGGCCCGGCGTTTTCAAATCCAGAGCTTTAATCAGCACACGGAAGATGGTGTAGTAAACAATCGCATAACCAATACCGACAATCGGGAACAGCCACAGTTTGCTACTGTTACCAGACAGTACGATGAAGTCGATCAGGCCGTGCGAGAACGACGTACCGTCGCGCATTCCCAGCAGAATACAGATTGGGAATGCCAGACCAGCCAGAATCGCGTGGATGATGTACAGGATCGGCGCAACGAACATGAAGGAGAACTCGATCGGCTCGGTGATACCGGTCAGGAACGAGGTCAACGCAGCGGAGATCATGATACCGCCAACTTTAGCGCGGTTTTCTGGTTTAGCAGAGTGCCAGATAGCAATTGCAGCAGCCGGCAGACCGTACATTTTGAACAGGAAGCCGCCAGACAGTTTACCCGCAGTCGGGTCACCCGCCATATAACGCGGAATATCGCCGTGGAAGACCTGACCTGCTGCGTTGGTGTATTCACCAATCTGCATCTGGAAAGGTACGTTCCAGATGTGGTGCAGACCAAACGGCACCAGACAACGTTCGATGAAGCCGTAAATACCAAATGCAACTACCGGGTTCTGGTAAGCAGCCCACTGGGAGAAGGTCTGGATTGCGGAACCAATCGGCGGCCAAATGAAGGACAGCACAACGCCAGTAAAGATGGCAGCCAGACCAGAAATGATCGGTACAAAGCGTTTACCGGCAAAGAAGCCAAGATACTCAGGCAGCTTAATACGGTAGAAACGGTTAAACATGTACGCTGCAATCGCACCGGAGATGATCCCCCCAAGTACGCCAGTATCCGCCAGATGTTTAGCGGCAATTTCTTCAGCAGGTAAATGCAGTACCAGCGGCGCGACCACAGCCATGGTTTTTACCATGATGCCATAGGCAACAACTGCGGCAAGAGCGGATACGCCATCGTTATTGGTAAAGCCAAGGGCGACACCGATCGCAAAAATAAGTGGCATGTTTGCAAAGACGGAACCGCCTGCTTCTGCCATAACATGCGATACAACGGCTGGCAGCCAGCTGAAATTCGCGGAACCGACGCCCAGCAGAATACCTGCGATAGGCAGTACGGATACCGGCAGCATCAGCGATTTACCGACCTTTTGCAGGTTAGCAAATGCATTCTTAAACATAATTGAGAGTGCTCCTGAGTATGGGTGCTTTTTACGTTCTCACGCGTGGCAAGGGGGGAGAACCTTGCCGTGTACAGGGCATCTAAGCGCCCTTTATTTATTACACAGAGTAAAATAATTCAGTGTCGATTTGTTTGACGGCTATCACGTTTCAACTTCAGGTCTTTAGCGAAGTTGCACATTTTGACAAAACATATGTCAAAATGTTTCAAGCATGGTTAGCCACCGCCCAATTTGCGGCGGTGAACTTTACTCGTTTTAACCATTAATTACGAGCTTAAAAAAAATTCATTCAACTGATGGACTGCAGGCGGGAAGCGTCGATGTGAAACAGACGGGCGAAGTTATCGGTGGTTACCTGCGCCAGTTCTTCAACGGCAACACCTTTCAACACAGCCATGTATTCTGCAACGTCACGAACCATCGCAGGTTGATTCTCTTTTCCTCGATGTGGCACTGGCGCCAGGTAAGGCGAGTCAGTTTCCACCAGTAGCCGATCCAGCGGGACATAACGCGCGGCATCGCGCAGTTGTTCCGCATTACGGAAGGTCACAATGCCGGAAAAGGAGATGTAAAATCCGAGATCCAGTAACTTGCCCGCCGTTTCTTTGTCCTCTGTAAAACAGTGTAGTACGCCACCACAATCCGTCACTTTTTCTTCACGCAGAATAGCCAGCGTATCGGCGCGGGCGTCACGCGTATGGACGATAACCGGCTTGTTCAGTTCGCGACCAATCTGGATATGATGAATGAAGGATTCTTGCTGACGGACTTTTGTTTCCGGCGTGTAATAATAATCCATCCCGGTTTCACCCAGCGCAACAACGCCCTCTTCTGCTGCCAGACGGCGTAAATCTTCCACATCGTAGGGATCATTCTGGTTTAGCGGATGCACACCGCAAGAAAAAACGACGTTGTCACGTTCGCCAACCAGATCCCGCATATGCAGGTAACCGGGCAATGTCGTGGCGACCGCCAGACAAAATTTCACATCGCGCGCGGCGGCTTTCGCCAGAACATCATCCACGTCCTTGTGTAAAGATTCATAATTCAAACCATCAAGATGGCAGTGTGAGTCGACTAAAAACATAATGTCTCTCTTAAAGATGAGGAACCGGTAACACAACGTCCGGTTGCAGGTAATGCTCAATACGCAGTAAAAGATCGGTAATGACAAGCTCGCGGTTTACGCCTGTGACAGAAATTAACTGCTCACGACTTTGGCAAACATCCCCCAGTATAGCCTGCAGGCGAGAGGGAGAAAGCTGGTTTGCCAGCGCGGCGACAACGCCAGGAACATCAACATTGGTGACTTGTGAAGCGCCATAATGGCGTTTGAGCGCATCCATCAACAAAGTTGCCAACCAGTGCAGACGCGCCGGAGCTTGTTCGTGGTTAAGTGCCGACAACATCGAATACCAGTCGCCAGATTGCACGCTGTTTGCCAACGCCTGACAAAGTGTCTCACGTGCCTGCCAGATATCCCCTTGAAACAGCCCCAATGCAGCGCCAGGCGAACCGGCGCTCAGGCGCAATGCGGTTAGCATAGCCTCTTGTGACATTGTCACTTCACGCGCAAGCCAGCTCACTGCGTACTGTTCCGGCGGCGGTGCAAGATAATGCAAGCGACAACGGCTGCGCAGTGTTGCCAGTAAGCGTTCAAGTTCTCGTGTAGCGAGGAAAAACCAGGTTTCCGCTGGAGGCTCTTCCAGTGTTTTCAGCAAAGCATTGGCAGCGGCATCGGTCAGCAAGGCAGCATCGGTGACCCAGACAACTTTCGCACCGCCTAATCGTGCGTGTTCATTAAGCTTTTCGGTGACTTCACGCACGGCATCAATGCCCAGAGCATTCTTCCCTTTTTCGGGAGCAAGAGTGTAATAATCGGGGTGCGTCCCCGCCTGCATCAACTGGCATCCGCGACAATGACCACAGCTTTTGTGGCCCTGCGGTTGTTGGCAAAGTAAATAACGGCTCAGAGCGTAGATTAAGGCATCATCGCCCATGCCAGGTAATGCCTGAATGAGCAGCGCATGGTGACCCCTTCCGGCCTGATAGCTGGCTACCAGTTTTTCGAAATCAGGTCGTAACCATGGATACCATCTCATTCGCCCTGCTCCTTAACCCAGCGAGTCACGGTGGTGCGAATCGCGTCCATGACGGCTTCCAGCGATTGTGTTGCATCAATAGTGTGAATGCTTTTATCTTGCGCAGCCAGTTCCAGGTAGCGAGCGCGGGTGCGATTAAAGAAATCAAAAGACTCTTGCTCAATGCGATCCAGCTCGCCGCGTGCACGCGCGCGCTTAAGGCCGACTTCTGGAGTAACATCGAGATAGAGCGTTAAATCAGGGCGAAAATCCCCAAGAACGGCATCACGCAACGTTGCCAGCATATGCTGGTCAATACCACGACCACCGCCCTGATACGCCTGAGTGGAGAGATCGTGGCGATCACCAATCACCCATGTGCCGTTTGCCAGTGCCGGTTTGATGACGGTTTCTACCAGTTGTACACGCGCGGCATAAAACATCAGCACTTCGGCTTTATCGGTAATGACTTCATCGCCTACCGATTTGATATCCAGCACCAGGCTTCTTAACTTTTCGGCAAGTTGCGTACCGCCGGGTTCCCGAGTGAAAACCATGTCGCGGATACCCAGTTGCTCAAGCGTCTCAACCACCACGTTGCGTGCGGTGGTTTTGCCTGCGCCTTCCAGCCCTTCAATGACGATATACTTACTGCGCATTTTTTTCCTTAAGCACTTTCAGATAATCCTGCACAGACTTGTTATGACTGGCAAGATTGGTATTAAACGTGTGACCACCTTTACCATCGGCCACAAAATAGAGATACGGCGTTTTCGCCGGATGCGCAGCAGCCTTCAGCGAATCTGCCCCCGGCGTAGCAATCGCGCCTGGCGGCAGACCAGTTATGGTGTAGGTGTTATACGCTGTCGGCGTTTCCAGATCTGCACGAGAAAGTTTGCCATTATAACGCTCTCCCATCCCGTAAATCACCGTCGGGTCGGTCTGCAGGCGCATACCAATGCGTAAGCGGTTGATAAATACCGAGGCAACTTGATCGCGTTCACTGGCAACGGCCGTTTCTTTTTCGATAATTGACGCCATCGTTACCAGCTGGTTCTTATCTTTATAGGGCAGACCGTCCGCACGCCCTTCCCAGGCGCTTTCTACCGCTTTCACCATTTTCTTGTGCGCTCGCTTGAGTAACGCAATATCGGTGGTATTGGCGGTATACATCCAGGTGTCTGGCCAGAACCAACCTTCAATCCACTCCGGGTTTTCCAGTTCAAGTGCCTGCGCTACGGTGGCGTACTTATCGTCGCTCAGCGTATGCTTGATATACGGGGCCTCACGCAATTGCTTGAGGTAATCGCTCAGACGCATCCCCTCCACCAGGCGTAGTGGAAACTGTGCTTCTTTACCGCTTTCCAGCAATTTCAGCATCTCACGCACGGTCATCTGCGGTGTAAAGCGGTAAGTCCCGGCTTTGAAATGAGAAAGATCCGGCTCGATACGCAGCAGCCATTGAAATACCCGTGGGCGATTGATGATCTTATCGGCATAAAGCTGTTCACCGAGCGCCAGACGTCCGGTCCCCGGTTTCAGAGTAAATATCGTCTCTTCTTTAATAAGTAATTTGCTGTCGGCGAGGTGGCGAACCTTCCAGACGCCCACACCAGCGGCGATACCCAGTACCACCAGCAATAACAAAACAATCAATAACACTTTTTTCATGACTAATTCGGGTGCTCACAAAGTGGGGCTAAATATTCATATAGCATTGTTGACGAAAAGGAGGCCTCGCCACAGGCACGCACGGGAATCACTGGCATCAACGCATTACAAACTACCATCTCATCTGCCTGCATCACCTCCTCCAGCGAGGCTTGTACTTCGACAAGCTGATAAGAGGATTGTGCCAGTAAACGGATGCAGAATTGTCGCATAATACCGTTGACACCAGCCTGATCCAGACGCGGCGTATAAACTACGTTGCTCTTGCGCCATAACAAATTAGCCGCACAGCATTCCGTAACCCACCCTTCGCTGTCAAGAACCAGCGCCTCATCGGCGTTTGTCTGCTCAAGATGAGAGCGAATTAGCACTTGCTCAAGCCGATTAAGATGTTTAATACCTGCGAGATAAGGATTGCGTCCAAGGCGTACTGGACTTAGCGCCAGAGTAATGCCCTCTTTGCGTAAGCGGTCATAATGTGCAGGGTAAGCCGCAACGGAGAGAATGCGCGTTGCCGGACCGCTGTTCAATGTGCTGTATCCTCGCCCACCACTGCCGCGACTGATCACCACTTTCAGCACACCGTTCTGCTGTGCTGCTGCCAGCGTTTTCATCTCTTGCTCAAGCTGCGGCCAGAAATCACAGGCGATCATTAACCGCTGAGTGGCTTCCTGTAGTCGCTGTATATGCGCGGATAACAAACTGACTTCACCGTCGATAATTCTGGCTGTGGTGAAACAACCATCGCCAAATTGCGTTGCCCGATCGCTTGCTGCCAGCGAATCCTGTTTATGACCGTTAATTAAGAACATACCGGCTCCTTATCAGAGGATTGTTAGTGTGGCAGCATGTTCACTGCGGAACAAGTCTGAATAAAACCTAAGAAAAAAGGCCCGCAAGCGGACCTTTTATACAGGTGGGAAATAGCAACTTAGATCTTTTTAAAGATCAAAGAACCATTAGTGCCGCCGAAGCCGAAGGAGTTACACAGGGTATACTCCATTCCGCTGACCTGACGTGCTTCGTGCGGTACGAAATCCAGATCGCAACCTTCATCCGGGTTATCCAGGTTGATGGTCGGCGGAACAGCCTGATCGCGCAGCGCCAGGATGGAGTAGATAGACTCTACCGCACCCGCCGCACCTAACAGGTGACCGGTCATGGATTTCGTGGAGCTTACCAGCACACGGCTTGCAGCTTCACCGAAGATGGTTTTCACTGCCTGCGCTTCGGCTTTATCGCCAGCAGGCGTTGAAGTACCGTGCGCGTTAACGTAGCCAATCTGGCTCGCTTCAATACCTGCATCACGCAGAGCATTTGCCATTGCCAGAGCTGCGCCTGCGCCATTTTCCGGCGGCGACGTCATATGATAGGCATCGCTGCTCATACCAAAGCCGACGAGTTCAGCGTAAATTTTCGCACCGCGTTTTTTCGCGTGTTCGTACTCTTCGAGCACCAGCATACCGGCACCATCGCCCAGTACGAAACCATCACGCTCTTTATCCCACGGGCGGCTAGCCGCTTGCGGGTTATCATTGCGGGTAGATAATGCACGTGCCGCGCCGAAACCGCCAACGCCCAGCGGCGTACTGGCTTTCTCTGCGCCACCTGCAACCATCACGTCAGCATCGCCATACGCGATAATACGCGCAGCATGACCAATGTTGTGCACGCCGGAAGTACAGGCGGTCGCGATAGAGATGCTTGGGCCACGCAGGCCATACATGATAGTCAGGTGACCTGCCACCATGTTCACAATCGTTGACGGAACGAAGAATGGGCTGATCTTACGTGGACCACCGTTCATCAAAGATGTGTGGTTTTCTTCGATCAGTCCGAGGCCGCCAATCCCGGAGCCAATTGCGGCACCAATGCGGGTTGCGTTCTCTTCCGTTATTTCAAGGCCAGAATCCTGCATGGCCTGAACGCCAGCGACAATTCCATATTGAATGAAGGCATCCATCTTGCGCTGTTCTTTGCGCGAGATAATGTCCTCACAGTTAAAATCCTTTACTAAGCCAGCAAATTTCGTTGCATAGGCGCTAGTATCGAAATGGTCGATTAGGCTGATGCCACTCTGACCGGCAAGCAGAGCTTTCCAGGTAGACTCTACGGTATTGCCGACAGGAGACAACATGCCCAGTCCGGTCACAACTACACGACGCTTAGACACGTTTGTCCTCCAGGGAGGGAAAAAAATGATTCTAGTGGGACAAAAAGATAAAACTCAGGCGGTCGAACGACCGCCTGGAGATGTTCACTTACGCCTGGTGGCCGTTGATGTAATCAATGGCAGCCTGAACGGTGGTGATTTTCTCAGCTTCTTCGTCCGGAATCTCAGTATCAAACTCTTCTTCCAGAGCCATTACCAGCTCAACGGTGTCAAGAGAATCCGCGCCCAGGTCTTCAACGAAAGAAGCATTGTTGGTAACTTCTTCCTGCTTAACGCCCAGCTGTTCGCCGATAATTTTCTTAACGCGTTCTTCGATAGTGCTCATACTCTTAAATTTCCTATCAAAACTCGCTTTCGCGATGGTTTTCGTAGTGTATAAAATGTTGAAAAATTTGCAACTAAATCCCGGCAGGTCTTACCACGATTTTACGTTATTTTGAGGCCATACCCCCCAACAACGCAAATCATTTTGCACTAATTATTACTCATAACCACGCAGACTGCGCGCAACATGAGCATTTTGTGCAAATCGCGGTCAGACCATGTACATCCCGCCGTTCACATGCAAAGTTTCACCCGTGATGTAAGCTGCTTCGTCGGATGCCAGGAATGCAACCGCGTTGGCGATTTCCTGTGCGCCGCCGAGGCGACCCGCAGGAACCTGCGCCAGGATACCCGCACGCTGGTCATCGCTCAGCGCACGTGTCATGTCCGTTTCAATAAAGCCCGGAGCAACAACGTTTACAGTAATACCACGTGACGCAACTTCGCGCGCCAGGGATTTACTGAAGCCGATCAAGCCCGCTTTCGCCGCAGCGTAGTTGGCCTGACCGCCATTTCCCATGGTACCAACCACAGAACCGATAGTGATAATACGACCATGACGCTTTTTCATCATAGCGCGCATTACCGCTTTTGACAGACGGAAAACAGATGAAAGGTTGGTTTCGATAATATCGTTCCACTCATCATCTTTCATTCGCATTAACAGGTTATCACGAGTGATACCGGCATTATTGACCAGGATATCGACTTCACCAAATTCTGCGCGAATTTTTTCCAGAACAGATTCGATAGATGCCGGGTCGGTCACATTCAACATCAGACCTTTACCGTTATCACCTAAATAATCGCTGATCGCCTGAGCACCGCTTTCACTGGTCGCAGTACCGATAACTTTCGCGCCACGAGCTCCGAGCGTTTCCGCAATTGCGCGACCAATCCCACGGCTTGCACCGGTTACAAGTGCGATTTTTCCTTCAAAATTCATGTTTTTCCTCTTTTAAAGCTCGAGCGCCGCTGCCATCGCTGAAGGTTCGTTCAGCGCCGAGGCGGTCAGGGTGTCGACAATGCGTTTTGTCAGGCCAGTAAGCACTTTGCCTGGTCCCACTTCATAAAGATGTTCAACGCCTTGCGCTGCCATGTATTCAACAGATTTCGTCCATTGAACCGGATTATACAGCTGACGTACCAGCGCATCACGGATAGCATCGCCATTAGTTTCGCATTTCACATCAACGTTATTCACAACCGGGACGGTTGGGGTATTGAAGGTGATTTTCGCCAATTCAACAGCCAGTTTGTCGGCAGCCGGTTTCATCAGCGCACAGTGAGACGGTACGCTCACTGGCAACGGCAACGCACGTTTTGCGCCCGCAGCTTTACAGGCTGCACCTGCACGTTCAACCGCTTCTTTATGACCGGCAATAACGACCTGACCCGGAGAGTTAAAGTTTACCGGAGAAACCACCTGACCTTCTGCAGCTTCTTCGCAAGCTTTAGCAATAGACGCATCATCAAGACCGATGATTGCCGCCATTGCGCCTGTCCCTTCCGGTACAGCTTCCTGCATGAACCTGCCGCGCATCTCAACCAGACGCACTGCATCAGCAAAATCAATCACACCAGCGCAAACCAGCGCGGAGTATTCACCCAGGCTGTGACCGGCCATCATCGCCGGTGTTTTACCGCCCTGCTGCTGCCACACACGGTACAACGCAACAGATGCAGTCAACAGCGCAGGCTGGGTTTGCCAGGTTTTATTCAGTTCTTCGGCAGGCCCCTGCTGGGTCAGCGCCCACAGGTCGTAGCCCAGCGCCGCAGAGGCTTCAGCAAACGTTTCTTCGACAATAGGATAGCTCGCCGCCATATCAGCCAGCATCCCAACGGTTTGAGAGCCCTGTCCAGGGAACACAAATGCAAATTGCGTCATCTTTAAATCCTTATCCTAGAAACGAACCAGCGCGGAGCCCCAGGTGAACCCACCGCCAAAGGCTTCAAGCAGAACCAGCTGTCCAGGCTTAATACGCCCGTCGCGTACAGCTTCATCAAGTGCACAAGGCACAGAAGCGGCAGAGGTATTACCGTGTCGATCCAGCGTCACGACGACATTGTCCATCGACATGCCGAGTTTTTTCGCCGTCGCGCTGATAATACGCAAGTTCGCCTGATGCGGAACCAGCCAGTCCAGTTGGGAACGATCAAGGTTATTTGCCGCCAGCGTCTCATCAACGATGTGCGCCAACTCGGTTACCGCAACCTTGAAGACTTCGTTGCCCGCCATGGTCAGATGAATTGAATTTTCTGGATTCACACGGTCGGCGTTAGGCAATGTCAGCAATTCACCATAGCTGCCATCGGCATGAAGATGCGTGGAGATAATTCCAGGCTCTTCAGAGGCAGCAAGCACCGCAGCGCCCGCGCCGTCGCCAAAAATGATAATGGTCCCGCGATCTGTTGGATCGCAGGTGCGCGCCAGTACATCGGAACCGACGACCAGAGCATACTTCACCGCACCAGATTTCACATATTGATCGGCTACGCTCAGCGCGTAGGTGAAACCTGCACAGGCTGCAGCAACGTCAAACGCCGGGCAACCTTTGATGCCCAACATGCTTTGAATCTGACATGCTGCGCTCGGGAAGGCGTGCGTGGCAGAAGTTGTTGCCACAACGATCAGGCCAATCTGGTCTTTATCAATGCCCGCCATTTCAATTGCACGCGTCGCCGCTTCGAAGCCCATGGTAGAAACGGTTTCGTTTGGCGCGGCAATGTGGCGTTCGCGGATGCCAGTACGAGTGACAATCCACTCGTCAGAGGTATCCACCATTTTTTCCAGATCGGCGTTTGTCCGCACTTGTTCGGGCAGATAGCTGCCAGTACCAATAATCTTCGTATACATGTACGCTCAGTCACTTTTCGGTTATATACCGTCACTTGCAAACTGCGAGTTCGCTGGCAGCGTCCTGCTACCGCAGAGATCCGCTTTTGCCACCGTCCAACAGCTCAAAACCAGCTGGGTATACAGATTCCAGGCGAGCGGCAATTCGCTGAGGAACTTGTCGCTGCACCGCCTGCACTGCCTGTTCAATCGCGACCGCAAAAGCTCGCTGATTGGCTGCACCATGACTTTTTATCACCGTGCCGCGCAATCCTAACAGACAGGCGCCGTTATACTGGTCGGGGTTGAGGTGACTGAATCGCCTCGTCAGGCTCTTTTGTAGCCAACGCTTTAATAACAGTAGCCACCACGACCGTTTTTTCCCTTCTCCCTGAGATTTCAGCAGAGAAAGGAACATCCTGACAACACCTTCCATCGTCTTTAATGTGACATTTCCTGTAAAGCCGTCACAGACCAACACATCTGTCTTGCCAGTTAATAACTCATTGGCTTCAAGATAGCCGATATAATTGATAGAAGGGATTGTTTTAAGCACCGCTGAGGCATCCCGAATACTGTCGAGACCCTTTACTTCTTCTTCACCAATATTGAGCAACGCCACGCGAGGATTTGGGATTTCCACCACCTCTTCAGCCAAAACTGAGCCCATAATGGCAAATTGCACCAACATTGTGCTGTCACAATCGACGTTGGCTCCTAAATCGAGAACCACCGTTTTGCCCTTTTGTTGATGCGGTAACACCGTCACCAACGCCGGGCGCTCAATCCCCTCCAGGGGCTTGAGTAATAATTTAGCCAGCCCCATCAGCGCCCCGGTATTGCCAGCACTGACACAGGCTTGCGCTCGACCTTCTTTCACCAGCTCCAGCGCCACGCGCATTGAGCTACCGCGACTGGCGCGGATAGCCTGCGAAGGCCGGGCATCACTGGCGATAACTGACTGCGCAGGAATAATCTGCAAACGCGAACGTTGTTCAAAATCAGCTTTAGCAAGTAATGGCGTGATGGCGTCGGGGTTACCGACTAAAAGAAGAGTGAGTTGCGAATTAGAGTTCAGTGCCTGCAAAGCTGCAGGCACTGTCACAGAAGGGCCAAAATCACCCCCCATGACATCTAACGCCAGGGTTAGACGTGTCAAGGTATCGTCGCCGCCCGGTTTGGTCTTTCCCCAGTTGCCTGGGGAAAATCCTCACTAAGCTTCATCACGCAGATGCGTGATTACTTAGCGATGACCTTGCGGCCACGGTAGTAACCGTCGGCAGTGATGTGGTGACGCAGGTGTTTTTCACCAGAAGTTTTGTCTACAGACAGGCTGGTGACTGCGGTCAGCGCGTCATGGGAACGACGCATGCCACGTTTGGAACGGGTTGGTTTATTCTGTTGTACGGCCATGGACCTTACTCCTCAATTACGGTTTATCCCCGATCCAACGGGGAGCACCAATTACTTACGCTTTAAGCTGGCTAATACGGCAAATGGGTTTGGCTTTTGCGCTTCTTCAGGCAGTTCACCAAAGACCATGTCCGCTTCGGACACTTCACAGTGTTCAGAATCATGCACCGGAACTACCGGCAAGGCGAGGATGATTTCATCTTCAACCATTGCAAGCAGATCGATTTCACCGAATTCGTTAACCTCAATCGGTTCATACGCTTCCGGCAGTGCTTCAGCCTGTTCGTCTGAACGCACAGGACTAAAACAATACGTTGTGTAGACCTGATGAGTAAACGGCTTCCCGCAACGCTGACACTCGAGCGTTACCGTCACCTTCGCATCGCCGTTTAACACTGCGAGACGTTGGTTATCGATAGCGAACGACATGGAGCATTCCACATCACTGTCCACACTGACTACGGATTCGGCGACGCGCTCAACCTGATCAGGAGTATAGATACCCTGGTAATCAAGGCGTTTTTGAGCCGTACGAACCGGATCGAGAGTCAGGGGTAATTTTACCTTTTGCATAGGGCGCGCATATTAACTTTGTAACGTCATAGAGTCAAAGAAAAAGGCAGCCTGTGGTTGCCTTTTGCCAATAATTCGCACACATTGCGGGTTACTGCTTTATTTTCGTTCAGTGCTGATAACGAACATCAACCTGCAAAACGAAGCGCATAGTTTAAAATGGCTATCATCAATACGCTATATCTGATGGAAAAAAATATGTCTAAACTTATTTTAGCCTCCACTTCGCCCTGGCGCCGCGCCTTACTTGAAAAACTACAAATCTCTTTCGAATGTGCCGCTCCGGAGGTCGACGAAACCCCGCATAGCGATGAATCGCCGCGCCAGCTGGTGCTCCGGCTGGCGCAAGAAAAAGCGCAATCCTTAGCATCACGTTATCCCTCTCATTTAATTATCGGTTCAGACCAGGTGTGTGTTCTTGATGGCGAAATCACCGGTAAACCGTTAACGGAAGAAAATGCGCGTCTGCAATTACGCAAAGCCAGCGGCAATATTGTCACCTTCTATACTGGGCTGGCGCTGTTTAATTCGGCGAGCGGGCATCTGCAAACGGAAGTGGAACCTTTTGACGTTCATTTCCGCCACTTAAGCGAGGCGGAGATTGATAATTACGTGCGTAAAGAACATCCCCTACACTGCGCTGGCAGTTTTAAGAGTGAAGGGTTTGGCATTACGCTATTCGAACGTTTAGAAGGACGTGACCCTAACACGCTGGTTGGTTTACCGCTCATCGCGCTCTGTCAGATGTTACGTCGGGAAGGGAAAAACCCGCTGATGGGGTAGTTTTGTCTGCCGGATAAAGCATTTACGCCGCATCCGGCAATCGGTTCTGGCAGCCTGACGCGACGTAAACACCTTATCAGGTCTACCACCCATTATATCTGGCTTATATGTTTGTATTAACGCGCATTACGCAGTTTCTGCAAACAACGCTTCAGACCATCATCCATCGGCGCTTCGATACGCATCACCTCACCCGTTCCCGGATGGGTAAACTTCAACGCTGCCGCGTGCAGGAACAAACGCTTCAGCCCCGTTCCGGTCTCAGTGAGCTGTTGATCAAACTCACGATCGCCGTAACGATCATCAAACGCAATCGGATGACCAGCGTATTGAGTATGCACACGGATCTGGTGTGTACGTCCGGTAACCGGACTGCAACGAACCAGCGTGGCAAACGCATAGCGTTCTTCCACTTTGAAGCGCGTTTCTGACGGTTTACCTTCCTGGCTCACACGCACAATACGTTCGCCGCTTTGCAGAATATTCTTCAGCAGCGGAGCCTGGACACTCTTCACGTGCGACTGCCACTGACCGCGTACCAGCGCCAGGTAATCTTTTTGCATCCCTTTTTCACGTAATTGCTCATGCAGAGAACGTAACGCCGAACGTTTTTTCGCTACCAGCAATACACCTGAAGTGTCCCGGTCGAGTCGATGCACCAGTTCAAGAAATCGCGCTTCCGGGCGCAACGCCCTCAGCCCTTCAATAACGCCGAAACTTAAACCACTGCCGCCATGCACCGCCGTACCTGAGGGTTTATTGAGCACCAGGATATGATCATCTTCATATAAGATGACGTCCGCCAGCGCCGCCACTTTTTGCAGATGCGGCGAAACGGCCTCTTCTTCCCGTTCGGCAACGCGAACCGGCGGAATACGCACTTCATCACCAGCTTCGAGTTTATATTCAGGCTTAATACGTTTTTTGTTCACCCGCACTTCGCCTTTACGCAAAATACGGTAAATCATACTTTTTGGTACGCCTTTCAATTGGGTACGCAAAAAGTTGTCGATACGTTGCCCCGCTTCATCAGCGGTGATAGCAACGATTTTTACGGATGGAGTCTCTGTTTTCATGGTGGGCGATTCTAAATAGCCAACAGGATTCGCGCCACTCATTTTTCTATGCTTATATTTAGTTCTGCACCTTATTACTTCCCAGTGCAATCACTTAATTGATGGTTATTAAACCAATCGCCAGCAAGAAGTGAAAAAACTGTGAGTAAGTGGGTGATAAATGGTAAAAGTCATCTTGCTATAACAAGGCTTGCAGTGGAATAATGAGAACGTTTCCGTGTCCAACCTTGTTAAAACAAGAAATTTTACGGAATACCCCATTTTGCCCGACCGATCATCAACGCAGCAATGGCGTAAGACGTATTGATCTTTCAGGCAGTTAGCGGGCTGCGGGTTGCAGTCCTTACCGGTAGATGGAAATATTTCTGGAGAGTAATACCCAGTCTGTTTCTCTGATAATTGCGCTGTTTTTCCGCATGAAAAACGGGCAACCGACACTCTGCGCCTCTTTGAGCTGACGATAACCGTGAGGTTGGCGACGCGACTAGACACGAGGCCATCGGTTCACACCCGGAAAGGCGTTACTTTGCCCGCAGCTTAGTCGTCAATGTAAGAATAATGAGTAAGTTACGATGAAAAGAATGTTAATCAACGCAACTCAGCAGGAAGAGTTGCGCGTTGCCCTTGTAGATGGGCAGCGTCTGTATGATCTGGATATCGAAAGTCCAGGGCATGAACAGAAAAAGGCGAACATCTACAAAGGTAAAATCACCCGCATTGAACCGAGTCTGGAAGCTGCTTTTGTTGATTACGGCGCTGAACGTCATGGTTTCCTCCCACTAAAAGAAATTGCCCGCGAATATTTCCCTGCTAACTACAGTGCTCATGGTCGCCCCAACATTAAAGATGTGTTGCGTGAAGGTCAGGAAGTCATTGTTCAGATCGATAAAGAAGAGCGCGGCAACAAAGGCGCGGCATTAACCACCTTTATCAGTCTGGCGGGTAGCTATCTGGTTCTGATGCCGAACAACCCGCGCGCGGGTGGCATTTCTCGCCGTATTGAAGGCGACGACCGTACCGAATTAAAAGAAGCACTGGCGAGCCTCGAACTGCCTGAAGGCATGGGGCTTATCGTGCGCACCGCAGGCGTCGGCAAATCTGCTGAGGCGCTGCAATGGGATTTAAGCTTCCGTCTGAAACACTGGGAAGCAATCAAAAAAGCCGCTGAAAGTCGCCCTGCTCCGTTCCTGATCCATCAGGAGAGCAATGTTATCGTTCGCGCATTCCGCGATTACTTACGCCAGGACATCGGCGAAATCCTTATCGATAACCCGAAAGTACTCGAACTGGCGCGTCAGCATATCGCTGCATTAGGTCGCCCGGATTTCAGCAGCAAAATCAAACTGTACACGGGTGAAATTCCACTGTTCAGCCACTACCAGATCGAATCGCAGATCGAGTCCGCTTTCCAGCGTGAAGTCCGTCTGCCGTCTGGTGGCTCCATTGTTATCGACAGCACCGAAGCATTAACCGCCATCGACATCAACTCCGCTCGTGCAACTCGCGGCGGCGATATCGAAGAAACCGCGTTTAACACCAACCTGGAAGCTGCCGATGAAATTGCTCGTCAGCTACGCCTGCGTGACCTCGGCGGTCTGATTGTTATCGACTTCATCGACATGACGCCAGTACGCCACCAGCGTGCCGTAGAAAACCGTCTGCGTGAAGCAGTACGTCAGGATCGTGCGCGTATTCAAATCAGTCATATCTCTCGCTTTGGCCTGCTGGAGATGTCCCGTCAGCGCCTGAGCCCGTCGCTGGGTGAATCCAGCCATCACGTCTGCCCGCGTTGCTCTGGTACTGGCACCGTGCGTGATAATGAATCCCTGTCGCTCTCTATTCTGCGTCTGATTGAAGAAGAAGCCCTGAAAGAGAACACTCAGGAAGTCCACGCTATTGTTCCTGTCCCTATTGCCTCTTACCTGCTGAACGAAAAACGTTCTGCGGTAAATGCAATTGAAACCCGTCAGGACGGCGTGCGCTGTGTGATTGTACCAAACGATCAGATGGAAACTCCGCACTACCACGTACTGCGCGTGCGTAAAGGGGAAGAGACGCCGACCTTAAGCTACATGCTGCCGAAGCTGCATGAAGAAGCAATGGCGCTGCCGTCAGAAGAAGAGTTTGCGGAGCGTAAACGTCCGGAACAACCTGCACTGGCAACTTTTGCCATGCCGGATGTGCCACCTGCTCCAGCCCCGGCTGAACCTGTAGCACCTGCAGCAGCTCCGGCGCCTAAAGCAGCGCCGACTACGCCTGCGGCTCCTGCCCAACCAGGCCTGTTAAGCCGTCTCTTCAGCGCCCTGAAATCGCTGTTCAGCGGTGGTGAAGAAACCAAACCAACCGAGCAGCCTGCACCGAAAGCAGAAGCGAAACCGGAACGTCAACAGGATCGCCGCAAGCCTCGTCAGAATAATCGCCGTGACCGTAATGAACGCCGCGACACGCGTAGCGAACGTACAGAGGGTAGCGATAATCGCGAAGAAAACCGTCGTAATCGTCGCCAGTCACAGCAGCAGACTGCCGAGACGCGTGAGAACCGTCAGCAGACTGATGTAACAGAAAAAGCGCGTACCACCGACGAGCAGCAAGCACCGCGTCGTGAGCGTAGTCGTCGCCGCAACGATGATAAACGTCAGGTACAACAAGAAGCGAAGGCACTGAATGTTGAAGAGCAATCTGTTCAGGAAACCGAACAGGAGGAGCGTGTACGTCCGGTTCAGCCGCGTCGTAAACAGCGCCAGCTAAATCAGAAAGTGCGTTACGAGCAAAGCGTTGCGGAAGAAGTAGTAGCCGCACCGGTGGTTGAAGAAACCGTCGCCGCCAAACCTGTTATGCAGGAAGCGCCTGCCCAGCGTACTGAACTGGTGAAAGTACCATTGCCAGTCGTTGCACAAACTGCGCCGGAACAACAACAAGAAGAGAACAATGCCGATAACCGTGACAACGGTGGTATGCCGCGTCGTTCTCGCCGCTCGCCGCGCCACCTGCGCGTGAGTGGTCAGCGTCGTCGCCGCTATCGTGATGAGCGTTATCCGGTTCAGTCACCAATGCCATTAACCGTAGCGTGTGCGTCTCCTGAACTGGCCTCTGGCAAAGTCTGGATTCGCTATCCGGTAGTACGTCCGCAAGATGTACAGGTTGAAGAGCAACGCGAACAGGAAGAAGTACAGATGCAGCCGATGGTGACTGAAGTTCCTGTCGCCGCCGCCGTCGAACCCGTCGTTACTGCGCCGGTTATTGAAGAAGTGACCGAAACCGTAGAAGCACCAGTTCAGGTTGCACAAGCGCAACCGGAAGTGGTTGAAACGACGCATCCTGAAGTGATTGCCGCAGCGGTAACTGAACAGCCACAGGTGATTGCCGAGGCTGATGTTGCTGTAGCACAGGACGTTGCAGAACATGCGGAGCCAGTGGTTGAACCACAGGAAGAGACGGCAGATATTGAAGAAGTGGCTGAAACTGCCGGGGTTGTGGTTGCCGAACCTGAAGTTGTCGCTCAACCTGCCGCACCTGTGGTCGCTGAAGTCGCAGCAGAAGTTGAAACGGTAGCCGCTGTTGAACCTGAGGTCGCAGCTGAGCATAACCACGCTACCGCGCCGATGACACGCGCTCCGGCTCCGGAATATGTTCCGGAAGCACCGCGTCACAGTGACTGGCAGCGCCCTACTTTTGCCTTCGAAGGTAAAGGTGCCGCAGGTGGTCATACGGCAACGCATCATGCCTCTGCCGCTCCTGCGCGTCCGCAACCTGTTGAGTAATCATTAGCTCAAAGTAATCAAGCCCTGGCAATCGCTGGGGCTTTTTATTTCATCTTTGAATCAACAGATTCAAATTCATCAAATGGCATTCTTGCTAGCCAACTACTCAAATCAGGCAAAAAAATGCCCGCCCCGGCGATCCCAGAGCAGGCAGACAAAACATACCCAGTTTCATGATATGTTTGAAAAAGTGCTTATTTGTTGAGCTGGAAAAGCGATAACCCCTGCATATCAGTAAACGCTTTGTACGACGCCTGCAACGCCGTTTGCTGCATGATGTAAGATGAAATAGTCGCGTTCCAGTCCACATCAACCAAATCACTCATCTGCTGCGTTTGGCCTAAAGCGCGATCGCTACCTAAAGAATCAAGCGACTCCAGCTCGTTCAGCTGTGTGCCTAATTCCGCGCGTACGGTGAGCACATTATTCAGCGAGTTTTTCAGGCCACGGTTGGTTTTATCTAACGCCGCAGCGGAGGTTTCTTTATCCGCTTCACTATCCGCAATCGGTGTTTTAAGCGCCGCAATGGCGCTATCCAGCATGGCAAAAAGATTGGTTTCAGAATCGCTACCGTCTGGTTCCGCTACAGCATTACTGGTAATGCTATTAAAAATTTTGTCGCCGGTATGCCCTATCACCATCGAACGCGAAGCATCGACCTGTTGCTTAATACTTTCTGTTCCGCCGACATATTTACCTTTCTCTTCGCTAAACGGCGCGGTTTCTGTTTTAAAACCCGCAAAAATGTAGCGCCCGTTACCGTCAGTGGTATTCGCCAGATTCAACAACTGGTCACGTAGCCCCTGAATATCCGTTGCCAGCGATGCCCGGTCATCGTCACTCAAGGTGCCGTTGCTGGCATAGACAATTTTCTCCTGAGCATTCTGGATAGCAGTGGTCACCTGGCTAAGCACACTCTCTTCCAGTGACACTTTTTGAGTGGCAAAAGTACGCGCCAGCGTGTACTGGCTGTTTTGCGCCTGCGCTTGTGAGAGCACTACGGCTTGTGATGCAGCAATGGGATCATCTGAAGGGTTAACGACTCGCTTACCCGTCGACATCTGTTCGCCGTACTTCATCCATTCAGCCTGAGAACTGGTGATACCGCGCATATTCTGCTGGTACATCATTTGAGTACTGAAACGCATTTTTTCTCTCCCTTAGCGAATGTTAATCAGCGCATCAAAAATGGCGTTCGCCGTCTGCAAAACCTGCGCATTCGCCAGGTAATACTGTTGAAAACGTTGCAGGTTGCCGTACTCTTCGTCGAGGTTGACGCCGGAAATAGATTGCTGCTGATTAGAAAGCTGCGTCACCACATTACCCTGCGTAGTACTGCTGGTTTTCAAGGTAGCGGTTTTATTACCGATGTCGCTGACCAACGAGGCATAGGCGTCGTTAAAGGATTTCGCCCCGCCCACCGTTTTACTGTTGCTTTGCAAATCCAGCAGCGCCTGACCATTGCGGTTGTCGCTCTCACCAGCCGTTTTATCACTCGCCATGGCGATTTCTGCTTCATCGGTGATTAAAACATCCATGTTGACGATGGCATCGCTTACCGGTTTCAGCGTAAAGCTGTCGTTAGCGTCTGGTGTGCCAGTAAACGTCAACTCCAGACCATCAAACGTGACTTTACCGTCAGCATCAGGCGTCACCGTAAAAGTGGTATTGCTGGCAAGGCGGGTGACCTGCCACTGATCGTTGCTAAAGGAGATTTTGTAATCTGTCGCCAGCACGGCGGAGCCATCGGTCACGGTGGCGCTAATCGCGCTGTTACCCTGGTTTTTAGTATTCTCCAGTACAGCCGGCTTCCCGACGGCAAAGAAATCCTGCCCTTCCTTACCATTGGCATCAAATCCCTTGTTATGTTGGGTATTGAAAGCCTCGGCAAATGCCAGCGCCAGTTGCCCGAGCGTATTGCGCGTCTGGTCAAGATCCTGAGAACGGAATGTCAGAATGCCGCCCAGCGACCCGGTATTCAGTAACTTCTCCGGGATCTCAATATTGCCTGCTGTCCCATCAACATAAGCGACAGTGGTACGAGAAGGATCGGCGCTGGACGGTACTGCCGCAAGCTGGCGCGCCGTGCTACCTTGTACCAGCGAGTAACCATTGGCCATCGTGATGTTATAAGTGCCGCCATCCTGAACGCTGACTTCTACACCAACAATCTGGTTTAATTCACTAACCAGTTGATCGCGTTGATCCAGGAGATCGTTGGGTGACGCCCCTGCCCCCACACCTGTCAGGCGCGAGATTTGATCGTTCAGGCTGGCGATTTGTTTAGCGTAATTGTTGATCTGGTCAACGCTTGCACCTATCGCGATATTGACCTGTTTGTCCTGGTCGCGCAGATACTGATCGGTGGTTTTAAACTGATTCACCAGCCCTTCTGATTTACCAATCAGCGCCTGACGTGCTGCTGGATCTTCCGCGTTGCTGACCAGCGTTTGCAGACTGGTGAAGAAGTCCTGCATCTGTGTTGCCAGCGACGTGGTGCTACCAGAGAGCATATTGTCAATTTTCGACATCTGTTCATAGCGGGAAGTCAGGCCGCTACTCTGGGTCTGCGCCGCACGTAACTGGTTGGTAATAAAGGCGTCGTACTCACGCTGCACGCCAGAAACGTAGACGCCATTGCCAACCCAGCCACCTGCACCCAGAGTGCTATTGGCCTGCGCCATAATGGTCGTTTGACGGGTATATCCGGCAACGTTATAGCTGGAAATATTATTACTCGCCGTATTTAACGCCGCCTGAGCCGCGTTAAGTCCGCTCATGGCGTTATTGATCAAGCTGGACATGGAGGTTCCTTATAAGCTTTCAATTACAGAGCATTATCGGCAGACACCCGCCGGACTTGAGTTGTTCAGAACAGATTATCGATACTCATGTTGTAGGTTTTACTCACCTTGTCGCTTACCGATTTCATCTGTTGAATCATATTGGTGAGTTTGCGGGCATAGTGAGGATCGGTAGCATAGCCCGCGTCCTGTAATGCCTGTGCCCCCTGCTCGGCGCTTGCGGCGGTCGTCACGGCAGCGTAACGCGGATTACGCGTTAACAGTCCAACATAATCCGACAATGCTTCAAGATAAGAGCTGTAAACCCGAAACTTCGCCTTCACTTTTTTCGCTTCGCCGTTTTCATATTCGGTGGTGGTAATTTCAGTCACCGGTCCTTTCCAGTTGCCGGAGGCTTTGACGCCAAACAGGTTATAGCTTGGTTCACCATTTTCACGACGAATTTGCCGTTGACCCCAGCCTGATTCCAGCGCAGCCTGGGCGAGGATCAGATGATGTGGCACACCGCTTTGCTGGCTTGCCAGTTGTGCGGGCAATGAGAGTTGGGCGAGGAATGCTTTACTGTCACCAGGCAGTGAATCATCGTAGTTGCGTGGCACGGCTTTTTGCACCAGCTGCGTGAGTGTCTGATTTTGATAACGCACCACGGTTTCGAGCGGGAATTTCATCGGTGCCGCTGGTGTCGCTTCATCTGGCAGTGGTTGTTCTGGCGTCATCTGCTTAACCATCATCTCCGCCAGTCCCAGACCTTTTCCCGCCGTCATCTGTTGGGCAATCTGCTGGTCATACATACTGGTGTAGAGGCGAGTGTGCTCGCTGCTGAACAGACCCTCTTTCGGTAGGGCTTCACGCATACTTTTCAGCATCATCTGCACGAACATCCCTTCCACCTGGCGGGCAACCGGGCGAATATTTGCCGCAGGATCTTCGCCCGCTTTCGCTTTCAGATCGTTAAGCGATTGCGCATCCCAGGCGGCACTCGCCAGTAGTTTGCTGTCGCTAATCATCAGATGATTTCCAGTTTTGCCCGCAGACATCCCGCGCTTTGCATTGATTGCAGTATGGACATCAGATCCATCGGCGTAGCGCCCAGCGCATTGAGCGCGCGCACCACGTTATTGAGGCTGGCGCTGGAACGTACGCTTTGCAGCGAACCACCGCTCTGGCGTAAGTCGATCTGGGTTTGTGGCGTTACCACGGTCTGCCCGCCACCAAACGGTGTGTCAGGCTGACTGACATTAGCCTGACGATTTACCGTAACCGAGAGATTCCCCTGCGCTACCGCGCAACTGTCCAGCGTCACTTCACGGTTCATCACCACTGAACCAGTACGCGAGTTAATAATCACTTTGGCGTCCTGCGGGATGACATTAACCTGCATATTCTGGATATCGGCAAGGAAACGCACCTGGGAACTGTTGCCACTCGGCACGCGCACCTGAATGGTTCGCGCATCTAACGCCGTAGCGTTACCGTATCCACGTGTGCGGTTGATGGTATCGGCAATTTCCTGCGCCATGGTGAAATCTTCCTCATTGAGCTGCAAATTGAGGGTATTGCCAGCGCCAAACTGGCTGGGCAATTCGCGCTCAATAATCGCACCATTAGTGATCCGTCCGCCGTTCAGTTGGTTAACCTGGACACTGCTGCCTCCCGCCGATGCGCCCGCGCCGCCAACCAGAATGTTGCCCTGCGCCAGCGCATACACCTGGCTATCAACGCCCTTAAGCGGGGTCATCAACAACGTGCCGCCACGCAAACTTTTGGCGTTCCCCATAGAAGAAACCACCACGTCGATGGTTTGCCCCTGGCGACCAAATGGCGGAAGCGACGCCGTCACCATTACCGCAGCCACGTTTTTGAGTTGCATATTAGTGCCAGTCGGAACGGTAATACCCAACTGCGAGAGCATGTTATTAAGCGTTTGAGTGGTAAACGGCGTCTGGGTCGTCTGGTCGCCCGTACCATCCAGGCCAACGACCAGGCCATAACCGATCAGCGAGTTTTGCCGTACGCCCTGAACGCTGGTGAGATCGCGAATACGGTCGGCCTGCGCCACCGTCGCAACCAGCAGAAGAATGAACACAGAGAGAAATTTAATCACCACAGCCTCACTTACATTGGCGACAGGTTAAGGAAGAAACGCTGTAACCAGCCCATATTTTGCGCTTCGTTAATGTAGCCGTTACCCACGTACTCAATGCGCGCATCCGCCACCTGAGTAGACGGTACGGTATTGCTGCCGCTGATGGTGCGTGGATTGACCACGCCGGAGAAGCGAATAAATTCGGTGCCCTGATTAATGGCGATCTGTTTTTCGCCCACTACATGCAGGTTACCGTTGACCAGCACCTGATCGACCGTCACTGTTAATGTGCCGCTAAAGGTATTGCTGGCATTAGCACCGCCTTTACCGTTGAAACTATTGCCGCCAGAGGCATCGACATCGGCGCGGGCGTTACCAAACAGCCCCTGCAAATAGCGTGGCACGGTATCAAAACCGAAGCTGGTTTTGCCATCGCGGCTGGCATTAGCGGAGGAACTCTTGCTGGCGCTGACGTTCTCCTGCAACACAATGGTCAGCGTGTCACCAATATTGCGCGGCCGGCGATCTTCAAACAGCGGTTGATAGCCATAGTTAATCGGCTGGGCAGACTGAAAAATAGAACCGTTGGCAACGGGCGTCGGTCCGGGAACCGGCTGTGCACTGGTCGACCCCTGCACCAGCGGCGTGGAGGGTATCCAGGCACAGCCGGATAGTGAAAGCACCAACAAGCTGGAAATGGCGTAAGTGTGCACAGCATTTTTTTGCATGGCTATCATCTTCAAAAATCAGTAAACCGGTGAACCTGCCGCCGGTTATGCCTTAGAGTTGCGTCAGTTTTTGCAGCATCTGATCGGTGGTGGATACCGCTTTACTGTTGATTTCGTAAGCGCGTTGCACCTGAATCATATTGACCAGTTCTTCCGCCACGTTGACGTTAGACGTTTCAACATACCCTTGATACAACAGCCCTGCACCGTTCAGGCCTGGCGTGCTTTCATTCGGCGCACCGGAGGATTGCGTTTCGGTGTAGAGGTTTTCACCAATACTCTCCAGCCCGGTGTCGTTCATAAAGGTAGTGAGATTGAGTTGCCCAACCTGAACCGGAGCGGCCTGACCTTGCTGGGTAACGCTTACCACGCCATCACGACCAATGGTGATACTTAACGCATTCGCCGGAATGGTGATTGCTGGCTGCACCTGAAAGCCACCGGCCGTCACCAGTTGCCCGTTCTGATCCACCTGGAAAGAGCCGTCACGGGTATAGGCTGATGAACCATCCGGCAGCATGACCTGGAAAAAACCCTGCCCTTTGATGGCAACATCTTTGCTGTTATTGGTTTGCGACAGATTGCCCTGACTGTGTAAACGCTCAGTGGCGACCGGACGCACACCGGTGCCAATTTGCAACCCGGATGGTAAGGTAGTTTGTTCGGAAGACTGTGCGCCAGGCTGGCGAATAGTTTGATAAAGCAGATCTTCAAACACCGCCCGCTGGCGCTTAAAACCGTTGGTGCTGACGTTTGCCAGGTTGTTGGCAATAACGTCCATATTGGTTTGCTGGGCGTCGAGACCCGTTTTAGCGATCCATAATGAACTGATCATAAAATGTCCTGTGGTGGATTGCTGACAAGCAGAGCAAAAGCACGCGGCGGTGCGAATTTCCCCTCTCCCTAACCCTCTCCCCAAAGGGGCGAGGGAACAGTCCGCGCGCTTTTATTGCAATGTCATCAATCGTTCAATTAACTCATCGACAGCAGTTGGTTGGCACGGCCTGCGTTATCATCGACGCTGCTGATCACCTTCATCTGCATTTCAAAACGCCGCGCACTGGCAATCATGTCGCTCATTGCCGCAACGGCATTGACGTTACTGCCTTCCAGTACGCCCGGCATCACGCGCAACGTCGGGTCCGTCTGCAGCACCGTGCCACGCGTTGCCTGGCTTTCCGCACTTAAACGAAAAATACCGTCATCACCACGCAGTACTTCACTGCCCGTGGCTTTCACCAGTTTCAGACGACCCACTGGCGCGACTGTATTTGCCGGATCGCCGGGATTCAGCGCCGAAATAGTGCCATCGGCGGCAATAGTGATTTCTGCCCCTTCCGGCACAGCAATTGGCCCCGCTTCGCCAATCACCGGATGCCCCTGAATCGTCAGTTGCCCGGTGGGATCAACCTGAATGCTGCCATTACGCGTATACCCTTCGCTGCCGTCAGTAGTCTGCACGGCCAGCCAGCCGTCCTGCTGTAATGCAACGTCCAGCGGGCGCGAGGTGTAATCCATCTTGCCGGGTGTCATGTCTGCACCCGGCGTTGACGCCGTTACCAACGTGCGCGTGGGCAGAGAAAGCCCTTCCACCGGCACTGCGCGCAAGGCGTTTAACTGCGCGCGAAAACCGGGCGTAGAGGCATTGGCCAGATTACTGGCGGTTACCGCCTGTTGATTCAGCGTCTGGCTGGCGGCGCCCATTGCGGTATAGATTGCGTGATCCATTGAGCTATCCCGTCAGCGATTAGCGTAAGTTAACCAGCGTGTTAAGGATCTGATCCTGGGTTTTGATGGTCTGGGCGTTAGACTGATAGTTACGCTGGGCGACAATCATATTGACCAGTTCTTTGCTGAGATCGACGTTGGACGCTTCCAGCGCGCCGTTGGTCAGACTGCCAAAATTACCCGTTCCGGCAGTGCCCAGCAGCGCCACGCCAGAAGATTGCGTCGCAGACCAGACGTTATCGCCTTCGGACGCCAGTCCTTCGTTGTTAGCGAAGTTCGCCAGTACAATCTGCCCCAGCAACTGGGTTTGTTCGTTGGAATAGTTACCGACTACCGTGCCGTCATCGTTGATTTGATAGCTCACCAAATCGCCAGGTTTGTAGCCGTCCTGGGTGGTTGCCACAATGTTGTTCGCGCCGGTGTTTTGCTGCATAGAATTGAGGAAACTTAACGAGAATGAGGCAGGATCTGCGCCGTTAATTGCGCCAGTGGTAATGTTCGCTGTCCCCCCCGAAGTCAATATGCCATTGGCATTAAACGCTAGCGTCGTTGCGTGGTTCGCTGTGCCTGTTGGATCACTGCTGTCCTGGGTGTAAACATCCCAGTTATTATCCCCGGTCTTCACAAAAAAGACGTTCATGTCGTGAGCATTGCCCTGACTATCGAAAACAGTCACCGAGCCTTTTTTGTTATAGCTATCCGCATTACTGGCATCGAAGATAGTCACTGACGGAAGCGGATCACTGGAGTTCAGGTTGATCTGCATCGACGCCGTGGTGGTGGTTTTTGCCGCCATCAGGGTATTTGGAATCGAAATATTGGTCGGATTCGCCCCTTGCTGAATGGTCGGTGGCGTGCCGGTTGCCGGATAGCCCGTCAATTGCAAACCTTGCATATTCACCAGGTTGCGGTTTTCATCGAGTTTGAATTGCCCGTTACGGCTGTAAAACACCGAGCCGTTGCTGTCTACCAGGCGAAAAAAACCGTTCTGGCTGATAGCAACGTCAAGACCACGTCCGGTATTGGTGGTCGTGCCATCGGTAAAATCCTGGGTGATGCCGGCAACTTTTACCCCCAGTCCCACTTTAGAACCCGCGAACATATCAGCAAATGAAGCCGTGCCGGATTTAAAGCCATAGGTGGCGGAGTTGGCGATATTGTTGCCAATGACATCGAGGTTGGTGGCGGCAGCGTTTAATCCGCTTACCGCTTGAGAAAAGGCCATGACTGACTCCTGAAATGTGAAGGCTTAGATTATCTGCCGTACTTCGTCGAGCGTGGTGGTGCCGTAAGTACCAAGATCCAGTGTGTTCCCGTTGTTGCCGCGAATCACGCCCTGCACCAGAGCAAACTGCAACGGTTGAGCCACTAACTGCGTACCACCGTTACTGGCGCTAATCGCCACGTTATAAGAACCATTTGGAGCGGTTGTGCCGTCAGTTAACGTACCGTCCCAAGTGAAACTATGGACGCCGGCGGTCAGTTCACCGATATCAATAGTGCGCACAACCGCGCCGTTTTTATCAGTGATAGTGGCAGTGACTTTATCTGCCGCCTGTTGCAGTTCAACACCGAACGGTGTGGTCGTGGTTACCGCGCCTTCTTCACTGCCGGTTCCGGCAAGAATGGTGGTGCCGGGGATCATCACACCATGACCAATCAGGTTACTGGCCTGTAGCGACTGACTGTTGTCTATCTGCCCGGAAATCGAACCGAGCGTTGTATTGAGTTTTTCAATCCCGCTGACCGTGCTGATTTGCGCCAGTTGCGACGTCAGCTCGTTGTTTTCCATTGGATTGGTCGGATCCTGGTTTTTCAGCTGTGCCACCAGCAAAGTCAGAAAACTGCTTTGTAAATCTGCGGCGTTACTGCCCGTGATCGAACTACTGCTGGTAGTGCTGACGCCGATATTTGTCGGATCGGTGGTGGTTACCGCAATGGACATGGCTTTCTCCTTTATTGACCGAGCGTGAGGGTTTTCAGCATCATGCTTTTCACCGTGTTGAGCACTTCCACGTTGGCCTGATAGCTGCGCGACGCCGACATGGTGTTAACCATCTCCCCGACAACATCAACGTTTGGCATTTTCACGTAGCCCTTCGCGTCCGCCAGAGGATTACCCGGCTCATAAACCAGTTTGTCCGGAGCCTGACTTTCAATAACATCGGCAACCTTTACGCCGCCCGTTGCAGCGCCTGGCGCGGCATTCACCTGGAACACCACCTGTTTTGCCCGATAAGGTTGTCCGTCTGGGCCAGTCACACTGTCGGCATTCGCCAGATTACTGGCCGCCACGTTCAGACGCTGGGACTGAGCAGTTAACGCCGATCCGGCGATATCAAAAATATTCAGCAGTGCCATCCGTTAATTTCCGCTCTGTAAAACATTCATCATGCCTTTGATTTGCCCGCTCAACGCACTAAGGCTCATCTGGTATTGCAGGCTGTTATCGGCAAACTGGGTACGTTCGCGATCCATATCGACGGTATTACCGTCCAGCGAAGGCTGGTCCGGAATACGGTATTGCAGTTCTGCGGTAGGAGGCGTCAGCGCCTGCGCCGGAATGTGTTGCGTTGAGGTCATAGTCAGGGCGACCACGCTGGTTTCATCCCGTCCACGCTGCATCACTTTTTTAAGTTCGCTAGCAAAATCTATATCGCGCGCCTGATAACCAGGGGTATCGGCATTGGCGATGTTTGCCGCCAGCACTTCCTGACGCTGGGCGCGCAGATTGAGCGCCTCTTGTTGAAAACGTAAGGCGGCATCGAGCTTGTCGAGCATATCTCCTCCGCAGGTATCAAAATTCTGCCGTCAGCTTAAAGGCTTTACGCGCGCGTTATCGGCGGAATAAACGCAAAATGGGTCGCTATTTATGCCGTTGATGGTCACAGCGCGCGGGTACAATTTGGCCCGTAGAAATGGCTGGAGGCGAAAATGCTGGCAATGAAGCGTTGTATGGCGATCATCGCGATACTGTTCAGTCCGCTGAGTGCGGCTGGCGATCTCACATCACAATTGCAAACCTTTTTTGCCGCACAACTGGCAGGGTTGAGTGATGAAGTCCGGGTCTCTATTCGTACTGCGCCCCATTTACTGCCTCCGTGTGAACAGCCGTTGCTGTCGATGACCAGCAATTCTCGCCTGTGGGGCAATGTGAATGTGCTGGCGCGCTGCGGCAACGACAAACGATATTTGCAGGTTAATGTGCAGGCCACGGGAAATTATGTGGTTGCTGCGATGCCCGTTGTGCGGGGAGGAAAGCTGGGATCTGGCAGTGTCAAACTAAAGCGCGGACGGCTGGATACCTTACCGCCGCGTACTGTGCTGGATGTCAATCAACTTGTTGATGCCGTCAGCCTGCGCGATCTGGCGCCCGAACAGCCTGTACAGCTAACCATGCTGCGCCAGGCCTGGCGAGTCAAAGCCGGTCAACGCGTCAATGTGATTGCCAGCGGCGAGGGATTCAGCGCCAATGCTGAAGGTCAGGCACTGAACAATGCCGCCGTCGCGCAAAATGCTCGTGTCCGCATGGTGTCGGGTCAGGTGGTCAGTGGCGTGGTGGATGCTGATGGGAATATTCTTATAAACCTGTAAGCTATTAAAGATTGACCGACTATTGCCGATAAATAAGCAACAAATGATAAAAGCGCCCTCAATGAGGAATAAACCATGAGTATTGACCGCACTTCACCTCTGAAGCCCGTAAGCACCGTTCAGCCACGCGAAAACACTGACGCGCCGGTAGCCAATACCCGCTCGACTAAAACGACCGCAGCCACCAGCACCAGCGTCACGTTAAGCGATGCGCAGGCAAAATTGATGCAGCCAGGCAGCAGTGATATCAATCTTGAACGCGTAGAAGCGTTGAGACAGGCGATTCGTAACGGCGAGCTAAAAATGGATATCGGCAAAATTGCCGACGCACTGATCAGCGAAGTACAACAAGACTTACTGAGTAAATAGGCTTATGACGCGTCTTGCAGAGATCCTCGACCAGATGTCCGCAGTGCTTAACGAGCTTAAAATGGTGATGGATCAAGAGCAGCAACATCTCTCTATGGGGCAGATCAACGGCAGCCAGTTGCAATGGATTACAGAACAAAAAAGCTCACTGCTGGCAACGCTGGATTACCTTGAGCAGTTACGTCGGCAAACACTGGATACTGCAAACAGCGACGATATCGCGCAGCGTTGGCGGGAAATTACCGTGAAAACGCAGAAACTGCGCCAGTTAAATCAACATAACGGCTGGTTACTGGAAGGACAGATTGAGCGCAATCAACAGGCGCTGGAGATGCTGAAACCGCATCAGGAACCGACGCTGTACGGGGCTAACGGTCAAACCTCAACGTCCCATCGCGGCAGTAAAAAGATATCTATCTGAAGATTTTCTCCGGCCTTCAATGCAGGCCGGAACGCATTATTACACCGTCCGACGGGCAAACTCTTTAACTTTGAAGCCCAGCACCGCCAGCGCGGCAAAGTATGCCGCAATCCCCGCCACAACAACCGCCATCAAGCGTAGTAAGCGCCAGGGCATAGTGCCCAATGACCACTCTGGCATGATGTGTAACATACCTAACAGCACGCCAGACATCACCAATACGGCTACCAACAAACGCAGCAGAAACGCAGTCCAGCCGGGCTGCGGGGTGAAAATTTTCTGCTTACGCAACTGCCAGTACAGCAACGAAGCATTCAGACAAGCCGCCAGACCAATGGAAAGCGACAATCCGGCATGTTTCAACGGGCCGATAAACGCCAGGTTCATCAATTGCGTCAGGATCAGCGTGACGATGGCTATTTTTACCGGTGTTTTAATGTCCTGTCGGGAATAAAAGCCCGGAGCCAGCACTTTCACCACAATCAGGCCAATCAAACCCACCGAGTAAGCAATTAACGCCCGCTGGGTCATCAGCGCATCAAAGGCGGTAAATTTACCGTATTGAAACAGTGAAACGGTCAACGGCCCGGAAAGGATACCCAGCGCCACCGCGCTTGGCAGCGCCAGCAAGAAACAAAGACGCAGCCCCCAGTCCATCAAGCGGTTGTATTCATCGTGATTGCCGCTGGCAAAACTTTTCGACAGCGATGGTAGCAAAATGGTGCCAAGCGCCACGCCCAGTACGCCAGACGGGAACTCCATTAAACGGTCAGCGTAATACATCCAGGAGACTGAACCGGATGCCAAAAACGAAGCAAAAATGGTGTTGATGATCAAGGAGATCTGACTGACAGAGACGCCAAGAATCGCCGGCCCCATCTGTTTCACCACGCGCATCGCACCCGCATCGTGGAAGTTAATGCGTGGCAAAACCAACATGCCTATCTTCTTGAGGTGCGGTAGCTGATAAACCAGTTGCAGGATACCGCCCACCGTTACAGCCCACGCCAGCGCCAGCACCGGCGGATTAAAGTACGGCGCGGCAAACAGCGCAAAACCAATCATGCTGATGTTAAGTAACGTCGGGGCAAATGCCGGAATCGAAAAACGGTTCCAGGTATTGAGAATCGCCCCCACCAGCGACGCCAGGGAGATCAGCAAAATATAGGGAAAAGTAATCTGTAATAGCTGGGTAGTCAGGGCAAATTTGTCGGCAGTATCAGCAAAGCCCGGCGCGGTCACCATGATTACCCACGGCGCGGCGAGCATCCCGGCAACCGTCACAACCGCCAGCGCGAGAGTCAGCAGACCAGAAACATAAGAGACAAAGACCCGCGTGGCGTCTTCACCCTGCTTGCTTTTATATTCCGCCAGAATTGGTACAAATGCCTGGGAAAATGCCCCTTCGGCAAAGATACGGCGCAACAAGTTAGGCAGTTTAAAAGCGACAAAAAAGGCGTCGGTTGCCATCCCTGCACCAAAGATTCTGGCGACAATTGCGTCACGTGCGAAGCCAAGCACACGCGAAAACATGGTCATCGAGCTGACGGCGGCCAGCGATTTTAATAAATTCATCGGTGTTCTAATCCAGACCCACGGGCAAAACGCCTGCAAGGCAGGCGCTGAAAGAGGCGAATAGTCTACCTGGATTATGGTGAATTGCTACCGCCAGATGTTACAGGGTTTATTCACTCATCGCGTCGCGCCAGATCTTGTCAACGATGCGCTGCGCCAGCACAGCCTGTTCACCGGCGGTTTGCGGAACTGTCTGATTTTGCACGCATTCAATGAAGTGACGTGCGCAACCAACAAATCCACGCTGCTCGAGAGTACTCTGCCAGCCTGGAATCGGTTTATGCACTACCCCCTGCCCGCGCTCCTCACGCCATTCACGCATATCCGTAATGTCGATGAGCGCACCGTCAGTCACGGCCTGCACGGCTTCACGCTGACTTCCGGCACGGCGATGCATACTGGTAGTAATCTGCAAAGAACCCGCAGAAAAATGGTGCTCGGCAAACAGCATTTCGCCAGCGTCGTTAGTCAGTAACGTGCCGCCATCCAGGGAGGCTTTGCCGCCAGACAACCACAGCGCGGTATCCACCACATGCAGATAATCATCCAGCAACGTGAAATAAAGATCGTGCGGCCCGACACTATTGCTACGATGCTTATCCATTCTTAGCGAGGCCGCCGTAGCGAGTTGCGTTTTTAACTCACAGTAGAGCGGTGCGAAACGGCGGTTAAAACCGACCATCAGGGTGAGTTTTTTCCGTGCTGCCAGTTCCACCAGCCGCTCGGCATCACGCAGATTTTCCGCCAGCGGTTTATCGACACAAACATGCACCCCCGCATTTAACAGCGCACTGACAACCTCAAAGTGGCTGGCAGTGCTTGAATGCACGAAAACTGCATCGCAACTGACGGCGAGGCTGGATAACGAATCAGCGTAGGGAATGCGCCAGCTTTCACAAACTGGCAGAGCTTTCTCACGCGTTGGCGACCACGCGCCTTGTAACGTCCAGTCTGATGCTGCCGCCAGCACCGGTAACCACGCTTTTTGCGCGATGCCGCCTAATCCCACTACGCCGATACGTAATTTTTTCACTTTAATCTCCCAGATGGGCCAGCAATGAATCAAGACGCTGTTTCAGTTCTGACACTTCGATTTCCAGTGCTTCGACACGAGCCTGTAAATCGCCGTCAACCGCGTTCGACGGCTCCGTTAACACCGGCTGATCCTCAACCTCACCGCTGAAAAGATGCATATAGCGGCTTTCACGTTTACCCGGTTCGCGAGCCAGGCGAACCACAAAAGGACCGTCTTCACGATTAGTCAGTTGTTCCAGCGTGGACTCCACTTCCGCCATATCGCTAAATTCATACATCCGCGCCGCGCGGCTGCGCAATTCGCCTGGCGTCTGGGCACCGCGTAACAACAAAGTGGTTATCAACGCCACTTCTGCGGCGCTTAGTTTCAGATCGCCAAATTCTGAATTACAAAAGCGTTGCTCATATTTGGTGACCCGATTACCAAAACCGCTCACCGTGCGTAAATAATGACGTTTGACCAGATTATCCAGCTGCTCCTGCACCTCGGACTCACTCAGATTCATTACCGGTTCACGGTTCGTTTTCTGATTACAGGCCGTTACTACACCATTTACAGAAAGCGGATATTGCTCCGGCGTTGTCACCTGTTTTTCCAGCAAGCAGCCAATCACGCGGGCTTCCAGTGCAGTAAGTTGATATTTCATGAGATTCTCCTTAGCGGCCGGGCGTCCAGTCTGGGGTGGTTAATGCCGTCAGTACGTGATCGCGCCATTGTCCATCAATCAACAAATAATCTTTCGCATAGCCTTCTTTTTCAAAACCCAGTCGCGCCAGTAAATCACCGCTGCGTTTATTGTGCGGCATATAGTTGGCCATAATGCGATGAATATGTTGGGTGCGCTGCATATAACGAATGGCGGCGGTCAGGGCTTCAAACATTAGCCCTTTGCCTTGCCATTTTTGCCCGATCGAATAACCGAGATAGCAGGCATGAAAAGATCCCCGCACCACATTAGAAAAATTGGCAACGCCAATAATCTCTTTCTCATCCGGGTCGAACAACCCAAAATAGAATGCAGAACCTTGTTTATGAAATTCATTAATCATGCTTAACCTGGCCTGCCAGCCTGAAGGATAGCAGTGGCTTTCGTCGCGCACTGGCTCCCAGGGCTTGAGGAAATGGCGATTCTCTGCGTAATAGTCCGCCAGCCGCCAGGCATCACGATCATGCACTAGACGCACGACCAGTCGGTCCGTGGTTAAGCGCACTTTTGGCACGTTACTGCGATAGCCAAACATTCTATACCTACTCCTTCCCGTAACGTCTTTAATACGCTGTAAGTATTACTATACCTGCGCAACCAGAGCCTGTGAAAAGTCCCAAATACCATTTCCTGCATTATTCACATATTTGATAAAAACTCTCTATCAAAGAGAGCTTTCGATAAAAAAATATTGTCCCGGGAATTGTGGGAAAAGTATTAGCGACCATGCAGAATAGAAAGTGCTCATCTTTTATTTCCCGGGAGGGGAAATGTCGCGCGTGTCGCAGGCGAGGAACCTGGGTAAATATTTCCTGCTCATCGATAATATGCTGGTCGTGCTGGGGTTCTTTGTTGTCTTTCCGCTGATCTCCATCCGCTTCGTTGATCAAATGGGCTGGGCCGCCGTGATGGTCGGTATTGCCCTCGGTCTGCGTCAGTTCATTCAGCAGGGGTTGGGTATTTTTGGCGGCGCAATTGCCGACCGCTTTGGCGCTAAACCGATGATTGTCACCGGTATGCTGATGCGCGCCACCGGATTCGCCACCATGGGCATCGCTCAGGAGCCCTGGCTACTGTGGTTTTCCTGCCTTCTCTCAGGTCTTGGCGGCACTCTTTTCGATCCGCCGCGTTCGGCGCTGGTGGTCAAATTGATTCGCCCGCAGCAGCGTGGCCGCTTTTTCTCGTTGTTAATGATGCAGGACAGTGCCGGTGCGGTCATTGGCGCATTGTTGGGGAGCTGGCTGTTGCAATATGATTTCCGCCTGGTCTGCGCCACGGGGGCGATTCTGTTTGTGCTGTGTGCAGCGTTTAATGCCTGGTTGTTACCGGCGTGGAAACTCTCTACCGTGCGCACGCCAGTCCGCGAAGGCATGGCTCGCGTGATGCGTGATAAACGTTTTGTCACTTACGTCCTGACGCTGGCGGGCTACTACATGCTGGCCGTTCAGGTGATGCTGATGCTGCCGATTATGGTCAACGATGTTGCTGGCGCACCCTCTGCCGTTAAATGGATGTATGCCATTGAAGCATGTCTCTCCTTAACCTTGTTCTACCCTATCGCTCGCTGGAGCGAAAAGCGTTTTCGTCTGGAACATCGGTTGATGGCTGGGCTGTTAGTCATGTCGTTAAGCATGATGCCAGTTGGAATGGTCAGCAGTCTGCAACAACTCTTCACCCTGATTTGTCTGTTTTATATCGGGTCGATCATTGCCGAACCTGCGCGTGAAACCTTAAGCGCCTCGCTGGCGGATGCGCGAGCGCGCGGCAGCTATATGGGGTTTAGTCGTCTGGGTCTGGCGATTGGCGGCGCTATCGGTTATATCGGCGGCGGTTGGCTGTTTGATCTGGGTAAGTCGGCACAACAACCAGAGCTACCGTGGATGATGTTGGGCATTATTGGCATAATCACCTTTCTTGCTCTGGGTTGGCAATTTAGCCAGAAGCGCGCTGCGCGTCGGTTGCTGGAACGCGATGCCTGAAAACGCGATGCGTTCTGTTACCATTGCTCGCCCTGTCAAACTGACGCGCCTTAACAGCTTGTTATTACCAGCCGCCGCAGAATTCAGTTTTTTCTGCTGGCGAGTTTAACGCTGGTGGCACATGCTGCGTTGTGTCAGGATATTGACGCAGATTTCATGTCGAGGACTACCATGAACAAGTTTTTATTTGCCGCTGCATTGTTCGTCAGCGGCCTGCTCGTTGGCTGTAATCAACTCACCCAGTACACGATTAGCGAACAAGAAATTAACCAGTCGCTTGAGAAACATAATAATTTCTCGAAAGATATCGGTTTGCCCGGCGTAGCTGACGCCCATATTGTTCTGACAAACCTGACCAGCCAAATTGGTCGCGAAGAGCCGAATAAGATAACCTTAACCGGGGATGCAAATCTGGATATGAACTCCCTGTTCGGCAGCCAGAAAGCGACCATGAAACTAAAACTGAAAGCACTGCCGGTTTTCGATAAAGAAAAAGGCGCTATCTTCCTGAAGGAAATGGAAGTGGTCGATGCGACGGTACAACCGGAAAAAATGCAGACAGTGATGCAAACGTTGCTCCCCTATTTGAATCAGGCATTACGCAACTACTTTAACCAGCAACCGGCTTACATTCTGCGCGAAGATGGCAGCAAAGGTGAAGCAATGGCGAAAAAACTGGCGAAAGGTATTGAGGTGAAACCTGGCGAAATTGTCATTCCGTTTACTGATTAAACACGAGGGCGCATTCGCGCCCTTTATTTTTCGTGCAAAGGAAAACGTTTCCGCTTATCCTTTGTGTCCGGCAAAAACATCCCTTCAGCCGGAGCATAGAGATTAATGACTGCACCATCCCAGGTATTAAAGATCCGCCGCCCAGACGACTGGCACCTTCACCTCCGCGATGGCGACATGTTAAAAACTGTCGTGCCGTATACCAGCCAAACCTATGGTCGGGCCATCGTTATGCCCAATCTGGCACCGCCCGTGACGACCGTTGAGGCTGCCGTGGCTTATCGTCAACGTATTCTTGACGCCGTCCCTGCCGGGCACGACTTCACCCCGCTGATGACCTGCTACTTAACTGATTCACTGGATGCAGACGAACTGGAGCGAGGGTTTAACGAAGGCGTGTTCACCGCTGCAAAACTTTACCCGGCAAACGCGACCACCAACTCCAGCCACGGCGTGACGTCGGTTGACGCTATCATGCCCGTACTGGAGCGAATGGAAAAAATGGGTATGCCACTGCTGGTACACGGAGAAGTGACACACGCCGACATCGACATTTTTGACCGTGAAGCCCGCTTTATTGAAACTGTTATGGAACCGCTACGCCAACGCCTGGCTGGGCTGAAAGTGGTTTTTGAGCACATCACGACTAAAGATGCCGCTGAATATGTTCGTGATGGTAATAAACTACTGGCTGCTACCATTACCCCTCAACATTTGATGTTTAACCGTAACCACATGCTGGTTGGTGGTGTACGTCCGCACCTGTACTGCCTGCCCATTCTCAAACGTAATGTGCATCAACAGGCGCTGCGTGAACTGGTCGCCAGTGGCTTTAGTCGCGTTTTCCTTGGGACTGACTCCGCGCCACATGCGCGTCATCGCAAAGAGAGTAGTTGCGGTTGTGCCGGCTGTTTTAATGCACCAACGGCGCTGGGCAGTTACGCCACTGTCTTTGAAGAAATGAATGCGTTACAGCACTTTGAAGCGTTCTGTTCTTTAAACGGCCCGCAGTTCTATGATTTACCGGTCAACGAATCGTTTATTGAACTGGTACGCGAAGAGCAGAAAGTGGCTGAAAGCATCACTCTGACTGACGACACGTTGGTGCCATTCCTGGCCGGAGAAACGGTACGCTGGACAGTTAAACAATAAAAAACGTAGTTCCCTGTTGTCATTAGGTTATTTTACCTGTATAAATAACCAGTATGTAAAACAGGGGGCTATTATGAGAATTGAAGTCACCATAGCAAAAACTTCTCCATTACCTGCCGGAGCCATTGACGCCCTGGCCGGTGAACTTTCCCGCCGTATTCAATATGCGTTTCCTGATAACGAAGGTCATGTTTCTGTTCGTTATGCCGCAGCCAATAATTTATCGGTTATTGGCGCAACAAAAGAAGATAAACAGCGCATTAGCGAAATTCTGCAAGAAACATGGGAAAGCGCAGATGACTGGTTCGTTAGCGAATAATATGCAGTAATGTTTGTTTTTGCCGGGTCGCCCCGGCTTTTTTATTTTCAGCACAAAATTTCTACACTTCCTCAAAATAATTGCACGATATGCTAAAAAAATATGAATGACATGCTGTTTTATTGTTCATATAAATCTTAAAAACAAAAAAATATCTCTTTCCCCCTTTAAAAATTCTGTGGATACCCTTACTTATTGGTATACTGAAGTTGCTTCAGATAAAAATGCATTGAACCTCGAATAACGTTGTCTAGTAACACGAATTAGGGGGCCATGATGGAAAAAAACAATGAAGTCATTCAGACTCATCCGCTCGTAGGGTGGGACATCAGCACCGTTGATAGCTATGATGCTCTGATGTTGCGTTTGCACTACCAGACCCCAAATAAGTCCGAGCAGGAAGGGACTGAAGTTGGTCAGACACTCTGGTTAACTACTGATGTTGCCAGACAATTTATTTCGATATTAGAAGCAGGAATAGCCAAAATTGAATCTGGTGATTTCCATGTAAATGAGTATCGTCGTCATTAACTTGACATGACCATCCACCCAAAAGGCACCAGATTGGTGCCTTTACTATTTCTGGGTTGTATATCTGCATTCACTTAATTACTCTGCTTAAACCATGAGAGCAGAGAGAAAAAAATGAAATACGATCTCATCATTATTGGCAGCGGTTCCGTAGGTGCTGCAGCCGGGTATTATGCCACTCGGGCCGGTTTGAAAGTGCTGATGACCGACGCCCATATGCCGCCGCACCAACACGGCAGCCACCACGGTGATACACGATTAATTCGCCATGCTTATGGTGAAGGCGAAAAGTATGTTCCGTTGGTGCTTCGCGCGCAAACCCTGTGGGATGAACTCACCCGTTACAACGAAGAAGACCCCGTTTTTGTACGCTCTGGCGTCATCAACCTCGGCCCTGCCGACTCCGAATTCCTCGCCAATGTCGCCCACAGCGCGGAACAATGGCAACTCAACGTCGAAAAACTGGATGCGCAGGCCATTATGGCTCGCTGGCCTGAAATACGCGTTCCTGACAATTACATCGGCTTGTTTGAGGCTGATTCTGGCTTTCTGCGCAGCGAACTGGCGATTAAAACCTGGATCAAACTGGCGAATGAAGCTGGCTGTGCTCAACTGTTTAATTGCCCGGTTACCGCTATTCACCATGATGACAACGGCGTAACCATTACAACAGCTGACGGCGAGTATCAGGCGAAAAAAGCGATCGTCTGCGCGGGAACCTGGGTAAAAGACCTGCTGCCAGAACTCCCTGTCCAGCCAGTACGCAAAGTGTTCGCCTGGTATCAGGCCGATGGTCGTTATAGTATGAAAAATAAATTTCCGGCCTTTACCGGAGAACTGCCCAATGGCGATCAATATTACGGCTTTCCCGCCGAAAATGACGCCCTAAAAATTGGCAAACACAATGGTGGACAGGTGATTCATTCAGCAGATGAACGCGTTCCGTTTGCTGAAATCGCCAGTGACGGTTCTGAAGCCTTTCCCTTCTTACGTAGCATACTGCCGGGCATTGGTTGCTGCCTGTACGGCGCTTCCTGTACCTACGATAATTCACCTGATGAAGATTTTATTATCGACACCCTGCCCGGTCACGATAATACGCTGCTGATTACCGGTCTGAGTGGACACGGATTTAAATTTGCATCGGTATTAGGGGAAATAGCCGCCGATTTTGCGCAAGGCATAAATAGCGATTTTGATTTGACGCCATTCAGACTTGCCCGCTTCAAATAATCATCATCACGGCCTCAAAAATGAGGCCGTTTTTACAGGAGTTTTTAATGCGTCGGCTGGTGAACTATCTCATTAATAATATCCGCGAGCATCTCATGCTATATCTTTTTCTCTGGGGATTATTGGCAATTATGGATCTGATCTACGTGTTTTATTTTTAACCGCACCCCACTGACATAAATTGACAAAACCTTAATCTCTCTTTCATTTGGCGTGAAAAATTGAATAACTTTATTTCTGTCCTGGTAGCATTCCCCTGACATACCTCATCCTGAAACCACTAAACTTATGAAGATTCTTTCATTATTAAATCAAAATTATTGAAATAAAAATAAATATCATTCAAATTGTTATTTTTCAGTTGCAATTCATTCTCCAACGCGCCATTTTCATTCTTTCGCAAATAAGTTTCGGATGCATTTATGCCCCTTACAAATACCCCCAAACGCTATGGTGTTATATCGATGGCCTTTCATTGGCTGAGTGCAATCATTATCTACGGCATGTTTGCTTTAGGACTATGGATGGTAACGCTCAGTTATTACGATGGCTGGTATCACAAAGCACCAGAGCTGCATAAAAGCGTCGGTATTCTGTTAATGATGGGGCTGGTTATACGCATTCTGTGGCGCGTTATATCCCCACCGCCTGGTCCATTGCAAAGTTATTCGCCCATGACGCGTCTCGGCGCACAAATTGGACATCTCACGCTGTACTTTTTGCTCTTCGCCATTGGCATCAGCGGCTATCTCATCTCGACCGCCGATGGCAAACCGATCAGCGTTTTTGGCTGGTTTGACATCCCCGCGACCCTTGCCGATGCTGGCGCACAGGCTGACCTTGCCGGTGCCCTGCATTTTTGGCTCGCGTGGAGCGTCGTCGTACTGTCCGTTATGCACGGATTTATGGCCCTGAAGCATCATTTCATCGATAAAGACGACACCCTGAAGCGTATGCTGGGAAAATCGTCATCTGACTATGGAGTATAAAATGAAAAAAAGCCTGCTTGCTTTAACCTTTGCTTCCCTGATGTTCTCTGCCGGTTCAGCTGTCGCCGCCGATTACAAAATTGACAAAGAAGGTCAGCACGCCTTTGTCAATTTCCGCATCCAGCACCTTGGCTATAGCTGGTTATATGGCACCTTTAAAGATTTCGACGGTACTTTTACCTTTGATGAAAAGAACCCAGCTGCTGATAAAGTGAATGTGACAATTAACACCACCAGCGTCGATACCAATCACGCCGAACGTGATAAGCATCTTCGCAGCGCAGATTTCCTCAATACCGCAAAATATCCGCAGGCGACGTTCACTTCTACCAGCGTGAAGAAAGACGGTGATGAACTGGATATTACGGGTGATCTGACACTAAATGGCGTAACCAAACCAGTAACGCTGGAAGCAAAATTGATTGGTCAGGGTGACGATCCGTGGGGCGGTAAACGTGCGGGCTTCGAGGCAGAAGGCAAAATTAAGCTGAAAGACTTCAACATTAAGACTGATTTAGGTCCAGCTTCGCAGGAGGTTGATCTGATTATTTCGGTGGAAGGTGTACAGCAGAAGTAATGCATAGATGTTGCCGGATGACGCACATCCGGCACGAATGTTTATTCTGTTGGATCAGGAATGACCAGCGTCGTGTTCAGGCGTCCACGCGATTTATTAAAGATCTTATTGCCATTTTCTCGCCCGGCACGACGGCGGCGCTGTTCTTCAGGCGGTAATGCACTTTCTTCACAGCAAATCTCACTACAACAGCCCTTGAATTTCTCGGCACACGCCGGACACTGGATAAACAACAGATGACAGCCATCATTTCTACAATTGGTATGGCTGTCACAAGGTGTGCCACACTGATGACAATGCGCAATAATTTCGTCAGAGATCCGCTCGCCCATCCGCTCGTCAAAAACAAAATTTTTACCAACAAAGCGGACAGGCAAACCTTGTTCACGCGCCTTACGAGCGTATTCAATAATCCCGCCTTCAATATGCCAGACTTTATTGAATCCGTTATGTTTCATCCAGGCACTGGCCTTTTCGCAACGAATACCACCGGTGCAGTACATCACGATCTTTTTATCTTTATGCGCCTGCATCATCTCAACCGCTTTTGGCAGTTGTTCGCGAAAGGTATCTGCCGGAATTTCCAGCGCGTTTTCAAAATGCCCCACTTCATATTCATAGTGGTTGCGCATGTCGATAAATAGCGCATCGGGATCATCAAGCATGGCGTTCACTTCCGCTGCTTGCAGGTATTCCCCCACGTTACTGGCATCAAATTGAGGATCGTCAATACCATCGGCAACAATTCGGTCGCGAACCTTCATGCGCAGCACCCAGAAGGATTTCCCGTCATCATCCAGCGCAATATTCAGACGTAAACCGTTTAAAGCAGGATCAAAAGCATAAAGCTGTGCGCGAAATGTCTCTACGTTGCTCGCCGGTACGCTGATTTGTGCGTTGATCCCTTCATGCGCCAGATAGACCCGTCCAAAGACATTCAACGCGGTAAATAGCTGATATAAAGCATCACGGGTCGTTTTGGGATCGGTAATGTGGAAATATTTATAGAACGAAATGGTGGTGCGTGGTTCGCTCTCGGCCAGCATTTTGGCTTTCAGCGCGTCATTAGAAATGCGGTTGTGTAACACTGGCATGGTGTACGGTTCCTGCGGGGTGGGAAAGTAAAAATCCGCAGCATGATATAGCAATTATCGACAATTAACATCCATACATTTTACGCTACATTTGCGCATTAAAAATTATTAATGATTTACATACGCGGTAATTTCGCCCAGTCTTCGGTCACAAATTTTGGTTGCGGACGAAAAAATGCGACAATACATACAATTGCCCGTATAGGTTGAAAGACAGGATTGATATGACGAATCTACCCAAGTTCTCCACCGCACTGCTTCATCCGCGTTATTGGTTAACCTGGTTGGGTATTGGCGTACTTTGGTTAGTCGTTCAGTTACCCTACCCGATTATCTACCGCCTTGGCATTGCGGCAGGACGACTGGCGTTACATGTTATGAAACGTCGCGCCAAAATTGTATATCGCAACCTGGAACTGTGCTTTCCGGAGATGAGCGAACAAGAACGCCATGAAATGATGGTGAAGAATTTCGAATCCGTTGGTATGGGGTTGATGGAAACCGGCATGGCGTGGTTCTGGTCGGATCGTCGAATTGCCCGCTGGACGGAAGTGATTGGCATGGAACATATCCGTGACGTGCAGGCGCAAAAGCGCGGCATTCTGTTGGTCGGCATCCATTTTCTGACGCTGGAGCTGGGCGCAAGGCAATTTGGTATGCAGGAACCGGGTATCGGCGTCTATCGCCCAAACGATAATCCGTTGCTCGACTGGCTGCAAACCTGGGGGCGCCTGCGTTCGAATAAATCGATGCTTGATCGCAAAGATTTAAAAGGCATGATCCGGGCACTAAAGAAAGGCGAAGTGGTCTGGTATGCGCCGGATCACGATTACGGTCCGCGCTCGAGCGTTTTCGTGCCGCTGTTTGCTGTTGAGCAGGCGGCGACCACCAGTGGCACCTGGATGCTGGCGAGAATGTCTGGTGCGTGCCTGGTGCCGTTCGTTCCGCGTCGTAAGCCAGACGGCAAAGGCTATCAGTTGATCATGCTGCCGCCAGAGTGTTCACCGCCTCTGGATAACGCCGAAGTCACCGCAGCGTGGATGAATAAAGTGGTCGAGAAATGCATCATGATGGCACCGGAACAGTACATGTGGCTGCATCGTCGCTTTAAAACGCGCCCGGAAGGCGTACCTTCACGCTATTAAATCTCCCTTGCCGGATGTTTCGAACTGCATCCGGCATTACCGCTGCCCCCCCCTGATTTAGCGATAAAAGCTCTGTACATTGCGTCACCTATAAGTCAGGCGCATAATTAGTGTGCTTACTTTTTCTCCTTTTATTCACCGCGCCTGGCGCACCAACAGCGGATTGCTATGTCACTCTGTGAAAATGACACCCCCATAAACTGGAAACGAAACCTGATCGTTGCCTGGCTAGGTTGTTTTCTTACCGGTGCCGCCTTCAGTCTGGTGATGCCATTCTTACCCCTCTACGTTGAGCAACTTGGCGTCACTGGCCACAGCGCGCTGAATATGTGGTCGGGAATTGTCTTCAGTATTACCTTTTTATTCTCCGCCATCGCCTCCCCTTTCTGGGGCGGGCTTGCCGACCGCAAAGGCAGAAAAATCATGTTATTGCGCTCTGCTCTCGGCATGGGCATCGTGATGGTGCTGATGGGGCTGGCGCAAAATATCTGGCAGTTTCTGATCCTGCGGGCGCTGCTTGGTTTGCTTGGCGGGTTTGTCCCCAACGCCAATGCTCTTATCGCCACACAAGTACCGCGTAATAAAAGCGGCTGGGCACTGGGCACGCTCTCCACCGGCGGCGTTAGCGGCGCGTTGCTCGGCCCGATGGCTGGTGGCTTACTCGCTGATAACTACGGCTTACGTCCGGTATTCTTTATTACCGCCAGTGTGCTCATACTCTGCTTTTTCGTCACCCTGTTTTGTATCAGAGAAAAATTCCAGCCCGTCAGCAAAAAAGAGATGCTGCACATGCGGGAAGTCGTAACATCGCTTAAAAATCCGAAACTGGTACTTAGCCTGTTTGTCACAACATTAATTATCCAGATTGCTACTGGATCTATCGCGCCAATCCTGACGCTGTATGTCCGCGAACTGGCAGGAAATGTCAGTAATATCGCCTTTATTAGCGGCATGATCGCCTCCGTGCCCGGCGTGGCTGCACTGCTAAGTGCTCCACGACTCGGTAAACTTGGCGATCGTATCGGGCCAGAAAAGATCCTGATAACTGCGCTGATCTTTTCTGTGCTGCTGTTGATCCCAATGTCTTATGTCCAGACACCACTGCAACTGGGGATTTTACGCTTTTTGCTCGGCGCCGCAGACGGCGCTCTGCTCCCCGCCGTACAAACGTTGCTGGTTTATAATTCGACCAACCAAATCGCCGGGCGCATTTTCAGCTACAACCAGTCGTTTCGCGATATTGGCAACGTTACGGGGCCGTTGATGGGCGCAGCTATTTCAGCACACTACGGCTTTCGTGCTGTATTTCTGGTTACCGCCGGAGTCGTTTTGTTTAACGCGGTCTATTCGTGGAACAGCCTGCGCCGTCGCCGACTCCCCCAGGTATCGAACTGATTTTTCGCCTTTCATACTTGCAAAAGCGGAGAATCAGCTATTCTTTCCCTGAACACCTCAGCAAATCAAAGGGAGAGTCGTGATGACTATGTACGCAACGCTTGAAGAAGCCATTGATGCCGCACGCGAAGAATTTCTTGCTGACAACCCCGGCATCGACGCCGAAGAAGCAAATGTGCAACAGTTCAATGTCCAGAAATATATTCTGCAAGATGGCGACATTATGTGGCAGGTTGAGTTTCTCGCCGATGAAGGCGAAGAAGGTGAATGCCTGCCAATGTTCAGTGGAGAAGCCGCACAAAGCATCTTTGATGGCGACTATGATGAGATTGAAATCCGCCAGGAATGGCAGGAAGAAAATACTCTGCATGAATGGGACGAAGGTGAATTCCAGCTTGAGCCACCGCTGGATACCGAAGAAGGACGCGCAGCAGCCGATGAGTGGGATGAACGTTAATTACTCATATGCTCCGTGATGAATGTCGATCGGTAACAGTAAGGTATCAAAGACTAAAGAGAATGGGAGATCAAGGATCGTGACATAGCGCCATGCGGAGTCACGTACATCCCATTGCACGCCGGGATAATATTGATTGCCATGCCCCTGTCCCGGTATGGTGCGGCTAATGATGCTGCCACAACCACTCAGCAAAGCAACCATGATGCCTACTACAATTAAGCGCATTTGAACCCTCTTCTGTAAAAAAATACCGGCATTACGCCGGTATTTTTATTGCTGACAAAGTGCTTGTTGTTTTGCCGGATGCGGCGTGAACGCCCCTATCCGGCCTACGAAGCCTTGCAAATTCAATATATTGCAGGCATCTACGCTTTTATTGCGAAGCCGTATCCGGTTTACGCAATGCCAGTGGATTCAACTTTATCCCTTCGTAGTAACTCACCCATGAAGAATATCTCTCCGGTGAATTCCAGACGCGGAAATGCAAACGAGCCATCGTCACCGGATCGCTTAGCAGTACCAGACGACGATCGCGATTCAGTTTCTCTGGCGTCTCGTTCAGCGCCTGTTCAACGTGGCGGTCACGGGCGATTTCCAGCACCTTACTGGCGCGGTGACGCGCGGTGGCCATTGCCGTTGCCAGAGCGTTAAACGACGGATTAAACACTGCATGCATAAAGCCATCGTCGAGAGAACGTTGACGGTTCATCTCAAGGAAACGATCGGTATCGATCAGTACCTGAGGCGGTGAATACTCTTCCGGGATCAGGAACAGTTTCCAGCGTTTCGTGCGCAGCCCAACGGTTGTACGGCTGGAGATCACCGAAACAAACGGTGACAGAATCAGCGAGAAGACAATCGGTGCCAGCCAGAACAGGAAACGCAGATCCAGCCACGCCATACCGACCGCCCACACTAACCCCAGCAGCAGCTGTGAGCCGTGGCGTTTAAACGCTTCGCCCCAGGAGGTAGAGTCGTCATCACGTTGCGGGGAATTCCACACCACTTCCCAGCCGAGGAAGGCGCTAACCACAAATACCGTATGAAACAGCATACGCACCGGCGCCAGCAGCACAGAGAACAGCACTTCTAACAGCAGCGATAACGTAACTCGCCAGAAGCCGCCATACTCTTTCGTTCCTTTGCACCAGATAAGCAAAATACTCAACAACTTCGGCAGGAACAGCAGCACCATCGTCGAGGCAAACAGCGCAATCGCCAGTTCAGGACGCCACTGTGGCCAGACCGGGAATAACTGCCGTGGTTGCAGGAAGTATTGCGGTTCGGTCAGTGCGTGTACAACCTGCAATGCGGTAGAGAGCGCGAGGAACATAAACCACAGCGGTGCGGAAAGATAAGACATCACGCCCGTCAGGAAGACCGCGCGGTGAACCGGGTGCATCCCTTTAACCAGGAACAAACGGAAGTTCATCAGGTTACCATGGCACCAGCGGCGGTCACGTTTTAACTCGTCAAGCAGGTTAGGCGGCAGCTCTTCATAAGAGCCAGGGAGATCGTAAGCAATCCATACCCCCCAGCCTGCACGGCGCATCAGTGCGGCTTCCACGAAGTCGTGCGAAAGAATTGAACCCGCAAATGATCCTTCGCCAGGCAGCGGCGCCAGCGCACAGTGCTCGATAAACGGTTTCACGCGGATAATCGCGTTATGCCCCCAGTAGTGTGACTCGCCGAGCTGCCAGAAATGCAAACCAGCAGTGAACAATGGCCCATAGACACGGGTCGCAAACTGTTGGCAGCGTGCATACAGCGTATCCATACCAGACGCTTTCGGCGACGACTGGATAATCCCGGCGTTCGGGTTGGCTTCCATCAGGCGCACCAGACCGCACAAACAATCACCGGTCATCACCGAGTCCGCATCCAACACCACCATGTAGCTGTACTGGCTACCCCAGCGACGGCAGAAATCGTCAATGTTACCGCTTTTACGCTTCACGCGACGGCGACGGCGGCGATAGAAAATCTGGCCCTCACCCTGCACTTCGGCGATCAGCTCCATCCAGGCTTTTTGTTCTGCCACGCAGATGTCCGGGTTGTAGCTGTCACTCAGGATATAAACATCAAAATGTTTGGCATTACCGGTCGCTTTCACTGATTCCCACGTTGCACGCAGACCTGCAAAAACGCGATTCACGTCTTCGTTACAGATAGGCATGATCAATGCTGTGCGATGCTCCGGATTTAACGGTTCATCGCCAACGGTTGAAGCGGAAATACTGTATTTATCGCGACCAATAAGCAGTTGCAGGAAGCCCATCAACGCCGTCCAGAAACCGGCAGACACCCAGCAGAAAAGAACAGCGAAGAGGATCAGAATACCGGTTTGCAGCATGTAAGGCAGAAGCTGCATAAAGGAAACCCACAGATCCTGATCGACCATATCAACTGGATTAATCAGCGCCCACCCCTGATAAGGCAGGATGGTCTTCATATACCAGGTAGCGACGACGGTTTGCGCCAGAGTGAGGAGAAGCAGGATGTAACGACGGATGGTGCCGACGGTACGCCACTTTTGCTCGCTCTCCTGCTCTTCTTTGGTCAACCGCGCCAGATAGCGCGGCGTTACATCGCGCCCACGCAGACGATCCCAGAAACGCCCAACCGGGTTAGTACGCCACGGATCGGGGAACATAGAAGAACGTTTTGCTTTCGGCATTGCCTTAAGCTGATCGCGCCCTTCGTCGTCTTGAATTAACTGTCCATCAGCGAGTGAATCTGGCCAGGCTTGTTCCAGACGTGCTTTTACCGACCCTTGCGGGGAGTCATCCTCTCGCGCATAGGTTCGGTGTTCAGCATCCAGCGCCTGATGAACGGCGCGGATATCAGTCTTCGGCAATGCCGCTTTCTCGCTTGCGGAGATGGGCATTGCGTCAATGTACTCGGTTGTCTTATTCATTGGCAGGTAACTGGTAGCTCCAGGTTTCACTCAACGTTTGATCGGCATTCACCAGGGCAGCACGCATTTCAGTGGTTTTCTTGGCATCTTTCACTTTCACGCGCATTACCAGACGCCAGCCTTTGGTGACCGGGTTATAACGCACCGTGCTTTCAACAATCTCACCATTATCGCCAATGCTGGTTTGTGCTGTGACCGGGGTATCCTCTGGCAGTTTTTTCATCTCTGCGCCGGTAAAATCGACCACAAAGGCGATAGTGCCGTCAGGCTGGCGAATCAGGTTCGACTGTTTCACATCCCCCGTTGAACGACGCGTCTGCTGCACCCAGGCGTTATCAGGCGCGTGAAGTTTGTCTTCATCACGGCTGAAAGTAATGGTGTATTTAAAGTTCATCTCTTTACCTGGTTCCGGTAACTGATCCGGCGTCCAGTAAGCGACGATGTTATCGTTGGTTTCATCGTTGGTTGGAATTTCCACCAGCTCAACGCTGCCTTTTCCCCACTCCCCTTTCGGTGTCACCCACGCGCTTGGACGGAGATCGTAACGATCGTCGAGATCTTCAAAGCGGGAGAAATCGCGGCCACGCTGCAACAGGCCGAAGCCTTGCGGGTTTTCCATCGAGAAGCTGCTGATCGCCAGATGTTTCGGGTTGTTTAGCGGACGCCAGATCCACTCACCGTTACCAGCATGGATAGACAGACCGTTGGAGTCGTGCAATTCCGGACGATAATTATTCGCCGGAGATGGCTGGTTCGGCCCGAACAGGAACATACTGGTTAACGGCGCAACACCCAGTTTGCCGACTTTATCGCGCAGGTAGATTTTCGATTGCACATCAACAACCGTGTCACGTCCCGGCATAACAACAAACTTATAAGCGCCTGTCGCACGCGGCGAATCAAGCAACGCATAAATCGTTAAACGCTTGTCGGTCGGTTTTGGACGCTCGATCCAGAACTCCTTAAAGCGTGGGAATTCTTCACCTGATGGCAACGCGGTATCAATTGCCAGGCCTCGGGCAGAAAGACCGTAAACCTGACCTGCGCCAATCACGCGAAAATAGCTGGCCCCGAGCATACTGACGATTTCATCATTTTTATCTTTGCTGTTGATCGGGTAAAGCACTTTAAAACCGGCGAAACCGAGGTCTTTTACCGTGTCTTTGTCATGCTGAACATCGCCGAAAGTGAAATAATCCGGGCTGTATTTGATTCTTTTTACTGCCGTTGCAGTGACTTCATTTATTTTGACCGGTGTGTCGAAGTACATACCCTGATGGTAGAACTCGAGCTTGAATGGGGTCTTCAGATTGTTCCAGTATGCTTTGTCATGATTAAACTGGATCTGTTGATAGTCCGCGTATTTCATGTCGCGGAAAACGGAGGGCAAGTTACTTTTAGGCGCCTCATAGCCTTTCCCGGCTAAGGATTGAGCTTGCTTTGCGACATCGTCAATGCTGAAGGCCCAGCTTGATGATGTATACAGGGTTAACATTACTGCAGCACTCAACCAACGCATTTTCATCATTTGTAGTTTATGTTTCATAATAAGTAAGCACTTCCCCCTTTGTGTGCTTATATCGATCCGATCTATTTTAATGGATAACCAGCCATTCCGACAACAGAATCCCGGTATTATTCAGCGTGCCGGCTCATGGATTAAGCACCTGATTGCAACCGTTTTCACTTTCCGTGCTTCTCCTAAAGACAGAAGGAGCGAGTTCGTGTAGGGTTTGCCAGCAAATTTATTTATCAACCGTCTTACAGGCGCTTCCATTTTGGTTAGTGATTGCGGCTATGCCGCGCAAAAACACATTTGAAGCCGGCACCACATGCGGCAGGTCAGTGTCGTTATGGCAAAAGCCTAAAGGCATTACCCGGCAGGGATAAGACGAAAAATCCGAGATTAGTTAACCATATATGAATCCAGTACCCGCGCAGCGTGAATATTTCCTCGACTCCATCCGCGCATGGTTGATGTTGTTAGGGATCCCTTTTCATATTTCTTTAATCTATTCAAGCCACACCTGGCATGTGAACAGCGCAGAACCGTCATGGTGGCTGACGCTTTTTAACGATTTCATCCACGCCTTCCGTATGCAGGTATTTTTCGTTATTTCCGGATATTTTTCCTACATGCTGTTTTTACGCTACCCATTGAAAAAATGGTGGAAAGTGCGCGTTGAACGTGTAGGGATCCCGATGTTAACGGCTATTCCCCTGCTCACCTTGCCGCAATTCATTATGCTGCAATATGTCAAAGGCAAAGCGGAAAGCTGGTCTGGGCTATCATTGTATGACAAATATAATACGCTGGCCTGGGAATTAATTTCGCACCTGTGGTTTTTACTGGTGTTGGTCGTTATGACGACACTTTGCGTATGGATATTTAAACGAATAAGAAATAATTTAGAAAATTCAGATAAAACGAATAAAAATTTCTCGATGGTTAAGCTATCGATACTATTTTTCTGTCTGGGAATTGGCTATGCAGCAATAAGAAGAACGTTATTTATCGTTTATCCACCCATATTAAGCGATGGCATGTTCAATTTTATTTTCATGCAGACGCTGTTTTATATGCCGTTCTTTATTCTCGGTGCGCTGGCTTTCATTTTCCCTAATCTTAAGGCCTTGTTTACCACACCGTCTCGTGGATGCACTCTCGCAGCAGCACTGGCATTTGTTGCTTATTTGCTCAATCAACGCTACGGCAGCGGCGATGCCTGGATGTATGAAACCGAGTCAGTGATCACGATGGTGCTCGGCCTGTGGATGGTGAATGTGGTCTTCTCCTTCGGCCACCGTTTGCTTAATTTTCAGTCGGCGCGGGTAACCTATTTTGTAAACGCATCGCTATTTATTTATCTGGTTCATCACCCATTAACGCTCTTTTTCGGTGCTTACATCACTCCGCACATCACATCAAATCTGCTGGGTTTCCTCTGCGGTCTGATATTTGTGGTAGGGATTGCGATAATTCTGTACGAAATTCATTTACGCATTCCGTTGTTGAAGTTTTTGTTCTCCGGCAAACCGATCGTAAAACGCGAGAATGACAAAGCGCCAGCTCGCTAAACCATACTTACAATAACCATTCAACGGGCAATATTGACGCTAGTCTGACCATAACCCGCTTCCAGAAACTGGTGGCGGGTTCTTTTTTGAGGATAATTTCCTCCTTCCCATGGCGATCGACCCAGTTGATTCGTCCCCACCGATCCAGACGGAGCTGCCAGGCCGCATCATACTGGCTCTGAATAAAGCGTTTATCGATTAATTGTGCCAGCGCTTCGCTCTCTATCACGAAGCCCATTTCAGTATTGAGCAATGTTGAACGCGGATCGAAATTGAATGAGCCAATAAACACTATTTTGCCATCGACACTGAATGTCTTGGCATGAAGGCTTGCGCCGGAATTACCGGTTATACCGCGATCGTGCAACGTGCCGCTCTGTTCCCGCGTCGGCTTCAGTTCATACAATTCCACGCCATAGCGGAGTAACTTTTTGCGCCAGCGGGCATACCCGGCATGAACGACAGCGACATCGTTAGCGGCAAGTGAATTGGTTAAGATGGCTATCCTGACTCCTTTTCTCACCATTCGTAAAAGCTGCGCCACTCCCGCGCGCGTTGGCACAAAATAGGAAGAGATAATATCAATACGTTCGCTGGGTGAGCCCATGATATCGAACAGGCGCTGCGGTAACAGTGAATGCCGTTTTGCTTTGCCCTCCCCTTTTGCCGGATCATCACTTAATAAACGCGTTCTTGCCCAGATAAGCGGCAACGTTCCATCAACCAGTTGATTTATAAATGGACTTAACTCCATTTGGCGCAAATAGCGATGTGTCTCGGTGTCGTTGTACCAGGACGCAGGTAGCTCAATACGGTCAGCCATTTCGCCATCGGGAACATCCAGCACCTGCTGCAATGGTGACACTGATTTGCAATACCAGTAGCGGGCAAAATCATCGGCAACGTCCTCAACAACCGGCCCTATTGCCAGAACATCTAAATCTGAAAAAAGTGGCTCTTCTCCCGCACCGAAATAGGCATCGCCAACGTTGCGCCCGCCCACCAGCGTCACCACACCATCAATGGTAAAACTTTTATTGTGCATACGACGATTGAGGCGGGAAAAATCGGTGATATAACCAAGCGGACGTAACAGGCGGAAAGAGAAAGGATTAAAAAGTCGAACTTCAATACGCGGGTGACTATCGAGCAAGCGTAAAATATCATCAAGACCGGGAGTATTATTGTCATCCAGCAACAAACGGACGCGAACGCCACGCTTCGCTGCGGCTAACAGAGCCGAAAATAGCAATCGCCCCGACATATCGTCCTGCCAGATGTAATACTGAACATCCAGAGTATGCTCCGCCATTTCTGCCAGACGATATCGTGCAGCGAACGCATCCAGACTTTTATCCAGGGGGAAAATGCCGCACTGCCCAGGATGTTGCGAGCACAGCGGCAGCACCGCGCTCGCCAGCCGGGGCAAATCATTCATCTCCTTGTTGGGTAAGGAGTCTTTCGTAGAGGTGGGCATTTTCTGCATCATAACAGACAAAGTATACCTGCTCAGGTAAAGCGTGACGGGTAATAAATTCTGAAACGGTTTTTACTGCGATTTCAGCCGCTGCAGCACGCGGGTAGCCATAAACGCCGGTACTGATGGCAGGAAAAGCCACTGTCGCATAGCCGTTTGCCGCTACCAGTCGTAGACTATTGAGATAGGCATCCTGCAATAACTGGTCTTCGTTTTGGTCGCCACCGCGCCACACAGGCCCAACGGTATGCACAACAGCTTTGGCGGGGAGATCGCCTGCAAGAGTAATCACTGCATGTCCCGTGGGGCAATCGCCCTGTTGCTGGCGAACTTTCAAACAGGCATCCAGCAACGCTGGGCCGGCTGCGCGATGAATAACGCCATCAACGCCGCCGCCCCCCATTAGTGACGGATTAGCCGCATTAACAATAACATCAACGGCTAGTTTAGTAATATCACCCTGCACAACATGAATACGCGATTTCATAACGCCTCCTTACACCTCTTGTTTCTTAAGTGTACAGCAGTGTTTTTAGGTAAATCGCATTTTTCTTGTCAGTAGCGTGAGTAGTTCAGAAACTTAGTTATATTCGATGTTCATCACAGCCAGCTTTTTCTGCTCATCAAGATACTGCACTTTTACTGAGGCAATTTGCGCATTTTTAACTTTGCCACTCATTAGCTCTTTGCTGGAATACGTTTTGCTCTGTACTGGACCATTTTGCATACAAGTCATTTCAACTGGCGTTTGCATCACGTCACACGCGGGTTCCACGATTTGACCATAAAAATGAATCACGCCACCTTGCGCATTGCTTTCCGCTGTTGCAAAGAAAGGAAAAACCAGGCTGCCGAGCATCAGGGAGTTTAACAACGGTCTGAACATCTATTCTGTTTCCTCAATGATTAATCATCCTTGAGGGGGTTATCCATGCTTTCAGGTTGGTCGATTCGCATCAGACCGTTCTCTTCCGGCTCGTTTTATGCTCAACTATCAATACATTAAGACTTTCCTGAAGAGGGCGGCCATTGTTGTGATAAATGAAGTGACTGTCCATCAGAAACCGTAACAACTATTTTCACCCGATCGTCCGGGGAAATATTTAAACTCAACTTCGTCAAGGCAATGGGTTGATTAGCGGGTAATGAAAGGGTCTTTTCTTGCTTCGTCTGACTTTGTCCCGAACTGCCTTCGCGTAGTGACAATATCTGAACCCGGCACAAGCATGATTGCGTCAGAGTAACTTCAGGAATAATGGTGTACATGTCACCTTGCTGAGTTGTATTAAAGGTTATCTGGCTGGAAAGCGCCGCGAGAAGTAATAACGCGTTCATACTATTCTCCCGAAAAAAAACAGGGCTTACGCCCTGTTTCTGTCATACAAATTCTGTATTAGTACTGATGAGCGGTCGCGTTGTTACCAAAGCCAACCTGAGTTACGTTGACGCTGGAGTTAGATGCAGTCTGGTCAACTGCTGCACCGTTGCCACCACCGAACTGTTTAACAGTCATTTCAGAGTTTTTACCGTTCCACTGATCAAGAGTGGCGCTGTTACCGAAGCCACGCTGGGTCAGTTCAATTGAGCTGTCATCAGAACCTTGTCCAACGTCTGCACCGTTACCGCCGCCGTGCTGGGTAATAGTCAGATCAGAGTTGCGGGCATCAGCCTGCAATGCAACAGCAGAGTTACCGCCACCGTACTGGTAAATATTCAGCTCTGAATTCGGGCCGCTGTTATTGCCACCACCACCGTGGTTACCGCCGCCACCGCCGTACTGAGGAATAGAACCTGCCAGAGCGCTACCGGAGAATACGATTGCTGCAATTGCTGCTACTTTTAAAAGTTTCATGTAAAACCCCCATCGGATTGATTTAAAAGTCGAATGGAAATTAACGTTGTGTCACGCGAATAGCCATTTGCGACTGTCTCTGCACTACAATTGCCGTTTTTTGAGTACCATGCTGCGTAATATTTGCTTTATTACCAGAACCTTTCTGGATAATCATTGCAGTATTACCATATGCGCCTTGCGAAATACTGGCATCGTTGGCATTGCCCGCCTGATCAATATATGCAAGGTTATAATCTCCTGTCTGGTCAATCTTTGCCCGGTTGCTATTACCTTCTTGCGAAACAACCGACAAAAGTTTTGAGCCTCCCTGCCGTAACTGTGCACTATTATTAGTACCAGCTTGACCAACTATGGCTGCCTGATTAAATGAAGACTTACTCAATTCATTTACCGCTAAGTTATATTCTGAATTAGCTAAATCATAACCTGCTGCGGCTGCAATCCCAGGCGCACCCAGTATTGTTAACATCACAAATAACAATTTGTTTTTCATGTTGTCACCCTGGACCTGGTCGTACATTTAAGAAATTAAATCATTTCAACTTGGTTGTTAACGCAAACCGTTTTTTGTTAACGCTGCGTTACGATGGAAAGTATGTCTGCGGAAATATTTTTAATAACTCACCCGCGCGTTGTATTTTGCTTTTTTTGTTCATACCAAAGTATTAAAACTCTCGCAAATACGCTGTTATTTACGCAAAAATTATTTTGTTTTCTTTTAAAGTACCGTTTTTTGACAGCAAAAAATCAACAGTCAGCCTTCCTTCATGGTTCGCGAAGATTACGTCGATATGTCTGTTTGACAAGCCGTGACAAACAGCGTCTTTTTACGGCAAAAATTTGTCCAAGGGCAACATCAGCGAAAGTAAGAAATTTTCACACGACAAAAGAACTATGTGGAAATAATTTTTATATGCATAATTATAGACTTAGCTTCATTTGTATGACTTTTTAAAATTGTGCAATAAAAGCAATATGTACAACTTTTCTATCAACTCTAAACTCCATAACCACACCTTGTTAACATTTTAAAATTCCAGATTACATTTTGTTACACGTTTAACACTTGATTTAAGATTTGTAATGGCTAGATTGAAATCAGATGTAATCCATTAGTTTTATATTTTACCCATTTAGGGTTGATTTATTACTACACACAGCAGTGCAACATCTGTCAGTACTTCTGGTGCCTCTATTTTATAAAGGCAGCTGTCAGGTGTGCGATTAATAAAAAAAGCGGGGTTTCATCATGTTTAATGAAGTCCATAGTATTCATGGTCATACATTACTGTTGATCACTAAACCTTCTTTGCAGGCGACCGCGTTATTGCAGCATTTAAAACAATCGCTGGCAATCACAGGAAAACTGCATAATATTCAACGTTCTCTGGACGATATATCTTCTGGCTGCATTATTCTGTTGGATATGATGGAAGCAGATAAAAAGCTCATTCATTACTGGCAGGATACATTAAGCAGAAAACACAACAACATTAAAACGCTGTTGTTAAATACTCCAGATGATTACCCGTACCGCGACATTGAAAACTGGCCGCATATCAATGGTGTTTTTTACGCCATGGAGGATCAAGAACGCGTAGTCAATGGGTTGCAAGGCGTCTTACGTGGTGAATGCTACTTTACGCAAAAGCTTGCCAGTTACTTGATTACACATTCCGGTAACTATCGTTATAACAGCACGGAATCAGCCCTCCTTACTCATAGGGAAAAAGAGATCCTTAATAAGCTGCGTATCGGCGCCTCCAATAACGAGATTGCTCGTTCGCTGTTCATCAGCGAAAACACGGTAAAAACGCATCTTTATAATCTTTTCAAAAAGATAGCAGTTAAAAACCGAACACAAGCGGTCTCATGGGCAAACGATAACCTCAGGCGATAAAGCCATGAAACGTTATTTATGCTGGATTGTAGCAGTAGAACTTCTCTTCGCTGCGGGAAATGTTCACGCCGTTGAAGTAGAAGTACCGGGATTGTTAACTGACCATACCGTTTCCTCTATTGGCCATGATTTTTACCGTGCCTTTAGTGATAAATGGGAAAGTGACTACACCGGTAACTTAACAATTAATGAAAGACCCAGTGCACGATGGGGAAGCTGGATCACAATAACGGTGAATCAGGACGTTATTTTCCAGACATTTTTATTCCCATTGAAAAGAGACTTCGAGAAAACTGTTGTCTTTGCACTGATTCAAACTGAAGAGGCACTAAATCGTCGCCAGATAAATCAGGCGTTATTGAGTACGGGCGATTTGGCGCATGATGAATTTTAAATAAAAATTGTTCGGAGGCTGCAATGCGTGTCAAACATGCAGTAGTTCTACTCATGCTTATTTCACCATTAAGTTGGGCAGGAAATATGACTTTCCAGTTCCGCAATCCAAACTTTGGTGGTAACCCGAATAACGGTGCTTTTTTATTAAATAGTGCCCAGGCGCAGAACTCGTATAAAGATCCGAGCTATGACGATGACTTTGGTATTGAAACGCCATCGGCGTTAGATAACTTTACTCAAGCCATCCAGTCCCAAATTTTAGGTGGGTTGCTGACAAATATTAATACGGGTCAGCCAGGAAGAATGGTGACCAATGAATATATTGTTGATATTGCCAACCGCGATGGTCAATTGCAGTTGAATGTGACGGATCGCAAGACAGGACAAACCTCGACCATCCAGGTTTCGGGTTTACAAAATAACTCAACCGATTTTTAAGCCCCAGCTTCATAAGGAAAATAATCATGCAGCGCTTATTTGTTTTGGTTGCCGTCATGTTGCTGAGCGGGTGCTTAACCGCCCCACCTAAAGAAGCCGCCAGACCGACATTAATGCCTCGTGCCCAGAGCTACAAAGATTTGACCCACCTGCCAGCGCCAACAGGTAAGATCTTTGTTTCGGTATACAACATTCAGGACGAAACCGGGCAATTTAAACCCTACCCGGCGAGTAACTTCTCCACTGCTGTTCCGCAAAGCGCCACCGCGATGCTGGTCACGGCATTGAAAGATTCTCGCTGGTTTATACCGCTGGAACGTCAGGGCCTACAAAACCTGCTCAACGAACGCAAGATTATTCGTGCGGCACAGGAAAACGGCACTGTCGCGGTAAACAACCGAATCCCGCTTCAATCGCTGACCGCAGCCAATATCATGGTTGAAGGCTCTATTATTGGTTATGAAAGCAACGTCAAATCGGGCGGTGTTGGGGCGAGATATTTTGGTATTGGTGCAGATACGCAATACCAACTTGATCAGATTGCCGTGAACCTGCGCGTCGTCAATGTGAGTACCGGTGAGATCCTCTCTTCGGTGAACACCAGTAAGACGATCCTTTCGTATGAAGTCCAGGCGGGTGTCTTCCGCTTTATTGACTACCAGCGGTTACTGGAAGGGGAAGTGGGTTATACCTCTAACGAACCGGTTATGCTCTGTCTAATGTCCGCCATCGAAACAGGCGTTATCTTCCTGATTAACGACGGCATCGACCGTGGCTTGTGGGATTTGCAGAATAAATCAGAACGGCAGAATGACATTCTGGTGAAATACCGTCACTTATCAGTACCACCGGAATCCTGATACATAAAAAAGCCGGAGTTTATTCCGGCCCTTTACGATTCAATCTAAAGCGTGAGTGCTCCTCACGCTTTATTTTTGACTTGTTGCTCACGGTGAGCGGACTTAGCACTGCGCGCCGCCAGCCAAAGACCGCTGTTTTTCATTGCGTAACCAAACACCAGCCCAAGCGCCAGCGAAGGTAGCACCAGCTTCCAGTTCCCTTGCCCGGCAAACGTCGCACATGCACCAATAAACGTCCCCGGAACAAACGACAACAACACCTGTTTCGCCTGAATACACATCAGAAAAGCGACAATACCGGTTATGACATAACCGAGAATTTCCAGATGTGGTGCCAGAGCACTGCCGTAAATAATAACCATCGCCCACACCACGCCGCTAAGCAGTGTTGCAGCGGAAATAGCCAGCCCTTTTAGCCCACCTTGCGGACAGGCAAAGTAGGCCGTGCAGCCCAGGAAACCTGCCCAGCTAAGTAAGCCAAGGGAAACAGCCACCCAGCCCCAGATACCGGAGAGAATGCCTGTTGTGATTGCAATAGAGAGAAGTATGTTCATGCCGCGCATAATAGCAGAAAACGCGACTATGAATGAGATCGAGCACACATTTTATGCAACAGCTATATATAGATTGCAGTAATGAGTGATTCCGATCACATTTACTCCTCTGATTCTTCCTCAAGTTCATCCCACATTGCGCTGATTGCATCGCGGGTCAGCGGTGCCATGGTGCGCCAGAACGGTGTAGTCGCATGAGCCTCTACTTTTCCGAGAAATGCGCCGCACCAGGGCAACAAGTACTCGCTAAACAGTGTTTCCAGAGCTTCGCTTTCATCCTCTGTTGACTGATCTTCCAGCCAGGAAGCGGCCAGCAGCAAAGTACCGATGTGATCGGCTGGCGTATCCGCTAACGGCATCCCGCGTTCAGAAAGGAAAGTACGGATTTCCGCTTCTGTGGCTCCCTCAACCCAGGTGCTGCGATAAGGTGAAACTGCGCATTCATCACCGACGAATAATGCATTGTAATCGGCAGAAACTTGCGCCATATCACAGCTTTTCTGCAAACGCGCCAGCAATTCATCCTGTTCCAGCGGCCAGTTCGCCGCCAGTTTCCCTTCACGAATTAAGGTAAACAGCGGAACCAGTAAAGGATCCTGCGGTTGACGGTAATAGAGCGAACCCAGCACACGACACAGGATAGAAAACTCGTTCATTAATTTATTTCCGTTAATAGCAATTAAAGATCAGCAAATTCCGCAATCGGCGCCATACCGCGAGATTCAAGGAAATTCAGCAAACGGCGTGGCGAAACATTCAATATTCTCTCTTCCGGAAAATCCACTGCGTCGAGGATCTTACGGCATTCTTCAAAATCGCCCATGGTAAAAGCGGTATGAGAATCCGATCCTAACGCGACCCAACCTCCGGCATCGCGCACCGCAGCGGCAACCGCACGGCAGTTATCTTCACTGCCCTTACGCGAATGTAAGAATGAGGAGTTATTGATTTCCAGCGCCACCTGATACTTAGCAGCAGCTTCAGCAACAGCTTTAAAATCAATTGGATATCGTGGATTTCCGGGATGGCTAACCACGTGCACATGCCCACTCGCCATCGCGGCAATCATGGCCTGAGTATTCGTAGCTTCATCATGCGGCGCAAAAACCGGTTCATGAAAACCAGCAATAATCAGATCCAGCGAGTCAAACATTTTGCCGCTGCAATCAATTTCACCATCAATATTTTTGATATTGGCTTCGATGCCACGCAGGATCCCCACCCCATCGACGACTCGCGGCCAGATACGCATATTAATAAAGTGCCAGTGATGCGGTGCATCTTCCATATCAGGGCCATGATCGGTGATTGCAAAAAGTTTAATGCCTTTCTGTTTGGCCTGGGCAATGTAATCACTTAATGTGCTATATGCATGTGTACTGGCAACGGTATGCATATGAAGGTCGACGGGATACATAACTCTCTCCTGTATTCAATTCCCGCCAAGGATAGCAGGAATCCGTATGGTTTATTAGTAGCCTCGTACACGGTCGACTTGTCCGCTGACCGTCTTCCCTTTTTCGAGTTGTGTAATGGTGTGTGCTATGTACTCCACTGCTTCAACGGGTCGGGTAATGGCTGCGACATGTGGTGTTATTGTCACGCGTGGATGTTGCCAGAGCGGGCTTTCAGGCGGTAAAGGTTCACGATTAAAAACATCCAGCATCGCCGCTTTAACTTTACCGCTATCCAGCGCCGCGAGCAGGTCATCTTCCACTACATGAACGCCACGCGACAGGTTGAGGAGATATGCGCCATCCGGTAATTTTTCTAATAATTGTTGATTAATAATGCCGACGGTTTCAGGCGTATTCGGTAATAAATTAATTAATACACGGCATTGGCTCAAAAATTTTCCTAACTCTTCAGTTCCGGCAAAACTTTGTACGCCGGGCCAGCTTTTATGGCTACGGCTCCAGCAACGCAGTGGAAAACACCAGGTCTGCAAGCTCTGTGCGACTTTACTGCCCAATACGCCAGCCCCCAGAATGCCGATAGTAAAATCTTCCCGTTGATACTCAGGCAGAGGTTGCCAAAGCGAAGCATTTTGCTGCGCTCGATAATCGTCAAAACGTCTGAACCAATGGAGCACCTGACTGACAGCATATTCCTGCATTTGCTCGCCCATACCCGTATCTTCCAGGCGAAAAAGTGGAATAGACGGTTTCAGCATTTCAGGGTATGTCTGTAATTTACTCAAAATCGAATCAACGCCGGCACCTAATGCGAACACAGCCTTAAGATCACGACCTGCCAGCATTTCAACAGGTGGATGCCAGACCAAAGCATAATCCGCAGGATGATTATCACCGGTTTTCCATGCTCTGACTCTGGCCTGAGGAATAGCTTTACCCAGCGCATCAATCCACCAGGCGGTATCGAACACAGGATGATAAAAAATGATATCCATACTGACTCCCGAAAGCGGTTTTGCGGAATTTACCCGCGCTTATCATTATGATCTATAAAGCTCCTCAGCATAACAAATCCACTGCTGGTGGTAAAAAAAGCAAACTTTGCTTATTAAAGTTGCAGATTGATTGAAGTTTGAATAAACGCGCTATTTTTTTAAAAAGTTTGTTGACCTCAGGCCGTGATTTCCCTAAATTAGCGCCCGTTCCAGCAAGACAGGAACGACAATTTGGTGAGGTGTCCGAGTGGCTGAAGGAGCACGCCTGGAAAGTGTGTATACGGCAACGTATCGGGGGTTCGAATCCCCCCCTCACCGCCATATTTTAAGAAGAGCCCGTACGTAAGTACGGGCTTTTTTTTCGCATATTGCACACACCGGGGGGATGAGAAACCCCGACCGGGGTTCGACAACTGGCGACAGCCAGTTGGACAGTCCGCGAACGCAGTGAGTGGGCTGCCCGCAGGGCGAGTGAAGCGAGTCAATCCCCCCCTCACCGCCATATTTTGAGAAGAGCTCGTATGAAAGTGGACTGCACCTTACTCAGCTGAGTGTCCAACTTTTGGGGTGCACTCCACGCCAGGGCTCTGTACCATTAAAAATCTCAACTATAGGCATGTAGCGTACGTTGGCAAAGTGCCGAACGTACGCAATCCTCTTTACTAAATCGGACAATCCCGACCATTTCATCTTCTTCGAAACGTTCCAGCGCGTCACTTAATCCGGAGCGCACACCGCGAGGTAAATCGCACTGTGTAATATCTCCGTTAACAATAACCGTCACGTTTTCCCCGAGGCGGGTTAAAAACATTTTCATTTGCGCGGCAGTCACATTCTGCGCCTCATCAAGGATGACGACTGCATTTTCAAAGGTACGTCCACGCATATAGGCGAACGGCGCGATTTCGACCTTCCCTATCTCCGGTCGCAGGCAGTATTGCATAAAGGAAGCGCCCAACCGCCGAACCAGCACGTCGTAGACCGGACGAAAATAAGGAGCAAACTTTTCTGCGATATCTCCAGGTAAGAAGCCAAGATCTTCATCGGCTTGCAGAACAGGACGGGTGACGATAATTCTGTCGACATCCTTATGTATCAGGGCTTCTGCCGCTTTTGCCGCACTGATCCAGGTTTTACCACACCCGGCTTCGCCCGTGGCGAATATCAGTTGCTTACTCTCAATAGCCTTCAGATAGTGCAATTGCGCTTCATTTCGCGCGAGGATTGGCGAGGTATCGCGACTGTCGCGAGCCATGCCAATGGCTTCTACGCCGCTCATCTGCACAAGCGAGGTGACCGATTCTTCTTCACGCTGTTTATGGCTGCGCGAATCCCGTCTCAGCACACGTTTTGCCTCGCGACGAGCTTTGATCACTGCTTTTTGTCTTCCCATGGAGAGCACCTTGAGTTGTTTGTATTCATCACACGCGCCGTTGGCAGCGCGATTATGCGCACGAACATCAGAGGGTTGGCTTCCTTGTAAGCCATAGTTTGCTTTTGGAGATAACACCGAAAACGGCTACGCGCACCGTTAAAGGCGTCGGTAACACGAATAAAGAAAGGAAGTGGGTAAAAATACAGAGTGACGAGATGACTACCGGAGGAGAACTCTCCGCGAGTGGTGAAACGTTGCTTAACAAAACATTGTCCAGTACAGGACGTTACCATCCGCGATCTCCATAGTGACTGACTATCACTGCCGGGAACTACCGCTGTTACTTAATAAGTACAACAGTTTTTGCCTTTATTGCAACAATAAATTTACTTATATTTAACTACAAAACACCATTTCTATGACATTAGTTTCTACTGGAAAGATGACAGAGTGATGACAGTGATGGAAAAAGCTGTGTGCTTTCAGCAGGATTCGCGGTGCTGGTAAAATGTGCCTTATGCTTGCCGGATGCGGCGTAAACGCCTTATCCGCCTACCGATCCGGCACCGATTGTAGAACTGATAAGATGCGCCAGCATCGCATCAGGCACCAGCGCACGAACGTCGGATGCGGCGTAACGCCTTATCCTGCCTACCGATCCTACACCGATTGTAGCCTGATGAGATGCGCCAGCATCGCATCAGGCATCAGCGCACGAACGTCGGATGCGGCGTAACGCCTATCCGCCTAAAAACATTAAACCCGCAATAATGCGCTTCCGAGATAATCGTTCGCGTCCTTCACCCCTGGCAACGCAAAGAAATAACCGCCACCGATAGGTTTAACGTATTCCTCCAGCGCCTCGCCGTTCAGCCTTTTTTGTACTGTCAGGAAGCCCTTTTCCAGATCGTGTTGGTAGCAAACGAACAGTAGCCCCATATCCAGTTGCCCGGAGTTGGTGACGCCCAGTGAATAACTGTAGCCACGGCGCAACATCAGGCTGGACTCACTCTCTGGCGTGCGGGGATTCGCCAGCCGGATATGGCTGTCCAGTGCTATCACCTTCCCTTCAGGATCGCTGGCGTAATCGGGCACATCATGCTCGTGCTGCATTCCCAGCGGAGCACCGGTTTGCTTATCACGACCAAAAATCGTCTGCTGTTCTTTCAGCGGCGTTCTGTCCCAAAACTCCACCCGAAACTGAATCAACCGCACCGCCTGGTAGCTACCACCGATAGCCCAGGCTGGTTCCTGCTGATCTGCCGTGACCCACACCACTTTTTGCATCAACTTCGCATTATGGCTGTCGGGATTAGCAGTGCCGTCTTTAAAGCCCAGCAAATTAATCGGCGTCTCTTTGCCTTTACTACGCGCCGCATGATCGGAAATAAACCCTTCCCGCTTCCAGCGCACGCTGAGCAAATCCGGCGTGTGTTTAATGATATCGCGCAGCGCATGGATCACCGTGTCCTGGGTATTGGCGCAAATCTGTAGCAACACATCTCCATGACATAACGCTGCATCAAGCGAGTCGTTGGGGAAACGCGTCATTTTTTGCAACTTTTTCGGCATCTGCGGGGTAAGACCAAACCGTTCATCAAACAACGAGTAACCAACAGACAACGTGATGGTGAGATTATCAGGCGCAATGTAGCCGCCAAGAATGCCGGAATCGAGTGGCGGCAGGCGCGGATTTGGCGTTTCTGGTGCCGTTCCGCCCTGAGTCAGAAAAGCAAAACGCTGAGTCAACAAGCGAAACAACCGCTCAAGATCGGTTTTATCACTGGCAAGTACATCAAACGCCACCAGCATCATTGCGGCCTGCTGTGGCGTCACAATCCCCGCCTGATGTTCGCCATAAAACGGCTGTTTCTCATTTCGCGCATCCGGCGAAAGCGTACCCGGCGCACTTTGCGTTTTTTGTGCATGAGCGACCGGGCAACTCCCCGCCAGCGCCAGCGCGCCAATCCCTTTCAGTAAACGTCGGCGTGACGGTTCATTCACGCCGTTTTCATCTTCATACTGCATAACGCTTAGTCCAGCCCCAGCACACCGCGAAGTTGCGCCAGATCTTCCGCCAGTGCGGTAATCGGGCCTTTCAGTGCGTTCCGGTCGGCATCGGTCAGCTTGTCGTAGGTTTCAAAACCGTCTTTGGTACGGTATTTCGCCAGAATGGTATCGACCTTTTTGAAGTTGGTATCGACTTTTGCTAACAGTTCCGGGTTAGCTTTTTGCAATTGTGGACGCAGCAGATCGACAATTTTCTGCGAGCCTTCAACGTTGGCCTGGAAGTCCCACAGATCGGTGTGGCTGTAACGATCTTCTTCACCACTGATTTTGCTGGCTGCCACTTCCTCAATCAGTCCGGCTGCGCCGCCGACCACTTTTGAAGGTGGGAAAGCCAGTTCACTGATGCGTTTATGCAAATCGACCACATCGGTATAAAGCTGGTCAGCGTACTGATCCATTCCTTTGGTGGTGTTGTCGCCAAACAAGGCTTTTTCCAGACGGTGGAAACCGGTGAATTTCGGGTCGGCGGCTTTTTGCTCGTAATCATCCTCACGGGCGTCAATGCTGCCATCCAGATCGGAGAACAGTTCAGCGATCGGTTCAATGCGCTCATAGTGCTGGCGCGTCGGCGCATACAGTGCTTTCGCTTTTTCGATATCGCCCGCTTTAATGGCGTCGGTAAAGGCTTTAGTGTCGGTCACCAGCTGCGTAGTTTCCGCCATGACATACGTCTTATATGCGGTAATTGCACCGCCGAGGCTTAACAGTGCATCACTTTGCGCCGCATCCGCCGTCGCCTCGCCTTTGACGATCAACTTCCCTTTCGGGTTAGTCAGCAGACCGCAGGTCATATCGTATTCACCAGGCTGTAAATTCGCCGTCATTTTTTGGCTAAAACCAGGGGCGATATTTTCCCGCTCTTCCACCACCATCACGCCTTTGAGGATCTCCCACTCCAGCGCCTTCTGACTGTGGTTCTGAATGATAAACTGCGTTTTCCCGGCGTTAACCGTAATAGTCATTGGTTCGCACTGCTTATCCGTCACGGTCACTTTGACCTGCGGCACATCAGCGGCATTTGCCATAAAAGCAGAAGAGAACAGCGCAGCCACGCTTAATTGCAGTGCGCTACGGCGGAAGTTAATGGTCATGACGAGACTATCCCTTTAAAGTATGTTGTAACTAAGCAAGAGTTTGCGTCGTATTTGTTACGCGGAGCGAGACGCTGTCGTTCCTGCACGTGGCGGCAGAGCAAACGCCACCAGCGCCGGGATGAGATAAATAAACCAGACGGCGACTTCGCTGACGCTCGGCGCTTCCTGATAACCAAAAATACCTTCCATCAGCGTGCCGAACAGCGAGTGAGTTGAGAGCACCGCGCTCATATCGAAGGCGATTTCCTGAAAGTGGTTCCACAATCCGGCTTCATGAAATGCGCGAATGGCACCTGCTGCCAGCCCTGCGGCGACGAAGAGAATAAACAGGCTGGTCCATTTGAAAAATGCGCCAAGATTGAGGCGAATACCGCCCCAGTAGAGCAGGAAACCAAGCACCACGGCCGTGGCGAGGCCAAGCATTGCACCGAGCGGCGGCCAGATCCCGACATCTTGCTGAAATGCCGCCAGCAGGAAAAAGACCGACTCCAGCCCTTCCCGTGCAACGGCAAAAAAGACCATCATCACCAGCGCCCAGCCGTGATGATTCCCGCGATGCAATGCGCTATCGACCGCCTGCTCCAGTTGCACTTTGACGTTGCGCGACACCTTGCGCATCCAGAAAACCATCCAGGTGAGGATCACCACGGCGATCACCGCCACGATCCCTTCAAACAGCTCCTGCTCTTTTTGCGGAAATTCGCCGGTGGTTTCATTAATGAAGATACCCAAGCCCAGGCACAACGCAGCGGCAAACAGCACGCCAATCCACATCACACCAATCCATCGGCCTCGCTGGGTACGCTTAAGATAGCTGGCAATCAAACTGACAATCAGCGCGGCTTCAAGTCCTTCGCGCAACATAATGAGAAACGGAACAAACATGCCACCCACCCTTAAACGTTTTTCTGAGTCAATCTATGCAAAGAAAAGTAAATCGCAGTGATAGCGATTATCATTACGGTAAAGAAAAATACAAGCGGAATGTAGTGATAATGATGAGGAAATGTAAAAATATTTTGAGAGAAAACACAGAGAGCAATCACTGATTGCCCTCTGTCTGCTTCCCATTATGACGTGGAATTTTCGGTAAAACGCCTTCCCTTAACCTTCCTGCAACCGTGACGGTGGCGCCGAATGATAGTGCGCATCTGCTTCGGCAAAGCGTTTTTGCATCGCCGCTGACGGCGCTTTACCCAGCAAACTAAACACCACAATCCCAATGCTGCCGAAGATAAAGCCCGGAATAATTTCGTACAGACCCAGCCAGCCGAACTGTTTCCAGACGATAACCGTCAGCGCACCGATGATCATCCCCGCCAGCGCGCCGTTGCGCGTCATGCGTGACCACATCACCGAGAACAGCACCACCGGACCAAACGCCGCGCCAAAACCTGCCCACGCGTAGCTCACCAGCCCCAGCACGCGGTTTTCCGGGTTCGCTGCCAACGCAATGGCCACCAGCGCCACCACCAGCACCATAACACGCCCTACCCACACCAGTTCTTTCTGGCTGGCATGTTTACGCAGGAATGCTTTGTACAGATCTTCGGTAATCGCACTGGAGCACACCAGCAGTTGGCAGCTTAAGGTTGACATCACCGCCGCCAGAATCGCCGACAGCAGGATCCCGGCAATCCACGGATTAAACAGAATTTGCGCCAGTTCGATAAACACGCGTTCAGCGTTCTGGTTTACCGCACCTGCTACCGCCGGATGATCATTAAAGTAAGCAATCCCAAAGAAGCCGACAGCCACCGCCCCAGCAAGGCAGAGGATCATCCAGGTCATACTGATACGACGCGCATGGACGATGCTGTGGTGAGAATCCGCCGCCATAAAACGCGCCAGAATATGCGGCTGCCCGAAGTAACCCAGCCCCCAGCCCATCAGCGAGATAATGGCGACAAAATTCAGCCCTTTAAGCATATCAACGTTTTCAATGCTCTTTTGTTTGATCACTTCCAGCGAGTCGCCAAACCCACCAACGCTAATGATTACAATAACCGGCGTCAGGATCAGGGCAAAAATCATCAGGCTGGCCTGTACGGTATCGGTCCAGCTCACCGCGAGGAAGCCGCCAATAAAGGTATAAAGGATGGTCGCCGCTGCACCTGCCCACAGAGCCGTTTCGTAGCTCATGCCAAAGGTGCTTTCAAACAGACGCGCGCCTGCCACAATGCCCGAAGCGCAATAAATGGTGAAGAACAGCAAAATAACCAGCGCGGAGATAATGCGCAAAATACGGCTTTTATCTTCAAAGCGCCCGGTGAAATAATCCGGCAGGGTTAAGGCGTTATTGTTGTATTCGGTATGCACACGCAACCGCCCGGCCACCAGTTTCCAGTTAATCCACGCGCCTAATGTCAGGCCAATAGCGATCCAGCTTTCGGAAATCCCGGAAAGAAACACTGCGCCCGGCAATCCCATTAACAGCCAGCCGCTCATATCCGACGCCCCCGCCGATAATGCCGTTACAAACGGCCCAAGGCTGCGACCGCCCAGAATATAGTCGTCAAAGTTTTTCGTTGATCGCCAGGCGATAAACCCAATCAATATCATGCCAAAGATATAGACACAAAATGTCACCAACATCGGTGTGCTAATAGCCATCTAAAGTCTCCAAAAAATTATTATCGGCAATGTCGAAACTCGCCGTTATATCTGCCACCGGAACGGGGTAACAGAGTTTATGTTTACCAGGGCGACCGTATCCTGCCGGAAGCGTTGGTTATTCACAATCGATTTAACACATCATTTACATTAAATTTTAGTGCCCAGCGATACTATTTTTCATCAGGTTGCACTCCCTCACATTTTTTGCGGTTGCACCTTTCAAAAATGTTAACTGCCGCAGAGAAAAAGTCTGCGTTATTTTTTTATTCCCTGTCATATCGATTTCTTTTATTAACATTTCATTCATTTTTAAGCTTGCTACGTAAGTCACATTTAACATGGTTGCACAAAGTTGCAACATAATGGATATTTCACAATAACGTTAAGTTGCACCTTTCAGAACAACAGGAGTAATGGCATGGGAACCACCACCATGGGGGTTAAGCTGGACGACGCGACGCGTGAGCGTATTAAGTCAGCCGCGACACGTATCGATCGCACGCCACACTGGTTAATTAAGCAGGCGATTTTTTCTTATCTTGAACAACTGGAGAACAGCGATACCCTGCCGGAGCTGCCTGCGCTGCTTTCTGGCGCTGCCAATGAGAGCGATGAAGCACCGACTCCGGCAGAGGAACCACACCAGCCATTCCTCGACTTTGCCGAGCAAATTTTGCCGCAGTCAGTTTCCCGTGCTGCCATCACCGCTGCCTATCGCCGCCCGGAAACCGAAGCGGTTTCTATGCTGCTGGAACAAGCTCGCCTGCCGCAGCCGATTGCGGAACAGGCGCACAAACTGGCATATCAACTGGCAGATAAACTGCGTAATCAAAAAAACGCCAGTGGTCGCGCAGGCATGGTTCAGGGATTATTGCAGGAGTTTTCACTGTCATCGCAGGAAGGCGTGGCGCTGATGTGTCTGGCGGAAGCGTTGCTACGTATTCCCGACAAAGCCACCCGTGATGCGTTAATTCGCGACAAAATCAGCAACGGTAACTGGCAGTCACACATTGGTCGTAGCCCGTCTTTGTTTGTTAATGCCGCCACCTGGGGGCTGCTGTTTACCGGCAAACTGGTTTCTACCCATAACGAAGCCAGCCTCTCCCGTTCGCTAAATCGCATTATCGGTAAGAGCGGTGAACCGCTGATCCGCAAAGGTGTGGATATGGCGATGCGCCTGATGGGCGAACAGTTTGTCACTGGCGAAACCATCGCGGAAGCATTAGCCAATGCCCGCAAGCTGGAAGAGAAAGGTTTCCGTTACTCTTACGATATGCTCGGCGAAGCCGCGCTGACCGCCGCAGATGCGCAGGCGTATATGGTGTCCTATCAGCAGGCGATTCACGCCATTGGCAAAGCATCCAACGGTCGTGGCATCTATGAAGGGCCAGGCATTTCAATCAAGCTGTCGGCGCTGCATCCGCGTTACAGCCGCGCCCAGTATGACCGGGTAATGGACGAGCTTTACCCGCGTCTGAAATTATTAACCCTACTGGCGCGTCAGTACGATATTGGTATCAACATTGACGCCGAAGAGGCAGATCGTCTGGAGATCTCCCTCGATCTGCTGGAAAAACTCTGTTTCGAGCCAGAGCTGGCAGGCTGGAACGGCATCGGTTTTGTTATTCAGGCTTATCAAAAACGCTGCCCGATGGTAATTGATTACCTGATTGATCTCGCCACCCGCAGCCGTCGCCGTCTGATGATTCGCCTGGTGAAAGGCGCGTACTGGGACAGCGAAATCAAGCGTGCGCAGATGGACGGTCTTGAAGGTTATCCGGTTTATACCCGCAAGGTGTATACCGACGTTTCTTATCTCGCCTGTGCGAAAAAGCTGCTGGCGGTGCCGAATTTAATCTACCCGCAGTTCGCGACGCACAACGCCCATACGCTGGCGGCAATTTATCAACTGGCGGGTCAAAACTACTATCCTGGTCAGTACGAGTTCCAGTGCCTGCACGGCATGGGCGAACCACTGTATGAGCAGGTCACCGGGAAAGTTGCCGACGGCAAACTTAACCGCCCGTGTCGTATTTATGCCCCTGTCGGCACACATGAAACGTTGCTGGCGTATCTGGTACGCCGCCTGCTGGAAAACGGTGCCAACACGTCGTTTGTTAACCGTATTGCCGATACCTCTTTGCCGCTGGATGAACTTGTTGCCGATCCGGTCACTGCTGTAGAAAAATTGGCGCAACAGGAAGGGCAAACAGGGCTACCGCATCCGAAAATTCCGCTGCCGCGCGATCTTTACGGTCAGGGGCGCGACAACTCGGCAGGGTTAGATCTCGCCAACGAACACCGTCTGGCATCGCTCTCCTCTGCCCTGCTCAACAGTGCGCTGCAAAAATGGCAGGCCTTGCCAATGCTGGAACAGCCGGTAGCTGCAGGTGAGATGTCACCCGTTATTAACCCTGCGGAACCGAAAGATATTGTGGGCTATGTGCGTGAAGCCACGCCGCGTGAAGTGGAACAGGCACTGGAAAATGCAGTTAATAATGCGCCAATCTGGTTTGCCACTCCTCCGGCTGAACGTGCGGCGATATTGCATCGCGCTGCCGTGCTGATGGAAAGCCAGATGCAGCAACTGATTGGTATTCTGGTGCGTGAAGCCGGGAAAACCTTCAGTAACGCCATTGCTGAAGTGCGCGAAGCTGTCGATTTTCTCCACTACTACGCCGGACAGGTGCGGGACGATTTCGCTAACGAAACTCATCGTCCATTAGGGCCAGTGGTGTGTATCAGCCCGTGGAACTTCCCGCTGGCGATTTTCACCGGGCAGATCGCCGCCGCACTGGCGGCAGGTAACAGCGTACTGGCAAAACCGGCAGAACAAACACCGCTGATAGCCGCGCAAGGGCTCGCCATTTTGCTGGAAGCCGGTGTACCGCCGGGCGTGGTGCAGTTGCTACCAGGACAGGGTGAAACCGTGGGCGCACAACTGACGGGTGATGATCGCGTGCGCGGGGTGATGTTTACCGGTTCAACCGAAGTCGCCACGTTACTGCAACGCAATATCGCCAGCCGCCTGGACGCTCAGGGTCGTCCTATTCCGCTTATTGCTGAAACCGGCGGTATGAACGCGATGATTGTCGATTCCTCCGCTCTGACTGAACAAGTTGTCATAGATGTGCTGGCCTCGGCGTTCGACAGTGCAGGTCAGCGTTGTTCGGCGCTGCGTGTGCTGTGCCTGCAAGATGAAATTGCCGACCACACGCTTAAAATGCTGCGCGGCGCAATGGCTGAGTGCCGGATGGGTAATCCGGGTCGCCTGACCACCGATATCGGGCCGGTAATTGATAGCGAAGCGAAAACCAATATTGAGCGTCATATTCAGACTATGCGCGGCAAAGGCCGTCCGGTGTTCCAGGCGGTGCGGGAAAACAACGAAGATGCCCGTGAATGGCAAAGCGGCACTTTTGTTGCTCCGACGCTTATCGAACTGGATGACTTTGCCGAATTGCAAAAAGAGGTCTTTGGTCCGGTGCTGCATGTGGTGCGCTACAACCGTAATCAATTGCCGGAGCTGATCGAGCAGATTAACGCTTCCGGTTATGGTCTGACGCTCGGTGTCCATACGCGTATTGATGAAACCATTGCCCAGGTCACTGGCTCGGCGCATGTCGGTAACCTGTATGTTAACCGTAATATGGTTGGCGCAGTGGTTGGTGTGCAGCCGTTCGGCGGCGAAGGGTTGTCCGGTACAGGTCCGAAAGCAGGCGGTCCGCTTTATCTCTACCGTCTGCTGGCGAATCGCCCGGAAAGCGCGCTGGCGGTGACGCTCGCGCGTCAGGATGCAGAGTATCCGGTCGATGCCCAACTGAAAGCAGCATTAATTCAGCCACTGAATGCACTACGGGAATGGGCAGCAAACCGAACAGAATTGCAGACGTTATGTGCGCAATATGGTGAGCTGGCGCAAGCAGGAACACAGCGATTGCTGCCAGGGCCGACGGGTGAACGCAACACCTGGACGCTGCTGCCGCGTGAGCGCGTGTTATGTATTGCGGATGATGAACAGGATGCATTAACTCAGCTTGCCGCCGTGTTGGCCGTTGGCAGCCGGGTGCTGTGGACGGATGACACACTGCATCGTCAATTAGTGAAGGCATTGCCATCGGCAGTCAGCGAACGTATTCAACTGGCTAAAGCGGAAAATATTACCGTTCAACCGTTTGATGCGGTGATCTTCCACGGTGATTCGGATCAGCTTCGTGCACTGTGTGAAGCGGTTGCCGCGCGTGACGGTGCGATTGTTTCGGTGCAGGGTTTTGCCCGTAGCGAAAGCAATATCCTGCTGGAACGGCTGTATATCGAACGTTCGCTGAGTGTAAATACCGCTGCCGCTGGCGGTAACGCCAGTTTAATGACGATCGGTTAAGTGCTTGCCGGAGGATGTTGCAACTTCCTCCGGCATCATTAGCGTGGTCGAATCCCTTCAATAATAATCCGCTGCACGTTTTCAACCGTTTGATTGAAAAACACCTCATCGCGCAACGTCGCGCCTGTCACCGCCTCCACCTGGGGAGCGAAATCGGCGTAATGTTGGGTGGAAGCCCAAATCATAAAAATCAGATGCTGCGGATCAATCGGCGCGAGTTTGCCGCTTTTGACCCAACCGGCAATCAGCGCCGATTTCTCATCAATTAACGCCTTCAAATCCCCCGTCAGCTCATCCATTAACAGCGGCGCACCTGCCAGCATCTCCATACAGAACAGGCGCGAAGCCTGCGGATAATCACGGGAGACTTCCAGCTTCAGACGGATGTACTCTTTGATCGCCGCCAGCGGGGAAAAATCTTCACGAAACGCTTTTAACGGTGCCAGCCAGATATCGAGAATTTGCCGCAGCACGGCAATATACAGCGCCTCTTTCGACGGGAAGTAATACAGCAGATTGGTTTTTGACACGCCCGCCAACTCTGCGATCTGCTCCAGCCTTGTGCCGTGAAAACCGAATTGTGAAAAAGTGTCCAGTGCCGCACCAAGAATCGCTTTTTTCTTCGCGCTCACTGCGCGCGAACGTTTACCCGTTGTTTTCACTGCGCCTTGCGTCATGCACTCACCCCTCTTGTAGACTGGCAACAGGATAGCAAAATCAGCACGATGCCTCGACCATCAACATTCACGGTACAAATGAATAATGGTGGAATGAGCGAGAAAGGTATTAACACAAGGATATTAAGGAGAGTACCAGAACGAAAAACCGCCGGAATTACCGGCGGCAGTGGCGTAATGACGTGCGTCAGACAAAACGCATTCGTCATGGAGTAGCCCGGCTAGTTGTTGCTTTTGCCGTGACTGCTTTTGCCCCCTTTTTTTCCTGCTTCAGATGCGCGCTGCGGGTCATTTTTGAAATTCCCCCCGCTGTGCTGTCCACCTTTTTTACCTGCTTCTGATGCTCTTTCGCGGTCTTCTGCAAAATTGCCGGAACCGCCTCGATGGTTTGCCATTACTGACCTCCGTCATCATAGTGCCCAGGATTAACGCGGCGTATGGCGGGTGCCATATTTTCGCTACGTGGGACTAAGCTTAGTGAACTGACGCGGGTTAGCCTGCGTTTGGTAATATCCTGCAACAGCTTCTTAGCGAGAATAGATATCATTTCCGGTAATCAGCCATAAGCCGCTCTTATGATTAAAAAAACACTATGGGATAAAAATGTATCATTTTGCGACAAAATTACATGCTTGTGAAAATTGTTATAAATCAAATAAGTGGTTGTGAAATTTGCACTCTGAATAGGACGTCTTATCTTTAAATGAGTGGTAGCGAATCGCTACGGAATAGAGATAACACGAGGAGTGGTTAGAAATGGCTAAAGTTCTGGTGCTTTATTATTCCATGTACGGACATATCGAAACGATGGCACGAGCAGTCGCCGAAGGCGCAAGCAAAGTCGATGGCGCAGAAGTTGTCGTTAAGCGTGTACCGGAAACCATGCAGCCGCAATTATTCGAAAAAGCAGGCGGTAAAACGCAAACTGCGCCCGTTGCAACCCCGCAAGAACTGGCCGATTACGACGCGATTATTTTTGGTACACCAACCCGTTTTGGCAATATGTCAGGCCAGATGCGTACTTTCCTGGATCAGACTGGCGGCCTGTGGGCTTCCGGCGCTCTGTACGGCAAACTGGCGAGCGTCTTTAGTTCGACTGGCACCGGCGGCGGTCAGGAACAGACTATCACTTCAACCTGGACGACCCTTGCACATCACGGCATGGTGATTGTCCCCATTGGCTACGCAGCACAGGAATTATTTGACGTCTCGCAGGTTCGCGGCGGAACGCCTTATGGCGCGACCACCATTGCAGGCGGTGACGGTTCGCGCCAGCCCAGTCAGGAAGAGTTGTCTATCGCACGTTACCAGGGGGAATATGTTGCTGGTCTGGCAGTCAAACTTAATGGCTAATCTTCAACAGGAGGATACACATGCCAACTCAAGAAGCGAAAGCTCATCACGTGGGTGAATGGGCATCTCTGCGCAATACGTCGCCGGAAATAGCCGAGGCCATTTTTGAAGTCGCCGGGTACGATGAGAAAATGGCGGAAAAAATTTGGGAAGAAGGTAGCGATGAAGTGTTAGTCAAAGCCTTTGCCAAAACCGATAAAGATTCGCTTTTTTGGGGCGAACAGACCATCGAACGTAAAAACGTTTAACCATGAAACTCCCCCGCAGCTGACGGGGGAGTTTTCTGTTATTTCACCGCTTCATTCAACACGCTATCAAACTTATCCATCGGACAAAAACCATTAGCATCTATCGGGCAACCGCTTAATTCCAGCGTCACCCGCTGAGCCGGAGCCTGCAACGTTAACGCATCGGCATTACGTAACTGTTCCGCGCTCTGGTATACATACTCGATTTTCATCAAATCACGATTGGCTTTGCTGTCATGCCAACGCTGGAAAACGATTTTGCCGCCAATTGGCGTGCGTTCGTTCTGGTCATGCAACTGATAGGGTTTAAAATCCAGCGCGGTGAGCAGCGAGGCAATATTAGAGTCATGCCCTACCAACACAGTGATTTTCGGTGCGCTGGCGCGATCGGTGACCAGGGCTTTGTCGATATAACTGACCAGCGGTTTCGCAACATTGCGCGCTACTTCCGGTGAGGTAAACAGGCTGTCCTGGTAGCCGTTTTTCAGCTTCGACAACACCTTCCACTGTTGGTCAGATTTAATTTCCCCCCACGCCACCTGATCCATCGGGAAACCTTCGTAGTATTGCAAAGTGAAAGCATCCACCAGCGAGTTGCCGACTTTCAACGGTCCAGAAACGCCCGGCTCTTGTTGATACTTCGCACTGAAAGTATTTTTGCCATCCACCAGCGAACATTGCTGCTTCTCTTTACAGGCTGGAGAGTCTTTATAGTTAACGATTTTTTCCAGTAGCTGATAGCTGTCCGTCAGTTGTAGTTTGCTGAACTCTTTCTCCATTGCCGCCACCGCCTGCTCACTGAATGCGGCGGAATCATCGGTGATTACCGGGTTAAAGGTTGGATCCATGGTGCCCATTTTTTCCTGGTGATGAACAGGAATATCACATCCAGGGAATGCACCAGTAATAAAGAACTGCGCGGTAGCGACGGTACGTTGAAGGCTGTTTGCGTAAGCATAAACGGTGTCCGGCGGCGGGCATTCACCCGACTTTACCATCCCCTGCTCTGCCAGCCACTCACGCATGTAATGACCCATATACACTTCCAGCACGCCACCTTTAGTGGTGAGCTGCCCGCCGGGAACATCCCATTCCGGCCATTTATTCGGCGTCGACTGCTCAAGCACGCTGCCATTATTTGCCAGCGGCGCACGTAAGTTATGGCGACTCATCATCAGCACTTGCTGTAGCTGATAGCCTTCCGGTACAGCCTGTGCCTGAGCATTTGAAGAAAGCAAAGCCATCCCTGCCACGGCTGCGGCGATTAGCGTTTTTTTCATTCCTCACACCTCTTTTGTTATCAATGATTAAAGAGTGTGACAGAAATATGACTTTTTTCCGGGAACAGGTTCGCAAATTAGCAGATAACGAGGCGGGAAACTTGCAGAGCACCAGGCGATAGCGGACAGTCGCTGCGCTATCGCCTGGTTTGTATCGTTAAACTAATACCTGAAACAGCACGGCAAAAAGAATGATATTGGCAATGACAATGGTCCAACCGTTATAAAGCATATATTTCAGATGGGTTGATTGTGCCAGCCCCATTTGACCAAACATATCCGATGAAGGGAAAGGCCCAAACCAGTCCACTTGCGATGAGGCTAACAATACCGCCGTTGTCCCCTGTGGCGGCACTCCCGCAGCCATCAACATTGGACCAAATATTTTGTGCGTAAAGGTCATCTGAGCAACAGCGGCGCCTGGCACATGACCGATAATGTTAAAGGCAAAAATACAGAAGCAAAGCCATGCCGGAGATATCCCGGTTAACAGTGGTTGGGTGTATTCGAGCAATCCCTGATACGCCTGCAGGCTATCCATAAGTTCCAGAATCGGGTTATACAGCCAGTAGAGCAGAAACATCCACACCAGTCTGCCACACCCCTTATACAGCGCCTGCAGTATCCCGGCAGGGCTTAATCCTCCCACCAGTCCGGTGATCAAAGCCACCAGTAACATCACGATAATGGCAAAACTAAAACCTGCTTTTATCACTACACCGATAACCGCCATAACAATAATGGTTGCGGCAAATGCCAGCGCGCTGAGCTTGCGACGACGAACGCGGGCGGGTTCCTCTTCTTCCTGAGTTTTCTCAGAGAGATCCACTTCGTAGTGTAATTTTCCTTCCGTCATCTTCTGAATTCGCCCGGCCATGATCCAGCCAGCGAATAACGTCACGGCGCTCATTGGTAATCCAACGTACATCAGGTATTGCGGATAAGTCAGGCCGCCGAGTTGTAAAATCGTCACGGTACTGGGAGTAAATGGCCCGGTAAACAATCCCACTGAGCCTGCCGTCATCATCAGTGCAGCCACCGTAGGCGGTGTCAGCCGTACTGCCGCCGCCACAGGAATAATCACCGCAACAATAATGGCATTGCCGCCTGCCATAGTGCCCAGCGCGCCACAGATGAGAATGGAAGAGACAACGATGCCAAATTTGACCCGCGTCTGGCTGGAAAGCCCGATACGATGTACCACAAATTTGACCAGTTCAACGGCGGCTCCGGTACGTGTTGCCACTTCACCAACACCGGCACCAAGCATAATGATCAGACCTACAGTGGCGATAAACGATCCCGTCGATTTTGCCAGCATGGTGCCCATTTCCGGTAAGCCGGTGGAGGTCATGATCATCGCAATAATAATCGATGAAATAACCGCCAGAACAATATCGACGCCTATCAACGAGAGCACCGCTAACGCTACCAGCGGTGTAAAACCAAGCAGTCCGAGTTCATTACCTGGACGCCCCTGACACCAGAACGCTGTCAGTAAAAAAACAACCAACAGTAAGCCAATAATGACATTCTTTTTGGTGATATTTTGTCTGGTTAGCGAACCACCAGCGAGTATTGAGTCACTCATATAACTCCTTAACCCCATCGAATCGACCATCAATATCAGCCGATGTATTTGGACAGCTCAGAAAATATCCCCCCTCGTTATTATTGTTAGCAAAATGCACTGAGGGTTTGTCCGGGTGCTACAGGTATTATTCTGAGTTCGTAATTAACCCCTTTAGGTGGGCAAATAACGCATTGTTACCAGAACAGGCGTTACAGATTAAATTTATGTTAACTTGGTGTTACCATGAAATGACTTTTTATCTATCGTCTATAACTCTGGGTTAACTCTTAATGAAACTGCGCCACCTGGAAATCTTCTATGCCGTGATGACATGCGGGACACTTTCCCGGGCTGCGGAATCGCTGAATATTTCCCAGCCGGCCGCCAGTAAAGCGTTAAAAAACGCTGAACAAAAACTCGGTTTTCAGCTCTTTCAGCGAGTTCGTGGCAAGCTTCTTCCAACCAGCGAAGCGATCACACTTTTTGAAAAAGCGCAGTCGATTTATCACGAACTCGATAACCTGCGACTGCTGGCCGATAACCTGACGCGAGATCCGCGAGCCAAAATAGCCCTGGGATGCCTGCCAAGTCTGGGGTTAAGTCTGGTGCCAGAAATAGTCACCGCGTTTTACCAGCAGAATGCGAATCTGGTAATGACACTGACGACAGAGCACACCGAAACGTTGGTTAAAAAGCTTGATCTGCGTGAGATTGATCTGGCTCTGACGCTACAGCCGATTCAACAGGGGGAGATTATGACGACGCTGATAGCCGAAGTTCCGCTGGTTTATATCGACCGGGATTATCGACAGGGCGCGGTAGAAATAGACAAGATTGACCAACAACGCTGGATTTCTCCCGGCCCCTATTCCCTTTCCGATGCAATAGCCAAACGGCGTGATTTTTTGACGACGCGCCTGAATGTCCAGACATATTACATGGCGACTGAATTTGTAAAACGAGGAATGGGATGCAGTATTACCGATATTTTCTCTGCCCGTCATAACCTCCCGGCAGAGACAATTCACTCCATCGAACCACCAATAAAAATTGATCTTTGCTTACTACGCCGTGCCGATGTTTCGCTTAGCCCTATTACACAAAAATTTGTCGATTTCCTCTGTCAGCAATTACGTCAGCAACTGCGAGCCATTAACCTTGAGTTATACCCTGAAAATAAAAAGTCAATTGCGCCTCAGGCCTAAATGTTTTGACATACCCCCAACGCATTTATTAGCGGTGGATATCTCAGGTGATGAAAAAACGCATTGTAGTTATTGGCGGCGGGGTAATTGGTCTGGCGACAGCATGGGTTCTGGTAAAACAGGGCCATCAGGTGCAATTGTTAGAACGTAACAGTCAGGCAGGCGTCGCCACCAGTTTCGCTAATGGCGGGCAACTCAGCTATCGCTACGTGGCCCCTCTGGCGGATAAAGGCGTACCGATGCAGGGGCTTAAGTGGATGGGGAAAAGTGACTCCCCTCTGAATATGCGTTTGCGCATGTCATTTAGCCAGTGGCGCTGGTTGCTGGCGTTTTTAATGTCCTGTAATAGCCGGACAAATAAACTCAATGGCGACCATATTTTACGCTTATCACTGTTAAGTCGTCAGGTCATGGAAGAGTGGCTGCTGGAGGATAATCTTGATGATTTTCACTGGCGCCGTTCTGGCAAACTGATTATTCATCGCCGCCAGCAAGATTTAGCCAAAGCAGCAAAAGGCATTGATCCGCAATTTCAACAGGCTTTATCACGCGAAGAGTGTGTTCATCTTGAGCCAGCACTAAAACATATTGGTCATTCCCTGTGCGGTGGTATTTACTCCCCCGGCGATGAAACGGCGGACTGCTATAAGTTCTGTCAGGCATTACTTGCCAAACTTAATGCCAGTGCGAATTTTTCGCTACAGACCGATTGCGAAGTTTTGCAGTTGAACAAAAAAGGTGAGCGCATTGAGTCTATTACCACCCGCACTGGAACGCTGGTTGCGGATGATTATGTCGTTGCCGCCGGTAATGGCAGCACGCATTTGCTTGCCGGAACCGGGACTCACGTACCGCTCTGTGGTCTGAAAGGCTACAGTCTGACGCTCCCCTTCCCACAAAAAATGGGGATCGCACCACAAATCAGTGTCACCGACTATGGTCATAAAATTGTCTATGCCCGGCTCGGTGACCGGTTGCGCATCGCCGCCATGGTCGATATTGGCTACGACGGTACTGAACTGCGCTCTGAACGCATTGGCGCTTTAAAACAGATCGTAGCTGCCAGTTTTCCGCAACTGCAAGGTATCGATGAGGCCGAATTATGGACGGGTATGCGTCCATCCACCCCTGCGGGTCCGCCGCTATTAGGACGGGCGAAGTATCAAAATCTATGGATGAATCTTGGTCAGGGCAGTCTGGGCTTTACGCTGGCGGCGGGTAGTGCCGTGGTGTTAGGCGCTCTGCTGTCGGGAGAAGATCCTGCAATTTCACTTGATGGACTGACATGGAGCCAATCAGCTTGAATATCAAACGTAATAACCCACAACCGCGTCTTGCCGCCAGTGTGGAATATGGCAATCTTGTTTTTCTCTCCGGTCAGACACCGAAGAGCAATACTCCGTCCATCGCGCAACAAACGCGCGAAGTGCTGGAGAAAATCGACGCATTACTTGCTGAAGCTGGCAGTGATAAATTTCATCTCTTGTCCGCTCAGATATGGTTAAAAGATATCAGCCGAGATTTTGCCGAGTTCAACGACGTATGGGTTAGCTGGATACCAGAAGGATATAGCCCGGCACGTGCTACCGTACAAGCTGAGATGGCTCGCCCGGAGATTCTGGTTGAAGTGATGGTCACTGCGGTAAAAGCGGGATAAGCCCCCATTTTCTGCCCCCTGGCAAGGTCGTCATGGGGCATCCCTGAAGGTTAAATGTCCCCTCTTTTACCTGCCAACATTCAGGCTGAAAATATCATTTTTAGTTATGTTGTTGTCTCTGGCCTACGATTTTTTCTGATTTCCCCTACACTTAACACTGATACCTTGTCAGGGGTTTCCCTTTGTCTGTATTGATTTACGCGAGATAACGCTATGGAATTAAAGGATTATTACGCCATCATGGGCGTGAAACCGACGGACGATCTCAAGACAATCAAGACCGCCTATCGTCGACTGGCCCGCAAATACCATCCTGATGTCAGCAAAGAACCGGATGCCGAAGCCCGCTTCAAAGAGGTCGCTGAAGCGTGGGAAGTGTTGAGTGATGAGCAACGTCGCGCTGAGTATGATCAGATGTGGCAACATCGCAACGATCCGCAATTTAACCGCCAGTTCCATCATGGCGACGGTCAGAGTTTTAACGCCGAAGATTTTGACGATATCTTCTCGTCAATTTTCGGTCAACATGCCCGCCAGAGTCGCCAGCGCCCCGCCACACGCGGCCACGATATTGAAATTGAAGTGGCGGTATTCCTTGAAGAAACGCTTACTGAGCATAAGCGTACCATCAGCTATAACCTGCCGGTTTATAACGCCTTTGGCATGATCGAGCAGGAAATCCCCAAAACGCTAAATGTGAAGATCCCGGCGGGCGTCGGCAATGGTCAACGCATCCGCCTGAAAGGCCAGGGGACGCCGGGAGAAAACGGTGGTCCAAATGGCGACCTGTGGCTGGTGATTCATATTGCGCCGCATCCATTGTTTGATATTGTCGGTCAGGATCTGGAAATTGTGGTGCCGGTTAGCCCGTGGGAAGCGGCACTGGGTACAAAAGTCACTGTACCAACACTGAAAGAAAGCATTTTGCTGACTATCCCGCCAGGCAGTCAGGCCGGGCAACGATTGCGCGTTAAAGGCAAAGGTCTGGTGAGCAAAAAACAGACCGGCGATCTGTATGCGGTACTGAAAATCGTAATGCCGCCGAAACCGGATGAAAACACTGCCGCGCTGTGGCAGCAACTGGCAGACGCCCAGTCGTCTTTTGATCCACGTAAAGATTGGGGGAAAGCATGATGGCTAATGTTACGGTGACTTTTACCATTACCGAATTTTGCCTGCATACCGGCATCTCTGAAGAGGAGTTGAATGAAATTGTCGGTTTGGGGGTGGTTGAACCGCGTGAGATCCAGGAAACAACCTGGGTATTTGACGACCATGCCGCCATCGTGGTGCAACGCGCAGTACGCCTGCGTCATGAACTGGCTCTGGACTGGCCTGGGATCGCGGTGGCGCTGACGTTAATGGATGATATTGCGCACCTGAAGCAGGAAAACCGCCTGCTGCGCCAGCGGCTTTCCCGGTTTGTAGCTCATCCGTGAGTTTGTTGCCTGATGCGACGCTTAACGCGTCTTATCAGGCCTACGAAGGGCATTGTTCCCGTAGGCAGGATAAGGCGTTCACGCCGCATCCGGCGGCTCTGCCATAATGCCTGATGCGACGCTTAACACTTCTTATCAGGCTTACAAATCGGCATTATCTCTATTGGTTATCGCAAGCAACAACTGGCTTAGTGCCGCGTAAAAACCAAAGCTATCATACCGATGGCAACGCGCAGCAAACTCAGGTAACCATTGCCACAGTGCCGTTAGCGTTTTTTGCCGCAAACAGTCGATTCTTCGCGCAGGAACAGTCCCCTCTCCCAGTGAAAAATGCAGATGACTTAACAACTCCAGATAGATCGCCAGATGATCTGACGGTTCGTTGAAATTGCCACTGGTTTCCATCCCCGCCTCAACTAACAAGCGTTTAATCTCTTGCTCGTCCTGTTTGTAGGCCGATGCATAAGGCAGCGCCGCTTGTTTGTCAGTCATCAGAAACAGTCCGCAAAAGTCAGCGGCGAGTTCCAGACGAGCGTCGTCACGCACTGCCAGGGCGGCGATGCGCAGTCGCACTGATGGCAAGCAATGGCTGGTCGAAGTGGAAGACAGCGGCTGCGGTATTGATCCCGCGAAACTGACAGAAATCTTCCAGCCATTCGTTCAGGTGAGCTGCAAACGCGGCGGCACCGGGCTGGGGCTGACTATCAGTAGCGGTCTGACCCAGGCGATGGGCGGCGAGCTGAGCGCCACCAGCACGCCGGGGCTGGAAGCGTGGTTGAATAAGAAAGACCTGAACGCGATTTGAATCAATATCAGCCAGTTAAGAATATTTAGAATAGTAGCATTTAGTATGCAACTTAACGGACTGGCAAAATCATGACAGAGAAAAAAAGAACCCGCTGGCAGCGGCGGCCAGGCACGACGGGCGGCAAATTACCGTGGAATGACTGGCGCAATGCCACGACCTGGCGTAAAGCGACGCAATTATTACTGTTAGCAATCAATATTTATATTGCCGTCACCTTCTGGTACTGGGTGCGCTATTACGAAACGGCAGGTAGTACGACATTTGTCGCCAGACCGGGAGGCATCGAAGGCTGGCTACCGATTGCCGGTCTGATGAATCTGAAATACAGCCTTGAGACAGGTCAATTACCTTCCGTCCATGCCGCTGCGATGCTGTTGCTGGTCGCTTTTATCATCATCAGTCTGTTGCTGAAAAAAGCCTTTTGTTCATGGCTATGCCCGGTTGGTACGCTTTCTGAATTAATCGGCGAGCTCGGGAAAAAACTGTTTGGTCGGCAATTTGCCCTTCCCCGCTGGCTGGATATTCCTCTGCGCACAGTGAAATATTTGCTGTTGAGTTTCTTTCTCTATATCGCGTTATTGATGCCCGCTCAGGCGATTCACTATTTTATGCTATCGCCCTACAGCGTGGTGATGGACGTTAAAATGCTCGATTTCTTTCGCCATATGGGAACAGCGACGTTAATCAGCGTGATCGTTTTACTGATTGCCAGCCTGTTTATTCGCCATGCCTGGTGTCGTTATCTCTGCCCATATGGTGCGCTGATGGGACTGGTTTCATTATTTTCGCCGTTTAAGATTCGTCGCAATGCCGAAAGTTGTATCGACTGCGGCAAATGCGCAAATAATTGTCCGTCACGGATACCTGTCGATAAATTAATCCAGGTTAGAACGGTGGAATGTACCGGCTGTATGACCTGCGTCGAGTCATGCCCGGTCGCTTCAACATTAACTTTTTCGCTGCAAAAACCTGCGGCAAATAAAAAGGCCTTTGCGTTGTCTGGCTGGTTAATGACGCTACTGGTTCTGGGGATTATGTTTGCGGTGATTGGTTATGCGATGTATGCGGGTGTATGGCAAAGCCCGGTGCCAGAAGAATTGTATCGACGCTTAATTCCGCAAGCACCAATGATTGGTCATTAAAATAGCAACAAGCGGAACATCACCTCGTGCGGGGTGATGTTCACAAAATCACATTATTTTGATTTTGACGTCATAACCTTCAAGCCCGGTCATTTTCTCCCGCGCAGTAAAGCGAATTTCAGAGACTTCTTTCCCTGTGTTCTTATTCAACTCGGCGATTTTTTGCGCAATAAACTCGGAGATTTCCGTTTCGGCTTGTTTTTTTAGCTCTTCAATATTCACTGTTAACCTCTTCTGGTCTTAAAAGACAGCAACACGCCAGCAAGGTGTTGGTTCCGATCCCCTGGTCAGGTTAGAAATGTTATAAGCCATCTGCATGAAAGATTCAATAATCAGTAGGTTATCGCTCAATATGCGTACAGGGATAAGTGCAAACAGAAGATATAAAAAAGGCTCCGCGAGGGAGCCTGATATTATTTTGTGAAATCCAGCGGCGCATGGTCAGTGCGTATTTGCAAGGCAACGTTATCAAAGGTGATCATCGTCGATTTACAGAAAATACACTTAGCGCCCAAAGGGTTTCGCTCCGTCACATCGAATGCCGATGTGCGGTACTGTGAACCATGACAACATGGACAGCGGAAATGGAGATGTTGAGTAATAACGGCAACCTTAGAGCGTAACAACGTTCGCTGCCGAGGGACCACGCTGCCCCTGCTCAATAGAAAATTCGACTTTCTGATTTTCATTCAGCGTGCGGAATTCATTGCTCTGGATGGCGGTGAAATGAACGAAAACGTCCTTGCTGCCATCATCAGGAGTGATAAAGCCAAAACCTTTATCTGCGTTAAACCATTTTACTAAACCAGTCATTTTATTAGACATATTTTACTTCCTTCATTTTGGGCCTTTCGGCAAACAGGGCTTTATTACAGAAACTACTTAGTGTTCAGGAGAGAGACTCAAAAGAAGGGGATAATGCCTGATAATGAGAACTGCTTTAGTAAACTACTTTGTATGCTGTCTGTCTTTCAAACCGACGCAGCTATTAACGCATGATAAATATGATTAAGCAAATTTTATTTTAGCCGTCCGGCGGTCTTAAATATCGCTGGCTTTATTTTATTAACCCCGTATAGTGCAGCGCAGTATTTTTAGTAAGGAATTTGTTTGTCCCGTAAAATGACAGGAATTGTCAAAACCTTTGATCGCAAAAGCGGCAAAGGATTCATCATCCCCTCCGACGGTCGTAAAGAAGTCCAGGTTCATATTTCCGCATTCAGTCCCCGCGACGCAGAAGTGCTCATCCCAGGATTACGCGTAGAATTTTGCCGCATTAATGGCCTGCGTGGACCAACAGCGGCAAATGTTTATTTATCCTGATGTAAACTACATGCCGGAATGCGCGCTTCATTCACTATTTGCGTAAAATCCGCCAGTGAACACATGCCCTGCGCGTTTCTCTCCTCACATTCTGCCAGTGTCAGTTTTACCTCTCCAGGCGGCGTTTTTAGCGATAGCGGCGTTTTATCACGCATCTGCTGCAAGGTCTGGAATACCAGCGAAACCTGAATCCATTGACTGTTATCACTTAGCCGCCGCCAGCGTTCAAATACCAGTTCACCACCCGGCGGGGTGTTATCCGGTTGGCCCGGCAGCGTCCAGTTAAGCTTCAGTGCGCCGCCGAGATTCGCCAGGTTGGTATCGTGCCCGGCAATAAACAACAGTGAAGTCGGTAGCGTAATTCCATAGATCGATTTTTGCGGGTTGTTTGGCGTCAGCGCCGTCAGAACTAAATCCAACAGCGGTGTGGCACGGCTACGAGCCACGTCAGGGGTACGTTGCAGCAAATAAAACTGCGCATTATGCAGACTTAACAAGGTGTTCCACTGATGTGAATCAGTGATTCGTCCCCAGCCAGGCTCCGGCATTCCCTGTGCTTGTTGCAGGAGAAAGATCTCCGTCAGCATGGATGCGAGGCTTACCGCACCTGTTAATGAGACGTTATCAGCACTCACCTTGAGTTCAGAGGGTAATGCCTGCGTGAACGAACAGCTTTCGTCTTGTTTCTCTCGTTTGAGGCACAGACTTGATTGCGGAAAATTGAGTACCCGCTCCAGTTCGTGAAATGCCGTTTGCCGATGATCGGTAAAATCAACGAGAGAGCCGCCTGCCCTGCTGAGAATCGCCTCAGTCACGTTCACTTTATCCAATTGGCAAACACCGGTTTTCAGGGGATTAAATAACGGATCGGGACGGGAAGTGTCTGACTGAGTATGTACGGTTATTGCACAATCGGGAGCCAGCCCGGCAGCAAAGGCTTCACCTGTTTTACGAGTGCGCTCGTCGACATCGGCAATAATCTCGACCTGCCCAGCTTTCGGGCAACCATTTTTTGCCAGTAAACCGTCAGCCACCAGGCGTTGGCGTTGGTAATGTCCGAGATAAGAGATCAGCTCACCGCCTCGTGGTGTCAGCCAACCCAGCTTCACCGGCCAGCCAGGCCAGGTGTCTGGAGTAACGTCCTGCATGAGTTGCGTAGATTTGGTGGGTGCTCGCACACCATGACGGCTGACAATCACTACACTTTCCAGCTTCAGTTCCGGCGCCCCCTGAGCAAATGCAGGTAGCGGTGTTAACGGAAGCAAAAGAGAAAAAAAGGGGATCAAAATCGCTTTCATCGCCAGGTTTCCGTTTTTCATGTTTCGCATTATTGCCTGATGCGACGCTGATGCGTCTCATCAGGCCTACGTTCGTTGTGCGTCAAATCAACCTTTCAGACGCTGTTCCAGCCATACCAACACCACGGTGGAGAGTGAACACATCAACAAAATTCCGACGAACCACAATAAATACCACATTGATCATCCCTCCTTAGTACAGCTCACTATCGTGACGGCGAAGAGTTTCAGTTGTCATGCGCCCCCACATTTTGTAGTAGCTCCACACAGTGTAGAGCAACACAATAGGCAAAAATATCAGCACAATTACTAACATAATGCTCAACGTCAGCTGACTGGAGGTGCTGTCCCACAGCGTCAGGCTGGAGATCGGACTGATGCTCGAAGGCATGACAAACGGAAACAGCGTGATACCTGCCGTGAAGATAACGCCAAATTGCATCAATGATGCCAGCAGAAATCCCCAACCGGGGCGACCACGATAAATCGCCATCACCGTCAGTAACGGGCAGAAAAAACCCAGCAGCGGGAAGATCCACAATATCGGCGATTCAACAAAATTATTCATCCAGGCACCGGGCAGTACGGCAACCAGTTTCATTAACGGATTGGACGGGCCGTTAACATCCTGGGCAAGCAATACAAAGCCATCAATACCCACCCACAGCCAGTACCCCGCCAGCAAAAAGCACAGCATGACCAACAGAGCAGCGCGTTTGGTCGCCAGCTGTGAACGCAGGTGAATAGCACCGACTGTTTTTAGTTGTAACCAGACGCCCCCTTGCAAAATCACCATGCCCAGACTGAGCAAACCACACAGTAATGGGAACGGTGTCAGCAATTGCCAGAAAGAACCGAGGTACTCCACGCGTAATTGCGGCGTGAAGACAAACGGCACGCCAAGTAACAAATTGCCGAACGCGATACCGAAGACCACCGGCGGCACCAGACTACCGATGACCAGACCGGCATCCCACATTTTACGCCAGCGTGCATCGGCGATTTTTCCACGATAATCAAAAGCCAGCGGGCGAAAGAACAGCGAGCACAGCACCAGAATCATCGCCACGTAAAAACCAGAAAACGCCGCTGCATAGACTCTGGGCCAGGCGGCAAATAATGCCCCGCCCGCAAGAATCAACCAGACCTGGTTGCCTTCCCAGTGCGCGCCAACGCTGTTAATCAATACCCGACGTTCATCATCATCACGTGCCACCAGCGGCAGCAGACAGCCAATCCCCATGTCAAATCCATCGGAGATCATAAAGACCACCAAGATGACGCCAATCAGCAGCCACCAGATGAAGCGCAATGTTTCATAATCAAACATGATTCTCTCCTTTACCCCTGTTGCTGCGTCGGTTGTTCACTCTGCATCGCGCTCGGCCCCAGACGGGCATATTTCTGCATCAGGTAGACTTCGGCGATTAAGAACAGGGTATAAAGCCCTACGATCATGATCAGTGAGAAAGCCAGTTGGCCCGTGGTTAATGCGGAGTGCGCGGAGTATGTCGGTAAAATGTCCTGAATCGCCCACGGCTGACGACCAAACTCGGTCATAAACCACCCGGCTTCAATGGCAATCCACGGCAGTGGCAAACTCCAGAGCGCCATTTTCAGCACCCAACGATGCTGGTCGATTTTGCCGCGCAGCGTCTGAACGAGCGCAATCAGCATTACCAGTAACAGCAGCGAACCGCAGCCCACCATGATGCGGAAACTCCAGAACACCGGCGCAACCTGTGGAATAGCGCCACGCATCGCCGCCTGATACTGCGCAGGTGTGACATGATTCATATCCGGCGCATAGCGGGAGAGCAACATGCCGTAACCGAGATCGCTTTCCAGATTACGAAACGCCTGCAGAACATGCGGCTCACGGTTGCCCTGCGAGATCTTCTGCATCAGCAGCCAGGCCATACGTCCACGTTGCAAGCGTGGATAGGTTTCAGCCATCAAATTTTTCAGCCCCGGAACGGGCTTATCTAATGAGTGAGTGGCGAGGATCCCTAACAGTGTGGGAATTTTGATGGCAAAGGCATTACGTTCTTGATCCTGTTCCGGCCAGGCAACAAGATGGAACGGCGCAGGTGCGGGTTCGGTTTGCCACTCCCCTTCCATTGCTGCCAGTTTTACCGGCTGAACGCGTGCGACTTCATAAGCAGAGCTGTCTCCAAGTTGCAGCGCGCCGATTATCGCCAGTGTGCCAAAGACCGAGCCGATGGCAAACGAACGTAGCGCAACATCACGCTCCCGTCCGCGCAGTAAATACCAGGCGCTGATCGCCATAATGAACATCGCCCCGGTCACATAACCCGCCATCACCGTATGGACAAACTTCACCTGGCTGACAGGGTTAAAAACCAGATCGCTGAAACTGGTCATCTCCATACGCAGGGTGTCGATATCGAAATGCGCGCCGGTCGGGAACTGCATCCAGCCGTTGGCATTCAAAATCCACAATGCGGAGATATTGGAACCGAATGCCACCAGCCAGGTAACCAGCAGATGCTGGTATTTATTCAGCCGTTGCCAGCCGAAGAAGAACAGCCCGACAAAGGTGGATTCGAGGAAGAAGGCCATTAATGCTTCCATCGCCAGCGGTGCGCCAAAAATGTCGCCCACATAGTTGGAATAGAATGACCAGTTAGTACCAAACTGAAACTCCATCGTCAGGCCGGTGGCCACGCCGAGAGCGAAGTTGATACCGAAGAGCTTACCCCAGAAACGCGTCATATCGCGGTAGACTGTTTTGCCGGTGACCACGTAAATGGTTTCCATGATAGCCAGCAAAAAAATCAGCCCCAGGGTAAGGGGCACGAATAAAAAGTGGTACAGCGCGGTCAGTGCAAACTGCCAGCGCGATAAGTCAATAACATCCCACATGCGAACTCCTGTAGGCGAAGAGAGGGAAATAACCCTTTAATAGTAGATCTCCCTTTTTACCCTTACAGTTTGTAGGTGGTTGTATTCGCTGATTGCGATATTCATAAGACTGAAAGCGACATTTGCCGCCGTTTTCACTGTTGCTCGTTTTCCACCAGCCACTGGCACACCTCGCCCAACCGCTGCGCAGAATCCGCCAAATCTTCCGGCGCTGCCAGCACAACTTCCGGTATAGGGCAGATTTCATAACTCTCAAGCAGCGGGCCTTTTAGGGTGTCCGTGCAGCGTAAATGCCAGACATGGCGTAACCCGGTGGCGTTGATATAGCTCTCGCCATAGCCAATAGTGCGAATCTGAATATTCCCCGCCCCGCAAAGGCGCGAGAGAAAAAGTCGGTCAGCTTCGCTGATGGGCAATTGCGTCAGGTTAATACTGTGCGGCTGCGTGTCAGGGCTACGCACATGCGCCAGCAATTCATGAGCCAGCGGCAGTCCGTTCATCAGGCCATCAACAGGCGGCGGTAACAGCGAATCTGTCGGCAAGACGTTTTGCGTTGCCGCCTGCCACAACGGCAGCGGCGCGCAGCCCACCTCCAGTTTGTCCTCCAGCAACTGTTCGCCGCGACGTCTGCGCACTCGCCATAATCCGCAGAAGATCGCCTCCTGAATTTCACTTTCACTGCCATCAACATGTTGGATGCGAACTGACACTTCCCCTTCCCCGAGAAGCGTATTGATAAAGTGGCGATCGTAAGCGTTGAGATTGAACAGATCGACTGCCAGCACCTCGCCCAAAGGGGGGATACGTTGACTTAGCTGTTGTTGCAGTTCGTTTAACAGCACAATCACCTGCGGGCTATGTGCACACTGTTCCAGTGCCGCCATGCTCGGTTCATCATTCACCTGGCAGGTGATCGGCAGCGGATTCATACTGAAACTGTCGTCGTCAGGTTGCGTTCCTGGCCCCAGCAAATGGAAAAAAGTGTCACTCATGAGGCACGCTCCTGTTGCGGTTCGACAAGCCCACGCATCAGGTTTATCAGCTCCGCCCACGGGTGAATACCATTCAGCACGCCGCGATAGCTACCGCCGGTAAACACCAGTGTGGCGGGAAAGCGAAAAACACCAAAGCGATCGCCGATGGCTTCGCTCTGTGCAAGATCGGCTACCGCCACCTGCCAAACATAGTCTGGAAATTCGCGCAGTAATTCGCCAATCATTACCGGATTATCGCTGACCTCCGGCGTGCGTTTCGGATCGCTGCTTAACAGCACTACGCCGTCTGGCGCCTGCGATAACCAGTCATCAAGGCTGGATTCTGTGACAGGTGTCCATCCACGCGCCAGCATACGCTGCCACAACGCATTAAAAGGAGAGTCATTGATCATCCCTGCTCCTCCAGCGTCATCCGGTACTGGCGTAAGCGAACGCCTTCATAATTTTCCATCGACAGACAGTCATAGTTGAGACAGCGTGATTCCTCTGCCAGATGCGGCACTATTCCCCACTCAGCCAGTTGCGCCAGCGCCAACTGTTCTGCTGCTGGCAGTTGTTCATGCGCCAACTCGCTCAGGCTGCCGCCATAGTCGTCGAGCATTGCCGGTTGCAGCCCGACCAGGGCGATTTGTGCAGGCAAATGCCCACGAATATCCGCCAGCGCCAGCACTTCGGAGAAACTGTTCTGGTGCAGACTCATTTTCTTCGCGCTGAGGTATGCCGGAATGCGCTCTCCGGCATACGTCCGTAGCGTTCCTGGCTCCAGCCCATAATCAATGGCATCGAGGATCAACAAGTGGCTGGCGCTTTCAACGTAGCCCAGCAAATTCAGCCCCTGAGTGCCGCCATCGACAATCTCCACGTTTTCGGGCCAGTGATAATGGGCATATAGCCGTTCCGCCACCCGCACGCCGAAACCTTCATCGGCCCACAGCAGGTTGCCCAGCCCCATCACCACCACGCGCTGCTCGCTCATGAACGCTCCTTGTTGCTTTTGACTTTAAAAAACTTGTGGCTGCGGTAGCCGTTCACCATCGTGGAGATCACCGTGTCGTCGGACATAATGTCTTCACGCAGCGCCATATAGACATGACCGATCACAAAAGCGCCAATCAACCACATGCCCAGCCGATGCCAGCTGTGAATGTCCATTGAGTTGCCGCCCGTCCAGTAGAAAAATTCCACCACGTAACGGAACGGTGTGAAGATAGCGTACTGACTGTGTTCGCTGAACAGCGCAAAACCGGTGACGATCATAAAGACAGACATCAGGAAATAGCCGAACATCGCCGCCTGGGCGATGGGGTTATGACCAATATCGGCACTCGGGCGTTTTGCCAGAAACAGATACCAGCGGATTTCATACCACACGCCCAGCCACCAGCTTTTACGCCATACCGGTACGATGAAAAGCTCGCGTGAATAGCGATTACCAACGAACGCCCAGTAAATCCGCATCAGCAATATCACGGTAAAAATCATCCCTGCGCTGAAGTGAATTAACCTGATGTAGCCCATATAGAACAGATACGTCGCCTCGCCGCTGACCGAAGGCAGCGGCTTGCCGATAAAGTAACCGGTGACCATCAACACCGCCATGCATAACACCGTCAGCCAGTGCCATATCCGCACAGGTGCTTCAAAGACATAATGGCTGACAACGTTGTCGCTTTTCTGTTGCATGATGATTCTCCTTCGCTGTTAACGCACCTGCACGGAGATAAGCTCGCTACCGTCGTCGCCCAGCACGTGTGTTGAACAGGCGAGGCACGGGTCAAAGCTGTGCAGAGTACGAAGGATCTCCAGCGGTTGCTCGGGGATCGCCATTTTGGTGTTCATCAGCGCCGCTTCATAAGCGCCAATCTGCCCTTTGGGATCGCGCGGGCTGGCGTTCCAGGTGGTCGGCACCACGCACTGGTAGAGATCAATCTTGCCATCGCGAATGGCGGCCCAGTGACCTAACGCCCCGCGCGGTGCTTCGGTAAAACCGACGCCACGGCACTCTTTCGGCCAGGTCGCAGGCTCCCATTTTTCGGTAGAGGCAGTGGCAAGATTGCCGTTTTTCAGGTTGGTCATCAGCTTGTCGAAGAAATATTGCAACTTGCCTGCGGCCCACTGCGCTTCATGCGCGCGGCACAGAATGCGGCCTAACGTTGACTGGATACCGGAAAGCGGCAGGTTCAGCGCCGACATCATGCGATCGACCGACTCAATGGTCGCTGCATCACCTTTGTGGTAGGCGATTAACGTGCGCGCCAGCGGCCCTACTTCCATCGCGTTACCGCGCCAGCGTGGCGCTTTGATCCACGAGTAACGTTCCTGTTCATTCAGTTGCTGAATGTTGGTATCGCTGCCTTTGACATCGCCAGGGTTGTACCACGGGTCGGTAATGCCATCGAAGGGATGACGCCCGACCTGATCGTTGGGATAACGATACCAGGCGTGATCGACAAACTCCTGCACCTGCTGCGGATCAACCAAATCCACTGGCAGCACATTGTTGAAGTCGCCGTTAATCACCGCGCCGCCAGGCATCAGCAGACTTTTCTCGCCAAAGTCGTTGGCAATATCCGGGAATGCGCCGTAGCTGAGGACACATTTATCAGAAAGACCAGTGCCGATTTCGCTCCACGGTTTGTTGAACTGACCGATGGCTAACGCGTCGGGGATCATCACGTTGTTAATGAAATCCGCCGTGCGGGTGATAATCGACTGCACCAGGTTCAGGCGTTCCATATTGACCGCCCCGACCGCGCCGCTTTCGTCAATGTTAATGGCGCACGGCATCCCGCCGACAATCCAGTTCGGATGTGGGTTTTTACCACCAAAAACAGCGTGAATTTTGACGATCTCCCGCTGGAAATCGAGGGCTTCCAGATAATGAGCAAAGCCCATCAGGTTGGCTTCCGGCGGCAGTTTGTACTGCGGGTGCCCCCAGTAGCCGTTGCGGAAAATCCCCAACTGCCCGCCTTCAACAAATTTCTTCAGTCGGTTTTGTACGTCGAAGAAATAGCCAGGGGATGATTTCGGCCACGAGGAGAGGCTTTGCGCCAGTTCTGACGTTTTCCGTGGGTCGGCTTTCAGCGCATCTAACACATCTATCCAGTCCATCCCGGCGAGCTGATAGAAGTGGACCAGATGGTCGTGGCACCAGAGGGTCGCCAGCATAATGTTGCGGATGATATTGGCGTTGTCCGGCACTTTAATGCCGATGGCGTCCTCAATTGCATAGACTGAAGCCAGAGCATGTACGCCAGTGCAGACGCCGCAGATACGTTCAACGAACGCCCACGCATCACGCGGATCGCGGCCTTGCAGGATGATCTCCAGCCCGCGAAACATAGTGCCGCAGGAAACTGCATTGGTGATCACATTCTGATCGTTAATATTCACTTCGCAGCGCATATGACCTTCGATGCGCGTAATCGGATCGACCACCAGGCGACGTCCGGCATTATTGATGGTATATCCCTGAGTTTCGTACTGAGTGCTCATGCCTGTTTATCCTCGTTGCCCGGCTGTTGTTCGGCTTCTGCAAGTTGCTGGTTATGACGTCTGCGCTGGTCAACGGCGCTGGCGACTGCATGTACACCAACAGCCGCTGCCACGACGCCAAGTGCGGTTAAACCGACGGTATCGGCGGTAGAGTGCGTTCCCATCTGCGGAATATCGACCACGCGGCTATAGAACGAACCGCGATCCCAGAAACCATTTTCAGAACAGCCCAGGCAGCCGTGACCAGACTGAATCGGGAAGGAGACCCCATCATTCCAGCGGGTAGAGGAACAGGCGTTATAAGTGGTTGGCCCTTTGCAGCCCATTTTGTACAGGCAGTAACCTTTGCGCGCGGCGTCATCATCCCAACTCTGGACGAACTCTCCGGCGTCGAAGTGAGCGCGGCGATAGCATTTATCGTGAATACGCTGACCATAGAACATCAACGGGCGCCCCATTCTGTCGACATCCGGCAGACGATCGAACGTCACCATATAGGTAATGATGGCGCTCATCACATCCGGGATCGGCGGGCAGCCAGGAACTTTGATAATAGGTTTGTCGGTAATAACTTTGTCGATGGGGGTTGCCTGCGTAGGATTGGGCCGCGCGGCCTGCACGCAACCCCAGGAAGCGCAGGTTCCCCAGGCGATAATCGCACTGGCTCCGGCGGCGGCACGTTTGAGTTTCTCAATAAACGGTCGACCGCTACTGATACAGAACATCCCCTGCTCGCCCAGCGGCGGGTTACCTTCTACTGCGAGGATATATTTGCCGTTGTATTGCGTGATGATGTCTTCAAAGACTTCCTCTGCCTGAGTGCCTGCGGCAGCCATCAGAGTATCGTCGTAGTCAAGAGAAATAAGGGAAAGAATGACATCCTTCGCCAGCGGATGAGCAGAACGGATAAAAGATTCGGTACAGCAGGTGCATTCCAGACCATGGATCCACACCACTGGAATGCGGGGTTTATTCTCCAGTGCCCAGGCAATCTTTGGTGCCATCCCCGCGCCTAATCCCAGCGAGGTGGCAGCCAGACTGCAATATTTAAGAAAACTTCGCCGGGTAACCCCCTGACGTCGCATAGCCTGGTAAAAGGTTTCCTCATTATTCATATCGCACGTCTCTTTTCCTTGCGACACCGACTGGAGTGCCGGGCGCTTTTGGTCGGCAAGCGACGTCCCTGGAGCAAGGCAAACCATCGCTTCACGAGAGAGACAGAAAACGAAAGCTCATCCTTCTGCACTGGCGCACGTCGCCAGAAAGTATTGTTAATAAAGCGTAGTGAAACTTTTGCACAAAACAATACAGAGTGTGTGGATTTATCTTTTAACGATAAAAATGAACCTTATTTTCCTTAAGGTTTACCGCAGGAAGGTTATGAAGCGATTTTTATGGCGATGGAATGCGCAAATTGCTGTTATTTCACGCAATCAACACGATTTTGTCTGTTTTTCAGGCAAACAAACACATTGGGGGTTTACACGACGCATCGGGATGTTTATAGTTCGCGTCATTCCGGAAGTGTGGCCGAGCGGTTGAAGGCACCGGTCTTGAAAACCGGCGACCCGAAAGGGTTCCAGAGTTCGAATCTCTGCGCTTCCGCCAAATAAGATAAGGGGTTAGCTAAATGCTAACCCCTTTTTCTTTTACCTGTCAAAATCGCCATGCCGTTATGTCATCCCCAATGGCTTACTCTGTCTTTGCTAAATCTGTTCCAGATCAAATGCGTAAAGATGGGTAAAACCTCTGGGTAGCTTTCGGCAATATCATTATGCTGCTTTATTAATTACACCTGTCATAGAGAGTGACTCCATGGATCGTATAGTTAGTTCTTCACATGACCGTACATCGCTACTTAGCACCCATAAGGTGCTGCGTAATACCTATTTCTTGCTGAGCCTGACGCTGGCCTTTTCGGCGATTACCGCGACGGCCAGTACGGTTCTGATGCTACCATCTCCGGGTCTGATTCTGACGCTGGTAGGTATGTATGGTTTGATGTTCCTGACCTATAAAACGGCGAATAAGCCGACCGGGATTATCTCCGCGTTCGCCTTTACCGGTTTTCTCGGTTATATCCTCGGACCAATTCTGAACACTTACCTGTCTGCCGGAATGGGTGACGTAATCGCTATGGCGCTGGGCGGCACAGCATTAGTGTTCTTCTGCTGCTCTGCGTATGTGCTGACTACCCGCAAAGACATGTCTTTCCTCGGCGGTATGCTGATGGCAGGTATTGTGGTGGTATTGATTGGAATGGTAGCGAATATCTTCCTGCAGCTACCTGCTCTGCATCTGGCAATCAGTGCGGTATTCATTCTGATCTCTTCTGGCGCGATTCTGTTTGAAACCAGCAACATCATTCATGGCGGTGAAACGAACTACATTCGTGCCACGGTTAGCCTGTATGTGTCGCTGTACAACATCTTCGTTAGCCTGTTGAGCATTCTGGGCTTCGCCAGCCGCGATTAATCTCGCCCTATGCCACTTACAGAGCCTCGCTTTATGCGGGGCTTTGTTTTTTGTTACACTGCCGCCAGTCTGATTAAGGTAGTAAAAAATTATGCTGATCTTCGAAGGTAAAGAGATAGAAACGGATACCGAAGGCTATCTCAAAGAAAGCAGCCAGTGGAGTGAACCGCTGGCGGTGGTGATTGCAGAGAACGAAGGAATTACGCTGTCGCCAGAACACTGGGAAGTGGTGCGTTTTGTGCGTGATTTCTATCTGGAATTCAATACTTCTCCAGCGATTCGTATGCTGGTAAAAGCGATGGCGAATAAGTTTGGCGAAGAAAAAGGTAACAGCCGCTATTTATACCGACTGTTCCCCAAAGGCCCGGCAAAGCAAGCCACCAAAATTGCTGGCCTGCCAAAACCAGTAAAATGTATTTAACGGATACGAAAATCAGTTAATTCCCCTGAGGGATGATGCGGCTCGCTAAGTACCCGTTCCACACGCGCAGAACGCGGGCCGCCACTCTTTAACCACTGCATTAATTTTTCCACCTGTCCTTCTTCACCACACGCGACCACTTCCACGCTGCCATCGTCAAGGTTTTTGGCATAGCCGGTTAATCCCAGTTTTTTCGCTTCATACTGCGTGGTATAGCGAAAGCCTACCCCCTGAACTCGCCCATAGACCCAGGCAATTATGCATACTTTCGACATTACCGCTCTCCTTATCCTTATAGCTGCGTTGCAAATCCATGGAAAACTCCGGACAATGGCGCCCATTTCTTTGCATCGACAGAATAGTAGATTATGAGTGTACGTTTAGTGTTAGCCAAAGGGCGCGAAAAATCATTACTTCGTCGCCATCCGTGGGTCTTTTCCGGAGCCGTTGCCCGTATGGAAGGTAAAGCCAGCCTCGGTGAAACCATCGATATTGTTGATCATCAGGGAAAATGGTTAGCACGCGGCGCTTATTCGCCGGCTTCGCAAATCCGTGCTCGCGTCTGGACTTTCGATCCCTCGGAATCCATCGACATTGCCTTTTTCACCCGACGCTTACAACAGGCGCAAAAGTGGCGCGACTGGCTGGCGAAAAAAGATGGCCTCGATAGCTATCGTTTAATTGCCGGTGAGTCTGATGGCCTGCCAGGTATAACTATCGATCGTTTCGGTAATTTTCTGGTGCTGCAACTGCTGAGTGCTGGCGCAGAGTATCAGCGAGCGGCATTGATCAGCGCCCTGCAAACGCTGTACCCGGAATGTGCGATTTACGATCGCAGCGACGTCGCAGTACGTAAAAAAGAAGGAATGGAGCTGACCCAGGGGCCAGTCACTGGCGAACTGCCACCTGCCCTGCTGCCGATTGAAGAACACGGCATGAAACTGCTGGTGGACATTCAACACGGACACAAAACAGGCTACTACCTGGATCAACGCGACAGCCGTCTAGCAACGCGCCGCTACGTTGAAAATAAACGCGTACTGAACTGTTTCTCCTATACCGGTGGTTTCGCAGTATCGGCATTAATGGGCGGTTGCAGCCATGTTGTCAGCGTCGATACCTCCCAGGAAGCACTGGATATTGCACGGCAGAACGTTGAGCTGAACAAACTGGATCTGAGCAAGGCAGAGTTCGTGCGTGATGACGTCTTTAAATTGCTGCGTACTTATCGCGATCGCGGGGAAAAATTTGACGTTATCGTAATGGACCCGCCGAAGTTTGTTGAGAACAAAAGCCAGTTGATGGGCGCCTGCCGTGGCTATAAAGACATCAACATGCTGGCGATTCAGTTGCTGAATGAGGGCGGTGTTCTCCTGACTTTCTCCTGTTCAGGCCTGATGACCAGCGATTTATTTCAGAAAATCATCGCGGATGCCGCAATTGATGCCGGTCGTGATATACAATTTATAGAGCAGTTCCGTCAGGCAGCCGATCATCCGGTGATCGCTACCTACCCGGAAGGGCTATATCTGAAAGGGTTTGCCTGTCGCGTCATGTAACTTGAAATGTGGAATTTTACCCTTATATCAAAGGTGAAGATTTCCCGGGAGGTGACTATGATTGCCAGCAAATTCGGTATCGGCCAGCAGGTCCGCCATTCCCTGTTAGGTTATCTCGGAGTGGTCGTGGATATCGACCCGGTTTATTCGCTCTCTGAACCGTCGCCTGATGAGCTGGCGGTGAACGATGAGCTTCGCGCCGCTCCGTGGTATCACGTGGTGATGGAGGATGACAACGGCCTACCGGTTCATACCTACCTGGCTGAAGCCCAGCTAAGTAGCGAATTGCAGGATGAACATCCTGAACAGCCATCCATGGATGAGCTGGCGCAGACCATCCGCAAACAACTCCAGGCGCCGCGTCTGCGTAACTAACCCCCATACAAATACCCGGAAGGCAAAAACCTTCCGGGTATTTTTTATTTAGCCAGCCCCAGGCGAGGGATCTCAATTGCCGGGCAGCGATCCATAACGACCTGTAAACCGGCGTCGCGCGCCAGTACCGCCGCTTGCTCATTAATCACCCCCAGCTGCATCCATAAGGTTTTCGCACCAATGGCGATAGCTTCCTGCGCCACGCCCCACGCGGCTTCTGAATTACGGAAAACATCGACCATATCGACTTTTTCCGGAACTTCTGCCAGCGTGCCGTAGCCCTGCTGACCCAGCAGCGTTTTACCGGCGACTTTAGGTGAGACCGGGATGACGTGATAGCCCTGATCAAGCAAGTATTTCATCACGCGATAACTTGGACGGTCGGGTTTATCACTTGCCCCTACCAGCGCAATGGTATGAGTGGACGTTAAAATGGCTGCAATATCGGTCTCTTTCATCATTTCCTCCAGACTATTTATCAAAGTGTACGACAATCCCAACATACCAACCATGCAGCTAATACGAATGAATGAGAGCAAAAGCGGAAAACATGTCTATATGTTAGTAAGTATGATTAAAGAAAAATTTTGATACATTATTATTCAGGCGGTCATTAGACAGGAGCTATCTATGAAAACCGGCATTTTGACCACCTTGATTGCATTATGTTTGCCGGTATCTGTTTTTGCCACCACGCTACGGCTGTCCAGCGATATTGATCTTCTGGTACTCGACGGCAAGAAGGTTTCAAGCTCTTTGCTGCGCGGTGCTGACAGCATTGAACTGGATAATGGACCGCATCAGTTAGTGTTTCGCGTCGAGAAGACTATCCATCTTTCCAGTAGTGAAGAACGGCTTTATATCTCCCCGCCGCTGGTGGTGAGTTTTAATACCCAGCTCATTAGCCAGGTGAATTTTCGCCTGCCACGCCTGGAGAATGAACGGGAAGCCAACCATTTCGACACAACGCCGCGTCTTGAATTGTTAGATGGCGATGCGACACCGATTCCGGTAAAGCTGGATATTCTGGCTATTACTTCAACCGCAAAAACGATTGATTATGAAGTCGAGGTCGAGCGTTATAACAAATCCGCGAAACGCGCTTCTCTACCGCAATTTGCCACCATGATGGCAGATGACAGTACACTGCTTTCTGGTGTTTCCGAACTGGATGCTATTCCGCCACAGTCCCAGGTGCTCACTGAACAACGGCTGAAGTATTGGTTTAAACTGGCAGATCCGCAAACGCGCAATAACTTCCTGCAATGGGCGGAAAAACAACCATCTTCCTGAGATTTTTGTGCCTGTGCGCAGGCTTTTTCGGTCTTTATCTTGCAGCGATAAGTGCTTACAGTAATCTGTAGGAAAGTTAACTATGGATGTAAATTATGGAACTGACGACTCGCACTTTACCAGCGCGGAAACATATTGCGCTGGTGGCACACGATCACTGTAAACAAATGCTCATGAGCTGGGTGGAACGGCATCAACCATTACTGGAACAGCACGAACTTTATGCAACGGGCACCACGGGTAACTTAATTTCCCGCGCTACCGGTATGAATGTTAACGCCATGTTGAGCGGCCCAATGGGCGGTGACCAGCAGGTGGGCGCATTGATTTCGGAAGGGAAAATTGATGTGCTGATTTTCTTCTGGGATCCACTAAATGCCGTGCCGCACGATCCTGATGTGAAAGCGTTGCTGCGTCTGGCGACGGTGTGGAACATTCCGGTCGCCACCAACGTGGCAACGGCTGATTTCATTATCCAGTCGCCGCATTTCAACGACGCGGTAGATATCCTGATCCCCGATTATCAGCGTTATCTCGCGGATCGCCTGAAATAATATTGCACAGGTGGCAAACGCCACCTGTTTCTTACGGTTTTCTCGCCACCGGCACATCCAGATTTTTCAATATTTCCACAAAGGGTGAAGGATTGTTTTTGTTGAACAGCGCCCATACCCGATGTCGTGCGCGGGTCAACGCAACGTACATTAACCGTCGTTCTTCGGCGTCCGGGAAATCCTCAGCCGGTGGCAGTAGCGCCTCTTCCATAATCGACTCACGTGCCACGGCCGGGAAGCCATCACTCCCCTCCTGCAAGCCAACAATAATCACGTAATCCGCCTGTTGCCCTTTGCTGGCATGAATAGTCATAAAATCAATTTGCAACTTCGGCCAGCGCGTTGCCGCTTTTTCTAGGCTGGCGGGCTTCATGTGGTGGTAACGCGCCAGAACCAGGATGCGCTCTTCCGGTTTAGCGTAACCAGAGAGCTTATCCAGCAACGCATCAAGCTGGCTCTCATCCAATAACGTGACGGCCTTTTTATCGCCAGCGATTAAACTATTTAGCGGCTTTTTCAACTGGCTCGGGTTCTGCTGAATAAACCGATTAGCCACCTCACCGATACGACTGTTAAAACGGTAAGTCGTGTCTAAATCACAGCGATCGCCGTCACCAAAGTTTTCATGGAAAGCCGTGGTGAGCGACATTTGTGCACCGCTGAAGCGATAAATCGCCTGCCAGTCATCGCCAACGGCAAACAACGTCGTCTGACTGTTTTGCTTGCGTAATGCCGCTAACAACGCTGCGCGCTGCGGCGAGATATCCTGAAACTCATCAACCAGAATATGTTTCCACGGGCTGATAAAGCGACCTTTCTCAAGGAGAGCAATCGCCTGATGAATAAGGCCAGAAAAATCGACGGCGTTTTCTGCTTTCAGCGCACCTTTCCAGGCTTTCAGCAATGGAGCCATTAACTTGATTCGTTTGCTGAACAGATCACGGATTTCTTCGGGCGTGCTGGCAATCATTTCTGCCTGTGCACCGCCGTGCATCCGCATCAGACTTACCCAGCGATCGAAGCGAGAGGCAAGACGACGCTGTAATTTTTCATCATCCCAGAAGTTACCTTCTGGCACTGACCACTGCATTTCTTCCGTCAGCCATTGCCGCCAACCCTTCGCCTGCGCTTTCTTCTCGCTGCATTGCTTACGCCACTCAGCAATAAAGAGTTCATGCCGGGCAGCGGTGTCATTTTCCAGTTTGCTGACTGTGGGTACTTTTTTGCTACATTGCTGAATAATATGCAGCGCCAGTGAATGAAACGTGCGTGCGGTAATGTCTTCGGTATGCAGCCGTTCGCGAATACGCTCGTCCATCTCTTCAGCGGCTTTGCGACCAAACGCCAGCAATAAAATTTGCTCAGGGGACGCTTCACCACGCGCCAGCAACCAGCCTGCACGCGCTACCAGCACCGACGTTTTACCGCTTCCTGCGCCTGCCAGCACTAACAGGGAATGTTCGCCATTAACGACTGCCCGAGCCTGTGCCGGATTAAGTGGTGAAGATTCAACCTGACGGAAAAAATCCGCATACTCGTTAAGCATGGCTTCGGTATACGCCTGATTATGCTGCAACCGAGCGCCTTCAATATCTTTCAACCAGGCCTGACATTTGCGCCACGCCTCACGGCAGTTATCGAATTCTTCCAGTCGATTGACCGGCAACGGCAACGCCGACAAAGCCTGGCGGATTTGTTGCTGCACGCCAGAAGTTTGCTCCCGCGTCAGCCATTTATTATCGTTGGTGCGCGCGGCAATAAGATCCAATTGCTGCTGTAATACACCAGCCGCAATTTCGCTCATCTCTTCGCTCCAGCGCCGCCAGAGAGCATCAAGATGACGGTGAAAACGCTGCGTCTCACCCCATTCGGTGCCGTGCAGACGCACTACTTTTTCATCAGACAGTACAAATTCCAGCTCACCCCATACCAGACCGCGTTTACAGTGAATCGCCAGTAATTGATTGAAAGGAATGAGATATTCGTGACGATCGCCGGAGACTTTTATCCCGGCATTGAGGATCACCGCCCGATCGTAAGGGTGCTGTGCCAGACGTTTGCCAAGAGTTGTCGCTTTCAGTTCCATGACTCTGTAGATCCACACGATGTTATTTCTTATCAGTGTAACCGTCAGAGAAAACGTGCTCCAGCCCAAAAAAACGTTACAATTGCCGCCCATTACTGAAAACCACAGTAAAGCGAGGTTTTATGCGTACCGTTTTGAACATTCTGAACTTTGTGCTTGGCGGATTTGCCACCACTCTGGGCTGGCTGTTGGCGACCCTGGTCAGTATTGTGCTGATTTTTACCTTACCGCTGACACGATCCTGCTGGGAGATCACCAAACTGTCTCTGGTGCCTTATGGCAATGAGGCCATTCATGTCGATGAACTGAATCCGGCAGGTAAAAATGTGCTGCTGAATACTGGCGGTACGGTACTGAATATTTTCTGGCTGATTTTCTTTGGCTGGTGGTTATGCCTGATGCACATTGCGACAGGTATCGCACAATGCATTTCCATCATTGGCATTCCAGTTGGCATTGCGAATTTTAAAATTGCCGCTATTGCACTGTGGCCAGTCGGTCGCCGCGTAGTTTCTGTGGAAACAGCTCGTGCTGCGCGTGAAGCCAATGCGCGACGTCGTTTTGAATAATCTAACATTATGGCTTTTATGCTAAGTCCTTTGCTCAAACGCTATACCTGGAACAGCGCCTGGCTGTATTACGCGCGTATTTTTATTGCGCTTTGTGGTACTACTGCATTTCCGTGGTGGCTGGGTGATGTAAAACTGACGATTCCGCTGACCTTGGGGATGGTGGCAGCGGCGCTGACCGATCTCGACGACCGACTGGCTGGGCGTCTGCGTAACCTTATCATTACGCTATTCTGCTTTTTTATCGCCTCGGCCTCGGTAGAATTGCTGTTTCCCTGGCCCTGGCTGTTTGCCATTGGCTTAACGCTCTCCACCAGCGGTTTCATTTTGCTCGGCGGTCTGGGTCAACGCTATGCAACAATCGCTTTTGGCGCGTTGCTGATCGCTATCTACACCATGCTGGGAACGTCTCTGTATGAGCACTGGTATCAGCAGCCGATGTATCTGCTTGCCGGTGCCGTCTGGTACAACGTCCTGACGCTTATCGGTCACCTACTGTTCCCTGTCCGCCCATTGCAGGACAATCTGGCGCGTTGCTATGAACAACTGGCGCGTTATCTGGAACTGAAATCACGCATGTTCGATCCTGATATAGAGGATGAAAGCCAGGCACCGCTGTACGATTTGGCTCTCGCCAACGGGCAACTGATGGCGACACTGAATCAGACGAAACTCTCGTTGCTGACTCGCTTACGCGGAGATCGTGGTCAGCGGGGAACACGTCGCACATTGCATTACTACTTTGTGGCGCAGGATATCCACGAGCGTGCCAGCTCTTCCCATATTCAGTATCAAACGTTGCGGGAACATTTTCGCCACAGTGACGTGCTGTTCCGTTTCCAGCGACTGATGTCAATGCAGGGACAGGCCTGCCAGCAACTGTCACGCTGTATTTTGCTGCGTCAGCCTTATCAACACGATCCACATTTTGATCGCGCTTTTACGCATATTGATGCTGCGCTGGAGCGAATGCGCGATAACGGCGCACCCGCCGATTTACTCAAAACACTGGGATTTTTGCTGAACAATTTACGCGCCATTGATGCCCAACTGGCAACAATTGAATCAGAACAGGCTCAGGCGCTGCCCCATAATAATGACGAAAATGAACTCGCAGATGACAGCCCGCATGGGTTGAGCGATATCTGGCTGCGTCTTAGCCGTCACTTCACGCCGGAATCTGCCCTCTTCCGTCATGCGGTAAGAATGTCACTGGTCTTGTGCTTCGGCTACGCCATCATTCAGATAACCGGGATGCATCACGGGTATTGGATCTTGCTGACAAGTTTATTTGTCTGCCAGCCAAACTATAACGCCACGCGCCACCGCCTGAAGTTAAGGATTATTGGTACGCTGGTGGGTATTGCGATTGGCATTCCTGTGCTGTGGTTTGTGCCGTCACTGGAAGGGCAACTGGTGCTGCTGGTCATTACCGGTGTTCTCTTTTTTGCCTTCCGTAACGTGCAATACGCTCATGCAACAATGTTCATTACGCTTCTGGTGCTACTGTGCTTTAACTTGCTGGGTGAAGGTTTTGAAGTGGCATTGCCTCGCGTAATCGATACGCTGATCGGATGTGCCATTGCATGGGCAGCGGTAAGTTACATCTGGCCAGACTGGCGGTTTCGTAATCTGCCCCGAATGCTTGAGCGCGCAACCGATGCTAACTGCCGTTATCTCGATGCTATTCTCGAACAATACCACCAGGGGCGCGATAACCGTCTGGCATATCGTATTGCTCGTCGCGATGCGCACAATCGTGATGCAGAGCTGGCGTCGGTGGTGTCGAATATGTCCAGCGAACCGAATGTCACACCGCAAATTCGCGAGGACGCGTTCCGGTTACTGTGCCTTAACCATACGTTTACCAGTTACATTTCTGCCCTCGGTGCACACCGTGAGCAGTTAACTAACCCTGAAATTCTGGCGTTTCTTGATGACGCAGTTTGCTATGTGGATGACGCGCTACATCATCAACCAGCCGATGAAGAACGCGTCAATCAGGCATTAGCTGACCTGAAACAACAGATGCAGCAACTTGAACCACGGGCAGACAGCAAAGAACCTCTGGTTGTACAGCAAGTCGGATTATTGATTGCATTACTACCAGAAATTGGTCGTCTGCAGCGCAGAATTACTCAAGTTCCGCAGGAAACTCCTGTTTCGGCGTAATTGAATCTGCCCATTCTGCAAGCTCCTGGCGGCGTGCCACCGGGAGCGCAGCTTCATGAATACCGAGAATTGCGCCTTCAAGCACAAATAAGATTTTTTCTGTCACCAGACTGTTCTGTTGCCGCAGTCGCAACCAACACATTTTCGCCCCAAGAATACGTAACGCCCGTACATCCTTAATCCCCACTTCCCCAAGAATAGCCTCAAGATGGTAAGACATATTGGGTAAATCTTTCAGCCGTTGCCGGATATTGCGCGTACTTTTCTCTTTAAGCGCAGCGTCCAGAGAATATTTCGACAGGCGCACCAGCTTTTGTTGATTTCGCCATAGGCTTTCATCGACCCGGTAGTAATTGAGGGTAACAAACCGCCCACACTTTTTATATGTCAGCCATACTGGCGGATGTTTTACACAGTATTGTGCACTTTGTTCACAAGCCCGAAGATACAACTCGCCATCAGAAACCATTGCAAATACCGTGTCATCAACGGTCAGACTGTAACTACCAAACAATGATCGGTATTCAATGGTGCCCAGCGTAGCCAGGTATTCTTGTGACTTATAGATCCGCTTATAAGAGAGGCTTTTCATAAAATTCCTTTTAAAATCATAATATAAAAGAATGATTCACATTAACGGATCCGTTAAATACGAAAATAGGCAACTTATTATCAAGGGGCAAGATTAATTTAAGTTTTCAGGTCACCAACGACAAAATTTGCGAGGCTCTTTCCGAAATTAGGGTTGATCTTTGTTGCCACCGGATGTACTGTATATTCATACAGTAACTCACAGGGCTGGATTGATTATGTACACTTCAGGCTATGCACATCGTTCTTCGTTGTTCTCATCCGCAGCAAACAAAATTGCGCGTGTCTCCACGGAAAACACAACAGCCGGGCTAATTAGTGAAGTTGTCTATCGCGAAGATCAGCCCATGATGACGCAACTGCTGCTTTTGCCATTGTTGCAGCAACTCGGCCAGCAATCACGTTGGCAACTATGGTTAACACCAAAACAAAAACTGAGTCGTGAATGGGTTCAGGCTGCTGGACTACCTTTAACGAAAGTGATGCAGATAAACCAGCTTTCCCCTTGCCATACAGTGGAATCAATGGTTCGCGCTTTACGCACGGGAAATTACAGCGTGGTGATCGGTTGGTTAACAGATGATCTGACAGAAGAAGAACATGCAGAGCTTGTGGATGCCGCTAATGAAGGTAACGCAATGGGGTTTATTATGCGTCCAGTGAGCACATCCTCTCACGCCACGAGACAACTTTCCGGGGTAAAGATTCACTCTAATTTGTATCATTAAGTAAATTTAGGATTAATCCTGGAACTTTTTTTATCGCCCGTCTGACGATTTCACTCATGGCTAACTTTCCCTGCGGAGGCTTGTCTGAAGCGGTTTCCGCGATTTTATGCTGTAAAGTGTCGTTAACAAAAAAGGTTAAACGCACCTTATACAAATCTTTTTTTTCATATGCCTGACGGAGTTCACACTTGTAAGTTTTCAACTACGTTGTAGACTTTACATCGCCAGGGGTGCTCGGCATAAGCCGAAGATATCGGTAGAGTTAATATTGAGCAGATCCCCGGTGAAGGATTTAACCGTGTTATCTCGTTGGAGATATTCATGGCGTATTTTGGATGATAACGAGGCGCAAAAAATGAAAAAGACAGCTATCGCGATTGCAGTGGCACTGGCTGGTTTCGCTACCGTAGCGCAGGCCGCTCCGAAAGATAACACCTGGTACACTGGTGCTAAACTGGGCTGGTCCCAGTACCATGACACTGGTTTCATTCCTAACAATGGTCCGACCCACGAAAACCAACTGGGTGCAGGTGCTTTTGGTGGTTACCAGGTTAACCCGTATGTTGGCTTTGAAATGGGTTACGACTGGTTAGGTCGTATGCCGTACAAAGGCGACAACATCAATGGCGCATACAAAGCTCAGGGCGTTCAGCTGACCGCTAAACTGGGTTACCCAATCACTGACGATCTGGACATCTACACTCGTCTGGGTGGTATGGTATGGCGTGCAGACACCAAGGCTAACGTACCTGGTGGCGCATCCTTTAAAGACCACGACACCGGCGTTTCCCCGGTATTCGCAGGTGGTGTTGAGTACGCGATCACTCCTGAAATCGCTACCCGTCTGGAATACCAGTGGACCAACAACATCGGTGACGCACACACCATCGGTACTCGTCCGGACAACGGTCTGCTGAGCCTGGGTGTTTCCTACCGTTTCGGTCAGGGCGAAGCAGCTCCGGTAGTTGCTCCGGCTCCGGCTCCGGCTCCAGAAGTACAGACCAAGCACTTCACTCTGAAGTCTGACGTTCTGTTCAACTTCAACAAAGCAACCCTGAAACCGGAAGGTCAGGCTGCTCTGGATCAGCTGTACAGCCAGCTGAGCAACCTGGATCCGAAAGACGGTTCCGTAGTTGTTCTGGGTTACACTGACCGCATCGGTTCTGATGCTTACAACCAGGGTCTGTCCGAGCGTCGTGCTCAGTCCGTCGTTGATTACCTGATCTCTAAAGGTATCCCGTCTGACAAGATCTCCGCACGTGGTATGGGCGAATCCAACCCGGTTACCGGCAACACCTGTGACAACGTGAAACAACGCGCTGCACTGATTGACTGCCTGGCTCCGGATCGTCGCGTAGAGATCGAAGTTAAAGGCATCAAAGACGTTGTAACTCAGCCGCAGGCTTAAGTTCTCGTCTGGTAAAAAACCCCGCTTCATGCGGGGTTTTTTTTCGTCTTCAGTAAAGTAAATAACCCTGGCAAGTTATTCCTTACCCAGTAAGGCCTGCAAATCCTGCTTCAAAGAAGACATTTTATTTGCATATTTCTCTTTGTTTTCCGCATCTTCAATCAGCTGGACAATCGTTTCGGAAAGTGTTTTACCGCGCCGCTGTGCAAGACCTGCCAGCCGTTGCCAGACAATAAATTCCAGATCGATTGATTTCTTACGCGTGTACTGATGTTCCGCATTAAAATGGCGTTTCCGTCTGGCCCGAATTGTCTGCTTCATGCGATTGACCAGCTCTGGATTCATATGCTTGTCAATCCAGCCATTTACCAGCACGGGTTCATTTTCCAGCGATAGCAACACGTCAACGGCTTCCTGGGCGGCACTGGCTTCTACGTAACGGGTAATTAACTCCCCTTCACGGTGTTTCTTCACCAGATACTTCCATTTCCAACCGCTTTCCAGATTTTCAAGTTGTTGATATTTCATAGCGATCTCAATGTTACCGTGTAACTCTTTACAGAATATCAGTTTTTTAACTGTGTGATGAAAAGAATCTCCATCCTGTGAGCTTTCGCGCGCACGACAGGTCTTTTGTCATCGCTTTCCACGTGTGCTGAAGTGCCGGTTACGGTATAATCGCATCTTTGACAACAGACTAAAAAACATCAACTTTGACCATTACGAAACTTGCATGGCGTGACTTAGTGCCTGATACCGAAAGCTATCAGGAAGTATTTGCACAGCCACATTTGATTGACGAAAACGATCCTTTATTCAGTGATACTCAACCGCGACTGCAATTTGCGCTGGAACAGCTACTGCATACGCGAGCATCCTCCTCTTTTATGCTGGCAAAGGCCCCGAATGAGTCTGAGTATCTGAATCTTATTGCCGATGCCGCACGTGCGCTACAAAGCGATGCAGGCCAACTGGTGGGCGGTCATTATGAGATTTCCGGCCACACCATTCGCTTACGTAACGCAGTTAGCGCAGATGATAATTTTGCGACTTTAACGCAGGTTGTCGCTGCCGACTGGGTAGAAGCAGAACAACTCTTTGGCTGCCTGCGCCAGTTTAATGGCGACATTACCTTGCAGCCAGGCCTAGTGCATCAGGCAAATGGCGGTATTCTCATCATCTCTTTGCGTACTCTGTTGGCGCAACCTCTGCTGTGGATGCGGCTGAAAAATATCGTTAACCGCGAATATTTTGACTGGGTAGCGTTTGATGAGTCGCGTCCTCTCCCTGTCTCCGTTCCTTCAATGCCACTGAAGCTGAAAGTCGTTCTGGTCGGCGAACGCGAATCATTGGCCGATTTCCAGGAGATGGAGCCAGAACTCTCTGAGCAGGCTATTTATAGTGAATTTGAAGATACCCTTCAAATTATCGACGCCGAGTCAGTAAGCCAGTGGTGTCGCTGGGTGACATTCACCGCCAGACATAACCACTTGCCTGCGCCGGGAACTGATGCCTGGCCGGTACTTATCCGCGAAGCCGTCCGCTACACCGGTGAACAAGAAACGCTGCCGCTTAGCCCGCAGTGGATCCTCCGCCAGTGTAAAGAAGTCGCTTCCTTGTGCGATGGCGATACCTTCTCCGGCGAGCAGCTAAACTTAATGCTACAGCAGCGTGAATGGCGCGAAGGTTTCCTCGCCGAACGGATGCAGGATGAGATCCTTCAGGAGCAGATCCTGATTGAAACCGAAGGCGAACGCATCGGGCAAATTAACGCCCTTTCGGTCATCGAATTTCCGGGCCATCCGCGCGCTTTTGGCGAACCTTCTCGCATTAGCTGCGTTGTGCATATAGGTGATGGCGAGTTTACCGATATCGAACGCAAAGCCGAGCTTGGCGGCAATATACACGCTAAAGGGATGATGATCATGCAGGCGTTCCTGATGTCGGAGCTTCAGCTTGAGCAACAGATCCCTTTCTCAGCATCGCTAACTTTTGAGCAGTCATACAGTGAAGTGGACGGCGATAGTGCCTCGATGGCTGAACTCTGCGCCCTGATAAGCGCCCTTGCCGATGTGCCGGTGAATCAGAGTATCGCTATTACGGGTTCAGTCGATCAGTTCGGTCGCGCCCAACCGGTCGGTGGTTTGAATGAGAAAATCGAAGGCTTCTTTGCGATTTGCCAGCAACGTGAGTTAACGGGGAAACAAGGTGTCATTATCCCTACCTCTAACGTTCGCCATTTAAGTCTTCACAGTGAACTTGTGAAAGCGGTAGAGGAAGGCAAATTCACCATCTGGGCAGTAGACGATGTGACTGACGCACTGCCGTTATTATTAAATCTTGTGTGGGATGGCGAAGGCCAGACAACGCTGATGCAAACTATCCAGGAACGTATTGCGCAAGCATCGCAACAGGAAGGACGTCACCGTTTTCCATGGCCATTACGTTGGCTGAACTGGTTTATTCCGAACTGATCGGACTTGTTCAGCGTACACGTGTTAGCTATCCTGCGTGCTTCACTAAAATAAGGCTTACAGAGAACATGGTAGATAAACGCGAATCCTATACAAAAGAAGACCTTCTTGCCTCTGGTCGCGGAGAACTGTTTGGCGCTAAAGGCCCGCAATTGCCAGCACCAAACATGCTGATGATGGATCGAGTGGTCAAAATGACCGAGACCGGCGGTAACTTCGACAAAGGCTATGTCGAAGCAGAACTGGATATCAATCCAGACCTATGGTTCTTCGGCTGCCACTTCATCGGCGATCCGGTAATGCCGGGATGTCTGGGTCTGGATGCGATGTGGCAGCTGGTAGGGTTCTACCTTGGCTGGCTGGGCGGCGAAGGTAAAGGCCGCGCACTGGGTGTAGGCGAAGTGAAGTTCACTGGTCAGGTTCTACCTACCGCGAAAAAAGTGACCTACCGTATTCACTTTAAACGCATTGTTAACCGTCGCTTGATCATGGGTCTGGCAGACGGCGAAGTGCTGGTAGATGGTCGTCTAATCTATACCGCCAGCGACCTGAAAGTCGGTCTGTTCCAGGATACTTCTGCATTCTGATTTAAATCAGGCTACATATTAAAGGCGAAACCTCCGCATTGCGGAGGTTTCTTTTTAAAGAGACAGAATCAGGCCATTACTACCCTGTCCGCCATGGCTTCTCGCCAGCCTCCCAGCCATTGTGACCTTTGATTCAGCGTCTGATAGGGACACATTTCTTTTGAGCGTCCGGCGATGCCGGCCTGATAACCACGTTGATGTGCCCGTTCCAGGCGATCTCGTTTTTGTCTCTTCATGCCTCGTTTCCCTCATACTGGTTTCTGGTGGAAAAGAAAACAGTGATTACTAAATGTGCAATCACAGTTAAGCAATACCGCGAATCATAACTGCCGTCAATGCGCAAAATTCACGCCACTGTCATATTTGTGAGCCATACAGGCATGTTGGTTGTACAAAAAATGTGAAGCGGAACAAGTTTTTCTCGATGGATTAAACAAAAAAACCGCCTCAGGCTACATGCCGGAGACGGTTATATTTACAAATATTTATAATTAAGGTAGACGCTTTATCTCTTGCGCAATAGCAGTGGCTTCCTGACTCCAGACACTGGCCAGCACTTTGACCATTTCATCGTAGCCATCCTGATTTTGCACCCCTTCCAGACGGAACGGTCGTTTGATCAATTGTCCCTGGTGGTTCAACAGCCACTCGCCACTGACAATGACCTTGCCATCATAGCGACCGTTAAACTCCGTTACGGTTACGTTGAGCGTGTCCTGGGCGCTTCCCAGAGGCTGGGAAGCAACCACCCAACCGGGGAGTTGCGTACTCAGATTAGCAACCAGGGTGTTGCGCAACTGTTGATCCAGCGGGCTGGCCCACAGGTTGTTGTTGGCAATCACATACTTCACATCACTGGTCTGATAAACCACCCCATTCCCCGCCAGATAGTCTGGAACAACGACTTGCTCTACCCATAACAGGCGATTGCCCTGGCTGGCGGTACTTTGCGTACCGCTCTGCACAACAGGTAACTGGTAATAGTTTTTATTGATCTCGCCGGAGCTGCATCCGGCCAGCCACAGTGCCGCAATCGTCACTAGCCACTTTTTCATTGTTTCGCCCTCTTCGGCTCTGGATCTTTTTTGTCCTTCGCTTCAAATACCAGCGCGTTACTCTTCTCATTAAGCGTTTTCAGCACCGGTTGCAGTTCACGCAACACCTGATCAAGCCGCTGCATATCCGCCACCATCTTGTTGTAGGCTGCGGAGCCAGGCTGGAAGCCCTGCATACTGCGATTCAGCTCACGCAACGTTGACTGCATATCCGTGGGCAACTGCTGCATCGACTGGCTGGCGAGTATCTTGTTCATGCTATCCAGCGTCGCTTGCAGGTTTTTCATCGTGCGCTGGCTTTCAGACAGCGTACTGGTCGCCTGCTCAATCATCGGATTCAACGGCAGCTTGTTGATCTTATCTAATGCTTCCATCAGACGTTGCTGGATTTGCGCCAGACCGCCGCTAACGGTCGGGATAATCTGATAACCATTAAATTCACGAATACCGGTTATTGCTGGCGTATTTGGATAGAAATCGAGATCAACATAGAGCGCGCCAGTGACCAGATTTCCGGTCTTCAGCGATCCGCGTAAACCACGTTTCAACAACTCACCAAGGTGCTTAACGACATCCGCATTTTCGCCAAGCTGCATTTTCAGCCGTTCCGGTTCAATGCGAATGAGTACCGGAATACGGTAATCATCATTAAATGTCTGACGCATATTCGGCGCAAAGAAAGGTACTTTACTTACTGTACCCAGGCGAATACCCCGGAATTCTACCGGAGCGCCAGGCTGCAAGCCTCGTACCGAATCTTTAAAGAACATCAGATAGTCAATGTGATCGGTGTATAGCGAATCCTGAATGCTCTTCTGGTCGTCATACAAAACGAATGCGGTTTTCGGCGCAACAGGCTGCCCTAAATCCAGACCTTCCGGCACGTCAAAGCTGACGCCGCCGCTGAGTAGCGTTGTCAACGAGCCCATCTCTACGCGCATTCCCGCTGACGTCAGATCAACCGCAATGCCACTATCTTTCCAGAAGCGAACATTGCCGGTCACCAACCGGTCATAAGGCGCATTGATGAACAGTTGATAGCTGATATTGCGTTTTTGCGTATCGAAGGTGCTGGTTTCAACCGAACCTACCCGATAGCCACGGAACAGCACCGGATCTCCCGGCGAGAGTTGTCCGGCTTTTTTGCTATCAAGAATCACACGAATACCTTTCGCATCAGGCGGTGCCAGCGGTGGCGAATCGAGCAAATCATAACTTGCCTGTTTGCTGCCTTTCGCCCCCGGTTGCAGTTCGATATACACACCGGAAAGCAGTGTGCCCAGGCCACTAATACCTTCTCGACCTATCTGCGGTTTTACCACCCAGAAGACGGTATCTTTATGCAGCAGCTTCTCCATACCGGCGTTCAGGCGCGCTTTGATTTCAACGTGCGTCAAATCATCGGCTAGCGTTGCGCTCTCGACCACGCCGACGTCAACACTACGGCTTTTAATGGTAGTCTTGCCACCCTCAATCCCTTCCGCATTCGCGGTGATCAGGGTAACTTCCGGCCCCTGATGACTGTAATGATAAAAAAGAACCCACGCCCCTATAAGCGCCGTGACGATAGGAAATATCCACACGGGAGACCAGTTCTTCACTTTCTGGATTTTGGCTTCCCCATTATTAGATTCCATACTGTCAGGACTCCTCATGCACTGATTCAGGTTGACGATCCCACGACAAGCGTGGATCAAACGTCATCGCAGAAAACATTGTCATTATGACGACTAAAGCAAACATTAACGCACCCATTGCCGGATAAATACTCATTAAACCTCCCATACGCACCAGCGCCGAGAGCACCGCAATCACGAAAACGTCAATCATCGACCAGCGGCCTACAAACTCAACAACTTCATAAATTAAATGCATTCTTTCGCTGTCACGCTTGCCGTGCCCTTTGGCATCCCAGCACAACCATGCGATGGCGATCATCTTTAACGTTGGCACCATGATACTGGCTAAAAAGATAACCGCAGCAACAGGGTAAGAACCTTCACTCCACAACAGGATGACCCCGGCGAGAATTGTCGACGGCATCTTCGAACCTAATAAATCGGTCACCATGATGGGTAATAGATTAGCCGGGAGATACAGCATGATGGACGTAACAAGCAGCGCCAGCGTCCATTGCAGGCTATTTCTGCGCCGAACGTATCCTTTCGTGCCGCAACGCGGGCACACCGTTTCATCGGCGGGAAGGATCGCCGTACAGCAAGAGCAAGAGCGCAATCCTTGTCGGATACCCGTAATGCCCGGTTTTAACGGCTTAAGTAGTTCTGGCATCGGCGCAATATCATCCCACAACCAGCGACGATCAACGCACTGAAAGGCGCGCAGTTGCAGCACACAAAATAAACACCAGGGGAGAAAACTGCTGCCCACACCAATACTGCCGTAGGCCATCAGTTTGACGAAACTGACCAGCACACCCGCGAGGAAAATCTCTGCCATTCCCCAGGTTTTGAGTTGAAAGAGCACCCGTGCCAGTTGCTCTTTCAGACGTACCGGTAATTCGGCGCGATTCACCAGAAGCAGAATGGTAATCAGGCAAAATGCAGGAACCAGTTGCACAAACAACAAGAAAAAAGTGCCGAGGCTGGCGTAGTCCTCAGAAAACAGCACGCCCGGAATTTCCAGTAATGTAATTTCACTGGTAACTCCTGCGACGTTCATATTCACAAAAGGGAATAAGTTGGACAGCAACAGCATGAACAGTGCGGCCAACGCATAGGCGGTAGGACGCTGCCGGGGCGCGTCCCACGCAACGGTTAACGTTGTGCCACACCGAGGACATGCCGCTTTCTGACCATGCTCAAGGTGGGGTAATGCCACCAGCATGTCACACTGCGAGCATAAGATATGCTTCGCGGCATGATGATGTTCGCACATTGGTACTCCTTAATGATGCGCTATTCTACAGATTGCTGACAAAGTGTCCTTTTTTCATGCCGGATGCAGCATAGGTGCCTTTACCGGTCTGAGAGAATACAAATAGTTTCCCCCATGCCTGATAAGCGTAGCGCATCAGGCAATTTTACCTTTGTCATCAGCCTCTATATCAATCAACTGTTTTGCGATCAGCCACCATTTTTTAACGCTTCAAGATACTCCCAGCGTTCAAAAGCCTGCTCCAACTCCTGCTCCGCAGCAGCCAGATCAGCGAGCACTTTTTGCGTATGTTCATGAGACTGGCTGAAGAAGGAGGCATCCGCCACCTGCGCCTGTAAGGCTTCCAGCTTCGATTCCAGATCTTCAAGCAATTGAGGAAGCTGTTCCAGTTCGCGCTGCAATTTATAGCTTAGTTTGCTAGTGTTGCGTTTTACAGTTTCTGTTTTTGGCGCTGCCGCTTCTTCGGTTTTTTTCACCACAGGCTGTTTAAGCGCCACATACTGTTCTTGCTGACCACGGGCATCATGATAACCGCCAACATAACGACCAATTTTGCCGCCGCCTTCGAAGATCCAGCATTCTGTAACGGTGTTATCGACAAACTGACGATCGTGGCTTACTAACAACACCGTCCCCTGGTAGCTGTCGATTAGCTCTTCAAGCAGTTCGAGCGTTTCGACGTCAAGGTCGTTGGTCGGTTCGTCGAGGATCAGTAAATTGCTTGGCTTAAGGAACAAGCGCGCCAGCAGCAGACGGTTACGTTCCCCGCCAGAAAGCGCACGCACCGGCGTCATCGCTCGTTTCGGATGGAACAGGAAGTCCTGCAAATAGCCCAGCACGTGGCGTGGTTTACCGTTAACCATCACCTCTTGCTTACCTTCTGCCAGGTTATCCATTACCGTTTTATCGGGATCGAGTTCCGCGCGGTGTTGGTCGAAGTAAGCCACTTCCAGTTTGGTGCCGACATGAATACGCCCGCTGTCCGCTTGAAGTTGACCGAGCATCAGTTTCAGTAGCGTGGTTTTACCACAGCCATTCGGGCCAATCAGGGCAATTTTGTCGCCACGTTGAACCTGGGCAGAAAAATCTTTCACCAGTTGCTTGCCGTCAACCTGGTAGCAAACGTCTTCCATTTCGAAAACGATCTTACCGGAGCGGCTGGCCTCTTCCACCTGCATCTTTGCCGTACCCATTACCTCGCGGCGTTGGCTACGTTCACGACGCATCGCTTTCAATGCACGCACGCGACCTTCGTTACGGGTACGACGCGCTTTGATCCCCTGACGGATCCACACCTCTTCCTGCGCCAGTTTGCGGTCGAACTCGGCGTTTTGCAGCTCTTCCACGCGCAGGGCTTCTTCTTTTTCCAGTAAATACTGGTCGTAATTCCCTGGATAGGTCACCAGCTTGCCGCGATCGAGATCAACAATACGCGTCGCCATATTGCGAATAAACGAACGATCGTGGGAGATAAAAATAATCGTCCCGTTAAAGGTTTTCAGGAAACCTTCGAGCCAGTCGATGGTTTCGATATCCAGGTGGTTCGTCGGTTCGTCAAGCAGTAACACGCGCGGATTGCTCACCAGCGCGCGTCCCAACGCCGCTTTACGCAACCAACCGCCGGAAAGTGACGACAGCGCAACGTTAGGATCTAACCCCAGTTGCGCCAGCACTTCGTTGATGCGGTTTTCCAGCTGCCACAGGTTGTGGTGATCCAGCTGTTCCTGAACCTTCGCCAGTTCGTTGAGATTTTTCTCGCTCGGGTCGTTCATCACCAGGCGCGAAATATCGTGATAGCGTTTCAGATATTCCGCTTGTTCTTCAATGCCTTCGGCAACGAAATCATAAACGCTGCCCTCGACGTTACGCGGCGGATCTTGTTGCAAACGCGCAACGATCAAATCTTGCTCATAGATTATCCGACCGTCATCCAGCCCCTGTTCACGGTTGAGGATTTTCATTAACGTCGATTTGCCTGCGCCGTTACGGCCCACCAGACAAACACGTTCGTTATCTTCGATGTGCAATTCTGCGTTATCGAGAAGCGGCGCGTCGCTGAACGACAGCCATGCGCCATGCATACTGATTAATGACATTACTATTCCTTTCAGGCTGCGGTAATCAGCCAGCAGTTGTGGATCTGGCGGTTACGGGCGAAATCCTGGGAGAGCGTTTTTTGCGTAATTTCTTGTGCTTTCAGCCCCAGTTTTGCCAGACCGTCGAGATCCATACGGAAGCCACGTTTGTTGTTCGAGAACATGATAGTCCCACCTGCGCGCAGCAGGCGCTTCAGATCTTTCATCAGAGCCAGATGATCGCGCTGAACATCAAACGCATCTTCCATTCGTTTTGAGTTAGAGAAGGTTGGCGGATCGATAAAGATCAGATCGAACTGTTCATTAGCTTCACGCAACCACGCCAGGCAATCGGCCTGAATCAGGCGATGCGCACGACCGGTTAAGCCATTCAGACGCAGGTTGCGTTCTGCCCACTCCAGATAAGTACGCGACATATCCACCGTGGTGGTGCTGCGCGCACCGCCTAAGCCCGCGTGCACGGTGGCGCTACCGGTATAGGAGAAAAGGTTGAGGAAATCTTTGCCTTTACTCATCTGACCGAGCATACGACGGGCGATACGGTGATCGAGGAACAAACCCGTATCGAGGTAATCCGTCAGGTTCACCCACAGGTGCGCGTTATATTCGGTGACTTCAATAAACTCGCCCTTCTCGCCCAGTTTCTGATACTGATTTTTGCCTTTCTGGCGTTCACGGGTTTTCAGCACCAGTTTGTTTGGCGCAATCCCCAGTACCGAAATGGTCGCAGCGATAATATCGAACAGACGTTGACGCGCTTTGTGCGCATCGATGGTCTTCGGCGGCGCGTACTCCTGCACGACCACCCAGTCGGCGTAGCGGTCAACAGCGACGTTGTATTCCGGCAAATCGGCGTCATACAGACGATAACATTCAATCCCTTCCTGACGCGCCCATTTTTCGAATTTCTTCAGGTTCTTACGCAGACGGTTGGCGTAATCTTCCGCCACCATCGCCGGTTTGCTGTCCGGAGTACTTTCAGCAACGTGGTAATTTTTCTGCACGCAGTCCAGCGGGCCATTTTTCGCCTTGTACTGTTTGTCTGCGCGCAATTGCAGACAACTTAACAAATCCGGTGAGGCGCTGAATAAAGAGAGATTCCAGCCACCGAACTGGTTTTTCATGATTCGACCCAACAGACTATGCAGCGCAATCAGCGCCGGTTCGCTGTCCAGACGCTCGCCGTACGGCGGGTTGCTCAGTACTGTACCATACGGTCCTTTTGGCAGCGGATTGGTCAGTTGCGCGACATCTTTCACGTCAAAAGTGATCAGTTCGCCAATCCCCGCCAGGCGGGCGTTAGTACGCGCACGTTGAATCACCCGCGCATCGCTGTCGGAACCGTAGAAATGAGAGCTGTATTCTGCCAGACCTTTACGAGCACGAGTTTGCGCTTCCGCTTTCACTTCCTGCCAGATGGCTTCGTCGTGCTGCGCCCAGCCGCTAAAGCCCCAACGCCCACGGTGCAAGCCCGGCGCGCGGTCGGTCGCCAGCATCGCTGCTTCAATCAGCAACGTACCGGAACCACACATCGGGTCAAGCAGTGGTGTTCCTGGCTGCCAGCCGGATCGCATCACAATGGCAGCCGCCAGTGTTTCTTTGATTGGCGCAATACCGGCACGGTCACGATAACCACGCAGATGCAAACCATCACCACTTAAGTCGAGAGCGATACTGGCGGTTTCTTTATGTAGCCAGACATTAACGCGGATATCCGGCGCATCGCGATCAACATTTGGTCGCGGCAGATTTTTACGCGTGAAAGCATCAACAATTGCGTCTTTAACTTTCATCGCGCCGTACTGGCTGTTGCGGATAGTGTCATTCAGACCGCTAAAGTGGACAGCAAAGGTCGCGCCAGGATTAAACATCTCTGTCCAGTTGATCGCCTGAACGCCGAGATAGAGGTCTAAATCGCTGTAAACCTTACACTCGCCCAGCGGCAACATAATACGCGAGGCCAGGCGGCTCCACATCAGGCTCTGGTATACAAGCCGCGTGTCGCCCTTGAAATGGACCCCACCCTGAACCACCTGGCATTCAACGGCCCCCAGGTTTTCCAGTTCAGTTTTTAACAGCTCTTCCAGCCCACGGGCCGTACTGGCAAACAGAGAATTCATATCGTCACTTTTACTCTAAGAAAATTGTTGCGCATTATAGCTAATAAGTCCGTCATGTCATAAAGTTGAGGGCTTATTTTCATTTGGGGACCGCACCGTGGCGACATTAACCCGGCTTTTTATTCATCCTGTTAAATCCATGCGTGGCATCGGTCTGACACACGCTCTTGCAGATATCAGCGGGCTGGCCTTCGATCGCATTTTTATGCTGACAGAACCTGACGGTACGTTTATTACCGCTCGTCAGTTTCCGCAAATGGTACGGTTTACCCCTTCTCCCGTGCATGACGGCTTACATCTCATCGCGCCCGATGGTAGCAGCGCGTGGGTCCGCTTTGCCGATTTCGCCAAACAGGACGCACCAACGGAAGTGTGGGGTAACCATTTTACTGCGCGCATTGCGCCAGATGAGATTAACAAATGGTTAAGCGGATTTTTCTCCCGCGACGTGCAATTGCGCTGGGTGGGGCCGCAGATGACGCGGCGCGTAAAACGCCACAACACTGTACCCCTGTCATTCGCTGATGGCTATCCGTATCTGCTCGTCAATGAAGCTTCATTGCGCGATCTCCAACAACGCTGTCCGGCAAGTGTCAAAATGGAACAATTCCGCCCCAATCTGGTTGTTTCTGGCGTAGCCGCGTGGGAAGAAGACACCTGGAAAGTGATTCGTATTGGCGATGTGGTGTTCGATGTGGTGAAACCTTGTAGCCGTTGTATTTTCACCACCGTTAGCCCGGAAAAAGGGCAAAAGCATCCGGCTGGCGAACCATTAAAAACGCTGCAATCTTTCCGTACAGCCCAGGATAACGGCGATGTCGATTTCGGTCAGAACTTAATTGCCCGTAACAGTGGTGTTATCCGTGTTGGCGATGAGGTGGAAATCCTGGCGACAGCACCGGCAAAAGTCTACGGTGCGGCCGCAACGGACGATACTTTCCCTGCGCCCCAACAACCGAATGCGAATGTTGATATCAACTGGCAAGGGCGGGCATTTCGCGGTAATAACCAACAGGTACTGCTGGAACAATTAGAAAATCAAGGGATTCGTATTCCCTATTCTTGCCGTGCCGGCATATGTGGAAGTTGTCGTGTTCAGCTTCTCGAAGGCGAAGTCACCCCGCTGAAAAAATCAGCTATGAGCGACGATGGAACAATTCTTTGCTGTAGTTGCGTACCGAAGACTGCATTGAAACTGAAAAGTTAAACGGCTTGTTCAAGGCTGACGCTGTCATAACTCACATGCGGTCTCAGCCTGTCATTCATAATTTTGATGGCGTCACCCAGTTGCATGGCGCGCCCGGCGATAATGACGCAAGGTTGCGCCAGCAGGCACAGTGCGGCATTTTCGCCAGATTCAATAACCAGTAAATTGACCTGCTCATTGGTGTCGCTTAACCAGACACAGGCAGCATCACCCGACGCTGGTGCCCACATTTCGCCATGAGAAACAAAATGCCAGCTTTTCGGCATTTGCGGTTTGAGATAACGAATCGCTACCAGTGCATTAAGCACCAGTTCAGCTTTTTGTTCTTTTGATAAGTTAAGGTCGCGGCATTTTTCTTCAAACGTGAAATAGAGCGCGGCGTCATCAACGCAAAATCCCGCAGGAGAAAAAGCATCCGGCGTCAACATTTTACGTGCAAAACGTGAGCGAAACAGCATACCATTGGCTAAATCAAGCATCATTCGGTCATGCTCTTCATCGTAATACCAACGCCAGTTATCGTCTGGTTTAATTCGCATATGCCTCTCCTCTACCCTATAAATTCACTGCAACACATTCCATTGTCGCTTTGCTTAATAACCTCAACAAGAAAAGTACAAAATGTCTAAATAAGTAACAGGAATGAATATAAAACAACCAGGGCTGAAAATAAAGCCCTGATTATCTTATAAAGAAAAAGTGAAAGAAATAATTAGATATGAGTAACGATTTCTTTAATCAGCGGCGGCCCTTTAAAAATAAAACCAGAATAAATTTGCACCAGTGAGGCCCCTGCGGCTATCTTCTCACGGGCAGCGATAACCGAGTCAATACCACCAACACCAATGATCGGTAAACGACCATTTAATTCCTGCGACAAGCGGCGAATAATTTCTGTGCTTTTTAATTGTAACGGACGACCACTTAAGCCACCGGTTTGCTCGCAATTTTTCATTCCCTGAACTAAAGAACGATCGAGGGTGGTATTAGTCGCAATAACGCCATCAATATTATGGCGTACCAAACTATCGGCCACCTGGATCAACTCCTCTTCAGAAAGATCCGGCGCGATCTTCACTGCGATCGGCACATATTTATGGTGCATCGCTTGCAAATCATTTTGCTTATTTTTAATTGCCGTTAATAAATCATCCAGTGCTTCGCCATATTGCAGAGTACGTAATCCTGGGGTATTCGGTGATGAAATATTGATGGCGATATATCCTGCATAGGCGTAGATTTTCTCCATACAAATCAGATAGTCATCTTTGCCTTGCTCAACCGGTGTATCTTTATTTTTACCGATATTAATTCCCAGAACGCCGTCATAATGTGCTTTTTTAACGTTCTCAACGAGGTTATCAACGCCGAGGTTATTAAAGCCCATACGGTTGATCAAACCTTCAGCATCCACCAGGCGGAAGAGACGTGGCTTGTCATTTCCTGGTTGTGGACGAGGGGTGACAGTGCCGATCTCGATCGATCCAAATCCCATTGCGCCTAAAGCGTCAATACACTCCCCGTCTTTATCAAGACCGGCAGCCAGACCAAGCGGATTTTTAAAGGTCAGTCCCATGCAGTTAACCGGTTTCGCTGGTACGTTCTGTCGAACAAGTGCTTCAAACGGCGTTCCGGTAATGCGACGTAATTGCTGAAAAGTAAACTCATGAGCGCGCTCAGGATCGAGCTGGAAAAGGGCTTTACGAACGAAGGGGTAGTACATGAACTCTCCTGGATTCCCGGTGTGCAAACCGGGTGCGTATTATGTGCGAGTTCGGATCAAAAGGGAATTGACCTGTGGCAAAAAAAGCGCAAACGTTTTCTGAACCTGTTTTAGGGCAGATTTTGCTCCTTCTTTTCACTCAAACCGCCGTAATCATTTATCGTCTGCCAGGAGACCTGGCACTGTGCCACTGACTGGCACCAACTTGTCTGACGCTGACTTTTAGGAGCCACAACCCCCGCGTTGCTTAGCGGTTGACCATTTACGCTAACCTGAATCAAGTTGATGTAGTAAGGCGTGGGGTTAATCAGTTGCACCCCCTGCGAAGTCCGTGACCAGCGTAATTGTTGATAAGCCTCCAACGGATCGCCTTGCAAACCTTCGGGTCGCCAGAACAGTTTAAATACTGAACGCATCGCCACTTTCACGCTTTGATTTTCCACTTTGCCAGAAGGCACGCTGGCAATGCTTAATTCGAATAGCGTTTCACGATCCGCAGGTAATAAATTGCTTTCAGTTTTCAGCAAGCGCAACGTTCCTGTGGTTCCCGGCTTCAACAGAAAAAGCGGCGGAGCTGCCAGTAATGGTGCTGATGTGGCAGGTGCATCTCCCCCCGCCCAGCGTACAGGGCGATTAATTTTACTGTTGATAAGCCAGGATTCCTGACTGGTATTGGTCAGTGAAATCGAAATCGATTCTCTGTCAGCAGGAAAGACAAATCGCGTTCCCCCAACCACAACCCCCGCCTGTAACTCTCCCGCTACCAGCAGGAGTAAGACGACAAAAATAGACAGCGTAAATCTGTTCCAGATATTAGTCATAATGAAGTACAAATGTCGCGCTGGCACTCACATTGCCTGACTGCACACCGCCACCGACAGGTCGCAGTTGCGCATAAAACGTTAATGGCACATTATCGCTATGTAAGCTGTAGTCTTTGCTCGCTTGATTAAGCGGTATCAATATCTTCGCATCATCCAGAATCGCAATAGCCAACCCACTAGCTGCATCCGTACCACTTTCAATGGACAGCATTTCGCTCTGCATTCCGTCGGGTATTCCTGAAAAGGTGACGTCTACCGTGCTGACATCTGTTCCGCAATCCTGCAAATTAATCATGAAAGATTTCTCCGGACCATAATTCCCATGAGAAAAACGCGTCAGCGAGACATCACCTAACGGCACATTAATTTGCTTGCTATCCTGTGCCAGTACGCACGTGTTACGGCGAAACGATCCACTGATGTTTACCGTGCCATCATGAGCAAACACCGTGCCGCCTCCCGTTAATCCCAGCAAGCACAGAATCAAGATTATCCGTTTCAACATCACTCCTTCACTGGTAAACCAGATCAAAATACAGGACAGCAGTCGCATTACCGCCCGTTGCTCCCGCCTTTGTAGACTTGTAACGCAGTTGATACTTGAGTGTGTTATCCCCTGCTTTTAAGGGGGTGAGCGGCTGTACCTGATTGAGCGGGATTTCTTGCTGGGTTTGTGCATCGAGAATTTGCACGGCAATCCCCGTTGCCATTCCACCGCTTCCGCCTGTGTCGGTTAATTTGAGTAATGTCGGTGCAAGGGAATCAGCTTCGCCGCTAAAAAGGGCATCCGCGCCAGTAATACCAGCGGCACAGCCGGTAATATCAATATTCAAATCAGCAGCAGTGCTTACGGTATTCGCGGTCTGAAAATCGCTGATATTAAAATCACCAATATGGATATTTTGTAATGCGCTTTTAGTAGAGACATCGCAGCCCTGATCGACCACATTGCCATAAATATGCATACTGACCTGCTCAGGTCCAGCCGTCCCGACATGTGCATTAAGCAGAGTCAACGACAAGACAACATACTGAATTATTGTATTTTTCTTCATGTATTCACGCGTCAGTCAAAGTTTATTCTTACCGTCGCCGTGGCTTCAAAGCGCCCGGTTTCCGGTGGTACGCCCGTCGTGCTGACCGGATAAACATTCATTCGCGCGATACTGTCCGCATCATCAGGAATTGAGAGCGGTAGCGTTCCTCCTGCCGGGGAAATAATATTGTTCTGGCTGTCAGTGACTACAACACCGACACCGGGACGTGAAGTCTTAATCGCCTGGGGATAATTGGGATCGCTGGTTGCCGTCAGACTTAAATTAACGTTAACCAGTCCGGAGTTTCCGGTATTACACCTGACAGGAATCGATAGACCTGCGGTATTGGCTCCCAGGGGTTTATGACCCACTACCCGAAAGTTAGCGGCAAATACATCCCCCAAATCCACTTCGATGGTCTCTCCGGCGTTAACAGAGCATGATTCCAAAGAATTGATAGTACCTGACAGGTAATACACCAGAACCGGTGTACCTGTGGCCGTACAGGAATTACCTGCGGGTATGTTGTAACATTCAAAAAGTCGAGCTAGTGCTATAGGTGGTATAGTTACCGACCCAACGAATGGCTGTAAAATTTTCAGGGAAAAACTCCCACTATTACCGCTAGCCCCCTGGCCGCCTAACCGTTGACCTCCGGGGTCGCAAATATGCCATCGGTTGTCAGACCCTGTACCAATATTTTCAAACGGTACTGCAGTTGGAGAATTCCCTTTCACCTGGAGCAATACCTTAGCCGCCAGATAGTCGTTGATTTTGTACCAGCTGTCGCCTAAATAGGGTAATGGTGAATCAGCAGCGAATGCCCACAGGCCACTTCTGACATTGTCTTTATCGCAATCACAGGAAACATAATAATCATTCGATTCGTTCCACTGATAAAATTTATCTTTGACCACTCCTGCTGTATTTTCTTCTTCGTCGAGAGTTTTAACGCCAAAATTAACGCCAATATAAGGGTTCCCCTGCGTAACATGGCACTGTCCGGTATAAGCAGCGGCTTGAGCGCCCCAAAGTATTAACACGGCAGCAAAAATCAGTCGTAATAATGAAATAGAATTTATCTGCATATGGCCTCCATACGCGTAATCGCTGAGTTAATTTGCTGTTCGGTTAGTTGATAACTTATTCGGCAAGCCTGATCGGAAGCTTCGCCCCAGCGTACGGTTATCGTTCCCTTCGCCGGTAAACCTGACATATAGAGCGAACCATCATCATCAATAATGCCGCTATTTGTCTGTACGCCATCCAGTGTTGCCATCGCGCCAAAGCGCAGCGGCATACCCTGCTTTGATGTTTTCATTAATACTCTGGCCCCAACATGAGCACTGAATTGCGCCAATACCAGCGCCCCTTTGGTGGGCACCACGTTTACCACTGCATTTTCAATATCCACATTACGTCTCAACGACGCGGCATCGAGCGCAATGCGATTTTCCCGGTAAGAAGTGGCATAAGGGACAACGGTATAGCCGCGCCAGTCGGTTTTCAGGCCAGTGCTGTTTGCCACTCGGGTATTTTCTGCGCCCGGAGCAGCAATCAAAACATTTGTTTCACCCAATGATTGACCCAACGTAATACCGTGCGAATGGGCAACTAAACCGCCTGAAAGTGCATAATTAAGCTGTTGCTGTCGGGCATTATCGCTGTAGTTATATCCCACTCTGGCATCACCAAACGCACCCTTGTAATCCATGCTGGCGCTGCCGTTGGCGGTTTTTCCTTCGCTGTTATAACCCTGTTGCACGCTATAACTCAGATTACCGTCGTCGAGTAATGTCTCCGTTAAACCCAGGTTTTGCGTTATATGTCCCTCGTTATCGACGCTGGTATTTGAGGTCACCCAGGCGTAATTCTTTTTCGCGGTATAGCTATCATTAGTCTTTGGAAGCAATAAACTGAACGGTAAGGAAAAATTCAGCGCAAATACCTGGTCGGCTTCAGGCTGGCCACGTGATTTACTGTAGTTCCACGATAGTCCCAGGGAAACATCTTTAATTTGCGTGTTATAACCAAACTGTAATAACCGATCCTGTTGATTCGTATGCCAGTATGTCTGCTGACTGCCGCTTAAATAAAACGAACCGTACTCGCCTAATTGCTGGGAGATATTGAGCTGAAGTTTGCCGCGTTTGGTGTAATACAAATTGTAATAACGCGACCACATCGGCGTGTCTTCGTCATCACCGTCATTAAATTCGTAACCATCCATGTGTTTATACATGGTGTCGGAAAGTGTGTAGAAACCGGAAGTAGAATAGCGATAGCCCATCAACTGAAAATTAGTGCCAAACTGGTTAAGCGTTTTGGCATACAGGAAACGATACGACTGACCTTTATGTTCACTTTGATCTGCCAGTGTACTCTTCGCCTGGGTTGCATCGAACGAAATTGCCCCGAAATCGCCGAGGTTAAACCCCATGCCAAACATCGCAGCACGGTAATATTCAGCATATTGCCCACCGCCATACCAAGTCATTCCCCACGGCCCACCCCATTGCAGCGTAGCCTGAGCAAATTTACTTTCTTGTTGGTCATTGCTATTGGTTCTGTATTTCGCCAGTGTCACCGCGTATTTGATTCGCCCCTGACGCTGGAGCAATGGCACGCTGGAAAAAGGTACGCTGTAACTATTGACGCTGCCGTCAGCTTCTTTAATTTCAACCAGCAAATCACCACTAGACGACGTGGAATAGAGATCACTAATTTCAAAAGCACCAGGCGAAACATAGGTTTGGTAGATGGTATAGCCGTTTTGTTTAATTGTTATCTGAGCATTGCTTTTTGCGATACCACGCACCACTGGCGCAAAGCCTTTCAAACTGTCTGGCAGCATGTTGTCATCTGACGCCAGTTGCACGCCACGAAAGCTGACGCTATCGAAAAAATCGCCTGCTGTATAATCATCACCCACGGTCAATTCACCTTTTAATGGAATAACTGCCCGCTGCAGGTAGCTGCTGAGATTCTTCCATTCTGCGGGTTGTCCGCTACTACGACTCCATGTTGAATTGTTGCGCAATCTCCACGAACCTAAATTCACGCCACTGTTTAAATTCAGAAAATAGCTGTCGCCAGAATCACTGCTTGTACTGCTGTGAATGCTGTTAGCACCGCTAAATGAATATCCCAGTAATAGCGCGTTGATCCCTTCATCCCAACGTTCAGGGGGAACGTAGCCACGAGCGTTACTTTTGATGGCGATTTGCGGTACTGAAATTTCCAGACGGAGTTTATTCACATCAAAGGTCACGCTGGCATCGGGAATAATCTCCATCAACGGCGCGCACGCTTGTTTGTCCAGTTGTTTAAAAGCCGGAAACGCGTCAGTATTCACGCCCATTGCATCCAGGCTTTCAGTCGTTAAACAGGCAGCAATCCCCTTCTCTGGCGTTATCTCAACAAAATTGACGTTGCGCGTATCTACAATTGTCTGATTCAGAACAATATCGACACGATAAATCCCTGGCGTTATTTTTTGTCCTTTTTCGAAACGGGACAAATCGGCCACCATTGAGGGATCATCTTTGAAAAAGGCAGGATCGAACCAGGTTTCAGCTTGTGCATTGAACGCCGCCGACACAAACACCACCAGCCCACCAATAAACGATGGCACTCCACCAGAGCTTAACAGGCTGTGTTGTCGTTGAGTTCTATGCATCTCGCTCTCTTAACTGAAGACGACTTACGATTTACAGTTGAGTTGCGGCGTTTCCGCCCCATAGTCATTGATTGTTTGGTACGTTACGCTGCTGTTTTTGGCTCCCTTAGGCAGAGAGAATTGATATTTATCAACGGGGGAGATCATTTGATTTTTAACCGTTTTCCCACCTATTTTCAGGTTTGTAAGGGTAATGAAGTAAGGCGTTGGATTACTGACCGTAATCACGTCGGCTGACGAGGTGCAACGCAGTTTTGCCGGAGCCTCACTAACGGAATACGGTAAACCTTTTGGTCGCCAGAACAGTTTGATAACACTTTGCGTGGCAATCTTCAGGGTATTGCCCTCTTCCCGCTTTGTTGTGGCAGGAACGGCACGCACACTGGTATAGAAAAGGCTTTCCCTGTCTTTTGCTAACGGTGCACCAATATACATAATGCGTAACAGATTCTCATTTGCCGGATTCAGCACAAATAGCGGTGGCGTAATAATAAAATCTGCTGATTTTTTATTATCCGGCGTCATCACCCATGACTGAATAAGATAAGAAACATCAGGACTGGTGTTACGCACGCCAAGTGAAATTTGTTCTTCACTTTCAGAATAAACCAGACGCGTGGCGGCAAGTCCTACTCCACCTTTACCTGCGGCCCAGACGGACATACAGTTTAGTAATATTACCGTTAAACTTACGGTCACAATTCCCTTTGTTATGCAAGTTTTCATAAACAGGTACTCTTAAAAAATATGAATATCCCCTCCAGAACACTGGAGGGGTACTAATTAATAAAACAATTAATGAGTTCTATTAATAATAGTTAATATGGAAATCAGTTACCGCATTAACATTACCTGAAGTCGCTTTACCCGTAGCGATATAATCAACTTTAAAGGTCACTGTTTGCTCAGCAGAATCCGCTAACTGAATATTTTCAGTTTCCGTACCGGGAGTCACTGTTGTAGTACCATCCGGCATATACATTTGTAGAGCGACATTAGTCGCTGCATCGGTAGAAGCCTGGTTGGCGAATGCTGTAGTCTGTGTGGCGTCAGCCGTACCGCTAAAGGTGAAAGCAGCATTTTTAGTTACAGTAACATCACAGTCTTCTAATGCAATTGGTACATCAGTTTTTACACCAGAGACTGCGCCATTACTTTGCAACTTCGTTGCACTGACATTTGGCAATGTGACTATTGAATCTTTCGTCGCAGCGACCAGCGTGCAGGCAGGTGCGATGACTTTACCATTAAACGTTACTGTACCGTCCGTGATGGCATTATCATCAGCCGCCATAACGCTGGAAGTTGTACATACCACAGTTATAAACGCCGTCAATACACTTTTTTTCATCGTTATCATCCTGATTTCTTCGTAAATATGATAATGCCTATAAATGACATCGCATTTAATAATATCAATAATTGTCCGCTATTTAAACCGGGTCTATTCACCCAAATAAATGACATTTTCTTAACTTATAGATTTAGTGAATATAATTTCATGGTACTCATTGGCAATATATTGATTCAATATAAAACGACAGCCCAATAAATAAATACAAGTGATATTTTAATAACATCCTTTAGTTCATTTTTAGAAAAACATACACAAAAATTATATTTGGCATTTGCTTTTCCCTCCGACAGACTGAGCGAATTGTTATCAATGTTAACAAAACAAGAACAATTGGTTATAAGGAGAGAATATGCGTGTCATCACCCTGGCAGGAAGTCCTCGCTTTCCCTCTCGCTCCAGTTCTTTGCTGGAATATGCGCGAGAAAAATTGAATGGCCTGGATGTCGAGGTTTATCACTGGAATCTGCAAAACTTCTCCCCGGAAGATTTGCTCTATGCCCGTTTCGATAGTCCGGCACTCAAGACCTTCACCGATCAGTTGCAAGAGGCTGATGGGCTGATTGTCGCCACGCCCGTCTACAAAGCCGCCTATTCCGGCGCACTGAAAACGCTTCTCGATCTGCTACCAGAACGCGCACTGCAAGGAAAAGTGGTGTTGCCGCTGGCGACAGGTGGCACGGTGGCTCACCTGCTGGCGGTTGATTACGCACTTAAACCAGTTTTAAGCGCACTAAAAGCCCAGGAGATCCTACACGGTGTATTTGCCGATGACTCACAGGTGCTTGATTTCCAACATAAGCCGCAATTCACGCCGAATCTGCAATCCCGTCTTGATACCGCGCTCGATACCTTCTGGCAGGCGTTGCACCGCCGTGATGTCCAGGTTCCTGACCTTCTCTCTCTGCGAGGTAACGCCCATGCGTAATATTTTTAAACTGGTGCTGGTGGGATTATTCAGCGCCTCTACGCTCGCGATTGCTGCGGAGTCTTCTCCTGAAGCGTTACGGATAGGTTATCAGAAAGGCAGCATCAGCATGGTGCTGGCAAAAAGCCACCAGTTACTGGAAACACGCTATCCGCAAACCAAAATCTCGTGGGTTGAGTTTCCCGCTGGTCCGCAAATGTTGGAGGCGTTAAACGTCGGCAGTATCGATCTGGGCAGTACGGGGGACATTCCTCCAATCTTTGCTCAGGCCGCCGGTGCTGATTTGGTTTACGTCGGTGTCGAGCCGCCGAAACCAAAAGCCGAAGTGATTCTGGTGCCCGAAAACAGCCCGATCAAAACTGTGGCTGAACTAAAGGGCCACAAAGTCGCGTTTCAGAAAGGTTCAAGTTCGCACAACCTTTTACTGCGCGCACTGCAACAGGCCGGGCTTAAATTCACTGATATCCAGCCGACCTATCTGACGCCCGCCGATGCGCGCGCTGCATTCCAGCAGGGTAACGTCGACGCCTGGGCTATCTGGGATCCTTACTACTCTGCCGCGTTATTACAGGGCGGCGTGCGGGTGCTGAAAGATGGCACCGATCTCAATCAAACAGGATCGTTTTATCTGGCAGCCCGTCCCTATGCGGAAAAAAACGGCGCATTTATTCAGGGCGTACTGACAACCTTTAGCGAAGCTGATGCGTTAACCCGCAGCCAGCGCGAGCAAAGTATCTCTTTACTGGCAAAAACGATGGGCTTACCGGCACCGGTGATTGCCTCGTATCTGGATCATCGTCCTCCCACCACCATCAAACCCGTGAACGCCGAGGTTGCTGCTTTACAGCAACACACTGCCGACCTGTTTTATGAAAATCGTCTGGTGCCGAAAAAAGTCGATATCCGTCAACGCATCTGGCAACCCACTCAACTGGAAGGAAAACAATTATGAGTCTGAATATATTCTGGTTTTTACCCACGCACGGTGACGGTCATTATCTGGGAACGGAAGAAGGGTCTCGCCCGGTTGATCATGGGTATCTGCAACAGATTGCGCAAGCGGCGGATCGTCTGGGCTATACCGGTGTGCTGATCCCAACAGGCCGTTCCTGCGAAGATGCGTGGCTGGTGGCGGCATCAATGATCCCGGTGACGCAACGGCTTAAGTTCCTCGTCGCCCTACGCCCAAGTGTGACATCGCCTACCGTAGCCGCTCGCCAGGCTGCCACGCTTGATCGCCTCTCTAATGGACGCGCGTTGTTTAACCTGGTTACAGGCAGCGATCCGCAAGAGCTGGCAGGCGACGGCGTGTTTCTTGATCATAGCGAGCGTTACGAAGCCTCGGCGGAATTTACTCAGGTCTGGCGGCGGTTATTGCAGGGGGAAACCGTCGATTTCAACGGCAAACATATTCATGTGCGAGGAGCAAAACTGCTCTTTCCACCGATCCAACAGCCGTATCCTCCTCTTTACTTTGGCGGATCGTCCGACGTCGCTCAGGATCTGGCTGCCGAACAGGTTGATCTTTATCTTACCTGGGGCGAGCCGCCGGAGCGGGTAAAAGAGAAGATCGAACAAGTGCGGGCAAAAGCTGCCGCACATGGGCGCAAAATCCGTTTCGGTATTCGTCTGCATGTAATTGTCCGCGAAACCAACGACGAAGCCTGGCAGGCCGCCGAACGGTTAATCTCCCATCTTGACGATGAGACGATTGCCAAAGCACAAGAAGCGTTTGCCCGGACGGATTCCGTAGGTCAACAACGAATGGCGGCGCTGCATAACGGTAAGCGCGACAACCTGGAGATCAGCCCCAATTTATGGGCGGGTGTTGGCTTAGTGCGCGGCGGTGCCGGGACGGCGCTGGTGGGCGATGGGCTGACAGTCGCTGCGCGAATCAACGAATACGCCGCGCTTGGCATCGACAGTTTTGTACTTTCTGGCTATCCACATCTGGAAGAAGCGTATCGGGTTGGCGAGTTGTTGTTCCCACATCTGGATGTCGCCATCCCACAGATTCCCCAACCGCAGCCGCTGAACCTGCAAGGCGAAGCAGTGGCAAATGAGTTTATCCCACGTAAAGTCGCGCAAAGCTAAGGAACAAGATGATGGCAACGCCAGTGAAAAAGTGGTTATTGCGCGTTGCCCCCTGGTTTTTACCGGTGGGCATCGTGGCGGTGTGGCAACTGGCCTCGTCAGTTGGCTGGTTGTCGACGCGTATTTTGCCCTCACCGGAAGGGGTGGTGACGGCGTTCTGGACGCTCTCAGCCAGCGGCGAATTATGGCAGCATCTGGCGATCAGCTCCTGGCGGGCGCTAATCGGTTTTTCCATTGGCGGATCGCTGGGATTGATTCTGGGGCTGATTAGCGGTCTGTCGCGCTGGGGTGAGCGACTACTGGATACCTCAATTCAGATGTTGCGCAACGTGCCGCATCTGGCGCTGATCCCACTGGTGATTTTGTGGTTTGGCATTGATGAGTCCGCAAAGATTTTCCTGGTGGCGCTTGGCACGCTATTCCCCATTTATATCAACACCTGGCACGGGATCCGTAATATCGATCGCGGGCTGGTAGAGATGGCGCACAGCTATGGCTTATCCGGCGTGCCGCTGTTTATCCATGTGATCCTGCCCGGTGCCCTGCCCTCAATTATGGTCGGTGTGCGCTTTGCGTTAGGTCTGATGTGGCTGACGCTGATTGTTGCCGAAACCATTTCTGCTAATTCCGGCATTGGTTATCTGGCGATGAATGCGCGGGAGTTTCTGCAAACGGACGTGGTGGTAGTCGCCATTATTCTTTACGCCCTGCTCGGCAAACTTGCTGACGTCAGCGCCCAATTGTTAGAGCGCGTCTGGCTACGCTGGAACCCGGCTTATCATCTGAAGGAGGCCACGGTATGAATACTGCACGATTGAACCAGGGCACACCGCTATTGCTCAATGCGGTAAGCAAACATTACGCAGAAAATATCGTTCTGAATCAACTTGATCTACATATTCCGGCTGGTCAGTTTGTGGCTGTGGTCGGTCGCAGCGGCGGTGGTAAAAGTACTCTGCTGCGCCTGTTGGCGGGGCTGGAAACACCAACCGCAGGCGATGTGTTAGCGGGCACAACGCCACTTGCCGAAATTCAGGACGATACACGCATGATGTTTCAGGATGCCCGTTTACTGCCGTGGAAATCGGTGATTGATAACGTCGGGTTAGGCCTTAAAGGCCAGTGGCGCGATGCCGCGCGTCGGGCGTTGGCTGCGGTAGGATTGGAGAATCGGGCTGGGGAATGGCCTGCCGCACTTTCTGGCGGGCAAAAACAGCGTGTGGCACTGGCAAGAGCGTTGATTCATCGACCGGGTTTATTGTTGCTTGATGAACCGCTCGGGGCACTGGACGCCTTAACGCGACTGGAGATGCAGGATTTGATTGTGTCACTTTGGCAGGAGCACGGTTTTACCGTCTTGCTGGTAACGCATGATGTGAGCGAAGCGGTGGCGATGGCTGACCGGGTGCTGTTAATTGAAGAAGGAAAAATTGGTCTGGATTTGACGGTGGATATACCCCGTCCGCGCCGGTTAGGGTCGGTACGATTAGCGGAGCTGGAAGCGGAAGTGTTGCAGCGGGTAATGCAGCGTGGGCATTCTGAACAACCGATTCGGCGTCATGGTTAATATGCCGGATGCGGCGCATAAAACCAGCAGTTTCAACGGGCTTGTAGGCCTGATAAGACGCGTCAAGCGTCGCATCAGGCCGTTGGGCACGGTTGCCGGATGCGGCGTGAACGCCTTATCCGGCCTACAAAACCAGCAATTTCAACAGGTTTGTAGGCCTGATAAGACGCTGCAAGCGTCGCATCAGGCATGTTTGTATCAAGCCAGAGCTTTGGTGATTTTCTCGTACAGATCGCCAGAGAGATTTTCCAGCCCTTTCAACTGTTCCAGCGCCGCACGCATTTTTGCCTGACGTTTGGCATCGTAACGTTTCAGGCGAATTAGCGGCTCAATCAGGCGCGAAGCCACCTGCGGGTTACGGCTGTTCAGGTCGGTGAGCATTTCCACCAGGAACTGATAACCGCTGCCATCTTCGGCATGGAACGCAGCCGGGTTGCTGCCCGCAAACGCACCAATCAACGAACGAATACGGTTCGGGTTGCTCATGGTAAATGAGCGATGCTGCAACAGGCTACGCACCGTCTCCAGCACATTCGCCGCCGGACTGGTGGCTTGCAGGATAAACCATTTATCCATCACCAGGCCGTCCTGATGCCACTTGTCGTCGTACTCCTGCATCAGCGCGTCACGACATGGTAACTGCGCAGCAACCGCCGCCGAGAGCGCCGCCAACGCATCGGTCATATTGTTGGCCTCGTGGAACTGCTTGCTCACCAGCACGTCAGCCAGATGCGTTTCACCAAAAGCGAGGAAACGCAGGCAGGCATTACGCAGAGTGCGTTTCGCAATATCTTCATGCTCAACGCGGTACTCACTCTGGTAATTCGCGTTATAAATAGCCAGCAACTCATCCGCCAGTTCAGTCGCCAGAGTACGGGTGAGAGCTTCACGCACTTCAGCAATGGCAATCGGGTCGATGATATCGAACAGTTCTGCCATTTCATTGACGGAAGGCAGCGTCAGGATTTCTGCCGCCAGCGCCGGGTCAATCTTCTCATCGAGCAATACCGCACGGAAAGCATCTGCAACATGCACCGGCAGAGATAGCGGCTGCCCTTGCTGATGACGGGCAACGTTCAGTTTGATGTAGGTTGCAAGCAGGCTTTGTGCCGCATCCCAGCGAGAGAAATCATTACGCGCATGGCGCATCAGGAAAGTCAGTTGCTGGTCGCTCCACTTATATTCCAGTTTCACCGGCGCAGAAAATTCGCACAGCAGCGCAGGCACAGGCTGGAAGTAGACGTTATCGAAGACAAAGGTCTGTTCCGCCTGGGTGACATTCAATACCGGATTGACCGGATGGCCACCCTTCTGCAACGGAATCACTTTGCCTTCGTTGTCATACAATTCAATAGCAAACGGAATATGCAGTGGCTGTTTTTCTGCCTGATCCGGCGTGGCTGGTGTGCGCTGGCTGATGGTCAGAGTGTACTGCTCGGTTTCCGGATTGTAGTCGTCTTTAACGGTCACAATCGGCGTACCGGACTGACTGTACCAGCGACGGAAATGGGAAAGATCGACATTTGACGCATCTTCCATCGCCTGAACGAAATCGTCGCAGGTCGCAGCACTACCATCATGACGCTCGAAATAGAGCTGCATCCCTTTCTGGAAGTTTTCTTCGCCCAGCAAGGTGTGGATCATACGAATCACTTCTGCGCCCTTTTCGTAAACGGTCAGAGTGTAGAAGTTGTTCATTTCAATGACCATATCCGGACGGATTGGGTGAGCCATCGGGCTGGCATCTTCCGCAAACTGCAATCCGCGCATGGTGCGCACATTATTGATACGGTTTACCGCGCGGGAACCAAGGTCAGAGCTGAATTCCTGATCGCGGAAAACGGTCAAGCCTTCTTTCAAACTGAGCTGGAACCAGTCGCGGCAGGTCACACGGTTACCGGTCCAGTTATGGAAATATTCATGGCCGATAACGCGTTCAATATCGAGGTAATCTTTATCGGTTGCGGTGTCGGTACGCGCCAGCACATATTTGGAGTTAAAGATGTTAAGACCTTTATTCTCCATTGCGCCCATGTTGAAGAAATCCACTGCAACGATCATATAGATGTCGAGGTCATACTCCAGGCCAAAGCGTTCTTCATCCCACTTCATGGAATTTTTCAGCGAGGTCATCGCCCACGGCGCGCGATCAAGATTGCCGCGATCGACATACAGCTCCAGCGCCACTTCGCGACCGGAGCGGGTAGTGAAGGTGTCGCGAAGTACATCGAAGTCACCAGCTACCAGCGCAAACAGATAGCTCGGTTTCGGGAACGGATCCTGCCACTGTACCCAGTGACGTCCGTTTTCCAGTTCGCCTTGCGCAACGCGGTTACCGTTGGAAAGCAGGAACGGGTATTTAGTTTTATCGGCAACAATTTTGGTGGTAAAACGCGCCAGCACGTCCGGGCGATCGAGATAGTACGTAATATGGCGGAAACCTTCAGCCTCACACTGGGTGCAGAGCGCATCGCCTGACTGATAAAGCCCTTCCAGCGCGGTGTTGGAGGCCGGGCTAATTTCATTAACAATCTTGAGCGTAAAACGTTCCGGTAAATTATTGATGATCAGTGCGCCCTCTTCTTTTTTCCAGGCTGTCCACGGCTCATCATTAATATGAATAGAGACCAGTTTAAGGTCTTCGCCGTCCAGACGAAGCGGAGCATCTGATGCACCATGACGGACAGCCTGGCTGATCGCGGTAACCACCGTCTTTTGCGCGTTCAGGTCAAAGGTCAAGTCAATATCAGTAATCTGGTAATCCGGCGCACGATAGTCGTGACGGTATTTGGCTTGTGGCTGTTGAGTCATAAATAACCTTTAGCATCTTTTATAGAGTCAGGTGTTCAGTCTATTCCTGTTGCATAAATCTCGCTACGCAGAATCTTCATCTTTTCAGGTACAAACGCTTTTATTGCTACATTTTTATAACATACAGGGCGCAATACCATCGACCATAAAGGTGGCATATGGTGTGATCGGGGTTCAATAAATTGCGAAACAAGGTATACTCCAGCAGTTCCTGAAGATGTTTATTGTACTAAACGCTCCCGTACGAGGACGCTACTGCGCACCTATGACACAATTCGCTTCTCCTGTTCTGCACTCGTTGCTGGATACAGATGCTTATAAGTTGCATATGCAGCAAGCCGTGTTTCATCACTATTATGATGTGCATGTCGCGGCGGAGTTTCGTTGCCGAGGTGACGATCTGCTGGGTATTTATGCCGATGCTATTCGTGAACAGGTTCAGGCGATGCAGCACCTGCGCCTGCAGGATGATGAATATCAATGGCTCTCTGCCCTGCCTTTTTTTAAGGCCGACTATCTCAACTGGCTACGCGAGTTCCGCTTTAACCCGGAACAGGTCACCGTCACCAACGATAACGGTAAGCTGGATATTCGTTTAACCGGCCCGTGGCGTGAAGTCATCCTCTGGGAAGTTCCTCTGCTGGCGGTCATCAGTGAACTGGTACATCGCTATCGCTCACCGCAGGCCGACGTTGCGCAAGCCCTCGATACGCTGGAAAGCAAATTAGTCGACTTTTCGGCATTAACCGCCGATCTCGAGATGTCGCGCTTCCATCTGATGGATTTCGGCACTCGCCGCCGTTTTTCCCGCGAAGTACAAGAAACCATCGTTAAACGTTTGCAACAGGAACCCTGGTTCGTTGGCACCAGTAATTACGATCTGGCGCGTCGGCTTTCCCTCACCCCTATGGGAACGCAGGCACACGAATGGTTCCAGGCGCATCAACAAATCAGCCCGGATCTTGCCAATAGTCAGCGCGCCGCACTTGCTGCGTGGCTGGAAGAATATCCTGACCAACTTGGCATTGCGTTAACCGACTGCATTACTATGGATGCCTTTCTGCGTGATTTCGGCGTGGAGTTTGCCAGTCGTTACCAGGGGCTTCGCCATGATTCCGGCGACCCGGTTGAATGGGGCGAAAAAGCTATTGCACATTATGAGAAGCTGGGAATTGATCCGCAGAGCAAAACGCTGGTTTTCTCTGACAATCTGGATTTACGCAAAGCGGTCGAGCTTTATCGCCACTTCTCTTCCCGTGTGCAATTAAGCTTTGGTATCGGTACACGCCTGACCTGCGATATACCCCAGGTCAAACCACTGAATATTGTGATTAAGCTGGTGGAGTGTAACGGTAAACCGGTGGCGAAACTTTCTGACAGTCCTGGCAAAACTATCTGCCATGATAAAGCGTTTGTCCGTGCGCTGCGTAAAGCGTTCGACCTTCCGCATATTAAAAAAGCCAGTTAATATCATCAGGGAGCCATAACGGCTCCCTTTTTTGCCTTTTATTCCGAAATCTTTTGTCCCATCTGCGAATTCTGCTTGTCTGATTGCAGATGCCAGGTAACATAGGTATCCCCCCATTGACGGGTGGACAAGTGTTTATTTTTTCCGACTATTAACAGAGAGAATATTATGAGCGTTGTGCCTGTAGCCGACGTACTCCAGGGCCGCGTAGCCGTTGACAGCGAAGTCACCGTGCGCGGATGGGTGCGTACCCGCCGAGATTCAAAAGCTGGCATCTCCTTCCTCGCCGTTTATGACGGTTCCTGCTTTGATCCTGTACAGGCTGTCATCAATAATTCTCTGCCCAATTACAATGAAGACGTCCTGCGTCTGACCACCGGTTGCTCGGTCATTGTGACGGGTAAAGTCGTGGCGTCGCCGGGCCAGGGGCAACAATTTGAAATTCAGGCCAGCAACGTTGAAGTTGCCGGCTGGGTTGAGGATCCAGACACTTACCCGATGGCAGCAAAACGCCACAGCATTGAGTATCTGCGTGAAGTCGCTCACCTGCGCCCACGCACCAACCTGATTGGTGCCGTTGCGCGCGTTCGCCACACGCTGGCACAGGCGCTGCATCGCTTCTTTAACGAGCAGGGATTCTTCTGGGTCTCAACACCACTGATTACCGCATCTGATACCGAAGGCGCTGGCGAAATGTTCCGCGTTTCAACGCTGGATCTGGAAAACCTGCCGCGTAACGATCAGGGCAAAGTCGATTTCGACAAAGACTTCTTCGGTAAAGAGTCTTTCCTGACCGTATCTGGTCAGTTGAACGGCGAAACCTACGCTTGCGCATTGTCCAAAATTTATACCTTTGGCCCGACTTTCCGTGCAGAAAACTCCAACACCAGCCGTCACCTGGCGGAATTCTGGATGCTGGAGCCGGAAGTGGCGTTTGCTAACCTGAACGATATCGCCGGTCTGGCTGAAGCCATGCTGAAATATGTCTTCAAAGCGGTTCTCGAAGAACGTGCTGACGACATGAAATTCTTCGCTGAACGCGTAGATAAAGATGTTGTCAGCCGTCTGGAACGCTTCATTGAAGCCGACTTTGCGCAGGTTGATTACACCGACGCGGTAACCATCCTTGAAAATTGCGGTAAGAAATTTGAAAACCCGGTTTACTGGGGCGTGGATCTCTCTTCCGAGCATGAACGTTACCTGGCAGAAGAACACTTTAAAGCGCCGGTCGTGGTGAAAAACTATCCGAAAGACATTAAAGCGTTCTACATGCGCCTTAACGAAGACGGTAAAACCGTTGCAGCAATGGACGTACTGGCACCGGGCATCGGTGAAATCATTGGTGGTTCCCAGCGTGAAGAGCGTCTGGACGTGCTGGACGAACGTATGCTGGAGATGGGTCTGAACAAAGAAGATTACTGGTGGTATCGCGATCTGCGTCGCTACGGTACTGTTCCGCATTCCGGTTTCGGTCTTGGTTTTGAACGCCTGATCGCCTACGTGACTGGTGTGCAAAACGTGCGTGACGTGATTCCGTTCCCGCGTACCCCGCGTAACGCCAGCTTCTAATTTAGTTTTTCCGAGAGCCAGCGCCCGCTGGCTCTTTTCTATTCCCTTCTGTCAAGTTATCTGTTTGTTAAGTCAATCAATCTATTTGCAACCCTGTCACAACAACCTTCCTGTTACGGAATATTTCCACGTAACATTTATGAACAAAAAATAATCCGCATTCTTATTGCGGATTAGTTATTTCTTAGCCAATAGCACAATTTCCATAACTCCTATTGGCTTTCTGGATGTCTGAACGTGTGTTTTAGCGAAGCCACCGAGAGAAATCATCAGAGCGAAAATTTCCGTTTAGCTAAATTTAATATAAGGAAATCATATAAATAGATCAAACTCACTGCAAACATCATTAAAGTCCAATGGAAATATGACGGCGTTCACAAAGTTCCTTAAAATTTACCTTTAGTTACATATTTTTTCTTTTTGTAACTATATCTTTATCTTTGTAGCACTTTCACGGTAGCGAAACGTTAGTTTGAATGGAAAGATGCCTGCAGATACATAAAGACACCAAACTTTCATCAATAGCTCCGTAAATATTTATTGACGAAACTTATTGACGGCAGTGGCAGGTGTCATAAAAAAAACCATGAGGGTAATAAATAATGATGAAGCGCAACATTCTGGCAGTGATCGTCCCTGCTCTGTTAGTAGCAGGTACTGCAAACGCTGCAGAAATCTATAACAAAGATGGCAACAAAGTAGATCTGTACGGTAAAGCTGTCGGTCTGCACTATTTTTCCAAGGGTAACGGTGAAAACAGTTACGGTGGCAATGGCGATATGACCTATGCCCGTCTTGGTTTTAAAGGGGAAACTCAAATCAATTCCGATCTGACCGGTTACGGTCAGTGGGAATACAACTTCCAGGGTAACAACTCTGAGGGTTCTGATGCCCAAAATGGCAACAAAACCCGTCTGGCGTTCGCTGGTCTGAAATTTGCTGATGCTGGCTCAATCGATTACGGTCGTAACTATGGTGTTGTTTATGACGCACTGGGTTACACCGATATGTTGCCAGAATTTGGTGGTGACACTGCATACAGCGATGACTTCTTCGTTGGCCGTGTTGGCGGCGTTGCAACTTACCGTAACTCCAACTTCTTTGGTCTGGTTGACGGCCTGAATTTCGCTGTTCAGTACCTGGGTAAAAACGAACGTGACACCGCACGTCGTTCTAACGGCGACGGTGTTGGCGGCTCCATCAGCTACGAATTCGAAGGCTTTGGTATCGTTGGTGCTTATGGTGCCGCTGACCGTACCAACCTGCAGGAAGCTCAGCCTCTCGGCCAGGGTAAAAAAGCTGAACAGTGGGCTACTGGCCTGAAGTATGATGCAAACAACATCTACCTGGCAGCAAACTACGGTGAAACCCGTAACGCTACGCCGATCACTGGCGGCTTTGCCAACAAAACGCAAGACGTTCTGTTAGTTGCGCAATATCAGTTCGATTTCGGTCTGCGTCCGTCCATCGCTTACACCAAATCTAAAGCGAAAGACGTAGAAGGTATCGGTGATGTTGATCTGGTGAACTACTTTGAAGTGGGCGCAACCTACTACTTCAACAAAAACATGTCCACCTACGTTGACTACATCATCAACCAGATCGATTCTGACAACAAACTGGGCGTAGGTTCTGACGACACCGTTGCTGTGGGTATCGTTTACCAGTTCTAATAGCAGACCTCTTTGTTAAATGCCGAAAAAACAGGACTTTGGTCCTGTTTTTTTTATGCCTTCCAGAGCAATCTCACGTCTTGCAAAAACAGCCGGCGTTTTCATCAGTAATAGTTGGAATTTTGTAAATCTCCCGTTACCCTGATAGCGGACTTCCCTTCTGTAACCATAATGGAACCTCGTCATGTTTGAGAACATTACCGCCGCTCCTGCCGACCCGATTCTGGGTCTGGCCGATCTGTTTCGTGCCGATGAACGTCCCGGCAAAATTAACCTCGGGATTGGTGTCTATAAAGATGAGACGGGCAAAACCCCGGTACTGACCAGCGTTAAAAAGGCTGAACAGTATCTGCTCGAAAATGAAACCACCAAAAACTACCTCGGCATTGACGGTATCCCTGAATTTGGTCGTTGCACCCAGGAATTACTGTTTGGTAAAGGTAGCGCCCTGATCAACGACAAACGCGCCCGCACAGCTCAGACCCCAGGTGGTACTGGTGCGTTACGCGTGGCTGCCGATTTCCTGGCGAAAAATACCAGTGTTAAGCGTGTGTGGGTAAGTAACCCAAGCTGGCCAAATCATAAGAGCGTATTCAACTCTGCTGGTCTGGAAGTACGTGAATACGCTTATTACGACGCAGAAAAACATACTCTGGACTTCGACGCCCTGATTAACAGTCTGAACGAAGCTCAGGCTGGCGATGTAGTACTGTTCCACGGCTGCTGTCATAACCCAACCGGTATCGATCCTACACTGGAGCAATGGCAAACGCTGGCGCAGCTTTCCGTTGAGAAAGGCTGGTTACCGCTGTTTGACTTCGCTTACCAGGGTTTTGCTCGCGGCCTGGAAGAAGATGCTGAAGGTCTGCGCGTTTTCGCTGGTCTGCATAAAGAACTTATCGTCGCCAGTTCCTACTCTAAAAACTTTGGTCTGTACAACGAGCGTGTAGGCGCATGTACGCTGGTTGCTGCTGACAGTGAAACCGTTGATCGCGCGTTCAGCCAGATGAAGGCAGCGATTCGTGCGAACTATTCTAACCCGCCAGCGCACGGAGCTTCGGTTGTTGCCACTATCCTGAGCAATGATGCGTTGCGTGCTATTTGGGAACAAGAGCTGACCGATATGCGCCAGCGCATTCAGCGTATGCGTCAGTTGTTCGTTAATACGCTGCAGGAGAAAGGTGCAAACCGCGACTTCAGCTTTATCATCAAACAGAATGGCATGTTCTCCTTTAGCGGTCTGACTAAAGAACAGGTACTGCGTCTGCGTGAAGAGTTTGGCGTGTATGCGGTGGCTTCCGGTCGTGTGAACGTAGCCGGGATGACGCCAGACAACATGGCTCCGCTGTGCGAAGCGATTGTGGCTGTGCTGTAAGCGTTAAAACCAATGAAGCCCGCTGAAAGCGGGCTGAGGCTGATGACAAACGCAGCATTGCCTGATGCGCTACGCTTATCAGGCCTACGCGTCCCCTGCAATATTTTGAATTTGCACGATTTTGTAGGCCGGATAAGGCGCTCGCGCCGCATCCGGCATAAACAAAGCGCACTTTGCCAGAAATCCAGGCCCGCATTGAAAGCGGGCTTTTTTATACGCCTTTACCAGACGGGCATTTCATCTTGCAGGAAGGGATTATGCAGGCGCTCATAACCAAGAGTGGATAATGGTCCGTGACCCGGAATAAATGTCACGTCATCCCCCAGTGGCAGCAATTTATCTTTGATTGAAGAAATCAGTTGATTGTGATCGCCACGCGGGAAGTCACTGCGCCCCACTCCACCTTTGAAAATAACGTCGCCAGAAATGAGCAGTTTTGACTGATTATCAAAGAAGACCACATGACCCGGCGTATGCCCAGGGCAATGTAACACCTGTAAAGTCACATTCCCTATGCTGATAGTGTCGCCTTCGTTCAGCCAACGATCCGGTGTTAGTGGCTGACACTCATCCAGGCCAAACATACGGCTTTGCGCAGGCAAGTCTTGCAGCCAGAACTCATCTTCCTTTTCCGGACCAAGAACCGGCACGCCGTAATGTCGCGCCAGTTCCGCCGCCGCGCCAACATGATCCAGGTGACCATGCGTAAGCAGGATCTGCATTAGCGTCAGGCCGCTGGCATCAACTTCCTGTTTGATTTTTTCTGCATCGCCGCCAGGATCAACCAGTGCAGCCAGGCGAGTTTGTTCACACCAGATCAATGAGCAATTCTGGGAGAATGCAGTGACCGGAATAATACGATAATTCATACTGCCCCTGTTTCGTTAAGCGATTGTTACCAGTGCCGTGCTGGCCCGGTATCAATATGCACAAAGTTACTACGTGGGTAATATCCTACACCACCTGCACGCATAGATAACGCGGCTTTGCGAATATTGCTTAACGCGACACCTTCAATATGGAAATCCATCGCCTGGCCTTTGGTGTGATAGCTTTTCTTCGCTACCCCACGGCTGTGCGCGCGTAGTTCATTGTTGGTATCAATAGAGCGATAACCGGAAATGAGTTGCACCGGTTTGCGGGTGCCTAACAGCCCTTGCAGGCGATACAACTGGTCGAATAATCCTGGGTCGATGGACTTTATTTTGTTCGCGCGGAAATCGCGGAAAAAATGGTTTAGTTTTGCCAATTCTTCCTGAATATAGCCTCTGCCATCGAAAAACTCCGCTTTAATTGACTCTCCGGTATGGAGATTGTTGAGTGTCAAAATACGCGGACGTGGGGTAGAGAGTGTCGCAAACGCAGGGGTCGGCAAGATGGCGGCACCAAGTGCAACGCCACCAAGCGCCAGCAGTTTACGGCGATTAGCGTCGAATTTGTCCATGATAATCAAGTCTACAGGTCAATGTTATCGTTTATATGCACTTCTGGCGCACAAGAGGCACCTTAACCGCCCATAAAGCTAACGTCAAGATGACTCAATCCCAGCAGTAATGGGGGCTACCGAGAATAACCCCCAATCATGCCAATTATTACGACAACTGATTTACCCGAACTACTTCATTTATCTGATTAATTGTTCCGCTTTCGATACAATTTGCGAGCTGGATCGCGCAGGCAGATCATAATTGTAAATATCTGTACGATATTGAGTACGACCGTCTGCACCGACAAACGCGGTCAGGTAGTAGAGATTAACCGGAATCGACTGACGGATATTGACGTAACGGGTATCTCCCTGCTTCAGGGCGTCGGAAATACGCTTGTCATTCCAGCCTGCATCCTGCAATAGCATATTTGCCAGATCAGATGCCTTATTCACCCGCACACACCCTGAGCTTAACGCGCGTGTATCACGCTTGAACAGATTGTGATTAGGCGTGTCATGCAAGTAGATAGCGTCTGAACTCGGCATATTAAATTTATACCGTCCTAGCGAATTTCGTGGGCCAGGAGCTTGCTGGAAGCGGAACGGTAAATTCGACGCAGTAATCGTTGACCAGTCAACCTGCCACGGATCAATCGCTTCTTTGCTGTTCCAGCCGCGCATCACCGTATAGCCATGACTTTCCAGATAACCCGGATCGTTACGCACTTTTGGCAAAATATCTTTGCGAGCCAGCGTCGGCGGTACGTTCCACGGCGGATTCACCACCACATTGTTTAAAGCACTGCTCATCATCGGTGTTTTGCGGTCAGGACGACCGACAATTACCCGCGAGTCCAGCACCTGATTACCGTTCTGGTAATAGACCAAAGAATAGGCGGGTATATTGACCATGATGCCAGTAGAAAGCTCCGCAGGCAGCAAGCGTAAACGCTGGATGTTGAGTGCCAGCACACCTGCACGCTGAGCTGGCGTTACATTTAACCAGTCCCGCGTTGCCGGGCCAATAGCGCCATCTGCCCCCAATCCTTGCCATGCCTGAAAACGTTTAACGGCTTCCACCAGCTCATTATCGTAGGCGGCGCGTACGGCTGGTGCCGGTTTACTGCGAGCCGTAGTTTGCCTGTCCATCGGCTTAGTTTCCGCTGTTTCGACGGCAACGGCGGACGGACTCACGACTGCATCAGCGGGTGTTTCATCGCCAGGGAGCGCAATTTTCGGTCCGCCTTCGAGCATTCCCGTTCGCTGCAAAATCTCGCGCAGTGCTGGTACATCATTACTCCACTGGCCAGGACGCAGCGTTGCTTTACCGGTCAGTTGTGGCCACGGTTTAGTATCGCTGAGTAAGGTCAATAAAGATTCATGCATCGCGGCATATTGCGGATGCTGCGGAGCCAGTCCTGCAATAAACGTTGGCAACTGACCATTATTTAGCGCCACCTGCCATTGGTTAATGACCGAGAGCGGTGGTGTAGAGAGCACATAAGGTTTACTGCTGTACAACCAGCGCGTACCTTTGACCGGAATGTTAGCAACGAAATGGAGATAGCCCAGCATTGCATCCGACAACACTACGTCGCGTGCCAGACCGTTAACGCCAGGATCAGTCAGTAACTCTACCCATTTATTAAACTGCGGCTGAAAACCGGCAATCGCCACTTCTGCTAGTTGCTGCTGGAAGGCTTTTACCGCATCACGGTTTTCCCACATCGGCTGCATATCACGTGCAGCATACAGCAGTTGAAGTTGGTTAAGATAAACCGGCTTATAACCTGCGGGTAATTGAGATTCGATTTGTGTGCGAGCGTTTTCCGCCGCACCCTCTGGTAGCGGCTGAAGTCCCGCCATAATTGCCGTAGCTTGCGCTTGCGGCAGTGCATCTCCCTGTTCGCTAACAGCCACCGGGCTGTCGCCAGGGATTACTTCAGGCTCATCGGCCTGCGCATTGAACAGTGGAGCGAATGTTACGGCCAGACACAAACTCATTGCCGAAAGCCGACGACCACACATCATGTTTAGCAACATCCCTTGCCCCCTGTTTTTATCATACTTTGAATAGCCAGGCTGCTTTTCTCTACTTGCCTGTACAACGCCAATACTCACGAAAGTATGACGAGCAAGCCTGTTACTTATCAGGCTTACCTTCAGTATATAAACACCGATACGTTTTTACACAACCTAATGTAAAGAAGTTTAAAGAAAAGCGCGCCGTAATGCGGCATTTTTTTAGTGCAGAAACGGAGTTTTCGGAAAAAAGGCGACATCGCTGCCGCCTTAATCTTAACTTGCCTGGGAAGACGCTTCGTCAGCTCCAGGAAGCGTTTCAGGAAGCTGCGGCGCAAAGCCACGTAAACCAACCACATGTACGTGCTCGGTATTCTGGAATACCTTACGCACCAGTTTGTAGGTGGTGCCTTTCTCCGGGCTAATATTTTCTGGCGCCGCGATGATGAGCTGCATTTGCAAACGCTCACACAATTCAAACAGCGTGGCGATAGAACGAGCATCCAGTCGCGCTGCTTCATCGAGGAACAACAGGCGGCAAGGAGAAATGTCTTTACCGCGCAGGCGGCGTGATTCATCTTCCCAGCTCTGTACCACCATAACCAGAATCGACATACCTGTACCAATTGCTTCACCGGTAGATAGTGCGCCCGATTCCGCACGCAGCCAGCCATCGGAACCACGGTTAACCTCAACTTCCATCTCCAGGTAGTTGCGGTAATCCAGCAGTTCTTCACCAATGGTCTGCGGTGTGCGCTGGCCCATATCAATCTGCGGGTTAAGGCGCTGATACAGTTTCGCCAGAGCTTCCGAGAAGGTCAGACGGTTGCTGTTAAACAGATCCTGATGTTGTTCATGCTGTTCAGAAAGGACATCCAGCAGCATGGCGTGAGTTTCACGCACGTTCACGTTCAGACGCACGCTGTTCACCTGACCGAACGACACGTTCTGCAATCCCTGGTTGAGCATACGGATACGGTTCTGTTCGCGCTGAATGGTTTTGCGAATAATGTTCGCCACGCTGCGGGAACTGATCGCCAGTTTCTGTTCGCGGGAAGTTAACTCTTCAGTCAGACGGCTAAGTTCGATTTCCATCTGCTCGATAGCTTCCACCGGATCATCGGTACGAATAATATCCTGACGAATACGTTCGCGCAGATGCTGGTAAACCGCTACGAAGAACTGAATTTTACGTTCCGGACGTTTTGGATCTTCCGACATACGCAGCACGTCGCGTAGATGTTCGTTATCCGCTACCGCCAGACGCAGCGTACCTAACGCCTTATCCGACATGGAACGCAAATCATCAGCGGAGAGATAAGCCAGCTCGCGACGATGTAAGCGGCGCTCAACGCCATTATCTTTCACCATGCGCATGACTGCACACCAGCCCGCTTTGGCGGTCACCACCTGCTCGCGCATCTCAAAGTAATCACGTTCCAGCTTGCGCAGTTTGCGGGTCAGGTTGTCCATCTCCGCTTCGCAGAAGGTAAGTGCTTTTTCCAGTTGGTTGCGACGTGAACGGTTATTGCTCAGTTGCGCATGTAATTCGTCACGGCGAATACGCGCCCGTTCTTCTGCCCCGCTATCGGCACGCACACCGATATCCTGCAATTCGCGTTGCAGATCGTTAAGCAGCTCTTTTTTGGTGTCGTAAGAACTTTTCAGCGAGGCCAGTACCTGGTTGTACTGGCTCAACTGCGCTGCGTGACCACGCAACGCTTCACGAGCGCAGGTACGTTCCGCTTCCGCCTGCTCCAGACGCTCACGCAGTTTTTCGTTGAGATCGCTGTTACCGCTGAGCATTTCTGCCGAGTCGGAGTAGCTAAAGTGCGCACGACGCTGCACCACTTCAGTCAGGGCAAATGCCTGCTGACGGGCATCTCGCTGCATTTGCTGGGAGTACGCGTAATCTTCTTTTAACTGTTCGAACTGTTCCGGGTCGCTCTGCAACACCGAAACCATCGGCTCCAGTTTTGCAAGTTGATTACCGAACTGCTGAACAAAACGCGCGGCTTCCTGTGCTTCATCCAGACGTTCGCGGATTTCATCGACGCGATCCGCCAGGCTGTCATCAGCCAACAGGTTGAGACGCGGCAGAATGCGGTTTAGCGCCGTAACGCCCTCTTTCGCCTGCTCAAACTGAATACGCTGCTGCTGGTTATCATTTTCATGATTACTCAACGCACGCTCCAGCTCGACGCGACGGCTGTTGAGTTGGCGGATTTCGGCTTCCGGATCGGACTCAAACGCCACCGCCAGATGGCTGCCGATAAAACGGCTAAATGCCTGATGCAGGCGCTGGGTTTTTTGTACATCAAAGGAGAGCGTAGCAAAACGTTCAGAGAGCACTTCACGCTCGGCATGAAGGCTTTCAATACGGCTTTCGCGCGCCGCACGACCAAACAGCGGAACTTCCGGGAAGCGTGAGTAACGCCACTGACGGTCGGCAATTTTCACCACCACCGCTTTTTCCAGCTCATCAACGCTGAACACGCTATCATCGAATGACTGCGGATCACCTTCGATCAGATAGAGATCTTCCGGGCAATCGGTTAAACCTTCCAGTTGTTCGGCAATCTGCGACAGATCCGGCACGACGATCGCGTGCCGAGACGGGCCATATAGCGCAGAGAAGTACGGCGCATCTTCAAGGCTAACGTCGTCATAAATTTCTGACAGCAGCACGCCGCCAAAACGTTCTGCCAGCGCATTCAGGCGCTGATCTTCAGAGCCGCCCGGCTGACTTAAACGCTCAATCTCTTCGTCAACGGCGTTTTTACGCGCGCCCACTTCGTCACGTTCAACAATCGCTTCGCGCTCACGCTCCAGCAACTGTTGCATGTATTCAGTGACGTCCTGACTGGAAGTGAACTCTTCACCGCACTGCTCGCTCAACTGATTGAGGCTGTTTTGCGCCGCCAGCCAAACCGGCGCACGCTGCATCAGACTCTGAATGCGTGATTGCAGTTGTTCCTGTTCCTGACGCAGCGCCATGCGCTCTTCACGGGCGTTAGACACGCTGTCAGAAAGAGAGGTAATGCGCGCTTCCAGTTCCTGATGCAGGGCTTCCAGTTCGTCGATATCGAAATTCTTGCCCTGACGTTTGCAGAATTCTGCCAGCAGTCGTTCGGCTTCTTGCTGCTCGCGCAGACGCTGTTCCAGTTCGCTTAAGCGCATCCGTAGCGGCTGAACCTGTTCTGCCAGGTGGCGCTGATCGACCCCTTCGCGCAGCAATTCGCGGGCGACCTCCCACGCTTCGTTACGCGCCAGCGGACCGTTGATTGCTACTACCAATTGATAAGCCTGCTCAAACTGGCTGTGCGCAGTTTGCGCCATACTCATTTTCTGCTCAAGAGAGAGCATTGTTTCGGTCGCTTCCAGCTCTTTCGCCTGGAAGGTTTCCAGCCATTCGGCGGCGCTGTCGGCGGTTAAGTCCGGCAGATGACACAATTCTTTGGCACGATTAAGCGCAGCAATCGCCTGGTTGTACTGGATCGCGCGCGTTTGCTGGACGTCCAGCGCCTGCTGGTAGTCAGCAAGCTGGCTTTTCAGCTCATCCACTTCCAGTTCAGCGGCTTCCGCACGCGCTTCGTTCTCTTCCTGGCGCTCGATGGCTTCTGCCACCACTTCGTTTTGCTCTTCCAGACGGATCTGCAGCTCATCGAGATCCGCTTCGTAACGTTCGATCTTTTCCTGCTGACGCAGTGCAGTCTGCACCAGGTTCAGGTGATCGCTGGCCGCCTGATAATCCGCTTCCAGATCGCCTTCAGCACCGTTGTGCTCTGCCAGCTCACGCGCCATATCGACGTGTTTGTACTGCTCCGCCGCCAGTTGCTGACGCGAAGTATGTAGCTCACGACGAAACTCCAGAGCTTTGTCGAGATGGACACGGCGCTCGTTGGCGTGACGCATGTAGTCCGCCGCCACATAGTTGGTAGCTTCGCTAATCAGATGCTTGAACAAGTCACGGTCAGACTGGGTGACACGAATCGCTTCCAACGTCATGCGGTTTTCACGCAGCGCCGCTTCCATGTCCTGGAACGCTTTACGCACACCGCTGTTTTCTGGCAGCAGGTAGTCGCGCAGGGAACGGGTAATGGCGCTGGAAATACCGCCGTACAGCGAGGCTTCGATCAGACGATAGAATTTACTACGATCAGAAGCAGAACGCAGACGACGCGCGATGATGCCCAGATCGAACATCAGCGAATGGTAATCGGTGATGGAGTTGAACTGCTTAAACTGCACGCCTTCCATCGCCTCGAGCTTGTCTTTCAGCTCGTTAAGCGGCAGCACGCGCGCCTGACGTTCGTTCAGGGTTTCGGTCACCAGTTGCGTCGGCTGCACCGACATCGGCAAGCCCTGAATGGCAAACGGTTTGATATCAACTTTACGATCGCGCCCGGCAACCTGTTGTAGACGCACACCAACCACCACGCGCTGGTGGCGCGAGTTGATGGTGTCAAGCATCGAATAACAGACCCCCGCTTTTAGCTTACCGTGCAGGCCTTTATCTCGCGAACCGCTGGTAGCCCCGGCTTCCGTGGTGTTACGGAAATGCAACAAGGTCAGGTCGGGGATAAGCGCCGTAACGAACGCCGCCATAGTGGTGGATTTACCCGCACCGTTACCGCCGGAAAGCGTCGTGACCAGCTCATCAAGGTCAAAGGTACGGGCAAAAAAGCCGTTCCAGTTAATCAGCGTCAGTGAGCGAAATTTACCGCGTTCAATCATTATTCTTCCTCTCCGCTATCTGGCTGATTCTCTTCAGTTTCGTCGTTGAGTTGCAGGTGGTTTTCCAGCGACATAGCTTCACCATCGCGAATCAGGCGACGCTGGGCTTCGCGCGGATCGTCGCCCGCACGGACATCCGCACCGAAACGGAACACCGATTCAGTAATGCGGAACTTGCTGCTGTCGTGCCCCATAAACCACACCATGCCTAAGCGGCGCAGACGGTTGAGCGAAGAACGTACTTTTTCCTGCAACTTCTGGCGATCCACGTCCGAACCGGTAGAACGATTGTTTACCAGTTTCAGCAGTTTCGCTTCATCGGCCAGGGTGAGCAGTTCATCATACAATTCCTGCTGAGTAAAAATCCCCTCGTTCGCCAGCCGTTCCGGGCTGAGATAGAGATAACAGAGGATTTTCCCAACCATCATGTCCAGTTCCGACAATACGGAGCGCGGGATAATAGTGGTAGAACGTGGGCGCAAATAGAAAAAACCTTCCGGCGCGCGAATAAGCTCCACGTTATAACGTGCGTAAAACTCTTCCAGATATTCCTGAAAATCCATCAGGAATGCATGATTATCCAGTTCGTCGAGGCCAATATGACGGCCTGAACGCAGGGCGCTATCCAGCGCCGGAAATAACGGATTCGCCAGCGCCTGCGCCAGCTTAACCGGCATCACTTGTTCAATATTTGTCGATGACATGCGCCTGTACCTTGGCTCCGTAATCATTAATCGGCTGCCATTTCGCAGGCAGTCCGGTGAAATCTGCTTGCGCTACGCCGAGGCGTACCGCCTGATCAATAACAATACGCGCAACGTCAAAGTGACGCGCACGTGGATACTGCGCCAGATATTCGCGTACCACCAGACCAAGATCCAGCGGTACTTGTCTGGTTTTGTACACGGCGAGCTGTTCTTCGATGATCGCCGCCAGTTGTTCGCGGATCTCGTTGAACTCTTCGTACTCTAAATCTGGCGGAAGCTCCCCGGTCACTTCTTCGTCGCGCAGTGCCATCTCTTCGTCACGCATATCCAGCAGACGATCGGCATTCGCGTAAGTCAGCGCCCACGGCTCATCAAAATAGGTTTGTACCGACTGACGTAAACGCTGGGCAAAGACGCGGTTTTTATCCATATCGATAGCAGTACGGATAAATTTGTGTACGTGGCGATCGTAGCCAATCCACAAGTCGATAGATTGCTGTCCCCAGCTGATAATACGATCGAGCTTACTTTGCAGATCGAACACCAGACTATCGACAAAATGCAGATCGTCATGCGTCATGGTCGCATCCTGGATGCGCAACAGGTTAGCCTGCAATTTGTCACCTGCCGCTTCCAGCGTATCCTGCAATTCACGTAGCGTACCGGAGGTTTCTGAAAGCAACAATTCGCAGCTGGAGATCGCCGCCCGCCAGTCTTTATTCAGCAACTGAGCGATGTCATCTTTCACCTGCTGCTGCTGCTCATCCATCAGGCGTTGCGTCAGATCGATGCTGTCGAAAATTTCTGCTACCGAATATTTCAGCGGCGCATAGACATTGCGGTGCCAGTGAAACTCATCACCGCCCTCTTCTGCCGCATCCGCCGCACGCTTCAGTTCGCCTGCAACGATCGACAACTGCATAGAAAGACGCAGCGTAGAAAACTCGCGCTGACGGATATAGTAGTCAGTAATGCCGATGCCGAGCGGCGTCAGACGATATATAGCGTTCCCTTCCGTCTGCTCACTGGTAAAGCGGTTCAGCAGACGTTGACGCACCATGTCGTTGATCGCGTTGTTGGCGCGCACGCCGATGGTTTCGCTGGTTTGCTCAAACGCATCACTCACATGGCGGAATGCATCCACCAGCTCGCCTTCACTCATCTCACCATCCAGACGCTCGCCATTCAGCGTGGCAACCGCCAGCAGAAAAGAGAGTCGGTCTACCGGCAGCGAGATGGAGAAGTCATTTTTTCTGGCCCAGGCAACCAGTTCGGGGACTGTCTGGGAAAATTCACTCATACTTTATCCTTGCTCTGCGGTTTGCGCGCGGTGACATGAATATAACGCCCCAGGCTGATATACGGTTCCTGGCGGCAATAACGCATTTCTAATTCAAGTAATGCTTCGTAGCAGTCGCGCTGCTGGTGCTTTTCACGCAGATAATCATGAAACACGCGAACACCGGTTTTACCCATAATTTGCCAGCCAGCTTCTTCCAGCCACTGATATACCTGCGCCGGGTCACGTGGATAGTCTGGCGAAAGCGTCCGTTTTTTCTTTTTCGGCATTCCCGCCTGCACGTAATCAAAATTTCCTGCGACCATGTTATGCATCAGCAAGCCGTGCGCATTGTAGAACATTAATGACAACACGCCGCCTGGGCGCAACACTGACCACAACGTTTGCAATACGCTGCGGGGGTCAGCTACCCACTCGAGCACCGCATGGAACAATATCAGATCAACGGGCGTTTCCAAATGCGAAGCAACGTCCTGAGCGGCGCAATGTATAAATTGCATGTTATCGCTCACACCTTTAGCTTCTGCCGCCTGCTTTGCGCGGTCGATCATCTGGGCGGAGAGATCGCATAAAATGACCTGATGCCCACGTTCGGCCATTTTGATCGCAGTCTGTCCTTCTCCACCACCGGCATCCAGCACGCACAGTTTTTGCGGCTCCATATCCACCAGTACACGATCAAGATCCTGCCACAGAATAGCCTGTCGAAGCTGTCCTTTGGTGGTGCCGTAAATGTTACGGGAAAACTTTTCCGCAATGTCATCAAAATTGCGATCCTGCATTGCTTTCTCCACCGGTTGGCTAAGACGTTTTCTGATAAAGGCGCTATTTTGTCACAGCCACGGCGAGAATGAACCCGTCTGGTGTAATATCACTGCCGATCCCTCGCTATATGGTTAAAAAAGGAACCAGAAAGAATGCTTTTTACACTGAAAAAAGTGATTGGCGGTATGCTACTGCCACTTCCGCTAATGTTGTTGATTATCGGTGTGGGTCTGGTGCTACTGTGGTTTAGCCGTTTTCAAAAAACCGGAAAGATATTTATTAGCGCAGGATGGCTGGCGCTTTTGTTATTAAGTTTGCAACCGGTAGCCGACCGCCTGCTGCGTCCCATCGAAAGTACTTATCCGACATGGAATAATGCACAAAAAGTGGACTATATCGTGGTGCTAGGAGGTGGTTATACCTGGAACCCGCAGTGGGCACCAAGTTCAAATTTAATCAATAATAGTTTGCCGCGCCTGAATGAAGGTATTCGTTTATGGCGCGAGAATCCGGGATCAAAACTGATCTTCACGGGAGGCGTGGCAAAAACCAATACGGTGAGTACAGCCGAAGTGGGTGCCAGAGTAGCGCAATCGCTGGGCGTACCGCGCGAACAAATTATTACGCTGGATTTGCCAAAAGATACCGAAGAAGAAGCAGCCGCAGTGAAACAGGCAATTGGTGACGCCCCTTTCCTGCTGGTGACATCTGCGTCTCATTTGCCACGCGCGATGATCTTTTTCCAACAGGAAGGTCTGAATCCGCTGCCAGCCCCGGCGAATCAGCTGGCAATCGACTCACCGCTTAATCCGTGGGAACGGGCAATTCCCTCTCCGGTCTGGTTGATGCATAGCGACCGAGTCGGCTATGAAACGCTTGGTCGCATCTGGCAGTGGCTGAAAGGTTCGTCAGGCGAGCCAGGGAAGGAGTGATTTTGATGCCAGATCGAAGTTGCGCCGGCTAAACCGTCCGGTATTGACCAGTTGCGCAACTTCATCCCATAACACATACAGCCAACGCCGCCAGATGAACGACTCCGCCACTGGCGCACGTTGCAGGTAACTCCAGAGTAAATCTTCTGCCAGAGTGTTATCCATCAACCGGAACAACTCATACTCACGTGGCGCCCAAAGCATGAGGCCTGGCCCTACCATCGCCAGTAACTGATCGCTACGAGAATCTTTCAACATGCTACGCAAACAGAAATTGCCATGGATCAGCACACAATTGTCGTTAAATCCTTCAAATAATGCCGGAAGACATTCGCGGGTGCGGAACAGGATACGCTTATCCTGCATCGTTAATCCGGTGTTATGGAACTGATTGAGCGTGGTCCATAGCACTTCAACATGTTGCCGATACCATGAGGGCCAGAAATTTTCCTGAGTATTGTCGACTGCACCGACGCAACCGCGACTGTCCTGTCGGTGCCAGGCCAGCAGAGCTTCAACAATTTGCTCTTTCAGATGATCCCAACGTTCCGGTGTACGCGCGGGTGCTTCCACAGAAACACCACGCATCCGCTCCAGTAACAGGACATCGGGGCCAGGATGTTCTTCATGTGTCATCACGCCATAGATGGTTGGCATACGAATAGTCCCACTGCGTGCCAGCATGGTGGTTTTCCATGCCAACTGGCGGGCTTGTCCTGGCGTACTAAAGCTTCTCGCCATTAACGGCATTGGGTTTCCCTGGCTGTCATACAAAGCCCACAACGCCGTATCTGCTTTTTCATTGACGCACTCAATACGACTGAGTTTTTCGCCCAGTAAATGGCTTAATTCGGCACGCAGCTGTTCCATTCAGATTACCCTCATAAAAGCTACTGCCTTCATAATGAGCGCCAATGTAAAAGATGTCACCTGAATGAGATCAATTGTTGAAAAGAAAAATGAGGAAAATCGTAACGGTACGACACTCCCCCAAAATCAGGTGGAGTGTCGTGAAATTAGCTTAGAGCATTTCAGCGCGAACGCGCTCGAGATCTTCAGGGGTATCCACTCCTGTACCAGGAACTTCCTGGGCAACAGCAACGTGGATTTTTTCGCCATACCACAGTACGCGAAGCTGCTCTAACATTTCGATGTGTTCTAACGGACTTGGCTGCCAGTTGACATAACGACGGATAAAACCTGCACGGTAGCCATAAATACCAAGGTGACGCAGGAAGTTATCACCAACGGTTTCCAGACCTTTTGCAAAACGGTCACGATCCCACGGAATGGTGGCACGCGAGAAGTAAAGCGCATAACCTTCAGCGTCAAGCACCACTTTAACCGCATTTGGATTAAAGGCTTCTTCCGCACTGTGGATAGGTACAGCAAGGGTTGCCATGCCTACTTCACGCTGGGCGAGATTATCAGCAACCTGACGAATGATTGTCGCAGGGATCATTGGCTCATCGCCCTGCACATTAACAATCACCGTGTCGTCGCTGAACGCGCATTTTTCGACAACTTCCGCCAGGCGTTCGGTGCCTGACTGATGATCGGCGCGCGTCATGCACACTTCCCCCCCAGCAGCTTCAACAGCGCGGGCAACATCTTGATGATCGGTTGCGACAATGATGCGATCGGCTCCTGACTCGCGGGCGCGTTCAAGAACATGAACGATCATCGGCTTACCGTTAATATCGACCAACGGTTTACCTAGCAGACGCGTAGAAGCGTAGCGTGCAGGAATAATCACCACAAAACTCATGATTTACTCTCATCAGCAGTCAGTACGCGGGCTTCCGTTTCCAACAGCACTGGGATGCCATCGCGCAGCGGGAAAGCCAGGTTATCCAGTTTGCAAATCAGTTCTTGTTTTTCCTGGTTATACCAAAGTTTGCCGTTGCAAACCGGGCAGGCAACGATTTCGAGCAGACGATGATCCATAGTTCCTCCAGATGGATCGGGTTATGAATGCATAAATCTTATCATAATCATTTATGCCCAGGGGGCTATTTCCCAGCCTGTGCGGCAATCACTAAAGAGACCGTGTGGGCAGCGCCCTAATGTCACTCGCGTTGCCTGCTGCCAACCAGCAAAATCTGTAATCGCCTGGCGCAATCCTTTTTGAAGAAAAGCAGTCAGTTTGATGCCATCCTGTAACCAAAGGGAGATAACTTCAAGGACGCCCGTCTGGCGATGCATTTTGGCATCCATTCGCCCGACTAATTGTCCACGATGCAGTAACGGCAGAACGAAATAGCCATACTGACGTTTCGGTGCCGGCGTGTAGCATTCCAGCCGGTAGCTAAAATCAAAAAGCTGCTCTGCACGTTTACGATCCCAGACGACAGGGTCAAAGGGTGACAGTACAGTGCAATGCGTCGCGGTGAGTTTTCCCGCGAGAGCTGTTTCGAGAAGAGGCAACAAATCAGTATGCAGCCAGAGTTGTCCTAACCTCTCCACATTTACGGGGATAATTTTCCGCTGTTCAGCACGCACATCACGCCAGGCAGCCAGCGCCGGGCGTTTAAGGCGATAGTAATCTGTCAGCCACTGTTCGCGAAATATTCCCAGGCTACGCGCGCTGTTATCCAGCATCGTGATTTCTGCTTCTGTTTGCGAAACGAGGTCACACTTATCATCCCAGTGCGGCATGACGCGATGGGTTAAATCATATATGCGCTGGAAATTACGCCTTTCAATCACCATAACCTTTCCAGCAGTAAACAGCCCTTCCAGATGGCGTTTATGCGGCTTCCACTCCCACCAACCGCTTGCCCCTTTGCGGGGATGAGCAAAATCGGCTGAACGTACGGGTCCGTTATCCTGAATGTACTGAAGTAACTGTTCAATTTCTTCCGCATGTTCCCGCATCCAGGCGTCTTGATATTTCCAGCCCATTTTTTCTGGCGCCAGCATCCGGTGGCGAATGAGATGAAAATCACTACGCGGCATAAAGCAGGCTTCATGCGCCCAGTATTCCATTAATTCGCCATGCGCCAGCGACTCGTCCAGCCACTGCGGAGGATAATTACCCAGACGACTAAAAAGCACCAAATAAGGGCTGCGGGCAACGATATTGATAGTGTCGATTTGCAGCAAGGACATGCGGGAAATAGCTGCCAGAATATCTTGCGGCAACGCGCGACGACGAGATTTTTTTAACAGGCCTTGCGCAGCGAGATGAAGATTACGCGCATCAGCAAGAGAGATATACGGCAGCGTCATTCATGGCTCCATCAATTGAACGCTGCTGCTGCGAATTAGTTGCCAGAAGCCAGCGAGGAAAGTTGCGCGAGCAGTTTCTCTGGCTCAGCGCCCGAAAACTGTGCGTCAACGGGCAAATACCACCAATTTTCTTCTGCAAAGCCCCGGCATTTCACCGCATCTTTTTCAGTCATAACCAGTGTTTGCCCGGCACTTAACAATGCGCTGACATCCACATGATTCAAAGACTGATGATCGGACAACGGCACACATTTTTCCGGTTGCACACCACACATATTCAGCGTGGCAAAAAAGCGCGGCGGATGACCAATCCCCGCCATTGCCACCACATGTTCAAGCTGTGCAATGTCACAACGAGCACCGGTACGCAAATTCACTGCCTGACCCGGTATTAAATTCATCGGAATTTCACCATCACGCGGTACGCCGCCATTGACGATTACCGCATCAACCGATTTTAAACGCCCGGCTCGCTCACGCATTGGCCCCGCAGGCAGCCACCAGCCATTGCCAAAGCGACGCACACCATCAATGACGACAATTTCCACATCTCGTGCCAGACGATAATGTTGTAGACCGTCGTCGGTTACGATGAGCTGCACATCAGGATGTTGCGCAAGAATGGCTTTTACCGCATCAGAACGGACGGGAGAAACTGCAACAGGCGCGCCAGTACGCTGATAAATCAGCACAGGTTCATCACCCGCCTGTGCTGTGGTAGTCTCTGCCGACAATAACATCGGATACGACTCGGCCTTACCGCCATAGCCCCGGGATACAACACCAACACGAACACCGCGTTTTTGCAGTTGTTCTACCAGCCAGACAACGACCGGTGTTTTCCCGTTACCACCTGCGGTGAGATTACCGACCACCACAACAGGCACTGGGGCACGCCATGCGCGCTTCAGTTTTAGTTTATAGCAAAGACGGATAGCGCCACTCACCAGACCATACAACCAGGAGAGTGGCAGCAACAGCCGCCACAAAGGAGATTCACCAGACCAGATTTTTTCGATCATTGACCAAATTGCATTTTGTGAAGTTGCGCGTAGACACCACGGTGCTCAAGCAAATCGTTATGCGTGCCGCGTTCCACAATGACACCATCCTCAACGACCACAATTTCGTCTGCCTTTTCAATGGTAGACAAACGGTGAGCAATCACCAGTGAGGTACGGTTTTTCTGTAGCTCGTCAAGCGCCGCCTGAATCGCACGTTCGGATTCTGTATCCAGCGCCGAGGTGGCTTCATCAAGGATCAGAATAGGGCTGTCACGCAACAAAGCTCGAGCGATAGCGATACGCTGGCGCTGACCGCCAGAGAGCAACACGCCGTTTTCACCAATCACCGTATCAAGACCGTTATCCATCTTATTGATAAAGTCCATTGCATAAGCCATACGCGCCGCTTCTTCAATTTGCTCACGGCTGTACTGGTCTGTACGTGCGTAAGCGATGTTGTTGGCAACCGTATCGTTAAACAAATGGACATTCTGCGATACCAGTGCAACCTGGTTACGTAACGACGCCAGGGTATACTCGCGCAGATCGTGACCATCCATCAGGATTTCGCCTTCATCAATATCGTAGAAACGCGTGATCAGGCTGGCGATAGTTGATTTACCCGAACCCGAACGCCCTACCAGAGCCACTGTTTTCCCTGCTGGGATCTTCAGGTTGATATTACGCAGCGCAGGGACTTCACGCCCCGGATAGGTAAAGGTGACATTGCGAAATTCGACGTCGCCAGTAGCACGCTCAATCTCGCGTTTACCTTCGTCTTTCTCCTGTTCACTATCCAGAATGGTAAACAGCGTCTGACAGGCCGCCATACCACGCTGGAATTGGGCATTAACGTTGGTCAGCGATTTCAGCGGACGCATCAGTGCAATCATCGAAGAGAAGACAACGGTAATCGTACCGGCTGTCAGGCTATCCATTACACTTGGGAAGCTCGCAGCGTAGAGAACAAATGCCAGCGCCAGAGAGGCAATCAGCTGAATGATCGGGTCAGAGATGGAAGAGGCAGATACCATCTTCATTCCCTGCAAACGCATCTTGTTGCTGACCTTATCAAAACGCTTCGTTTCTACTTCCTGGCCGCCAAAAATCAATACTTCTTTGTGGCCTTTCAGCATCTGTTCAGCACTGGTGGTCACCTGCCCCATGGTGTTCTGCATGTTTTTGCTGATGCTGCGAAAACGCTTCGATACGATACGAATCGCAATCGAGACGATCGGCGCCAGCACAATCAAAATGATCGACAACTGCCAGCTGTAATAGAACATCATGGCGAACAGACCGATAATGGAAGCACCTTCACGCACCACCGTAATCAGCGCGCCGGAAGACGACGAAGCAACCTGTTCAGAATCGTAAGTAATACGTGAAAGCAGTGTCCCGGTTGACTGTTTGTCAAAAAATGACACAGGCATTCCCATCATGTGGCCGAACAGACGGCGACGCATGGTCATTACCACTTTTCCTGATACCCAGGAAATGCAGTAACTGGAAATATAACTGGTGATACCACGTAAAATCATCAGCCCAATAACCACCAGCGGCATCCACATCAGCACGGAGCGATCGGTTTTACCAAAGCCATCATCGAGAAGTGGCTTAAGGAGCGATAACATGAAGGTATCGCTGGCTGCGTTGAGAATTAACGCTATGCCCGCCACGATCAGACCCGCTTTAAAAGGCGCAATGGTTGGCCACAGTCGGCGGAATGTCTGCCACGTAGAGAGATCTTTGTCGTTATGCATTCAAAAAACCAGCATTTGTTGAAATAGCCGCATATTCTACCCGTTATCCACTGGCACGCCAAACCACTGATGATACCAACGAGGTAAAATTTGCTCCCTTAGGCTGCGTACCTGCCAGCCTTGCGCTGAAAAATCGACGGTTATTTGCCCCTGATGCGAGGTATCAACCCATTGATATCCCTGAAGTTCATAGCGTATTTTAACTTTGCTGGAGGGTAGTCGCCATGCGTTATAGCGCGATGCCGATGCCAGTGCCACTTTTCCATTCACACGCTGAATTAATGGCAATGATGATGAGGTATTACTGCCATGATGGGGCACCTGAAGTAATGTTGCCTGCACGTGTTGCCAGTAACGACTTAGCATTTTTTGTTCAGCGAGTGCTTCAATATCACCGGTTAAAAGAATGCTATACGTTCCGTCATCAACCTTAACCACACAGGAATGGTTATTTCCTTTATCGTTGCTACCTTGTAAAGGCCAGTGTGCGCTAAAACGTAATCCTTGCCACTGCCACGCTTCACCGCGCACACAGGGCTGATGATGTTCCCAGTTTAAAGGGCTTCTGACCCATAACGTCGGCCAGACACGTAATATCGAGTCCAGCCCTCCCCGATGATCCAGATGTTCATGACTCAGAATGACGCCTTCCGGTTCAAGGTTATGCCAGCGTAGCCAGGGGACAATCAGTTGTTGCCCGCTGTCACCTTCTGGCCAGGCGAGGCCCGTATCATAGAGAATCGCTTTGCCGTTTCGCGCAATCACCATTGCCAGCCCTTGCCCGACATCAAGCATATACACCTGCCACTCGTCAGACCGTGTTTTTTGCCACAGTGGACAACACATCATAATGCCTCCAGCCACGCACAGCGCAGGCAACGTTCGCCATGCGTTTAGTCGCCATCCTACCAGTAATAACCAGGGAGAAAATGATAGCCATTGCCAACGTTCAGCAACGTTGACCCACCCTTCTGGCAAGCTCTTTAACAACCAGAAAAGTAAAGCCAAAGATCTGTCGGCCAGAAACCATAATCCTTGTTCCACGATTAATGGTCCGCTTAAATGCACTATCATCGCGGCGAGAATCAACGGAACCGTGATAAATGTCACTAAGGGAATAGCGAACAGATTTGCTATAAACGAGGTCAGACTAATGCCATGAAATATGACTATTTGCACTGGCATGAGCAGAAGCGTTATTCCCAGTTGCAGATGGATGAAGGAAACAATAGCGCGCAATACTGGCGGCAGCGACCAGACCGGGCAGGGAAACCACTGATACCAAAAAATCAGCGCCGCCACCGCTGCAGCAGAGAGCCACAAACTTTGTGAAAGGATGGCAACAGGATCCATTAGCAATATTGCCGCAAGGCAGCATAACCAGACATCCCAGCCACTCCATTGTCGCCCACTTAACTTAAGCATTCCCCACGTTGCAAGCGCCACGATGGTACGCAGTGCCGGAGGTTGCATACCAGTCAACCAGGCATAAAAAGCGGCACAGCAAATTCCGCCAATTAATGGCATCTGCCAGTGGATCCAATGACCAGGGAGGAAAATTTGCCCACTGCGAATGAGCCCGGCTGCCAGCAACGCCGCAAAAGCGATGTGCAATCCCGATATCGCCATTAAATGCGCTGTACCAGTATTGCGCATAATATCTTTGATTTCTTTGGGCACAGATAACCGTTCACCCATACCTAAGCCAAGAATCACCGCTTTCCACAGATAAGGTTGCAGGGTCGTTTGCAAAGAGGCCAGATATTGCGCCCGCAGACTACACCCCGGTTCAATGATTCTTGCCTGAAGAAAACGCCTGGTTAGAGGCTGGTGCTGGGCAATAGCATAACGCTGGCTGTCAAAGCCGCCATCATTAAGCTGACCGTGAACCGCACGAACTCTGAGTTTCATTGACCATTGTTGTCCGGCACAAACCGCTTGTGGCAGATACTCGCCATACAGCACGATGCCTGGCGCAGGGAAAAGACGTCGACCTTGTAGATGGGTAATTTGAGCGTAATGAGTGGTTATGCCGTCAGTAGCAGTAATCTCGACAATTGCATCCTGCGTCGCGCCAGTTAAGTTTTCTCCTGCCCACAAAATTTGCTTTGCCGCCAATATGCCCCAAAGGAAAAACAGCAATGTTAGCGTGAAATAACGAACGGCTTTAACAGGAATAAATGCCAGTACGCAGGCGAAGACGGTCAGACTCGCAAGGGTTAATGTCCCAGGCAATTGTGGCAAAATCAGCAGCGGAAAAATTCCGCAAATAATGCATACGCCAACTGTCGTTATTTTCATGCACCCCTCCCTGTTTTCGGAAAGTGTGCAACTTTGTTGAACGGTTGTCTGGCGGGAGTTTTGCGTTCCCCGAGACGGGTTCAGAAGAATTTAACGGGAATGTGAAAACTACACAAAACGCTGCGAGGCAGCTTCCAGTTCCAGATTACAGAAATGAAAAAAGCACCCGACAGGTGCTTTTCTCGCGTTCAAGTTTGAGTGAAAACTTAACCGTAAATATTGGCGCGATCGCGCAGTTCTTTTCCTGGTTTAAAGTGAGGAACGTATTTTCCTTCCAGTTCTACTTTATCGCCAGTCTTCGGATTACGTCCGGTACGTGGTGCGCGGTAGTGCAAAGAGAAACTGCCGAAACCGCGGATTTCAATACGCTCGCCCTGCGCAAGAGTCGAGGCCATATGCTCCAGCATCTCTTTTACTGCATCTTCAACCGTCTTAGCGGGAATGTGCGATTGCTGGGTGGCAAGTCTTTCTATCAATTCTGACTTGGTCATGATTCCTCCGGTTCCTTAAAGGCAAATTAAGCGGCTGCTGTTGCTGCATTGATTAAGGGCGGCCGTAGCCGCCCTTAGTGCTTGATTACAGGACGAAACCTGCAATCTGTCAAGTAAACTCAACAAACTTCGGAATAAAAATCCCGAAGAGTCAGAGAATTACTCGCCTTTAGCTGCTTTGAAAGCTTCAGCCATTGCGTTGTTGGAGAAGTTTGCATCTTCCTGTTTGTTAACAGTTGCGATTGCATCTTTCTCGTCAGCCTCGTCTTTCGCACGAACAGACAGGCTGATTGCGCGGTTTTTACGATCAACGCCGGTGAATTTAGCTTCAACTTCGTCGCCAACGCTCAGAACCAGGGTAGCGTCTTCAACGCGGTCACGGGATGCTTCAGAAGCACGCAGGTAACCTTCAACGCCGTCAGCCAGTTCTACGGTTGCGCCTTTAGCGTCAACTGCAGTTACTTTACCAGTTACGATAGCGCCTTTCTTGTTCAGAGCAACCCAGTTGTTGAACGGATCTTCTGCGAGCTGTTTAACGCCCAGGGAGATACGTTCACGTTCTGCGTCAACTTGCAGAACAACTGCAGCGATTTCGTCGCCTTTTTTGTATTCACGAACTGCTTCTTCGCCTGCAACGTTCCAGGAGATGTCAGACAGGTGAACCAGGCCGTCGATGCCGCCGTCCAGGCCGATGAAGATACCGAAGTCAGTGATAGACTTGATTTTACCTTCAACACGGTCGCCCTTGTTGTGGGTTTCCGCGAACTGCTGCCACGGGTTAGCTTTGCACTGTTTCAGACCCAGGGAGATACGACGACGTTCTTCGTCGATATCCAGAACCATAACTTCCACTACATCGCCAACGTTAACAACTTTAGACGGGTGGATGTTTTTGTTGGTCCAATCCATTTCGGAAACGTGTACCAGGCCTTCAACGCCTTCTTCGATTTCAACGAAGCAGCCGTAGTCGGTCAGGTTGGTCACGCGACCAGTCAGTTTAGTACCTTCCGGATAACGTTTAGCGATAGCTACCCACGGATCTTCGCCCAGCTGTTTCAGGCCCAGGGATACACGGGTACGTTCGCGGTCGAACTTCAGCACTTTAACAGTGATTTCGTCGCCCACGTTGACGATTTCGCTCGGATGCTTAACGCGTTTCCAGGCCATGTCAGTGATGTGCAGCAGGCCGTCAACGCCGCCCAGATCAACGAATGCACCGTAGTCAGTGAGGTTCTTAACGATACCTTTAACTTCCATGCCTTCCTGCAGGTTTTCCAGCAGCTGATCGCGCTCTGCGCTGTTTTCGGATTCGATAACGGCACGACGAGAAACAACAACGTTGTTGCGCTTCTGATCCAGCTTGATTACTTTGAATTCAAGCTCTTTGCCTTCCAGGTGCAGAGTGTCACGCACCGGACGAACGTCTACCAGAGAACCTGGCAGGAACGCACGAATACCGTTCAGCTCAACAGTGAAGCCGCCCTTAACTTTGCCGTTGATAACACCGGTAACAGTTTCAGCATCTTCGTAAGCTTTTTCCAGCGTGATCCAGGCTTCGTGACGTTTAGCTTTCTCACGGGACAGCAGAGTTTCACCGAAGCCGTCTTCTACTGCGTCCAGAGCAACGTCAACTTCGTCACCTACCTGGATTTCCAGCTCGCCCTGGGCGTTTTTGAACTGCTCAGCCGGGATGGCAGACTCAGATTTCAGACCAGCGTCAACCAGTACTACGTCTTTGTCGATAGCAACAACAACGCCACGAACGATAGAACCCGGGCGGGTTTCGATTTCTTTTAAGGACTCTTCAAAGAGTTGAGCAAAAGATTCAGTCATGTTTAATCTTCAGGTTTATATTTAACGTCCACCTGGCTCCGTGCCGGATGGGGTTGTTTAACATACCCGCTGTCATTCCATTGCAACGGGGGTACTGCAAATTCGGTCGCTTATGCGAGAGCCAATTTTTGGCGCGCGTAGTGTAACGCTTTTTCAATTACTTGCTCAATGCTTAAGGTGGTGGAATCCAACACTAAAGCATCGGCTGCCGGAACCAGAGGCGCTACCGCACGATTACGATCGCGGTCATCGCGTTCTTTGATCTCGGCCAAAAGGCGTTCAAAGTTAACACTAAAGCCCTTCTCCTGCAACTGTAGCATTCGGCGATGCGCACGTTCTTCCGAAGAGGCGTCAAGGAAAATTTTCACTGGCGCATCAGGGAATACAACTGTTCCCATGTCGCGACCATCGGCAATCAGGCCTGGCAATTCACGAAACGCACGTTGGCGACGCAATAATGCTTCACGAACACGAGGAAATGCGGCGACTTGTGAAGCGGCATTCGCCACTTCCTGAGTACGAATTTCACCGCTGACATCTTCCCCTTCGAGGATCACTTCCAGATTGCCATTGGTCGACACAAAACGTACATCCAGGTGGGATGCCAGCGGCACCAGAGCGTCCTCTGACGCCACATCAACATGGTGATGTAATGCCGCCAGCGCCAGTACGCGATAAATTGCACCCGAGTCCAGCAGATGCCATTGCAACGCTTCCGCCATAGCCTTACACAAGGTGCCTTTCCCTGCACCGCTTGGGCCATCAATGGTAATAACCGGGGCAATTGCCGTCATCTTTATCTCCTTAAAACAGGCGTACCGTTAACATAACCGCGCGCATTATACGCGTCGGCGCCACAAATCGTTAACGTTGTGTGCAAAAACCAGTTTTGTCTGTATTCAGATGGGGATTTATTGCGCAATTATAGCGGGCTGGCAGAAGACCAGCCCGAAAGATGACAATGATTTACTTACCAGAGGCGATACGATCACGGATATGTTGCGCACGCTCTGTTGATGGTGGGTGAGAGTCAAACATGGACTGGGTACGACCGCCATCCAGGCTAGCCAGTTTTTCAAAGCTACCGACCAGTCCCTGGGTGCTGATGCCACGTTTCTTCAGCAGATCAAAGGAGAAATCATCTGCTTCAGACTCTTTATCGCGGGAGTATTTAGCATTGATAGCGCCTTCTGCGATATCACCTAATTGTGAACGGGAAAGCTGGGAAGCAACACCGCTGGTGGCGGAAATAGCATCACGTGCGGCAACGATCGCATAAGAGGCTTTCATTTCAGCCAGCGAGTGACCCAACGCAACGTGCCCCAGTTCATGACCCAGAACCCCTTCAATTTCGTTGTCGTTCATCATGTCCATCAGGCCACTGTAGACACGAACACAGCCGTTCGCCATCGCCCATGCGTTGACGTCGCTGGTCATATAAACCTTATAGTTGACCGGCGTGCCGTTAATATTGTTACCCAATGCTTTGGCGATTTTTGCCAGACGTTTACCGTACTTGCTGGATTTACTTGCGACTTGATTGCCGCTGTCCATTTCGGCACAGCCCTGATTGGCAATCGCTTTTGCATCGGCATCGCTTAACGTTGCTGCTTTATATGCATTTAAACCGGAGCTGATAGCCATATTGGTATCAATACCGTGGGTATTTTGACACCCTGTCAGTAATGCTGCAGAGGTCGCAATCGCCAGCAGTAATTTAGTATTCTTCATGTGAATCATCCGTTGATTAATCATATATAAATATTATGTATCAACAACTTACATTGACAGTTAACGCTACCATCAATAAAAATGGTTCACAATGTCCGAAAAAAAACGCCGACAATGTGCCGACGTTTTGATAAAGAAAGATTTGGCTATTTATTGCCCGTTCTTCATTCAGGCTGCCTGGCTAATCCGCGCCAGTTGCTCGAAATAATCCGGAAATGTTTTGGCCGTACATTTTGGGTCAAGAATCGTCACCGGCGTATCTGACAAGGCCACCAGCGAGAAACACATCGCCATGCGGTGATCGTTATAAGTGGCGATCTCGGCAAAGTTCAGTTTTTCCGGCGGCGTAATGCGAATGAAGTCATGCCCCTCTTCCACTTCAGCCCCCACTTTTCGCAGTTCAGTCGCCATCGCAAAAAGACGATCCGTCTCTTTAACGCGCCAGTTATAAATATTACGCAGCGTTGTGGTGCCTTTCGCAAACAGCGCCGCCGTCGCGATAGTCATCGCCGCATCGGGAATATGGTTCATATCCATATCGATAGCGTTCAGTTCACCACGAGTGCAGGAAATATAATCATCGCCCCAGCTAATGGCCGCCCCCATTTTTTCCAGCACATCAGCAAAGCGAATATCACCCTGCATACTGTTGCGTCCAATGCCGGTCACTTTTACAGTGCCACCTTTGATCGCTGCTGCGGCAAGGAAGTAAGACGCAGAGGAGGCATCGCCTTCTACCAAATAAGTCCCCGGTGACTGATAAGACTGCCCGCCTTTTACGACAAATTTTTGATAGTGCTGATTTTCAATTTCAACACCAAACGTCTTCATCAGGTTGAGCGTGATGTCGATATAAGGTTTAGAAACCAGTTCACCTTTAATACGAATAACCGTATCTTCCGGCGCAAGCGGCGCGGTCATTAACAGTGCGGTAAGGAACTGGCTGGAAACGGAGCCATCAACTTCTACGTTGCCCCCCACAAAACCACCCTGTAAACGCAGCGGTGGGTAGTTTTCTTGTTCCAGGTAAGTAATTTTCGCCCCGCCCTGGAGCAGCGCATCCACCAGATGACCGATCGGGCGCTCTTTCATACGAGGCTCACCAGTCAGGACAATATCATTACTTCCCAGACAAAGTGCTGCCGCCAGCGGGCGCATCGCAGTGCCCGCATTACCAAGGAACAACTCCAGCGCATTTTCTGCGTCTAATGGACCGCCGTTACCGATGATTTCGCAGCGCGTACGATCGGCAGAAAGCGTATAGCTCACCCCCAATGCCTGCAACGCATTCAGCATATGACGAACATCATCGCTATCCAGCAGATTGGTTAATACTGTTTTGCCGTGTGCTAATGCCGCCAGCAATAAAGCGCGGTTAGAAACGCTCTTGGAACCAGGCAGATTAATAGTGCCATCGACACGGGCGATGGGGTGTAACGTCAGGGATTCCATGAACTCAACTCTCTACAACAGAAATAAAAACCCCACAGGCTGGCTGTGGGGATTAAGCAAAATTTCGGCATTAGCCGTGACGGCGTTCGAACTCAACCATGAAGTCTGTCAGAGCTTTAACGCCTTCCAGCGGCATCGCGTTATAAATAGACGCGCGCATTCCGCCGACCACACGATGACCTTTCAGCGCATGAAGGCCAGCCGCAAAAGACTCTTCAAGGAACAATTTGTCGAGCGCACTGTCCGCCAACTGGAACGGCACGTTCATCCGCGAACGGTTAGCTTTCGCCACATCATTACGGTAGAAATCGCTGTTATCAATCACGCCATACAGCAGTTCTGCTTTTTGCTGATTGATATTATCCATTGCAGCCACACCACCGTTCGCTTTTAGCCATTTGAAGACCAGGCCAGATAAATACCAGGCAAACGTAGGCGGTGTGTTAAACATGGAGTCGTTATCGTTGAGGATGGAATAATCCAGAATCGACGGGCAGGCGATATTTGCTTTACCCAGCAAGTCTTCGCGAACAATAACGATCGTCAGGCCAGCCGGGCCGATATTTTTCTGCGCACCAGCGTAAATCACGCCGTAACGGCTGACATCAATCGGACGGGAAAGAATCGTTGAAGAGAAGTCGGCAGCGACCACCACATCTTTACCGAAGTCTGGCGTTTCGTCGATGGCGATACCGTCGATGGTTTCATTCGGACAGTAATGAATATAAGCAGCATTATCAGAGAGTTGCCATTCACGCATTGGCTTAACCGCGCGCAGGCCATCAACAGTCACTTTGGCGTCAAACACATTTGGCGTGCAGTATTTTTTCGCTTCTTTGATGGCGCTTGCCGCCCAGTAGCCGGCATCAACATAATCTGCTGTGGTTTTATCACCGAGAATATTCAGTGGTACAGCAGCAAACTGACCACGACCGCCGCCGTGGCAGAATAATACTTTGTAGTTGGAGGGGACGTTAAGAAGATCGCGAAAATCCTTCTCGGCTTCCTCTGCAACCTGAATGAACTCTTTGCCACGGTGGCTCACTTCCATCACCGACGTGCCAAGACCGTTCCAGTCGCGCAGTTCCTGTTGAGCCTGTTTAAGCACCTCTGCCGGTAACATTGCCGGACCAGAACTAAAATTGAAGATTTGAGCCATTTCCCCTCACCACGTTGCGTTGCTATTAACCCCCGGTCAATCGATTGCGACCGCAGGTAATACGTTATTCCTGTGGCTATCGGTTTTATCATTCAGTGACACGCATCGCAATGGGTAAAACCGTTGCGCGCAAAAATGCGGCACGCGTCACACAATATAAAATCTCGAATCATTGTCAAAAAACCGATGTTTTTGCTGTCAGGTCACCCGTTTTACCCGACTTGCCTTCGTCCATTCTGGATTTGCACAGCGCGGACATAATTGTTTTTCACCCGCGTTCATGTGAATGATTTCACTGCAACGGATGCAGGCATAGTCCGCCGACTCCGGCACCACTTTATAACGTTGGGTACAATCACTGGGTAAAATAAGCAACCCCGGCTTCACCTTGTCATCTTCAAAGAAATAGACGCTGATTTCACCGTTGGTTTCAAGAATAGCCAGGCGTACCTGTCCAAGTTGTTCCACACCACGCAGTCGCAGCTCCATAAAAAACTCAAATTCCGTCATGTTGGAGTTATTGAGTTTCGACCAAGCCAGTTCGCCATCTTCAATAATGACAACCGGCTTGCCTTCCAGCAGATCTTCCAGTTTCTCACTGTGCGCCATCAGCCACATCACCAGGCGGTATAACAACGCCAGGGTAATGAAGACGATAAGCACCGGGATCATCGGCACATCGTCGTAAAACGCCACATCCCCTGCAGCTGACCCCAGCGTCAGAATGATTAACACTTCAAATAGCGACATTTGCCGCACTCCACGCCTTCCAGTCATTTTTAGAAACAGAAAGACCAGAACAAAGGTATAGAGACTCCGTAGAGCGACTTCGCCAAGAAAATCCAGCGGCACTTTATCGAATGCCATACGGTGGAGATCGAACGCCTTCATTTTTATGCTCTTATCGTAATTTATCCGCTAAAAGCATAGTCAACAGTTCACCGGCGTGGTGGCGGTGATAGCGCCTTTGAGATAAAACCCGTATTATTGCGCGCTTTCCGTACGACTAAAGTGATTTTCATGACACAAACATTTATCCCCGGCAAAGATGCCGCCCTGGAAGATTCCATCGCTCGCTTCCAGCAAAAACTCTCCGACCTCGGTTTTCAGATTGAAGAAGCTTCCTGGCTGAATCCAGTGCCTAACGTCTGGTCTGTACATATTCGCGACAAAGAGTGCGCACTGTGTTTTACCAACGGTAAAGGCGCAACCAAAAAAGCGGCGCTGGCTTCTGCCTTGGGCGAATATTTCGAGCGTCTCTCAACCAACTACTTTTTTGCTGATTTCTGGCTGGGCGAAACTATCGCCAATGGTCCGTTCGTCCATTATCCCAACGAAAAATGGTTTCCACTGACAGAAAGCGATCACGTGCCGGAAGGCCTGCTCGATGACCGTCTGCGCGCATTTTATGACCCGGAAAATGAACTGACCGGCAGTATGCTGATTGATCTGCAATCCGGTAATGAAGATCGCGGTATATGTGGCCTGCCGTTTACGCGCCAGTCTGACAATCAGACCGTTTATATTCCGATGAATATTATCGGTAACCTGTACGTTTCCAACGGTATGTCCGCCGGTAATACCCGCAACGAAGCGCGCGTTCAGGGATTGTCCGAAGTTTTCGAACGCTACGTGAAAAACCGCATTATTGCTGAAAGCATCAGCTTGCCGGAGATCCCGGCAGATGTGCTTGCACGTTATCCGGCTGTAGTTGAAGCGATCGAAACACTGGAAGCGGAAGGTTTCCCAATCTTTGCTTATGACGGCTCGCTTGGCGGTCAGTATCCCGTGATCTGCGTCGTACTGTTCAACCCGACCAATGGCACTTGTTTTGCCTCCTTCGGCGCGCATCCTGATTTTGGCGTTGCACTGGAACGTACCGTGACCGAGCTGCTGCAAGGCCGTGGCCTGAAGGATCTGGATGTGTTTACTCCGCCGACCTTCGATGATGAAGAAGTCGCCGAACATACTAACCTCGAAACGCACTTTATCGATTCCAGCGGTTTGATCTCTTGGGATCTTTTCAAACAAGATGCCGATTATCCGTTTGTGGACTGGAATTTCTCTGGTACCACTGAAGAAGAGTTTGCCACGCTGATGGCTATCTTCAACAAAGAGGATAAAGAAGTTTATATTGCCGATTACGAGCATCTGGGCGTTTATGCTTGCCGCATTATCGTGCCGGGTATGTCCGATATTTATCCGGCGGAAGATCTGTGGCTGGCAAATAACAGTATGGGCAGCCATTTACGTGAAACGATCCTTTCGTTACCAGGCAGTGAGTGGGAAAAAGAAGATTACCTGAACCTCATCGAGCAACTGGATGAAGAAGGTTTTGACGACTTTACCCGCGTGCGTGAGCTGTTAGGTCTGGCGACCGGACCAGATAACGGCTGGTACACTCTGCGTATCGGTGAATTAAAAGCAATGCTGGCACTGGCTGGCGGCGATATGGAACAAGCTCTGATCTGGACTGAATGGACGATGGAGTTTAACTCATCGGTGTTCAGTCCGGAACGCGCCAACTATTATCGCTGCCTGCAAACATTGTTATTGCTGGCGCAGGAAGAAGATCGCCAGCCGCTGCAATATCTGAATGCCTTCGTTCGTATGTACGGCGCAGATGCGGTAGAAGCAGCCAGTGCGGCAATGAGTGGCGAAGCGGCGTTTTATGGCTTGCAACCGGTAGATAGCGATCTGCACGCATTTGCGGCGCATCAGTCGTTGTTAAAAGCCTACGAAAAGCTGCAGCGCGCCAAAGCGGCATTCTGGGCAAAATAAAATCAAATAGCCTACGCAATGTAGGCTTAATGATTTGGCTGAGTTATATTACGGGGCGTTTTTTTAATGCCCCGCTTTACATATATTTGCATTAATAAAATAATTGTAATTACAAGGTTAAATATCGGTAATTTATATTTAATAAATACGATCGATATTGTTAGTTTATTTGCCTGTTGCTCCCTTTTAATTAACTGTTTTAGCGGAGGATGCGGAAAAAATTCAACTCATTTGTTAATTTTTAAAATTTATTTTTATTTGGATAATCAAATATTTACTCCGTATTTGCATAAAAACCATGCGAGTTACGGGCCTATAAGCCAGGCGAGATATGATCTATATCAATTTCTCATCTATAATGCTTTGTTAGTATCTCGTCGCCGACTTAATAAAGAGAGAGTTAGTGTGAAAGCTGACAACCCTTTTGATCTTTTACTTCCTGCAGCAATGGCCAAAGTGGCCGAAGAGGCAGGTGTCTATAAAGCAACGAAACATCCGCTTAAGACTTTCTATCTGGCGATTACCGCCGGTGTTTTCATCTCAATCGCATTCGTCTTCTATATCACAGCAACTACTGGCACAGGCACAATGCCCTTTGGCATGGCCAAACTGGTTGGCGGCATTTGCTTCTCTCTGGGGCTGATTCTTTGTGTTGTCTGCGGAGCCGATCTCTTTACTTCCACAGTGTTGATTGTTGTTGCCAAGGCGAGTGGGCGCATCACCTGGGGCCAGTTGGCGAAAAACTGGCTGAACGTCTATTTTGGCAACCTGGTCGGCGCGTTGTTATTTGTACTTTTAATGTGGCTTTCCGGCGAGTATATGACCGCCAATGGTCAATGGGGACTTAACGTCCTACAAACCGCCGACCACAAAGTGCACCATACTTTTATTGAGGCGGTTTGCCTCGGTATCCTGGCTAACCTGATGGTATGCCTGGCGGTATGGATGAGCTATTCTGGCCGCAGCCTGATGGACAAAGCGTTTATCATGGTGCTGCCGGTCGCGATGTTTGTTGCCAGCGGTTTTGAGCACAGTATCGCAAACATGTTTATGATCCCGATGGGTATTGTAATCCGCGACTTCGCATCTCCGGAATTCTGGACCGCTGTCGGTTCAGCACCGGAAAATTTTTCTCACCTGACCGTGATGAACTTCATCACTGATAACCTGATTCCGGTTACGATCGGTAATATTATCGGCGGTGGTTTGTTGGTTGGGTTGACATACTGGGTCATTTACCTGCGTGAAAACGATCACCATTAATGGTTGTCGAAGTACGCAGTAAATAAAAAATCCACTTAAGAAGGTAGGTGTTACATGTCCGAGCTTAATGAAAAGTTAGCCACAGCCTGGGAAGGTTTTACCAAAGGTGACTGGCAGAATGAAGTAAACGTCCGTGACTTCATTCAGAAAAACTACACTCCGTATGAGGGTGACGAGTCCTTCCTGGCTGGCGCTACTGAAGCGACCACTTCCCTGTGGGACAAAGTAATGGAAGGCGTTAAACTGGAAAACCGCACTCACGCGCCAGTTGACTTTGACACCGCTGTTGCTTCCACCATCACTTCTCACGACGCTGGCTACATCAACAAGCAGCTTGAGAAAATCGTTGGTCTGCAGACTGAAGCTCCGCTGAAACGTGCTCTTATCCCGTTCGGTGGTATCAAAATGATCGAAGGTTCCTGCAAAGCGTACAACCGCGAACTGGATCCGATGATCAAAAAAATCTTCACTGAATACCGTAAAACTCACAACCAGGGCGTGTTCGACGTTTACACTCCGGACATCCTGCGTTGCCGTAAATCTGGTGTTCTGACCGGTCTGCCAGATGCTTATGGCCGTGGTCGTATCATCGGTGACTACCGTCGCGTTGCGCTGTACGGTATCGACTACCTGATGAAAGACAAACTGGCACAGTTCACCTCTCTGCAGGCTGATCTGGAAAACGGCGTAAACCTGGAACAGACCATCCGTCTGCGCGAAGAAATCGCTGAACAGCACCGCGCTCTGGGTCAGATGAAAGAAATGGCTGCTAAATACGGCTACGACATCTCTGGTCCGGCTACCAACGCTCAGGAAGCTATCCAGTGGACTTACTTCGGCTACCTGGCTGCTGTTAAGTCTCAAAACGGTGCTGCAATGTCCTTCGGTCGTACTTCCACCTTCCTGGATGTGTACATCGAACGCGACCTGAAAGCTGGCAAGATCACCGAACAAGAAGCGCAGGAAATGGTTGACCACCTGGTCATGAAACTGCGTATGGTTCGCTTCCTGCGTACTCCGGAGTACGATGAACTGTTCTCTGGCGACCCGATCTGGGCAACCGAATCTATCGGTGGTATGGGCCTCGACGGTCGTACCCTGGTTACCAAAAACAGCTTCCGTTTCCTGAACACCCTGTACACCATGGGTCCGTCTCCGGAACCGAACATGACCATTCTGTGGTCTGAAAAACTGCCGCTGAACTTCAAGAAATTCGCCGCTAAAGTGTCCATCGACACCTCTTCTCTGCAGTATGAGAACGATGACCTGATGCGTCCGGACTTCAACAACGATGACTACGCTATCGCTTGCTGCGTAAGCCCGATGATCGTTGGTAAGCAAATGCAGTTCTTCGGTGCGCGTGCAAACCTGGCGAAAACCATGCTGTACGCAATCAACGGCGGCGTTGACGAAAAACTGAAAATGCAGGTTGGTCCGAAGTCTGAACCGATCAAAGGCGATCTCCTGAACTACGATGAAGTGATGGAGCGCATGGATCACTTCATGGACTGGCTGGCTAAACAGTACATCACTGCACTGAACATCATCCACTACATGCACGACAAGTACAGCTACGAAGCCTCTCTGATGGCGCTGCACGACCGTGACGTTATCCGCACCATGGCGTGTGGTATCGCTGGTCTGTCCGTTGCTGCTGACTCCCTGTCTGCAATCAAATATGCGAAAGTTAAACCGATTCGTGACGAAGACGGTCTGGCTATCGACTTCGAAATCGAAGGCGAATACCCGCAGTTTGGTAACAACGATCCGCGTGTAGATGACCTGGCTGTTGATCTGGTAGAACGTTTCATGAAGAAAATTCAGAAACTGCACACCTACCGTGACGCTATCCCGACTCAGTCTGTTCTGACCATCACTTCTAACGTTGTGTATGGTAAGAAAACCGGTAACACCCCAGACGGTCGTCGTGCTGGCGCGCCGTTCGGACCGGGTGCTAACCCGATGCACGGTCGTGACCAGAAAGGTGCTGTAGCGTCTCTGACTTCCGTTGCTAAACTGCCGTTCGCCTACGCTAAAGATGGTATCTCCTACACCTTCTCTATCGTTCCGAACGCACTGGGTAAAGACGACGAAGTTCGTAAGACCAACCTGGCAGGTCTGATGGATGGTTACTTCCACCACGAAGCGTCCATCGAAGGTGGTCAGCACCTGAACGTGAACGTGATGAACCGTGAAATGCTGCTCGACGCGATGGAAAACCCGGAAAAATATCCGCAGCTGACCATCCGTGTATCTGGCTACGCAGTACGTTTCAACTCGCTGACTAAAGAACAGCAGCAGGACGTTATTACTCGTACCTTCACTCAGTCTATGTAATTAGATTTGACTGAAATCGTACAGTAAAAAGCGTACAATAAAGGCTCCACGAAAGTGGGGCCTTTTTTAGCAAGAGAGCCTTTTTTGTCAGCTATCTATACTTTAAGGTAACTGCCAAAACAGACTCGACGTAGCCTTCGAGCTGCGCACCAACACGGCCTCAGATGGGCCACATCTGGAGAAACACCGCAATGTCAGTTATTGGTGACATTTTTTGATATCTAATCACATGAAATAAAAGGATTTATTTCTGGTCACGTCCACACATTGACCACATCGACAAAAAAGCCCCTCGACTGAGGGGCTTTCTGTTTGTAATTACATCCACATAATTTGCTGCCCTGATGGTAACGGGTGCGGCCTTACAGCGTGGACTTCTCCCGGCTTCACGATGTATCGCTGTACCGACTCATAAGTGATGAACGTGGCGCTGCAATTCACGTTCTGACACTGGTGATAACG
>NZ_KE136723.1:16771-17897 GCF_000407925.1 Escherichia sp. KTE31 | reverse complement strand
TGAAGATTGCCCCCATTGCGCCTGCTGCCGCGATGATGGCATTGATGCCGGTGATAACCGGCCAGGCTACGAGGCCAATGGCACCGATGACACCAGTCAGCGCCAGTGCGCCACCGGCAATGAGGCCAATGGTTGACGCCAGTGATTTATTTTTCTGTATCCAGCCGTCGAGTTTTAACACATACTTTGTGGCCGTCTGCGTGAGCTTACGCAGCGCCCCTTCCTGCTGGTCAAACAGGTCAGTCCCCACCGCCTCATAAGCGGACTGAAACTCCTTAAAGTCACCGCCGAGATTGTCCTGCATGATATTTACCAGCTCTGCGGTCTTCCCGTCTGATGCTTTAAACGCAGCGGTCAGTTTGTCCAGCTTTCCGGTTGAGGCGGCAGTCATCAGCACAGCGGCGGATGAGCTGGCCTCCTCCCCGAAAATGGTTTTCATGTATTCAGCCTGCTGGGCAGTACCGAGCCGGTTTTTCTCAAAACTGGCCTGCATTTCTTTCAGAATGGTAAATACTGGTCGGGTATTCCCCTTGCTGTCTGAGGTTTTCACGCCAAGCTCTTTGAGTGCATCCCATGCTTTTCCCGTCGGTGCCTGCAGGCGGCTTAACACGGCACGGCTTCCTGTCCCCGCCATTGAGCCTGTGATTTTTGCATCATGCAGCGCCCCGACCATTGCGGCGGTTTCTTCAATGCTGACACCGGCATTTTTTGCCACAGGTGCGGCATAGGTCAGCGCATCGCTCATGCCGTCAAAATCGGCGGCGGTTTTGTTCATCGTCATGGAGAGAACATCCCCGATATGAGCGACCTTATCGTTTGAAAGCTGAAAGGCGGATTTCATCCCCATCAACAGGGCGGCGTTTTCTTCCATCGTGCGACGGTTCGCCAGCGCCATATTCAGCGTGACCGGCGTTGCCGCCTGAATGGCATCAACATCCCCACCGGCTTTTGCAATGATAATCTGCGCACCGGCTGCATCATCCGCCGAGGCGGCGGTGTTGTCGCCGAGCTGGCGCGCCTGTTTGCGGAGCGCGGCCATTTCGGCGGAGTCTTTTGCCACTCCGAGCACAGCCTGTAATTCTGAGTTTTTCTGCGCAAACTCATAACCGGGCATCAGCAGCTTAAC
>NZ_KE136723.1:16096-16761 GCF_000407925.1 Escherichia sp. KTE31 | reverse complement strand
TACTCTGGTCTACATAAGAGCGGCCAGCCGGTGCCGTGACCGGCTGATAAGCCTGATAGCCTGCATAAGAGCTGGTCGCCGGAATATAACCACCGCTGCCATACGTGGCGGCTTGAGTTCTGGCGGCGGTCTGGTCAAGTGTGTCTGACTCTTTGTTGATGACACCGAGTTTTTCCAGTACCCAGTCAATACCGCTGCGCAGTTTGTTGAACGCATTAAGCGGCAGCATCAGCGCGTCAGCCAGTGCCTGCCCGAACATGACGCCCGTGTCACGGCAACGGTTCAGGGTGTCCTGGGTGGCTTTAACCGGGGCAATCAGGTTTTTAAACCACTGCCACGCGGCCTGTAACTTTTCGCCCAGCCAGTCAAACACCGGCTTCAGTGGTGTGAACAGTTCCTCCACCGGCGCAAATGCCGCTTTCAGCCCTTCAACCACACCGCCAAAGAATGCGCTGACAGGCTCCCAGTATTTACGGATAAGCAACGCCCCGGCGACAATGGCGGCCACCACGGCCACAACCGGCCAGCTAATAGCCCCGATGGCGGTCATAACAGCACTGCCAACCGTCGTGAAGATTGCCCCCATTGCGCCTGCTGCCGCGATGATGGCATTGATGCCGGTGATAACCGGCCAGGCTACGAGGCCAATGGCACCGATGACACCA
>NZ_KE136723.1:4550-11171 GCF_000407925.1 Escherichia sp. KTE31 | reverse complement strand
CTGGTGACCGTATCCCATGCGAGGAAATCCGGCCAGATGACCATCAGCTCACGCTGGCTGAAATTCTGGCGGTAGGCTTTCACCTCGGAAATGGTTTTACAGCCCCATGCGCTGATATACCCGAAAGCGCGCAGCTTCTGGCAGACTGATGCCAGTGCAACAGCCACCTCTTTGGTGTCCAGTCCCGGCACACCGAGAATACGCGGTTTAACACCGGTTACCGACTCTGCCGCCAGCAGGGCTTTCAGTCCGGTATACTGACCGTTTTCGTCGGTGGTGCCGATGATATTGGAAACGGTCTGCGCGAGTTTCGTTTCTTCGTCTTCGCCGGTGCCGTCTTCCACGCGCACAACAACAGTCACTGGTTTTGACTGGTCGGCGATGGCCTGCAACGATGCCGCCAGCGTGCCTTTTTTACCGGCCTTTGCAATTGCGCTCTGCACATTGGTAATCAGCACCGGTTTATTGAGGGGGAAGGTTTCCGCATCCGCATCGCTGGCAGTGCAAACCATGCCGACAATGGCAGTGGATACGGTGGAAATGACGCGGGTGCCGTCGTTAATCTCCAGCACCTGCACGCCGTGATGATAGTCACTCATCCGTTTAACTCCGTGGTTAATGGGTGCAACTATTTTCTGTTGTGCAGAGCATGAGACGCTATTTGGCCTGGCTGGCCAGTGGATGAAACAACAGATAAAGAAAAGGCGGGCAATCAGCCCGCCTGCCTTGATTTGTACTCGCTCAGTTTCCAACTGTGAATTTACGGAGTCCAAACGCTAGACTATGAATCACCCACAGGGCGTTTTAGCCAATGTGTTGTATCCATCGGTTGAACTCACAGCAAGAAGTAGAAGTTATAGTCCCCAAATTGCTGCTAAAGAAATGGTGAGTAATATTGGTAAGATTGAAACTCAAAGGCTCTCAAAAAGAACCTTTGAGTTTATCTATTACGAGCGGAAAAAATGATCAGCCTACTGTTTTTTCCAGTGCTTCCTTTGTTATTCTTCCAAGATATCTTACTTTTCCAATCTCAGAGCTTTGATTAAGAGCGTTATTTAGTAAGTGTTTGTTTTTATTATCAATATTATTCACAGCTTCATTTATCTCTAATAAATACTCTCCATACTTGACATTTCGAAGAAATTTTGCTTTATCAAAATAGTATTTGTTCTCTGAAACTGCTTCTAGATCTTTTTGCATTTTATTCAAAATATCAACTCTTCTCTTGAGTTCATTTTCTATTTCATTAACACTATTTTCAAGATCCTTTTTACGGTTGCTTTTAGTTTGTTTAATTTGTTGATTTATTATCTCATTAAAAAGCTGAACTTCTATTTCACGTCTTTTTTTAACAGACCTGATAGATACTAATGCACCTATAAAAACAGCTACTAAGCTAAATATAGATAGTATTGCCGGGAGAATTGATAGTATTACTGGGATAATTGTATCAATCATAGCACCCCCTTAAAACTCAAAAAATGGTGTACAATCAGCAACATGCCTGTTATATCGTTCACATGCATGTATAACAAATATAGCAACAATACACGCAATTGGAGAATAAAAATACAAGTTATCATTAAAATTAAGATTAGGATCAGAATTAGGATTTGAAGAAACAATCCCAAATACAACAGAGAAACAAATGCTCACGAATATACCCAAACCAAACATAGCAACGTTCTTAGAAGAAAGCCCTATCGAGATCGCATAAAACGCCGCTGTAATATTTAATGTTTGTATTGATGGCAAGTGATCGGAACGCACAAGTGTCTCGAACCCCAAAGGTAAGAGAGGTAAAGACATATGTAATAATAAACAAAGGAGATAGTTAGACCATTCTTTACTAACACCAGGAATCCGCTTAGCCATGATACGGTAGAGCCTTAAAAGTCATAAGAGTGTTTTATGATGCTTAATTGTAGTTTCTTAAGCAAATTAATGCACCAACAATGTTCATAGCAATATATGACTGCGTATTTTTCAAACAATGATGGCATATATTAACCATTTCCTTTTGATTAAGGCATGTTACTTGGTAATGTCCGCTCCTAGCACAGAGCGGACAGCCAGATTAGGTTTTACTCTGTGCTATAGATGTGTAAACTCACATCCGAGCTAATACAATTTATCGCGGCATTTCCGGCCATTCTATATCCGGAGCATCTTCCGGCTGAACGCGATTCAGTAGCACACGGTATTTTTTCCAGTGTGTCAGACTTAACTTTTCTTCCTCGGTAGCCATATCTAAATCGACAGCATCCTGCAGCGTGGCAATAATTTCACCTGCATATGCAATCAGCTCTTTCTTCTGAGACTCCGCCGCTCTGACAAGTGCATCACGCTCTGCATTCTCATCATTCACCCACGCATTTCCGTTCCATTTCTGATAATCCCCCTCCGGGGAAATAGCTGTCACGTCTGGAGGTAATACGCCAAGTTCAGAAATATAAATGGCTGCTCCCGTTTTCGTTTCATAGACGGTCTTTCCGCGATGGTCTTCCATCAGTTCCCATTTCATTTCATCTGCATTGAAAACGGCTGCATAACCAGCAGGAATATCAGGCGGCGCAATATCTGTACTGTTTGCAGGCAGACCTGTATACGGTGGAATATACGCATCACTTTCCCCAATAAATTCATTGGTTCCATCAAGTAAATTAAATACGCGGATAGTTTGTGCTTCTGCACTCATTCTGAAAGCCATTATGCAAGCCTCACAATATAGTTAAATGCGATGTTTTTGACGGTGTTTTCTGTATTACCTGTAGCATTAACGGTAATAGAGTGCCCGTGTGAGCCAATAGCAACCGTGTGTGAATGTGCACCAATACCAACAGTATGATTATGTGCACCAATATCTACCGTGTGGGCATGATTCCCGGCAGCTCCTGATGTGCCATTAAACGATGGGTTGTCAAAGCCTGTTTTACCGGTTTCACCATTAGTATTGGCATTCCCTCTGTAAATGGTATGTGTATGGTTACCAGTGGTATTAGTGGTTTTTGTTCCGTAGTTAAACGTACTGACTGTCTTCGTGCCGTAATCAAATGAACTGGTCGTTTTCGTTCCTAAGTCCGTATTTGACGCACTGGCACTGTGAGTATGTGATTTAATCCCGTCCTGTTCCTGTGACAATACGGCTCGCCCACTGGCGGGTTTGCCCTTGATTGTCCAGCCGCGCATATCAGGAATAACACCAGAAGGATAGGCAATAGCCAGTTTCGGATATGCTGCTTTATCAAACGTCTGGCCTTGCATAATTGCATAGCCTGCAGGTGGTGTATCTGATGGCCACGGCAGCGGAACACCTGGCGGAAACGCTTCAATATTTGCCGAGCCGTCAAATTTTACGCCGTTAATTGTCCTTGCCGTTTTCAGCTTTGTTGCTGTAGCAGCATTGCCGGACAGCTCACCTGAAAGGCCACCGCTGAATGTCTGTTTCGCGCCCCATGTCTGGGCTTCGTCAATGATTGGTACTCGTCTTGCTGTAATCGTGCGGCTTCCCGGATTTCCTGAAATGCGCGCCATAAAAAAGCGGTAGTTGGCTTTACTTACAGTGCTGCGCCATACATGCATTGAGCGCCCCGTACCGGAATCATCACTCGGACCCACTGCGATGTTTATCAGGTTGCCATCAATGACGCCCCAGTCCATACCGTCGGGAATGTTGGTCATGTTATCAAGCCGAACGGTTATCAGACTGCCCGGCACAAAGTCGTAGGTCTGCCAGTCCAGACTGGATAGTTTTGCCACTGCGCCACCGATGCCCAGATTCAGAGGCAACGAAAAGGAGTTATATACTTCTCGCCATTCGGTCCATTTGCTCCCGGCGTAGACGCGCTCAAAAGTGCGCCCCTGTGTGGTTTCTGATTTCCCTGTGGTTGTGTAACGCTGCCAGACAGACACACCATCAAAACGTCTGATTACTTCCAGTATCCCAAGTAGTGTCGCGCCAACGGTGTCCAGCATCGGACCGTTTGTTGCCTTTCCTGTAACACTGTAAATACCGGGGTCGGTTAGAACATTTAAATCACCTTCGTAATAACGACTCTCTGACTGATGACCGACTCTTAACCACGGTTCCCACTGCGGATTTGATGCATCCCAGCTTGCCGCAAGGCAGCGGACATACATATTTCCACGGCGAGTGGTATAACGTTGCGTTCTTCCATAATTCCCGCCTTCGAGGATCTCAAGCGTCCCCTGAGCAAAGCCGCCTTCCTCTGGATAATTGCGTTCATATGAAGCTATAGCCGAGCTACTGTTACGCCATAAACCAAGATGTTCGGCGGCTCCAAGCGTATTCAGGTCTATAGTCGTACTCAAAGGGCGGGTAGCTGATTGAGTGTGACGCCATATGCCCCACGGACCATCAGAGCCATTCCACTTATTGGCGAGTCTGCGTATGTATACATTGCCGTCTCTCGTGGTAAAGCGTTGCGTACCTGCAAAATTGCCGGCAGCAAAAACCTCAAGCACACCGACAGCATTATCTTCCGGGAAATTTTTCTCCAGTGTTGCGTTAGTTGAGGTAGCTTTAGACCAGATCCCCAGATAAGCCTTAACAGGACCAAATGTATTCAGGTCGGCATCAAGCGGCATTTCGCCATTGTTTTTCATAAACGTCAGGCTGGTAACGCCAACATTGTCCAGAAAAGCTGATTTATCCTGGATATCTGCACCATTCTGATTTTTCGCCAGACGTGAATTTGCGTTGTCATTTGCTGCCTTGACCGCTTTTGGCGTTGCCGCCAATGACTCACTGGTGCTGTTTGTTGCACTGCTTAACTGAGTAAAGCCTTTTTCTGTCAGCGTGGCGTCAGGATGGCGGCGGGACTGCTCATGTTCTGCGATTTTGTCATCGACGTAATCCTGCGTCGCCATCACTGTGCTGGCATCAATACTCAGCTCAACGGACGCCACGTTACTGACAATAATAACCATGCGGCAGGTCTGCGCACGCCCGGAGCCTTCAGCGAGTTCAGGCTTATAGCTTTCTGCCATGTTGGCGACCGCAATCAGTGTTCCGGCATCGTCATACAGGCCAAGCTCACGCATCCAGAAGCCGCCCACTTCGGGCGGTACAACCAGTTCAGCCACGATATAGTTTTTATTCTTATTATCCACGCTGACTTTATTCAGGGCGTGACGCCAGACCTCATGCACCAGTTTCGTCTGACCGGCATCCGGCACCGGCAATTTGCCATTACCGTCACCCACGGCCATTGCAGACAGGGTTACTTTTTTCCCGCCGGGGACAGTGGCGGCTGCCAGCTTTGCGGCTCCGGCAGTAGTGATAACGGTTTTAAATTTCGTGCTCATTGTTTCTCACTTATCCGGGATAAACAGTAATAACATCACCATCACAGACCACACCGCCTGTATACAGACAGCCGGGAATGTCCTGGATAATGTTCAGGCCGATAAGGTGGCGACTTGCGGGTTTGGCATCGGCAATCAGCCGTTCCATTTCCAGATACATCTCCTCTGTGATACCGCTTTCCAGCACACCGATATCAAGGCGAAAGGTTCCGGCCGGGTCGTTTGTCTCCCACCATTCCTTTACGTTAATGAGATAGCCGAGCGGCTCCACCACACGCCGGATTGCGCCGATAGTGCCTTTATGACAGTGGATGAAATAGGCATCGCGGATAACGGCGCGTTTTGTTGCTTCCGGCCACTTTTCATCCCACCTGTCGACCGAAAACGCCCACGCCAGCCACGGCAGCAGATTTGCCGGGCAGGTGTCCGGGTTCCACAGCTCACGAATACTGACCGGTGTCTTTTCAATTTCCGCACAGGCTTTTGCGGCGGCGACCTCAAGCGGTGATGAGCCGGTCGGCAGCAGTCGCGAATCACTCATCCGAGCCTCCGGTCACGACGCGGTATTCGGTACAGAAAGACGCCTGCGTACTGTTGAGCACGATGTCGGCCAGCGGTGCAGCCAGTTCGACACGCTGCACACCTTCCACATGCAAAGCGGCATAAATGGCAGACAGACGGATGTCGCGCCCCAGCCGGTGCTGTGCCGTGATGTACGCTTCCAGCTTTTTCACGGCGGCCGCGCGAATGGGTTCGCTTTCGGGACCAGGGTAAAGATACAGCGTGGCGTTTATCTGGTATTCAACAATGGCGGCAGACTGCACGGTCACGCGGTCGGCCACCGGCCTGACGTCCTCGCCATTAAGGGCGTTACGCACCACCGCCAGCAGGTCTTCGGATGCGACACCGTTATTTTCGCGGGACAGCACGGAGATAGTGACACAGGCCGGAGACGGACTGGTGACAGAGATATCCGCGACACGCCCGTCGGCACTGCGACCATGATACTGATAGGCTCCCACCGACCCGGCGACGCTTAAACCTTCAAACGCCTGCTGAATACGCAGACGATAATCGGTGTCAGATTCCATCACGGCCGGTGTCGGCGGGAGGGTCGAATCATCTGCCGGGGTGATAATCAGGCGTGTGGTGTTGTAATTGGCACCAATCACATCAAGGTCATTACCGGTGGCACAGGCCAGCATCACCGCCCGTGCGGCCTCATTCACACGCTGACGCCAGATAAGCTCACGATAAGCATTTTCCTCCAGCAGTTTGACGAGAGGCTCGGAT
>NZ_KE136723.1:0-785 GCF_000407925.1 Escherichia sp. KTE31 | reverse complement strand
TGTCGGGTTTGAGCATCGTTTTCGTCCTGACAGTGTTTAATCATTTTTACCTGGCTGGCACAGCGTGCCAGCGCGTTCTCAAGCTGCCGGATATCGGCACTTAAATCGCCGTTCGTCTCCGGGTCACTGCCCGGTATCGGGCAAAGACTCACTTTCGGGCAGGCGTTGTGGACAATCACTGGCGTCGGTGCAGGCGGGGCGCTGGTGCAACCGGCGCACAGCATCAGGCAGGTCAGCACCGTACCAGCGGCGAAAATCTTCGTTTTCATTAAGTAACCTCGTGATGGTTTTCTCGCGCTGTGCTTCACGCTTCGCGGCGTTCTCCAGTTCCTGACGCAGTGCCACCTGCGCCAGCTCGTTTTTGTCTGCCCTGGTGAGGGCAACATGAAGCTGATTTTTCAGCATGGTGATGGTCGCCTGCTGCCCACTGGCGACGTTGTTCGCCCTGTCCAGCGAGGCGCGCAGGCTGGCGTTTTCATGCTTCACCAGAAACAGCGCCGCTACCGCCAGTGATAACAACACAACCAGCACAATCATCAGCTTTGACATGGTTCCCACCCCTCAAGATGCTGACGGCAGGCCGTACGTATCAGCCGGAAGAACACCGATGCCACGAGATAAATCAGCGCGGTAAAAATCCACCCGGCGGCAACCAGCGAGATAAACGTCGCCACCATCACCACCAGAGCTACTGCCCGCCTGCGCCACGGCACCGGCTGCAAAAACAGCGACGTGACAATCTTCACGGCCAGCGATTCCGGCGGCAGCTCCCGCCCGTAGCGTTC
>NZ_KE136722.1:1642385-1647208 GCF_000407925.1 Escherichia sp. KTE31 | reverse complement strand
TTGTCCGCCAGTAGCTGACGCCCCACAATCACCACAAGGTCAGGGTCTTCCTGATACCACGGTTCAATCAGGTTGTTGGTCGCATCCATCACCAGTGCATCAAGGCTGGCATAATCACCGCCCTTACCCACGCGGATAACCTCAGAGGTGGTGCGGCCTTCCTCGTCAGTGACCTTGCTCATCACGCGCGCCGGGGCTTCATTGCGGTATTTCTGCAGCCAGCCGACCGCCACATCCTGCAACATCGGATTACTGTTGCGGTCAGAGGTTTCGGCACGCTTCACGCCGTTAAAACCGGCCATGATGAAATCAAGGGACTGGCGTTTGATAATGGCGTTACGGATACGGAGCTGGAAATCCTGATAACGCGCCCACAGGTCAAGCGTTTTGTAGCGGATATAAAAATCGAAGTTAATCTGGTCGCATTCGTACTTGTTGGACGCCAGCTTCGAGAAGTCCTTCGGCTGACGCTCGGTGCCACCGGCGGTGTCGGTGGTGCTGGCGATGGAGCCGGTGACACCGATACCAATTTTTTCCCCTTTCATTTCGCTGACCGGCACAATGTTGATGCGGGTCAGAAAGTCAGAGGACTCCTGCATGGTGTTCATCAGGGTCTGGGTGACCGACGGTTCAACGGTGAATTTTTTCGACACATCACCGGCGTCGATGCCGTTCAGTTCGGCAACACGGGACAGGTAGGCATTAAATTTAAAGCGGGTTTCCTGGCGCATAGTTTTTCCTGAAATTAAGGGTTAATCGTGAAGGTTTTCCCGGACTGACTGACGCCGGTCAGCAGTTCGTCATCAGGGCGTCACCGCCACCACCGGTGGCCTTGCTGCGGCGCTGCTGGGTCAGACTTTCGGTGTGGTCGAGACTGTTTTTCAGGCGGGTGAATGCCTGGCTGGTTTCATCCGCCCTGTCAGTCACCTCCTGCTTAAGTGCAGAAAAGGCGGTTTCCATCTCAGCGAGGCGCTGCTCAGTGGCACTCAGTTTTTCCTGCACATGTTCAGCAACAGCGGTCACCGCTTCATGCACGTCATTCAGACGGGCATCATCGCTGGCCTGTTTGCGGCCAAAAATGGACTTCACCTTTTCGGTCAGGGCGGTGAACACGGTTTCAGGCAGGTCTTCAAATTCCAGCTCAACAGGCGTTGCCACTGAAATCAGGTTTTCAGGGCTTAATTTGAAGCGGTTCAGGGGGTTGTGTTTTGCCGTACGGCAGAATTCCAGGTATTCCGTACCGAGGCTTGCCGGGTCATCGGTGACGGCCAGCCCCACCAGATAACATTTGCCGGTGTTGGCAAAGTTCGGCTGAATTTCCATTGAGGTGTAGACCTTCTGCGCGGCCTTGTTCATCGCGATAAGGTCATCGGTCGGGGTGATTTTCGCAAACAGCGCCCATTTGCCTTTCAGCGCCGAATCATCGTCAATCTTTTCGGCCTTCAGTTCGACCACATCGCCATAACGCTTAAAAATGCCGTCAGGCAGGATGCCGCGCAGATGTTCCAGGTTAATGCGGCAACCATAGACGCGCGGGTCAAAGGTTTCGGCCATTTCCTGAATATCCTGCGCACTGATGACACGCCCGTCACAGGTGTCACCCTCAACGCCGATACGAAAGAATTTTGAGACTTTTTTTGCCATTGTCAGGAGTCCTGAATAGTGATTAGAGGAGTCACATGTCGGCATCAGTTTCCCGACGATGCGCATCCTCCGCCATCAGTCCCGGATGGCTTATCACTGACACAACAGCACCTTAGCGAATCGCGGGGCGCGACTCAGTAGCCTTGCCGTGTATTCATCACGGCGAGGTATTCATGACCATCACCACAGACACCACTCTTTTACACGACCCGCGTCGTCAGGCGGCGCTGCTGTACTGGCAGGGGTTTTCCGTGCCGCAGATTGCCGCCATGTTGCAGATGAAACGCCCGACGGTGCAGAGCTGGAAACAGCGCGACGGCTGGGACAGCGTTGCCCCCATCAGCCGTGTCGAAATGAGTCTGGAAGCGCGGCTGACCCAGCTCATCATCAAACCGCAGAAAACCGGCGGTGACTTCAAGGAAATTGACCTGCTGGGACGCCAGATTGAACGACTGGCACGGGTCAACCGCTACAGTCAGACCGGCAACGAGGCAGACCTTAATCCGAACGTCGCTAACCGCAACAAAGGCGGGCGCCGCAAACCGAAAAAGAATTTTTTCAGTGACGAGGCCATCGAAAAGCTGGAGCAGATTTTCTTTGAGCAGTCTTTCGAATATCAGTTGCACTGGTATCGCGCCGGGCTTGAGCACCGCATCCGCGATATCCTGAAATCCCGCCAGATTGGCGCGACGTTTTATTTTTCCCGCGAGGCGCTGCTGCGCGCCCTGAAAACCGGTCATAACCAGATTTTTCTGTCGGCCAGTAAAACGCAGGCGTATGTGTTCCGCGAATACATCATCGCCTTTGCCCGGCTGGTTGACGTTGACCTGACCGGTGACCCGATTGTCCTGGGCAATAACGGCGCAAAACTGATTTTTCTCGGCACCAACTCCAACACCGCGCAGAGCCATAACGGCGACCTGTACGTCGACGAGATTTTCTGGATCCCGAATTTTCAGGTACTGCGTAAGGTGGCATCAGGTATGGCCTCACAGAGTCACCTGCGCTCGACCTATTTCTCCACCCCGTCCACGCTGGCGCACGACGCCTACCCGTTCTGGTCTGGTGAGCTGTTTAACCGGGGACGCGCCAGCGCCGCTGAACGCGTGGAAATCGACGTCAGTCATAACGCCCTTGCCGGTGGGCTTCTCTGTGCGGACGGTCAGTGGCGGCAGATTGTCACCATTGAGGACGCGCTGAAAGGCGGCTGCACGCTGTTCGACATTGAGCAGCTCAAACGTGAAAACAGCGCCGACGATTTTAAAAACCTGTTCATGTGTGAATTTGTTGACGACAAGGCGTCGGTGTTCCCGTTCGAGGAGCTGCAACGCTGCATGGTCGACACTCTGGAAGAATGGGAAGACTATGCGCCGTTTGCTGCCAATCCGTTCGGCTCCCGCCCGGTATGGATTGGTTACGACCCGTCACACCGTGGCGACAGCGCCGGATGTGTGGTACTGGCACCGCCGGTGGTGGCCGGTGGCAAATTCAGAATACTTGAGCGTCACCAGTGGAAAGGCATGGACTTTGCCACTCAGGCGGAATCCATCCGCAAACTCACCGAAAAATACAACGTCGAATACATCGGTATTGATGCCACCGGCCTCGGTGTCGGCGTGTTCCAGCTCGTGCGCTCGTTCTATCCCGCCGCGCGCGACATCCGCTACACGCCGGAAATGAAAACCGCAATGGTGCTCAAGGCAAAAGACGTTATCCGCCGTGGCTGTCTGGAATATGACGTCAGCGCCACCGACATCACCAGCTCGTTTATGGCTATCCGCAAGACCATGACCAGCAGCGGACGCAGCGCCACCTATGAGGCCAGCCGCAGCGAGGAAGCCAGCCACGCCGACCTCGCCTGGGCAACCATGCACGCCCTGTTAAATGAGCCACTCACCGCCGGTATCAGCACCCCGCTGACATCCACCATTCTGGAGTTTTACTGATGAGTAAGAAAAAAGGGAAAACACCGCAGCCAGCGGTGAAAACAATGACCGCCAGCGCCCCGAAAATGGAGGCATTCACCTTTGGTGAGCCGGTGCCGGTACTCGACCGCCGTGACATTCTGGATTACGTCGAGTGCATCAGTAACGGCAGATGGTATGAGCCACCGGTCAGCTTTACCGGTCTGGCAAAAAGCCTGCGTGCCGCCGTGCATCACAGCTCACCGATTTACGTCAAACGTAATATTCTGGCTTCAACGTTTATCCCGCACCCGTGGCTTTCCCAGCAGGATTTCAGCCGCTTTGTGCTGGATTTTCTGGTGTTCGGTAATGCGTTTCTGGAAAAGCGTTACAGCACCACCGGTAAGGTCATCAGACTGGAAACCTCACCGGCAAAATATACCCGCCGTGGTGTGGAAGAGGATGTTTACTGGTGGGTGCCGTCCTTCAACGAGCCGACACCTTTCGCGCCCGGCTCCGTGTTTCACCTGCTGGAGCCGGATATTAATCAGGAGCTGTACGGCCTGCCGGAATATCTCAGCGCCCTTAACTCTGCCTGGCTGAATGAGTCGGCCACGCTGTTCCGCCGCAAGTATTACGAAAACGGCGCTCATGCCGGATATATCATGTATATCACCGACGCATTGCAGGATCGCGATTACATTGACTCACTTCGCGAAAACATGGCCAAGTCGAAAGGACGCAATAACTTTAATAATCTGTTTCTCTATGCACCACAGGGAAAGCCAGACGGCATCAAAATTATCCCGCTCAGTGAAGTGGCGACGAAGGACGATTTTTTTAATATCAAAAAATCCAGCGCCGCAGACCTGCTGGACGCGCACCGCATCCCCTTTCAGTTGATGGGCGGCAAGCCGGAGAACGTCGGGTCACTGGGCGATATTGAGAAAGTGGCAAAGGTCTTTGTCCGCAATGAGCTTATCCCGTTACAGGACAGGATTCGGGAAATAAACGACTGGCTCGGTCAGGAGGTCATCCGCTTTAAAAACTACTCACTGGACACTGACAACGGCTGAACATCGCCGCCTGCGGGCGGCTTTTTTACACCCCCGTCATCACGCCCTCACACGCTCACCACCGCACAAAACAGCCCGCAGACACACCAACGCCCCAGCACACAATCTAAACGCCATCACGACGCGCTCAGACGCTGAAAAAATAAAATCAGCACCACCGCCAGCGCGCAGTGCTTTCCCCGCCTCGCCCGCCCGCTTC
>NZ_KE136722.1:1630856-1638370 GCF_000407925.1 Escherichia sp. KTE31 | reverse complement strand
AGCAAGACATAATCTTCCAGCCAGTCTGACAGGTCAGTAACATCTGTTATCCGGGCTTCAACCTTTCGCCCCGTATACACACCCTGCACCCATTCATGCAAAATCAACGTGTCCCCGCGCTCATAATTACGGTCATTTTTCCGAAACTCTGCGCGTTTCTTTCCTTCCAGCACAAGGTCGAAATATTTTGCGTGCAGCTTTACCTCGTGAATTTTTGCCATTATGTCCACTCCATTACTGTTAAGAATCCCGGCCACTCATCAGCGACCGGATACGTGAATTTTTTCCCGTCATAATTTACGGTCGCGCCACGCGCCAGCGCCTCAAGCTCCCATCGCTGCGGCCTGATACCCTTCTGAGCAAGGTCAACGCGGATACGGGTAATTTGCATTCTTTCCGACCGGGTCAGTCTGGCCGATGGTGCAATTTCATGTGGTTTTAACGGGCTTCCGTTTCTTTGCTGACGACTTGGCGTTCTCCGACCGTGTTTTAATGCACCTCTGAGCGCCCTCACGACCTCCGGGTCACTCCATTCGATAACACCGTCATCAACCAGATTAAGCACTGCTGCGGCGTGCTCAGAAGGTGTGGGAGCCGGTAACGAAGTATCACCACCGGTGAGTTTTCCACAGTTATTGACAGGACTCCGAGGCGCGGCGATGCCGCTTTTTAAAGTCAAAGGCTCAACGACCGGAACTTTCGGCACAATGCGCCAGTCCGTCGTTCTGGTGATATGAATATGACGCGCGCCGAGATGCGGCGCGTAAATGCCGACCACTCTCTCGACTTCTTCCTCGTACTCGTTAACGTCATCCGACGGGCTACGGGCGACCCTGACAGTCTGACAATCGCGCGGGACATTTGCCCCGCCCTGCGCGCTGATATACAGCGCAAAATCGCCACTGTCTGCGGCGGCGCGTGCAGCCTCCACGCGCTCGTCAAACTCATCAGCAATGCTGACGCCGCGAGGCAATTTACGTAGCTCACGGTAAGCCCCCATTGTCGGCAGACCAACCGTTTTAAATTGCGGGATGCGCCACGTTGACGCCCATGCGGTAACAGCCGCAGCAGTATCTTTCAGCGGTCTGCCGGTATCGTTATCGAGCTGACCATCCAGTGCATAGCCATCGATATTTTTTGAAATGTATTTCGCGATATACCCCGCAGCACCGCCCCGGTTAAGGTGTTTTGCCTGAAAACGGTTTCGCGCGGCTCCTCTTTCGTCACCATCCTCTTTGAGCGCATAGCGACGCATGATTTCGATAATCTGGTTACGCTGGCGTGGATTACAAAAAAGCATCATATGCCAGTGCGGCGTTCCGTCGTGGTGTGGCTCGACGACTCGCAAACCGTAGACCTGTAAATCATTATCCTTGAATGCCGTGCGCATCAGGCTCCAGATACGGCAGAGATAACGCTGCGCATCCTTTGGATTAAATGCCTCATCATTCCAGCCGTGATTTAGCTGGACGGTTTTACTTTCGCCTTTTCCGACCTGACGTGTCGGGTGATACTTTGACGGCGCGGTCAGCGTGATAAACATGCCCACATCGCCCTCTGCGGCGGCGTAACGCTCAATACCGGCAATGGTGTTCATCAGCTCCATCCGGCGAATTTCAGGATTAGAAATACTGCCCATCACCTTACTGATAAGGTCGATGCGCTCGCCGGTTTCCCTGTTTTCAAGGTCACACGATTTAAGAAATTCCAGATTTGCCTGGCGGCGCGCACGCACATCACGAATGGCATGTTTACTGGCATAAGGAGAACGGTCTTTATTGACCTCCCCGACAGCAATCAGTAACGCCTCATGCCAGCGCATACGCTGGCCTTTAAGCTGATGAGTCCACCACTCATCGTTAAACAGACGGGCAATGGCAGAATATGCCTGCCTCGTGGTCATCTGTCCTTTACGGTATTTTTTCCAGTAGAGAGGGGAAATATTGAAAGCACGTGCAGCGCCAGCAACATGACCATACAGGTGAGCCTGCGCCTCATCCGTAAACAGCGATTCTTTTTCGCCATGCGCATCCACCCAGGCATCGCTGAGTTCCTCATACATCATGAAAAGCTGCGATGAGATACGGGCGGCAAACTTTTTCAGCTCCTTGTCATTCATTCCCGGCAGGCGCGCATACTGGTCGCGCTCTGCCAGAAACAGCAACGACGCGTCGGTGTTCATTTCATGGCGCTGATTCACGCGCTCAATGCGCGGCCATAAACGACGCTGAAAAGTGGATGTGAGGAAATAAAACCCGTGCACCGGGCTTTTATTGCGCCGGATGTAGTCATAGCGTGAAGTAAACAGCGAGCGCAAAAAGTAAGGCAGGCGATTAATCGTGGATAAAACACCTTGCACCTGACGCATCTCGTCACGTGTAAGGGGTCTTTCGCGCCCGACGGCCTCGCGTGGCGCGTTCCATGCATAAGCACCGGTAAACGTCTCACCGGTGCCTGCGGCAAATGCTGACGGAGGGACAAAACGCCCGGAGGCTTTAACGGCCATATGAGCCAAAAGCCTCTGAACAACGCTTGCTGAGTTGCTCAACCTGCGCGTTTAAATCAGCAAAAGACTTTGCGCTTCCGGTCAGAATATCGTGATGCATCAGGCCGGAAACGAGCTGGCTTAATTTCGGGTAATAACCAACCACCGCCAGCCATTCCTGACCGGCGTTTTTACCGCTTTCAGCTCTCTTTTTCTCGTGGAGAATAAACTGAAAGCTGTCACTGGTAACGACATAACGTTCGCCAATTTCAATACGAATACTCATGCCGTTCTCCGGTAATGTTTGTTTTTTGCTTCAAAGACTGACTGGCAGGAAACACAACGCGTGGCTGACGGATAAGCCGCACGACGGGCAGCAGGTATTGGCGCGTCACACTCTTCGCAAACCAGCGCAGAAGCACCGCAATGTTTTACCCTTGCCGCGTTAATCTGGCGCTCCAGTAATTCAGCCTGTTGTTCCTGAATAAAATCTACGTTGCCCGGCATTACCAGTTCCTTTTGTCGTTCAGTTTCTTAAATTCATCAGCGCAATAGCTGGTGACTTCTGTCGTTAATTTTGTCAGTTCATCCACGGAGGAAATTTGCTTATGAAATACAGCGCGTTTAACAAGTAAATTGACCACATCAGATAGGAGATTTAATTTATCCGCATAAATGGCTATAGTTGATTCCACCATATCCCCAGTGTTTTTATCGCGTTTAATATCAGCTAGCGACAAATCACCATTTTTCATAACTGAAATCTTCAACCAGTTATTAAGCAATATACTTTTCATTCGCTATATGCCCTCTCCGCAGAATCAATCATTTCCCGGCCATTATCGGTAATACAGAAACCTTCTCTTGATTTGGTCACAAGCCCCCATTTCCCCATTGCTATAAATGCTTTTTCCACACGACTAGGCCAGGAGTGGAAGACATCGCTTGAAGGATGTAGTGGAGTCTTGTCATCTAATTTTTTAAGTAATGAAAGTTGATAATCCGTTAAGCGTTTCCTGAACCATTTTGTATTTGTCATCTCCAACTTTCCTGTTATTTATTGAGTCCTAGATTATGGAATTTGGCAGACTCCTGACTGAGCAACTCGACTATCTCCACGCGGGATAACTCCGCCTTTGTGATGTGGCGAATCATGGCATCAAGATGAGACGAAAAGCGCGTTGCTGCGTCGGCCTGTGCTTCGGTTCTGGCCTGTTGCAGCATTAATGCGTATTTACCGCACTGATTTTCAGAAACTGTATGCATGACTTTCTCCAGGCAAAAAAAAGCCCCGCACAATTAAGTGCGTTAAAAACTCTGGTTAATTACTTAATGCAGATATTGCTCTGGTTTTACCGACGTCAGAATTGTCGGTGCATACTCAAACAGGCTGAATAATTCACGTAATGCACGGAATAAAGCATCACGCCAGTAACATGACTCTTCATTAATTCGCCAGTATGGCTGGTTAAATTCTTTTTCTGTCAGTCGTGCGTGCATAAATAAAGTGCGACGCTGACTGACTGTTAAAAAACTAATATATGCATACTCACTTGCGCCAACCTGACGGCGTTTTGAGAATGCCCCGCGCAATTCATCAATTGCACATACCAGTCGTTCACGTTCGACGTCGTTCATTTCTTCAAAACGCATCGTTGCGTGACGCTGTTTTAACTGCGCATGAAAGCAAACCGTTAGCCGTTCGCGTTCCATCATCTGATTATAATAATCGCATGTCTCCTGCCAGCGAGGGACGGCCAGATGCTTACCAATTATCCGGCGCATAGTTGCTGGCTGTTTTTCAACGAGATTGAGCGTCATCACTGTCATTTCCAGACCCTCCGGCTTTTCAGAAAGGTCAGAGCCTTTTTTAACGGACTCTGTTTTTTGGTACGGATAATGATTCCCTTACGTCCCTTCCCGTGGGTGATGGTGAAGTCAATCGCCCTGGGGCTTTCGTTACGCAATAACTGAGCAATACAACGCGGCTCATTCATCCTTTCCACCTTAAGCCGCACGGCCATGTCTTGATTTGCTGTAACTAATGCGATTTTTCCAGTCATGCCACTCGGTCGGAGCCTCTTCGACTAGTTGTGCCGCATACTTATCCCACTCACGACGATTTACCCATAATTCAGCTTTCCCTCTTGGTTTTAATGGGTCTGTCATATAGAAGGCTGGCAGCTTTCCCGCTTTAGCCATTTCAGCCACCGCGCGTGGTGTCTTACCGATGTAAAGAGCAAACCCCTCTTTCGACAGCAAATCTGATGGGCGCTCTGAAATCTGAATGCTTTTGCGTTTGGCTTCGTTTTCGAAACTTGCCTCATCGCTAGTTTGACAAGAAATTTCTACATTTGTCGTCACTTTGCTATCCTCCATAAGATTTGTAATTCACCAACTGGAGCCATCTAGAGCCTTTTTGAGTGCATCACAAATTGCCAAGTGGCCATATAATTGGAGATTAGCAAAATTATGTCAAGTGAACAAAGCGAGAAATTAAAGCTCATCCGTGAATCCGAACGCCTTAAAACTAAGGAACTTGCTGAATTAATTGGAATTAATTACTACACATATCATGGATATGAATCAGGGAAATCAAAAATGCCTATGGAAGCAGGTATGAAGCTGTTTAAGCATCCACGCTTTCGCAAGTATCGTGACTGGTTCATGTTTGATGAAATAGATCCCGAAGCTGGACAAATAGCCCCGGCTCTCGCACACATTGGGCAAGACTCAACAACCTTGCACCACTCAGACCAAAAGACTGGCTGACGATTTATTCAGCATATGTGTGCAGTAAATGTACGAAAGAAAATTGCATTAATTTTCAAGTAGTAGAAGTAAACAGCGTCATCGGAGGGCTTTATGTCTATTAAAAAGCTCGATGATGGTCGTTATGAAGTGGACGTCAGACCGCAGGGTACAGATGGAAAACGTATCAGGCGGAAATTTAAAACTAAGGGTGAAGCTCAAGCATTCGAACGTCATGTACTGGTTAACTACCACAACAAAGAGTGGTTGGAGAAGCCAGCCGACCGCCGAACTCTTACAGAGTTGTTAGGCAGATGGTGGATATATCACGGAAAATCACATGAGCGTGGAGATATTGAACGGGGGCGTTTGACGACAATAATCGCCAAATTTGCAGAAATGGGAGTATCCAGAGCTGACCAGCTAACAAAGAAAACGATAACTGATTATCGCGTTGTAATGATGAACGATGGTCTAAAACCAGCCAGCGTAAATCGGCATCTGGCAATAATGAGCGGGATGTTCACCAAATTAATTGACGCCGGTGAATACCACTCTCACAACCCGTTCCGTGAGGTTAAGCGGTTACGTGAAGCTGTTACGGAAATGGCTTTTTTGTCCAGTGAAGAGATTACGCGGCTGTTATCCATGCTTGATGGTGATGAATTAAATGCGACTCTGGTCTGCCTTTCTACTGGTGGACGCTGGAGTGAAGTGTCTAATTTAAAAGCTGAACACATCATTAACCAGATGGTTACGTTTATGAAAACTAAAAACGGAAAGCGCAGGACAATTCCCGTTTCGCCGGACTTGATTAAACGGATCAAGACCAAAAATTCAGGCAGGCTTTTTAATGCCAGTTACTACAAAGTGCGCAACGCTCTCAGGGAAGTAAAACCCGATTTACCTGACGGACAGGCAGTGCATGTTTTGAGGCATACATTTGCCACACATTTTATAATGAATGGAGGTAACATAATCACATTGCAGCGCATCCTGGGTCATTCTAACATTCAGCAAACTATGACCTACGCACACTTTGCACCGGATTTCTTACAAGATGCTGTGACTCTTAACCCGGTGTCAGGAATGTCCATAATGCGTCCATAAACCAGAGTTAACTAGAGCCAATTGAAGCGATATGAGTAATTTAACTAATTGTAATACAACAGAAAATACCGCTGCGGCGGGAGCTACCAAGTCAGTTATTGGTCGCATTCACTCCTTTGAATCCTGTGGAACCGTAGACGGCCCGGGTATTCGCTTTATCACCTTTTTCCAGGGCTGCCTGATGCGCTGCCTGTATTGTCATAACCGCGACACCTGGGATACGCATGGCGGTAAAGAAGTTACCGTTGAAGATTTAATGAAGGAAGTGGTGACCTATCGCCACTTTATGAACGCTTCCGGCGGCGGCGTTACCGCATCCGGCGGTGAAGCAATCCTACAAGCCGAGTTCGTTCGCGACTGGTTCCGCGCCTGCAAAAAAGAAGGCATTCATACCTGTCTGGACACTAACGGTTTTGTTCGTCGTTACGATCCAGTAATTGATGAACTTCTGGAAGTGACCGACCTGGTAATGCTCGATCTCAAACAGATGAACGACGAAATCCACCAGAATCTGGTAGGCGTTTCCAACCATCGTACACTCGAGTTTGCTAAATATCTGGCGAACAAAAATGTGAAAGTCTGGATACGTTATGTCGTAGTACCTGGCTGGTCTGACGATGACGATTCAGCTCATCGCCTCGGTGAATTTACTCGCGATATGGGTAACGTCGAAAAAATCGAGCTCCTCCCCTACCATGAGTTAGGCAAACATAAGTGGGTGGCGATGGGCGAAGAGTACAAACTCGACGGTGTGAAACCACCGAAAAAAGAAACCATGGAGCGAGTGAAAGGGATTCTTGAGCAATATGGTCATAAAGTGATGTTCTAAAACATCATGTGCAGGCTGAATTTCGACCTGCCTCCCCTTCCTTTAGTAGTAAAAAGTAAATCAGCGTTGAGAACATGCTCGACGCTGATTTACTGGATATAATTTCCGAGTTTTAACCTTCTGATTCTACCTCGTTACCAGTCGGCGTAAGGTATCAGCGGCTGCGGCGGTAAATCCATGTCGCCCTGCCATCCGGCGGCGGAATACCGCACGTAGAGCAGGAAATGGCTGGGTGCGTAATCTTTCGCCTGCTGGATATCAATTGCCGTGCCGACAAACCAGTTGGACGTGACGCGACGCTCAAGTAACGCCCGCGCCGTGTAGCCAAAGCCCTGACTG
>NZ_KE136722.1:1433781-1628651 GCF_000407925.1 Escherichia sp. KTE31 | reverse complement strand
GCTGCTGTTCGGATCCAGCGCGAGGGCTTTTTCCAGATTCGCCACCGCATTAGCGCGATCGGCATTCTGGGAATACGCCTGCCCCAGCGCCCCAAATATGGCACCAGAGTCAGGATTATCAATATTAAGTATTTTCAACTGACGAATCGCTTCGTTGCGACGGGAGGCAATTTGCGTCATTGCCCCCCAGTATTCCAGCGCCATTTCGATATCTGGCGGTGCCCCGTTAAATAGCTTGTCGTAACTGTCGATAGCCTCTTTATGTCGCCCGGAGATAGCTTGTAAGCGTGCCATTTGCAGTGCCTGACGCCCCTCAGGCGAAGAAAGTCGCATGGCCGTGCGCGATGCTTTATATATTTTTGAATCAGGGGCGAGCAGGGAAAGTCTGGCAAGTTGTTTTTGCGCGCCTTCAATATCTCCCTTACGCAGCAGATAGCGAAAACGCGCCGCAACGACATCTGGATTATCAGGTTCCGCCAATTCAAGGCGATAAAGCGACTGTTCGACCAGATCTTCACGGTGAATGTCTTCGCCCAACCGAATCTGCGCCATTAACAGCTTATGTGCAGTTGGTGTGGCTTTCGCCATCGACATTACCGCCAAACCAAGGGATATTGTGAGTAAATTTAAGGTGAATTTGTACATGCCTGCCTCAATCAGGTGTTAACTCACTTTTTATTAAAAACTGAACGGGCGCAGCTCCCTGCCTGTATAAAGTCAGGACAGAATGGAGCCGCAAAATAGAAATGACGATGAATTACTGTTGATGAGGGTTCAAACGACGGCGACTAATGATACGTAGCAGACGCCATACTACCCACGCCAATAGCACCACACTGAGAGTTGCCAGCACTGCCAGTAGAATGGGGTGTCTGGCTAACACATATTGCACTCGTTCAATCCAGGGGAGATGCCCAACGTAATAAGTATCTCCAACTCGTAAACTATTGACGCCAGATTCACGAATAACCGCGACTGAACCAAAGATATTGCCGCGTTTTGTACTATTAACTAATGCATTGTTAAGTAGCGCATCGCCGCGTGATCCCTCTGACATTAAAGCAATTACGCTACGTTGGGTATGATATGGAGACTGAAAACCAACTATCGCCGCCATTGGCAATGGAGAATTTATGGTTGTTTGTATTTCAGGTTTTTGATCGTCGTTATCTGTCATAATTTTGGCGTAATCGGAGTGCCGTATTGGGCTTTTTACCCAACTTGTTGTTGCCTCAATGAGCAGATTAATTTGTTGATTGTCTGCAAATTCTTGCGGAAGTGTTCCTATCAACAGAATATCTGAATCCTTGCCCTGGACAGAACCTATATCATCAGTAATTGTCAGATTAATTGCCGGAAACCCAGTCTGAGCACCAATCAGTCCAAGGGTATTTAATAATGTTTCAACTTGCGTTGTGCCAGGATTTTCAGGCATAACCACAACCGTTTCTGATAGATCGGCCATGCGGCTAAATGGAAAACCTGAGCTGGAAAAAGCGCGTAAATCTGGCATTGCGATAAAGTGATGGTACTTTGAAAAATCGATAGTGGAATCATCTGCAATAACCGCATGATTTTTTAGAGGCCGGGAAATAATACAGCTATCGGCATCAGAGCGCGGCATAGTATTAACGTACTCGAAATTAAATCGCAATTGATTAAGCGCCCCTAACGTCAGCGCAGGAATGTTAATTTCATTATTACCATCCAACAATTCTTGCAATAACGGTAAACGTAACAACAATCTATCGGTAGCAGATTTCGGACTTAGCCGGAAAGATTCAAGGTACTGGTTATTAAGGCTGACATCCATACGTGAACCACCTATCGTTGGCGTGGTATAACGATAGTTAATCTTCATATCAACCCCACGATTACGCAATAGAAAGAGATCAGGTGGCAAATTAAATGAAACATTAATTGCCGCAGACTCCAGGGCACTTGCCTGTAACTGCCCTTCATAATTTTTAAGCTCTGCGAAAGTTACAGGTCGGTCAGTGCGTACCCAGTTTGGCGCATCATAAGGTTTACGCGGCAGTAACGGCTTCACCTCATTTACGACCACGCTATCGCCGCGAAATAGTATATTTCCCTGTGCAAGACCTTTTGCCGCCTGTAATAAATCTTTATCATCGCGGCCAAAAAGTACCAGCAATTTGACAAAGGGATTTTGTGGATGACTGATCATTTTAATAACAGGCGCATTCACTAACGGATGCTCGCGCAGAAAGTCTGGGCGTCTATTGTTAGTGGCAAAGACCACTGCATTACTTTCCGGTAACTGGTTATAGAAAACCGGAAATCGGTGACCACGCCAGCCAGATTGCGAACCAAACCACGAAGCGACAATAGCTGATGCCTGCTGCAAACCAGTCCCAGGAGTACCGGCAAAAACCATCGGCAATGTATTAGGGCGGTTATCTCGCGGATCAAAGAACGGTACAGGAAGATATGAAAGATCATTTTTCAAATTGAGTCTCTGAACTACCAGTTCAAGTTCACTGGTACGTCCAATATCAAGCCACAAATTGCTGCTGGTCGGGTTTTCGCAGGCGCTCTGGTAGTGACTAATTAATTCGAGGCGCAAGCGATTAAAATCCGAAAAATACAATGGGTTAAGAGTTATTTCCGCCAGCGTTTTCTTCCCCAGTTGTTCTTTGGTAATCGGCAATACCCCCATCAACTCGTCATTAAGATAGACCTTAAGCTGTGACTGGACAGGGATCAGCGACGGTGATGGAGTGTATTCAAGTTTTAGTTTCGCTTCTGACACTATTTCATCGCTACGCATACCAAACTCAATTTTCCCCTGTGGGTTAACTCCATTCAGGACTATGTTTCCTGGCGCTGGTGCGATTTGTGTAAATGGGAGTTTAAAATGGCGAGATGGTTCTTTCGCATAAGCAGAGATATTTTCCTTCTGGATAGCGGGTAATACTCCTCCTGAGGAAGGCTTATGAATTACTGTAGCCGATGCTGTATTTGCCTGGTAAAAACATAATAACCCCAAGCCAATTATTGCAGCACTTAATCTCAAAAATTTTCTTTCCATTTTAAAAAATTCAACAACCATAATAAATACAAACAATATATTTAATTAGAAATTAGAACTAACTTTTGGAACTGCCTTTCAGTGTCCGGAGAATATAAAAAACCATATTGCAATAACCTTTCAGAGAAATAAAACATATTTCAATAAAACTCTTTAGAATATTGTCTCGTTTAATTTTATCATTCCACTCTTGCCATAGTGAATCACGAGAAAACGTTGCTCTTACATAATTAACATTTTGTTCATGACTCATTGGCATAATCTTCAGACCAATTTTATTATTATAGGCATGAACTATTTCTACCGGTATATCACACTTTTCGTTACTATCATCCAGATAAAGAGACAACCGCTGTGTTTTAACAATAGTTTTTACGTCGGAGATATTATCAAGGATAACGCCTAATCCTCCTTCGGAAAAATCAAGAACAGAACAAGGATAGCTCCGTCCATCTTTCAGTTGTAAAACGCCCTTGAAAGAAACATCAATACGGGGAGAAAAACGCACCTGCTTTTGTTCAATAGAAACAGCCAAAGTTGCGCCAATAATAATTGTATTATAAAACAGCCAAATCAAACAAAACAAATTCAGGATGGCGATATGCCCTTGCAAACTATAAACATTAACAATACCTATTATCAGTCCAATTACATTTAAAATAGCAAAAATAAGATAGGGGTAGGAAATTCGCCAGTCAACAAACTTATTTTTTATCAGCCCTCCTTTGGCCGTAACGTTGAAACGCCCTTTTGCTGGCGCAAGTAAAGCTACAAGCGTTGGTAGCGTAATATACCAGGCCAGAACCATTTCATAAATCTCATTCCAGAATGAATGTCTGTATTTACCTTGTACTCTTGAATTAGTTAAAATAATAACAAATAGATAAGGTAAAACATAAGACATAATATCTGCAACTGATGCATCGATCAGGTTGACTGAAAAGAAAATAGGACATAAAGGTGCGAACAAGAAAATCAGTCGTGGCACACCTGATAAAAAATGCATCATGCTGCTGAGATAGCAAAGGCGCTGTGATAATGTCAGCCCCTTGCCCAATAATGGATTGTCAATACGCAAGATTTGAATCATGCCTCGAGCCCATCGAATCCGTTGCCCAATATGAGCAGACAATGTTTCTGTGGCTAGCCCGGCAGCCAGAGGATAGCGAAGATATGCAGAGCTATAACCTGCACGATGCAAGCGTAACGACGTATGCGCATCTTCAGTTACTGTTTCGACTGCAATGCCTCCAACCTCATCCAGAGCCGATCTACGGATGATTGCACATGAACCGCAAAAAAATGAAGCATTCCATGTATCCGTACCATTCTGGATTAACCCATAAAAGAGGTGTCCTTCATTTGGCTTTTGCCGAAACTGCCCCAAATTTCGCTCAAAAGGATCGGGGGAAAAAAAATGATGTGGTGTTTGCAACATCGATAATTTTTTATCGGCAATAAACCAGCCCATCGTTTTCTTTAAAAAAGATACCGACGGTATATGATCGCAATCGAAAATAGCAACAAATTCGCCATTAGCTATTTTAAGCGCATTATTTATATTTCCGGCCTTAGCATGTTCATGTGTTTCTCTTGCGACATAGTAAATTCCTGACTCGTTCGCGAATTTCCTGAACTCGTCCCTGGCGCCATCATCAAGGATCCAGATATGTAATTTATCCTTTGGCCAGTCTAAAGCCAACGCACCATAAACTGTATTCTTCACGACTGTAAAGGGTTCGTTATATGTGGGTATTAATATATCTACGATGGGCCATTCTTCTTTATTCTCTGGTAAGGGTATACTTTCTCTGTTCAGCGGGAAGCAAACCTGAAAGTAACCAAGTAATAAAACAAACCAGGCATACGTTTCAGCAGCTAATAACGTGACTGAAAATAAGCAGTCTGGAAATTCATTCAGGATGACTGAAGAAGAGTAACGCCACCATAGATATCGGGATGATATGAGTATTCCAACACCCATTAAAATCAGGGTAATCATCCTTCCCTTGAGCAAATTAAGGACAATGACAGCGATGCAAATAATAATTGAAAATAATGTTTGTTGATAAAATCCAAGTGGCTGCTCAACAATTGATAAAAAAACAAAACATAGCAATATAGCAACAACCAAAAGGATTTTGTTTGACACTTCTTTATTTTTTAAGATCATTGCACTTAACGATTCATTAATACTATAACTTAAACAGTGTGAGTTTTATAAACATAGACGACCATTGCTATGCAAATTAAAATATCAACACCACGTTATCTGCGCTCGACCATTTTGCTTACTTTTGTATAACCGTTCATCTGCCAGCAATTTCAACCGTTCAATGTTATTCATGCACTCATCTGTACTGGCAACCCCTATGCTGCAACTACAATTTAACCCACCGATTGCGAAATGAACAACTCTGTGCAAAATTCTTGATAGTTTATTTTTATCCTTCTCATAATAAATAATAGCAAATTCATCACCGCCAAACCGGTATATTTCCCCTTCACGACGGGGTAACTCATCTTTAATAAGGTTAACAAGTTTGATGAGTACTTCATCACCAAACAGATGGCCAAACTTATCATTAATGGTTTTAAATTTATCCACATCAAATAGACACAGGTAGCCAAAATTCTTGCTCAGCATCTTGATTTCCTTATCAAAACTACGGCGACCAGAAGCCCGAGTTAATGCATCACAAGTGCCAAAGTCATATATCTCTCGAATTGCATTAATCTCTTCCGCATTAAAGAATAGATTTTCTCCACGTAAATCATATTGATGATTCGACAATATAGATTCTTTTTCCAATCTACCCTTATTTATAATATTCCGTAGTAATTTAATATAATTAATATACAGTATGATTGCAGATATTGCCGATGCAAAAACGAATAGCATACATATATAGAGATATTTACTTTTTTTATAGGCAACAATAAACATCATTTCTGGAAGGTAAGAATACGACAGAGTGATAGCTGACATCTCAAATACAGCATCATTTATCAAAAAATCATCACCTGCGATTTTCTTTTCATTATCATTAATATCATAAAATGAGATATAGATATCTTCTCGTTCCCCTGACTGATTTCTAATCAAAGATAAATAACGTTCAGGATCTACCACTGATATCAAAATTGTTCGTTTGGCAATGGGATGAGCATAATAAACATAGTACTTATCTTTTAAACCAATAACACCTCTCTCAAATTCGTTCATTACCCGAATAGAGGAAACTATGTCGCCACAAAAATCATCCCCTTTCGTTGTAACTTTGATACATTTACCATCGCTAATAATATAAGGACCGAGATCATACAAATATCCAGGATTTTCATAGCCAGCAAAGCTATTGTGTATTTTTTTTACCAATTCTTCTGGGGCAATATCTAGTTCATAAAATATATTATTAGATACTGAGCGGCGATACTCAGAAACATTAGCTATTGCAAGCCCACTATCTACAATAGATACCTTCACAGAATTAATGCGCCCCTTAACATAAATGGTGTATAAATAACAAGTTACTACAGAGACGAACAAAAAATACAAAAAACAGATTACTGCCGCCTTTTTCTTATATTTTAACATTGCTTTATTTTCTTTTTTTCGGTTTGCTGTCTATATGCCATTCTGAAAACGGTAACGGTTTCTGGTATAAGTATCCCTGAACATGAGAGAATCCTAATTTTTGCAATTCTCTGGCCTGACTTTCAGTTTCAACACCTTCAGCTATTACCGGCATATTTTCTTCACGAGCAAGGCTGGATATAAAGTACACAATTTTGTTAGTTTCATTGAAAATACCAGAGGTAAACTCTGAATCAATTTTAATACTATCAGGTCTTACTTTATAAAGTTTTTTCAGGTCAGCTAATCCACTACCGAAATCATCAAGAGAAATCTTGATACCGTTTTCTTTTAAAATGTTTATATTATTGTAAAAGCTATCATTTATATCTTTTACTGCTGACTCGGTGATCTCCAGACAGATTTGTTCAGCATTTACATCAAATGCATTAATTAAAGTAAGAACACGAGTGTGGAAGTCAAATTCATTTAATTGCCATGGAGAAACATTGATATGCAAGAGAAAATCGTTAGCAACCTCATATTCACGGCTAAAGGCACCAAATTCGCTAATAGCCGTTTCGAGAACAAAATAACCCAGTTCTTTAATTAATCCTATTTCTTCAGCAACAGGTACAAAAATTGATGGCGGTATAGCCCCATTTTCGACGGATAACCAGCGGCATAACGCCTCAGCGCCTACAACCCTATTATTATCCATATCAACAATCGGTTGATATACTAAATAAAGTTCACTACTCGAAATCGCTTTTTTTATATTTCCTGCCACCCAGACCTTCTGATCAAGTTCATGAACTTTGATGTCATCATAAAACATAAATTCAGATTCTTTATTTTCCCGCATAGCTGTTAATGCCAGTTTCAGCTTCCCTTCATAAATCGAAACATTTTCCCCTGAAAAAGTTTCACAAATGGCAATCTTATGAATATAAATATTTCTTATGCAAAATATATGTTCAGGGAAGTTTAAAACAGATAATCTTTCGATGAACTCTTCGCAGTGAGTGTGGCACAGCAACAAGTATGTTTCAGTTGAGACTTTTACGATATCACAATATTTTGAATATTTTTGTGATATCTTCGATTTTATATCATTAACAATTTCACAAAATTTCTGACTTCCATATATCGCCTCAACAAACTCTAATCCATAGATGCAAAGCATACCAACTGCCAAATAGGTTTTATTATTAGTTTCAATAACAGCCTTATTTATATAGAAGCTACTTCCTTGTTCATAGGACACAAGATTAAGTAATCGATCCATACGCTCCTTGTATTTATAACTTATATTATTAATGATTTTTTTGAGTTCAACAATCTCGCTACTATCATTTTGCACAATATCAATTGTGTCGTTGCGATATACTGAATTAGCTAATTTTTTCAGATGTTCTATTAGTTTGCTGGATTCGCCTTTAATTTTTTTTGTTATTTTTTCAACGATATACCATAATAAGCAAAAACAAACCAAGCCACATAAAAACATCAATGTAAAATATTTATTGATGTTTGCATCTTCTGCTTTTTGATAGTAAAAGTAATGGAATCTGACATCAGGAAGCCTGGGGAGTGAGATAATATTGTCTATATAGTTGCCACTATTATTACTTATGTTATAACTTCCCGATGACTCGCGGACAATAAGATGTAACATTGATTTTTCATTACCTACCATAATCCTTTTATTTTGTTCCATGAATAGAATATCAGCATCACCACCTAGTTTATTTAAAAAATTACTGAAATATCTTTCATCAAGATCCAGATGTATTAACTTCAGAGCAAATGAATCTTTTTCTTCTTCGGATGGTCGTAGAGAAAATGAAAAACATTTTTTTCCGGCAATACCATAACAATTATACCATGGTGACCATTTTGAATAAGTCCCTGCCGGTAATTTATTCCAGGGACGTGATTCCGGGTTAAAGTAGTTATCGCTAATATTACCATCGTCCCCAATAAAAGGTTTACCGGCTTCTGATTTCCCCAGGAATTTTACCTCACCATTCTCAGTTCGAATAAAGCTAAGATAGTTTCCATTATTGAGCATTATCCCTACTAAATTAACAGCATCTATTTTTTTCATGCGATGAAGGACTGCTCGCTTTATTTCACCTTCATCATTTAACAGATAAATTGCATCTTTTAATGCATCAGCCTCTTTTTCAACTTTAGAAAAAAAATTATTCAAATTGTTATTGATGAGTATAAGGTTAATCCGTGAAGAGTTTTCTGCTATTTTTTTATGGAAGTCAATTGCGGTAATAAATGACAAGACAATATAGACAGTAACAGCTAATATAACCGCAGTGTTAAATCTTGAGTTTAATTTTTCGGTAATGCTATACATACTGGTGTTCTGACTAAAATGTTATCAATAGCTTTAATATAAGATCGTATAAAGTTCTGTATATTAGCCGATGTTACCCTCCTCTTTATGACTTTCTTAATTTCATTATTCCCATATAACAAATATGTCATGATGAGAAGATTAATTTTTTCTTAATTTCCACAAGTGATTATCATGCTTCTTATTTTAACCAGAACAATATTGTTATATGTAACACTCATCTTTGTATCTTTCACCCACGCTACCGCCTTTCGTTAATCATTCAACGAAATAATTTAGACATGAAAAAATTACCCTGTAACAACACAACTAGCACATCCTGCCGAGTTGTGACATCTACTCTATAATTATCCAAAAGAGGTATTAGTATCTATTGTCAGTAATCCATTCTGTTTATTTATCTTATTTAAGACATGTGTAATACGACTCTCTTAGCCCAAATATATTAATCAGTAACCTTAAAGTAAGATTTAGTCAGAAAGTGATCGTGAAAATTTCACTGCCCAGGCTGTAATTTGTCCATCAACCTAACAGATAAATATTTTCAGGAACACACGTTCGATAAAACAATAGATGCAACATTAGAGCACTATTTTATTTTTAAAACAAAAGACTGTGAACTACACCAGGCATGAGAAGATTCTGTCGGGAGATGATTTTTGCCAGATTAAAACACTATAAAATATAATTTTTACAGAACATTACGCCAGTGAATCAATATACCATCTGCATATCCAAACAATAACTGCAATCATTCTCAGCAAATTTAACCATAATTAGCAACATGCAAATTCATTGATACAGATCAAAAATCCGAGTTTACATTACCAATCTTTGTTGAAAATTTAGCCGTAAAAAATCATGTTGTTACTATGCGCAAGAGTTTACTCCAGAGCCCAAAATAATAACTTGCAAAATAACCAATAATTAAAACTATCACCATATCTAAAAATAAAGGTCTCCGATAACTAAAATTCGTATTATCACGGTAGCGTTGATATTCTTTCATCTCTTAAGAAAAACTTAACTTTTACCCTATCAGGCCTGATCTAATTTTAAACTATTTGATATCATAGCCCCGGCGAACCGGGGCATGATGACTATTTTGTATTCGCTTTACGTGCAAGCAGCGGGAATATCAGCCCCAGTCCAACGAGGACAAATGGCGTAGTAATGTTCAGTGCCAATTGGAATGTCCACTCTGCAGTGAAGGCTTCCATTTTAGGGAAAATTCCTGTCAGGCAGGCAAAAGCGGTAAAGGCAAAACACCATATCCCGACGGTCATTGCTATCGGCTTATTACGAATAAAGACATACTCTGGTTTATATTTCTGCGCCAGGCGAACAACAGCAATAAACGCAACAAATACCCACAAATAACGCAGCGGCATCACTACCGAGTTAAGATTCAACAGCCATTTATAGAGATTGTTCATATCGCCGATGCCGAGAGTCGGGAGCATAATCAGGATCGCCACCAGCACCAGAGTCAGAAAATAGCCATTCACGGGCGTACCGGAAGCGTTGGTACGACATAAACTGGCAGGAATATATTTGCTGTCGGCATCGCCTAATAACACTTTAAGCGGTGCATCAATCGAAAATACCAGTGCGGCAACTTGCCCCAGAGTGTTCGCAATGGCATAAATCACCATTAAGGTATTACCCATATTGTAATACTCCCCCAGCTTCTGGAAGGCGTAATACTGACCGTTAGTCATCAAATCATCGGGAATATTGCGCGAGTCAAACATCATCCCCATCGCCAGTGAGCCGAGAATCGCACATACTGCTACCATCCCCGCCAGACACAACATCCCTTTTGGGAATTCTTTTCCTGGGTTGCGTGTTTGGTTAACGTAAGGAGAAATCTTCTCAGCACCACCAACCGCAAAAACCAGCATTGAAATGGTGGTAATGTAGGTGAAATCGATATGTGGTATGAATGTTTCCCAGGTAATGTTAGTAGTCGCAATATGCACTTCAGTAATCGCAGGCGCGGTTACCGCCATCGCCACATAAAGGAGCGACATGACAAACATTGCAATCCCTGCCACAGAACCAACAATTTTCAGTGACTTCATGCCACGGGAGGCAACCCACATAAAGAAGACGAACAGCACCAGCGTTAACCCCTGTAACGCTACGACCGAATATTCTTTGATTAACGAACCATCGCCTTTCATCGCCCAGCCGAGCGCGATCAGTATTGCCTGCGGTTTTTGTGCCAAATAAGGAATATGCACCACCCAGTAGGTCCATGCTGCAAGGTAAGCCAGCCCTGGCCCCATGGTATGTTTAATCCAGGTACTAACGCCCCCTCTCCCGTCTTTAAAGGTCGAACCTAACTGGCCGACAATCAGGGCATAAGGTGTGAAATAGAGCGCAAAAATAAATACCCATGAAAAAACAACCACCAGTCCCTGGTTGGCATAGTTATTTACAACGTTGCCAAAGCCCCAAACGGTAATAAATGACATCAAAGCAATGTTGTACCATCGCAACTGTTTTTCCTGAACGTTCCCAGCCATAGATCGATCCTTCGCCAATATTTAATGGATATTTAGAAAACGAGGAATTATGCGCGGCAAACAAGACGTGCGGAAATAGCGGAATGCAAAATTATAACCTGCTGCACACTTTATTTTTTTACGAATAAAATTTGCTAAAAGATAGTTGTACAGAGGAAACAAAAAACAGAGTGCGAAACAGCCAGTTCACACTCTGCACTCATTCATTTACACGTGAGCAACGGGTTTTGGTGTATGACCGGCGTTACGAAGCAGCATGAGTAAATAAATAAACGACACACTGGCGATCATGATAAACAGCAGATTATCAGAGAAATTCTGCATTAACATGGCAGTAAAAGACGGGCCAAGCAGACTACCGACGGTATAGCTTAACAATAACGCCTGATTCATTGCCACCAGCTGATGATGTTCAACTTTCTCGCAAGCCCAGGCCATCGCTACCGGATAGAGCGTAAAACCGGCTGCACCGAGGATGAACAACGCAGGAGCCATTGCCGCCTGACTTAACATCGCAATGCTACCGAGAATGACGACAAATACCTGAACGCGCAGTACCAGCAGGCGACCAAATTTATCTGCCAGACGACCAATTGGCCATTGCCCAAGGATACCAGCACTAACCAGAACCGCCATCCAGAAGCCAATGCTGGCGTTGCTAATCCCTTTATGATTGAGGTACAGCGGCATCAGGCCATACAAAGAACCCAGAACGATTCCCGAGATAATACAGCCGTTCACGCCAAGCCGCGCCTGACGAAGTTTTAGCATTGACGTAATTGGCGTCGAAGCATGGTTCTCAGCCTGCTGATTCACGATACGAGTAAACAGCAGCGGCAAGATCCCTGCCAGGGTCAACCCTGTAGCCCACGGCAATACGCTCATCAACTCGGTTGAAACTTTACTGAGCAGTAACTGACCTAAAAACGTCCCCACATAATAAACCATCATATAGGCGGCAAGTAACCGCCCACGGTTACGTGACGTACCGCTGCACATCAGCGCGCTTTCTACCACCACCCAAATCATGGCGCAACCAACGCCTGCGACGAAACGCCAGGCTAACCAGCTCCAGAAACCAATCATCAAGCCAAGCCCGGCACAACCCGCAGCAAAAATAAAGGAAGCAAGGTAATAACTGCGATTAAACCCAAAGCGTTTAATGACATACCCTGTCAGTAAAGTACCGACCAGGTTGCCGGTAAAATAAGACGAACTGACGACGCCGACCTGCCATGTGGGCAAGTGTACCTGGGCGAGCCATAGCGGCACGAGTGTATTTAACACCGCGATCGCCAGAGTCAACAAAAGTAGGCCAGACAGCAAAAGCATGACAGGCCGGGTATACGTGGACATGAATGAAAACCGTGAGGAAGTTCAAATTTCATGCGCATCATGCCACCGCCAAAAACATTGTCAATGGGTGAAAATACGTACATAACGCAGCGGCTGTATTATCGATTTATATTACTCATTCATAACACTAATAACGAAAAGATAATCAGTCTCATCTAATTGTTTTTATTGATCTAACGTAACGTTCATATGTTTAGTTCAGTCGAAAAATTTCATGGTCACTGCAAACCTGAATTTCCCGTCTATGCTTTCAGGGCAACGCATCGCGTCTGAACGATTTCAGGCGTACCACTGACTCTCGAAAGGAGAAGAGAATGGCCAAACCGTATGTTCGTCTCGATAAAAATGATGCTGCTGTTTTGTTAGTTGATCACCAGGCCGGTTTACTTTCCCTCGTGCGGGATATTGAACCTGACAAATTTAAAAATAACGTGCTGGCGCTGGGTGACTTAGCCAAATATTTCAATCTACCCACCATTCTTACTACCAGTTTTGAAACCGGTCCTAACGGCCCATTAGTCCCTGAACTGAAAGCACAGTTCCCGGATGCACCGTATATTGCCCGTCCGGGAAATATTAACGCCTGGGATAACGAAGATTTTGTTAAAGCGGTCAAGGCGACAGGTAAAAAGCAGTTGATTATCGCCGGAGTGGTCACCGAAGTTTGCGTAGCATTCCCGGCACTTTCGGCGATTGAAGAAGGTTTCGATGTCTTTGTGGTGACTGACGCGTCAGGAACCTTTAACGAAATTACCCGGCATTCGGCATGGGATCGTATGTCACAAGCAGGGGCGCAATTGATGACGTGGTTTGGTGTCGCCTGCGAACTGCACCGTGACTGGCGCAACGATATCGAAGGTCTGGCGACGCTGTTCTCTAACCACATTCCTGATTATCGTAATTTGATGACCAGTTATGACACCTTAACGAAACAGAAATAAAAGAAAACCGGGGCCAAGACCCCGGTTATAAACATCTTAGCTGGCAACGGCCATCCCCACAGTCATATGCAACCCGTAGAACACGCCGCGCCCGATTAACTCACCAGCCAGAAGCAGGATGAATGACACGGAAAGCAGCGATACCGCAGGCTGAGAACCTTTTAACTGCGGTACAATCCACAAGCACAGTGCCACGGCGATAAGCACAATGCGCCAGGCCATCAGCGCACCGTAATCCGGCACTAACGCCGCTGCCTGTTGTACAGAAGAGTGAATCGTAGCGAGTTCAGCCCCCTGCATTACAGACATTACGCCGCTCACCACCAGCGCCAGCACTGAAATGGCCGGAAGTAAACGCATCACCCAACCATTAACCCCCGCCAGACGCAGTAACAAATATCCCAGCAGCGGGCCTCCCATAAACATAGTCAGGAAGAAGCCCATCGGTGTCCAGATGCTGTACCAGGTCGGTACGGTATCGATGGTGTTATAAACTCGCACCATCATCCAGACAAACACCACGCCGAGAATCATCGTCACCACCAGCCACAGCGTGCGTAATGCCGGTGACAGCTTTTTCAGCACTGCCAACAACCAGCCGATGCCACCTACGGCAAAAAATATCGAACCACTGGCGATTTCGTTACTCAATGCCGAAGAGCCAACCCGGTTGAGTGAGTTAAAGGCGCGCATGGGTGAGCCAAGGTGAAGCATTGAGGCGATAAAGCCAATGCCCATCAGTACCCACAAGCCAAACATACAGGTAATCACCCGCTGTTGGGTATCGGCCCGAAGCTCGCCTTTCAACAAGGCGAATGCCAGAACGATAAAACCGCCCACGACGCACTGCCCGAAGACCGTGAAGATCATCAACGGCCATTCATGCCATCCACTTCCCATCTCACACCTCCTTCGGATTTGCCAGATAGCCAGTGGTATCCCCGGTTGGGCGGCTGTTGGCGTTAGGTTTGATCACAATATTCGGTTTGGTAAAGTGCGCTCGTGGCAATGGCGCAACGGCCGCCAGATCGCCGTGTTTTTTACGCAGCTCGTCGATGGGGCCGAAATCCAGCGCCCGCAGCGGGCAAGATTCGACGCAGATCGGTTTTTTACCCTCCGCGACACGGTCATAGCAACCATCGCATTTGGTCATATGCCCTTTGGTTTCGTTATACTGCGGTGCGCCATACGGGCAAGCCATATGGCAGTAACGACAGCCGATGCACACATCTTCATCAACAACGACAAAACCATCTTCACGTTTATGCATCGCGCCGCTCGGACAGACTTTGGTACACGCCGGATCTTCGCAGTGATTGCATGAAATCGAGAGATAGTAGGCAAACACGTTTTGATGCCAGACACCGTTATCCTCCTGCCAGTCGCCACCAGCATATTCATAAATGCGGCGGAAGCTGACTTCTGGCGTCAAATCTTTGTAGTCTTTACAAGCCAGTTCGCAGGTTTTGCAACCGGTGCAACGGCTGGAATCAATAAAAAATCCATACTGGGTTGTCATCGGTTACTCCTTACACCTTTTCAACCTGAACAAGGTTTGTATGCGACGGATTCCCCTTGGCGAGAGGAGACGGACGTTGAGTGGTCAGTACGTTGATACAACCGCCCTTATCGACACGTTTTGCATCCGGGTCATACCAGGCGCCTTCGCCCAGTGCGACCACGCCCGGCATCATTCGTGGCGTCACTTTCGCCTCAATATGAACTTCACCACGATCGTTAAAGATCCTGACTTTATCGCCGTTGCTGATACCGCGTTTTTGCGCATCAAGCGGGTTGATCCACATTTCCTGGCGGCAAGCCGCTTTCAGCACGTCTACGTTGCCGTAGGTGGAGTGAACGCGAGATTTATAGTGGAAACCTGTAAGTTGCAGCGGATACTGTTTGTTCAGCGGATCCTGATAACTTTCAAAACCTGGCGTGTAGATCGGCAGTGGATCGATCACGTCGCCTTCCGGCAATTCCCAGGTAGCGGCAATGTCAGCCAGCGCCTGGGAATAGATCTCAATTTTGCCCGATGGCGTGGTCAGTGGATTAGCCTGCGGATCTTCACGGAAGGCTTTATAAGCAACATGATGCCCTTGTGGGTCGCGCTTTTTAAAGATCCCCTGCTTGCGGAACTCTTCAAAGGTCGGCAACTCAGGGATCGCTTCCCGCGACTGCGCATACAGGTGACGCATCCACTCTTCCTGAGTACGACCTTCCGTAAACTGTTGCTCAACGCCAAGACGTTTTGCCAGTTCGCTGGTCATTTCATAGATGGTCTTACATTCAAAGCGCGGTTTAATCACCTGATCGTTGAAAATCACGTAAGACATATTCCCGCAGGATGCATCCAGCGCAAAGTCCATCTGTTCGGAAGCGGTGCAGTCCGGCAGCAGGATATCAGCGTATTTCGCGGATGATGTCATGTGGCAGTCGATAACCACAATCAGCTCACACTTCTTATCATCCTGAAGGATTTCATGGGTACGGTTAATTTCTGAATGCTGGTTAATCAGGCAGTTACCGGCATAGTTCCAGATCATCTTGATCGGCACATCCAGCTTATCTTTTCCGCGAACACCATCACGCAGCGCCGTCATTTCCGGGCCACGTTCAATGGCATCGGTCCACATAAACATCGAAATGCTGGTCTGGATCGGGTTTTCGAGGGTCGGCATCCGCACAAATGGTAAGCTGTATGAACCTTCGCGCGCGCCGCTGTTACCACCGTTAATCCCGACGTTGCCGGTCAGAATTGCCAGCATTGAGATAGCACGAGTAGCGATTTCACCATTAGCGTGACGCTGCGGCCCCCACCCCTGGCTGATAAACGCCGGTTTGGTACTGCCGATTTCACGTGCCAGTTTGATGATTTTGTCTGCCGGAACGCCAGTGATTTGCGATGCCCATTCCGGCGTTTTGGCAACGCCGTCTGCCCCTTCACCCAGAATATAGGCTTTGTAGTGACCATTTTTCGGCGCACTGGCTGGCAGGGTTTTCTCGTCGTAGCCAACGCAATATTTATCGAGGAATTCCTGATCAACCAGATTTTCGGTGATCATGACGTACGCCAGACCGTTAACCAGTGCTGCATCTGTTCCCGGACGAATTGGGATCCACTCATCTTCACGCCCGGCACCGGTGTCGGTATAGCGCGGATCGATGATGATCATGCGGGCATTTGATTTCTGACGAGCCTGTTCAAGGTAATAAGTTACCCCGCCGCCGCTCATTCGCGTTTCGCCCGGGTTATTACCAAACAGCACCACCAGCTTACTGTTTTCGATATCTGACGGGCTGTTGCCATCCGCCCAGCCACCATAGGTATAGTTCAGCCCTTCTGCAATTTGCGCAGAGGAATAATCACCATAATGGTTCAGATAACCGCCGCAGCAGTTCATCAGGCGCGCGACCAGGGTATTTCCCGGTGGCCAGGAACGGGTCATTGTGCCGCCCAGCGTACCGGTGCCATAGTTCAGATAGATGGATTCGTTACCGTACTCTTTAATCAGTCGCTGCATATTAGTAGCGATAATGTCGTAGGCTTCTTCCCAGCTAATACGCTCGAATTTGCCTTCACCGCGCGCCCCGACGCGTTTCATCGGATATTTCAGGCGATCTGGGTTATAAACGCGACGACGCATCGAACGCCCACGCAGACAGGCGCGTACCTGATGCAGGCCGTCGTAATTGTCATCACCGGTATTATCCGTTTCGACGTATTTGATTTCACCGTCCACGACATGCATTCGCAGTGGGCAGCGGCTACCGCAGTTAACTGTACATGCGCTCCAGATAACCTTCTCGTCAGAATTTGCCGCAATGGCGTTATCGACAGCGTGCGCTATTCGACTAAAAGGTAATGTTAATGCACTGCTGGCCATCGCCAGGCCACCGATCGCTGTCGTTTTAACCAAACCACGGCGACTCACCTCAGCAGCCAATACCGCATCAGGGATTTTCGTTTTCATAATGGCTCACTCAAGCTTGCTCACGATTAATTCCAGTAACAAACCGTATTGTGTAATTATTTTTATAGCTGGCGCTATATAGGTTTGTATACATCGAATGATTTGAAAATCAACGGGATAGGTAGATTTTCACTCGTAAGTAGTATTGCGCTTAAGTAACGAGTAATTATTGTTTGGTATCAAAGGGAGACAAAAAAAGCGCCCGCAGGCGCTTTTTAGATTCAGAAAAATTGGGTATTAGCCAATATATTCCAGTCCGTTCATGTATGGACGCAGAACTTCTGGTACTTCAATACGACCATCAGCCTGCTGATAGTTTTCCATTACTGCAACTAGCGTACGGCCAACAGCCAGACCGGAACCGTTCAGGGTATGCACCAGACGGGTTTTCTTGTCAGACTTGCTGCGGCAGCGTGCCTGCATACGACGCGCCTGGAAATCCCAGACGTTAGAACAAGAAGAGATCTCGCGGTAGGTGTTCTGCGCCGGGATCCATACTTCCAGGTCGTACGTTTTGCAAGCGCCAAAGCCCATGTCGCCGGTGCAAAGGATGATTTTACGGTACGGCAGACCCAACAGTTGCAGGACTTTTTCTGCATGACCGGTCATCTCTTCCAGCGCCGCCATAGAGTCTTCCGGGCGCACGATCTGAACCATTTCAACTTTGTCGAACTGGTGCATACGGATCAGACCACGGGTATCACGACCATAAGAACCGGCTTCAGAACGGAAGCATGGTGTATGGGCGGTCATCTTAATCGGCAGGTCATCTTCATCAATGATTTCACCGCGCACCAGGTTGGTCAGCGGAACTTCTGCCGTTGGGATCAGCGCGTAGTTACTGGTGTCTGCTTCTTCTTCCAGCGGACGGGTATGGAACAGGTCGCCAGCAAATTTCGGCAACTGACCTGTACCGTAAAGCGTATCCTGGTTAACCAGATACGGGACATAGTTTTCGCTATAGCCATGCTGCTCGGTATGCAGATCCAGCATAAACTGCGACAATGCGCGGTGCATACGTGCGATCTGCCCTTTCATCACCACAAAGCGCGAACCGGTCAGCTTAACCGCTGCTGCAAAGTCGAGGCCAGAGTGCATTTCACCCAGCGTCACGTGGTCACGAACTTCAAAGTCGAACTCACGCGGGGTGCCCCAGCGGCTGACTTCAACGTTGTCATTTTCGTCTTTACCCACCGGCACTTCATCTGCAGGCAGGTTAGGGATTGTCAGCGCGATATCGCGAATTTCAGCCTGTAAAGCATCCAGCTCGGCTTTTGCTGCATCCAGCTCTTCGCCCAGTTTGTTCACTTCCAGACGTAAAGGCTCGATATCTTCCCCGCGCGCTTTCGCCTGGCCAATGGATTTCGATCGGGAGTTACGCTCCGCTTGCAGGTTTTCCGTTTTTACCTGCAATACTTTACGACGCTCTTCAAGAGCGCCCAGCTTATCTACATCCAGCTTAAAGCCCCGGCGTGCCAGTTTTTCAGCGACTGCGTCTGGCTCATTACGCAGCAGATTGGGATCGAGCATGCTTATCCTGTGCTTATCGAATTAAATGGGAGATGTGGCCACAGCCTGCGACCACAGGGATACAGTAACAACATTACCGCAACGATAACATTAACGGTAGCGTTTTATGGGGCTATTTTGATCCTGTTCAGCCAGCCAGGCGAGCTTTTCGCCAATCTTGCCTTCCAGGCCCCTGTTTGTCGGGAAATAATAGCGTGTTTGTGCTATTTCTGGCGGGAAATAAACCTCACCGGCAGCATAAGCGTTTGCTTCATCATGAGCGTAACGATATTCCTGCCCGTAGCCCATTTCCTTCATTAATTTCGTCGGCGCATTACGCAAGTGAACTGGCACGTCATAATCCGGACGTTCGCGAGCATCGGCCAGCGCGGCTTTAAACGCGGTATACACAGCGTTACTTTTTGGCGCACAGGCCAGGTAAACAATCGCCTGGGCAATGGCGCGTTCGCCTTCTGCCGGACCAACGCGGGTAAAGCAGTCCCAGGCAGCAATCGCCACCTGCATCGCGCGTGGATCGGCATTACCTACATCTTCCGACGCTATCGCCAGGCAGCGACGCGCGACATATAAAGGATCGCCACCAGCAGTAATAATGCGCGCATACCAGTACAGCGCCGCATCGGGTGCACTACCACGTACAGATTTATGCAGTGCGGAAATCAGATCGTAAAAGCGATCACCTTTATTATCAAAGCGGGCGCTACGTTCACCTGCGATTTCGGTCAGTAATTCAGGCTTCAGGACCCGCTTACCGCTATCTTCGACTTCGGCCATATCCGCCATCATTTCCAGCGTATTTAACGCCCGGCGCGCGTCGCCATTCACCAGTTCAGCAATGGCGCGTCGTGTTTCATCTGGCAGAACAATATCCTGACCACCATAACCACGGGTCTTGTCTTCTATCGCCTGAGTTAGTACTTGCTCAATATCCTCGGTAGTCAGGGATTTCAACAGATAGACACGGGCACGGGAAAGCAGTGCCGAATTAAGCTCAAACGACGGGTTTTCAGTGGTTGCGCCAATAAAAGTAATGGTGCCGTCTTCAATATGTGGCAGGAATGCATCCTGCTGGCTTTTGTTGAAACGGTGAACTTCGTCAACAAAAAGAATAGTGCGGCGACCTGCATTGCGGTTTTGCCGAGCGCGCTCGATCGCCTCGCGAATCTCTTTCACGCCAGAGGTGACGGCAGAAATACGTTCCACATCAGCGTTCGCATAGCGGGCAATCACTTCAGCGAGGGTTGTTTTGCCAGTACCCGGCGGCCCCCAGAGGATCATAGAATGCAGATGCCCGGCTTCGATAGCGCGCGGCAACGGCTTCCCTGCAGCCAACAAATGTTGCTGCCCGATATACTGTGCTAAATTTTCTGGCCGCATACGCGCGGCCAGAGGTTGAAAAGTATTATCCGAAAAATCGAGCGACAGATTGCTCACTCAGGTGCCTCTACTTACGTTGATCATCTACCGTGACGCCTTGCGGCGGGGTGAAGGTAAATTTCGCTGCATCCACAGCCCCATTTTGCTGGGATTTCAGCTGATAACTGCTGCGCTGATCATCCTGCTCCACCGCGCTAAACTGATGGATTGTGCCATCACGTCCCACGTTAATGGTGAACTGCTTCAGATTACCATTGCTGGCTTTCGGCGTCAGGACAAAGTCATCGCCATTCTGTTTGATATTGTACTGCTGCCAGTCGCTGGACTGGTTGCGGGCAATCAGCATAAACGGCGTATTACCGGTGGCATCTTTCAGCCAGGTTGCCGTAGCTTGCTCAACGAACGGGTTATAGAACCACAGTGTTTTACCGTCAGAAACCAGGATGCTTTCATCAGGTTGAGTCATATGCCAGTTGAACAAGTTAGGACGTTTCACCCACAGATCGCCCTGACCTTCCTGTACTGCAGCGCCGCTACCGTCAGTCACTTTTTGCGTGAAGCTGGCGTGGAAGCTGCTGACTTTATCCAGTCGACTTTTCAGATCGCTTGCGGCATCAGCCCAAACGCTGCTCGCCACAAAGCTTGAGAGTAATACACAGGTGATGGCAATTTTTTTCATCATGGTTCCTCAAATTACGTCACTCCCAAACGGGAGTTCCCTCTACTCTCTATTCCAGGCTAATAATCAGCTTGAGGAAAGAAGAAAATACTGAATTTTCAGTTGATAGTGTGCCGGATGCGACGCTATCGCGTCTTATCCGGCCTACAATGCCCTAATCAGTCAAACGGCGGTGGAGCCAGCACTTCACGATTACCGTTGTGACCCTGTTCGCTGACGATCCCCTGCGCTTCCATCTGTTCGATAATACGCGCCGCACGGTTATAACCAATGCGGAACTGACGCTGTACGCCTGAAATTGACGCTTTGCGTTTTTCAGTGACAAACTGCACCGCCTGATCGAACAGTGGGTCCAGCTCTTCTGCGCCATCGAATCCACCGGCTCCGCCTTCGCTTTCGCTGTCGGAAGTGATGCCGTCAACATACTGCGGACGACCACGGGCTTTCCAGTCCTGCACCACGGCATGAACTTCCTGATCGCGAACAAAAGCACCATGGACACGTACCGGCATGGTGGAGTTCGGCCCTGAGTAGAGCATATCGCCCATTCCCAGTAACGATTCGGCACCAGCCTGATCAAGAATGGTACGCGAGTCAATCTTACTGGATACCGTAAAGGCGATACGAGTTGGAATATTCGCTTTAATCAGACCTGTAATAACATCAACTGATGGACGTTGCGTTGCCAGTACGAGGTGGATTCCTGCGGCACGGGCTTTTTGCGCCAGACGTGCAATCAGCTCTTCCACTTTTTTACCCACCGTCATCATCAGGTCGGCAAATTCGTCCACCAGAACAACAATATAAGGCTCTTTTTTCAGCACCGGATGCTGAGCATCCATACTGTCGCCCGGTTTCCAGTACGGGTCTGGTATTGGGCGCATCATACGGTCAGCTTCAGCAATTTTTTCGTTATAACCCGCCAGGTTACGTACACCCAAAGCCGACATCAGTTTATATCGACGCTCCATTTCGTTGACGCACCAGCGTAAAGCGTTGGCAGCATCTTTCATGTCGGTCACGACTTCCGTTAACAGGTGCGGGATACCTTCATAAACTGAAAGCTCGAGCATTTTCGGATCGATCATAATGAAACGCACATCTTCCGGCTGCGCTTTATAGAGCATACTCAGAATCATGGCGTTCACACCGACAGACTTACCGGAACCGGTAGTCCCCGCAACCAACAAGTGCGGCATTTTTGCCAGATCGGCAACGACCGGATCGCCAGCGATATCTTTACCCAGCACTATCGTTAATGGCGATGGGTTATCGCGGAACTTAGCGTTGTCCAGCACTTCGCGCAGGTAAACGGTTTGGCGTTTTTTGTTAGGTAACTCCAGACCTACGTAAGGTTTACCCGGAATAACTTCAACGACACGAACCGCCACAGTTGATAGCGAACGGGCCAGGTCACGTGACAAGTTAGAAATACGCGCAGCTTTTACGCCCGGTGCCAGGTTCAGCTCAAAGCGAGTGATAACTGGCCCCGGAGAATAGTTGACGACATCGGCTTTAATGCGGAAGTCAGCCAGGCGCGCCTCTACCAGACGCGCCATTTGTTCAAGCGCAAAGGTATCTACGGGTTCCACTTCGCTCGGCGGCGGCGTCAGCAAATCCAGAGAAGGCAACGGCGTCGTCGGTTTGTGTAACGGACGACTGTCGCCATTGCGCATTAACAGCGGATGAAGCAGGGTATCCTGCGGCTGTGGTGCCGTCGGTTGATGCGACTGCTGATAGTGATGCTGCGGTGCTACCGGTTGTTGCGGCTGCTGATACTGCGGCTGTGGCGCTACCGGTTGCTGCGGCTGCTGATAGTGCTGCTGCGGTGCTACCGGTTGCTGCGGCTGTTGATACTGCGGCTGCGGCGCTACCGATTGCTGCGGCTGTTGATACTGCGGCTGCGGTGCTACCGGTTGTTGCGGCTGCTGATATTGCGGCTGCGGCACGACTGGTTGCTGCGGCTGTTGAACAGGTTCAACAATTGGCGTAAACAGCGGCTCGTGTGGACCATCATCCACTAACGCTTTCATCGGTGAAAATTCGAAATCATCCAGCGAGAACGGATTCGCCCCAGTCGGTTGTTCACCGGAATAACGCTGCTGCTGAGTCTGGGCAAACTGACGAGCCAGCTCAGCCTCTGCCGCAGCATCTGCATCTTCCGCGTTCACTGGCACATCATGTTGATATTGCTCGCCATAGCGTTGCTGCTGCGTCTGGGCAAACTGACGAGCCAGTTCATCCTGCTGCATCGCATCGATTTCATCATCGTTATACTGCCCGCCAGCATCGTACTGGTTGCGCTGCGCTTCACGAGCCTTCTCTTCCGCCGCTCTCTGCGATGGCAGCTTAATGCCATATGACGCCAGTTCACGACGTGTTGGTACGCGGATACGCTTCGGTCGAGGTAACTGCGGGCCAATGCCCTCTTTCACTTGCGGACGCGGCGCACCGCTATTTGCCAGGCTGAAAACAGGCGCAGCAACCGTCGCTGCGGCTCCCGTCGCCAGGGTCGCTTTTTTCACGCCCGATGCCAGCGGTGAAACAGCGGCAGCGGCTTCTACTGGAGGTACTGCTGCAACAGCAGGTGCTTTCAGCGAAGATTTGATCGGTTCTGGTTCTTTAACCGGTTCAGGAATCGGTTGATACCAGGCCGCAAGTTGTTCACGTTCACGGGCACGCTTCTCTTCCACTTCTTCAAAATAGTAAAGCGGCGGACGCGCAGGCTTTGTCTCTTCAACAACAGGCTCCGGTGTCGCGGCAGGCTGCTGTTCAACAGGTTGCGGCTGTTGGTACAACGGCTCCTGAACGGCTGGCTGCTGGTAAGTTTGCTCCGCCTGGTATGTAGACTGTGGAGCAAAAGTGGATTGCGTCTCTTCGGCTTGCCAGGCGTTACCTGCCACCGGCTGTTCCGGTGCAGGTGCATAATACGGCTGTTGAACCGGTTGTTCCGCTGCAGGCGTATAGTACGACTGCTGTGGCGGTACAGGCTGTTGCAGCGGCTCATTATATTGCACCGCAGGCTGCGCATATTGTGGCTGCTGTGGGTAACCTTCTGCTGCAGGAGCAATAACCGGCTCGCCCGTTTGCGGCCCCGGTACAGGCTGCCAGGATACAGTAGGTTGCGCAGGTGGAACATCAACAGAGGCAACAGGCGGCGTCTGAGTAACAGGTTCAACCGGCGCGGCCCAGCTTTGCGTCGCCGTGGTTGCAGCCGCTGCGGCAGCTACAGGCTCGGTAATCGGCGCACCATTTAATAAAGGATCGTATTCGTCATATTCAGGCTGCGTTGCACGATTGCCCGAAAACAGGACGTCATCAGGATCGGCCGCTACTCCGCGCGCAGTGTAGGTAACATCTTCTTCATCATCCATCCGCTTGCCGGAGAACAACGCAGCGTCCGTTTGCCGCCCCATCGGATTAATGAATTTTTCTGCCAGGCGTTTACGACGCGCTAACGCGCCACGAAGAATACGAGCACGGCGCGATTCATGCTGTTTACCGTGGTTTTCATCTTCGTACTCTTCGTCATCGTCATACTCATCTTCATCGACCCAGGTATCATCGCGACGGGTACGATTACTGGCGAAGGTGAGAATGTTTAAAATCCAGCCGCCCAGTTTTTCGGCAATAGTCACCCAGGACCAGCCGGTAAACAGCGTCAGGCCCGCTGCCCAGACGCAAAGCAGCGCAATTGTTCCCCCACTGCTGTGTAGCAGAGGCTGCAACGTAGTGCTTAATAAGCTACCGATTACGCCACCGGAGGCAAAATACCAGATATCGTCGGCGTTAATGGCTGCCAGACCACAGGAGGTAAGGATGAGCGCCAGCACGCCAATAATACGTAGCGAAACGGCAAAATAATCAATGTATTCGTCGCTGGTCTGATGACGCCACGCAAACCAACAGCCACCGACAATGATGACGGGGATGGTGTAAGCCATCACGCCAAAAATGAAGAACAGGGTATCGGCCAGCCACGCACCAGGTGCCCCGCCTAAATTATGGATAGGCTCATGCCAGGCCGTTTGCGACCAGCTAGGATCCGAAGGGTTAAAACTCAATAAAGCTGCCATCAACCAGACGGCAAACAGGACAATAAGAATCAGCAACGCCTCCAGAAGTCGGCGCCCGCTGCTTAACTTTGTCAATGTGACTTCTTTGTCTTCAGTGTATTCCTGGCTCAAGAAAGGCTCTCCAGGTTACAGGCTTTTCCTGCCCGATGCTAAAACGGACAACAGTACCAGGTTACCCCAGTACTGTTGCTGTATGGATTAACAGGAGTGTAATCAAAATACGCCGATTTTGCACCTGTTCCGTGTTAGCGCGTCTTAATAACCAGACGATTACTCTGCTTGACTTCTTCCATAACAACGTATGTCCGTGTGTCATTGACGCCAGGCAGACGCAGCAGAGTTTCCCCCAGCAGCTTACGGTAAGCTGACATATCCGGCACGCGTGTTTTCAACAGGTAGTCGAAATCACCAGATACTAAATGACACTCCTGAATTTCTTCAAGTTTTTGTACAGCGGTATTGAATTGTTCAAACACATCCGGAGCACCACGATTCAGAGTAATCTCAACGAATACCAGAAGTGATGCATCCAGATAATGCGGGTTCAGCAGTGCCGTATAGCCCTGGATAAACCCTTGTCTTTCCAGCCGACGCACGCGCTCAAGGCACGGCGTTGGGGAAAGTCCCACACGTTTAGAAAGCTCGACGTTAGAAATACGCCCATCCTTTTGCAACTCATTAAGAATGTTACGATCGATACGGTCGAGATCTTTGCCAGGGCGCTTCTTGCTATCTACCATTATTATTGTCTCTCTGTATTCCTTCCCTACTCCTGTCTGACCCTGAAAACATCACTGTTCAGAGTCGCTACCCGTCACGATAGACCGAAATCATTAAGATTCACGGCGCGCAATGCCTGGGTCTACGGTGAGAAGACCGTTGCCTGGAGGCCGCTATCGACATCACGAATGGCGTCTGTCCACGCCATGCGTAGATTTCACTAGCACGGTAAACATGGTATTTACATGCATGATTATGCGCATATAAGAATACTGTTTTTTTCTTCCTCGAATGTTTTCGCAAAACGCCAGGTGATTGTCAAAGCAAAACATCGTTTTTTAGTACAACATGCCAGTTATTCATTAACAGTCGCGTTTAATCATCATTTAATCGGCTTATAAACCGAAAAAATTAAGTAGCAGGCGTGATAATGACCGAAGAATTTGACACGCTTATCGCTTCTGACGATTGCACAAATCGTTAACAAAATCGTCATACTCTTTTTTTACGTCTGTAAATTCCCTACAATCCTGCCCATTGTCTGCCAACAACTATGGGGATCTCATGGGCACGACCAAACACAGTAAACTGCTTATCCTGGGTTCAGGCCCGGCGGGTTATACCGCTGCTGTCTACGCGGCGCGCGCCAACCTGCAACCCGTGCTGATTACCGGCATGGAAAAAGGCGGCCAACTGACCACCACCACGGAAGTGGAAAACTGGCCAGGCGATCCAAACGATCTGACCGGTCCATTATTAATGGAACGCATGCATGAACATGCCACCAAATTTGAAACTGAAATCATCTTTGATCACATCAACAAAGTGGAATTGCAGAATCGTCCGTTCCGTCTGTCTGGCGACAGCGGCGAGTACACCTGCGATGCGCTGATTATTGCTACCGGAGCTTCTGCACGCTATCTCGGCCTGCCCTCTGAAGAAGCCTTTAAAGGACGTGGGGTTTCTGCCTGTGCGACCTGCGATGGATTCTTCTACCGTAATCAGAAGGTTGCGGTTATCGGCGGCGGTAATACCGCTGTTGAAGAGGCATTGTATCTGTCTAACATTGCTTCTGAAGTACACCTGATTCACCGCCGCGATACTTTCCGCGCAGAAAAAATTCTGATTAAGCGTCTGATGGATAAAGTGGAGAACGGCAACATCATTCTGCACACCAACCGTACGCTGGAAGAAGTGACCGGCGATCAGATGGGCGTCACTGGCGTTCGTCTTCGCGATACGCAAAACAGCGATAACATCGAGTCACTCGACGTTGCCGGTCTGTTTGTTGCTATCGGCCACAGCCCGAATACCGCCATTTTCGAAGGGCAACTGGAACTGGAAAACGGCTACATCAAAGTACAATCGGGTATTCATGGTAATGCCACCCAGACCAGCATTCCGGGCGTCTTTGCCGCAGGTGACGTGATGGATCATATTTATCGCCAGGCTATTACTTCCGCCGGTACAGGCTGCATGGCGGCACTGGATGCTGAACGCTACCTCGACGGTTTAGCTGACGCAAAATAATTTTACAAATCAGTAACAAAAGTAAAGAAGGCGACACCATGCGACTATGGGTCGCCTTTATTATTCCTCCGTTGTAACATTGCCCTGCAAAAAATTCTGATAACTCACCTGCTAAGCGTGCAATGAATAAATCCCGTCAAAAAGAGTTAACCCGCTGGTTAAAACAGCAAAGCGTCATCTCCCAACGTTGGCTGAATATTTCTCGTCTGTTGGGCTTTGTGAGTGGCATATTGATAATTGCCCAGGCCTGGTTCATGGCGCGTATTCTGCAGCACATGATTATGGAGAACATCCCCCGTGAAGCCCTGCTGCTGCCCTTTACGTTACTGGTTCTGACCTTTGTATTGCGCGCATGGGTGGTCTGGTTGCGCGAACGGGTGGGTTATCACGCCGGGCAGCATATCCGTTTTGCCATCCGCCGCCAGGTTCTCGACCGTTTGCAGCAAGCAGGACCGGCGTGGATTCAGGGCAAACCTGCGGGGAGTTGGGCGACGCTGGTACTCGAGCAAATTGACGATATGCATGATTACTATGCTCGCTACCTGCCACAAATGGCGCTGGCGGTGTCAGTGCCGCTGCTGATTGTGGTAGCAATATTCCCTTCTAACTGGGCTGCGGCGCTTATTCTGCTGGGCACTGCGCCGTTAATCCCGTTGTTTATGGCCTTAGTTGGAATGGGCGCCGCCGATGCTAACCGACGTAACTTTCTCGCACTTGCTCGCTTAAGTGGGCATTTCCTCGATCGCCTGCGCGGCATGGAAACGCTGCGTATTTTTGGTCGTGGTGAAGCTGAAATTGAAAGCATTCGTTCTGCTTCTGAAGATTTCCGTCAACGGACAATGGAAGTGCTGCGACTGGCATTTTTATCCTCCGGCATTCTGGAATTCTTTACCTCGCTGTCGATTGCCCTTGTGGCGGTGTACTTTGGTTTTTCCTATCTCGGCGAGCTGGATTTTGGTCACTATGATACTGGCGTGACGCTGGCTGCGGGTTTTCTGGCGCTGATCCTTGCGCCGGAGTTTTTCCAGCCATTGCGCGATCTCGGTACGTTTTATCATGCTAAAGCCCAGGCTGTTGGCGCGGCTGACAGTCTGAAAACGTTTATGGAAACCCCGCTCGCCCATCCGCAGCGCGGTGAGACGGAATTAGCATCAACCGATCCGGTGACCATTGAGGCCGAGGATCTGTTTATCACATCGCCGGAAGGTAAAACGCTGGCCGGACCGCTGAACTTTACTTTGCCAGCAGGCCAACGAGCTGTATTGGTTGGCCGTAGCGGTTCAGGTAAAAGCTCACTGTTGAATGCACTTTCCGGTTTCCTCTCATATCAGGGATCGCTACGGGTCAACGGTATCGAATTGCGCGATTTATCACCGGAATCCTGGCGCAAACATCTCTCCTGGGTTGGGCAGAATCCACAACTACCAGCAGCAACACTACGGGACAATGTGCTACTGGCGCGACCTGATGCCAGCGAACAAGAGTTACAAACAGCACTGGATAACGCATGGGTCAGTGAGTTTCTACCGCTCCTGCCACAAGGAGTTGATACGCCTGTTGGCGACCAGGCTGCCCGCCTTTCCGTAGGTCAGGCGCAGCGCGTGGCGGTGGCGCGTGCATTACTGCATCCCTGTTCGCTATTACTGTTGGATGAACCCGCTGCCAGCCTGGATGCACACAGCGAACAGCGCGTGATGGAGGCGCTGAATGCCGCCTCTCTGCGCCAGACTACGTTAATGGTCACCCACCAGTTAGAAGATCTTGCTGACTGGGATACTATCTGGGTGATGCAGGATGGTCAGATTGTCGAGCAAGGACGTTACGCGGAATTAAGCGTGGCTAACGGTCCTTTCGCTACATTGCTGGCCCATCGTCAGGAGGAGATTTAAATGCGCGCTTTGCTACCCTATCTGGCTCTGTATAAACGTCATAAGTGGATGTTAAGCCTTGGTATTGTACTGGCGATTATTACTCTGCTCGCCAGTATCGGTCTGTTGACGCTTTCCGGATGGTTCCTCTCCGCCTCAGCGGTTGCGGGCGTTGCAGGACTGTACAGCTTCAACTATATGCTCCCCGCCGCAGGGGTGCGTGGCGCAGCAATCACCCGTACCGCAGGGCGTTATTTTGAACGTCTGGTGAGTCATGACGCGACTTTCCGCGTATTGCAGCATCTGCGCATTTACACATTCAGTAAACTTTTGCCGCTCTCCCCTGCCGGGCTTGCGCGCTATCGTCAGGGCGAATTGCTCAACCGCGTCGTGGCGGATGTTGATACGCTCGATCATCTTTATTTGCGCGTTATCTCACCGCTGGTGGGCGCTTTTGTGGTGATTATGGTGGTGACAATCGGGTTAAGTTTCCTTGATTTCACCCTCGCCTTTACGCTGGGCGGCATTATGTTGCTGACGTTGTTCCTGATGCCTCCGCTATTTTATCGTGCTGGTAAAAGCACAGGGCATAATCTGACTCATCTTCGCGGGCAGTATCGCCAGCAACTGACCGCCTGGCTGCAAGGGCAAGCTGAACTGACCATTTTTGGTGCCAGCGATCGTTATCGCACGCAATTAGAGAATACTGAAATTCAGTGGCTGGAAGCGCAACGCCGTCAATCTGAACTGACCGCTTTATCGCAAGCGATAATGCTGCTAATTGGTGCGTTAGCGGTGATCCTGATGCTGTGGATGGCGTCTGGCGGCGTTGGCGGCAATGCTCAACCCGGCGCGTTAATTGCCTTGTTTGTCTTCTGTGCGTTAGCTGCGTTTGAGGCTCTGGCGCCGGTGACAGGTGCATTTCAGCATCTGGGGCAAGTCATTGCCTCTGCAGTACGGATCACTGACTTAACGAATCAAAAACCAGAAGTCACCTTCCCTGATACCCAAACCCATGTTGCCGATCAGGTTTCCCTGACGTTACGTGATGTTCAGTTCACTTATCCTGAGCAATCACAGCAAGCTCTTAAAGGGATTTCCCTTCAGACAAACGCCGGAGAACATATTGCGATTCTCGGTCGAACGGGATGCGGCAAGTCGACACTATTACAACTGCTGACCCGCGCATGGGATCCGCAACAGGGCGAGATTTTGCTTAACGGTAGCCCTATAGCCAGCCTGAATGAAACGGCTCTGCGTAAGGCCATCAGCGTTGTGCCACAGCGTGTACATCTGTTTAGCGCAACGCTGCGAGATAATCTGTTACTTGCAGCACCTGGCAGCAGTGATGAGGCTCTGGCGGAGATCTTGCGCCGCGTCGGTCTGGAGAAGCTGCTTGAAGACGCAGGACTCAACAGTTGGCTGGGTGAAGGTGGACGCCAACTCTCCGGTGGCGAACTGCGCCGCCTGGCTATCGCCCGTGCGCTATTACACGATGCGCCGCTAGTATTGCTGGACGAACCAACCGAAGGCTTAGATGCCACAACTGAAAGCCAGATCCTTGAATTGCTTGCAGAAATGATGCGTGAAAAAACGGTGTTAATGGTCACCCATAGACTTCGCGGACTCTCTCGCTTCCAACAAATAATTGTGATGGACAACGGACAAATTATTGAGCAAGGTACTCATGCAGAACTGCTTGCCAGACAGGGACGTTATTACCAGTTTAAGCAGGGTTTGTAAGCTATTATTGAACGATCCGACTTGCGTAGTGGAGTTTTGCGGTCATGCGCCTGGTTCAGCTTTCTCGCCATTCAATAGCCTTCCCTTCCCCGGAAGGCGCATTACGTGAGCCTAACGGCCTGCTGGCGCTGGGGGGCGATCTAAGCCCTGCGCGTCTGTTGATGGCTTATCAACGCGGTATTTTTCCGTGGTTTTCTCCTGGCGACCCTATTCTGTGGTGGTCGCCCGACCCTCGCGCGGTATTATGGCCAGAATCCCTGCATATTAGTCGCAGTATGAAACGTTTTCATAGACGCTCGCCCTATCGTGTCACGATGAATTACGCATTTGGTCAGGTTATTGAAGGTTGTGCCAGCGATCGCGAAGAAGGAACCTGGATCACGCGCGACGTGGTTGAAGCTTACTACCGCCTGCACGAGCTGGGTCATGCCCACTCTATTGAAGTCTGGCGTGAAGACGAGCTTGTCGGCGGCATATATGGCGTGGCGCAGGGAACGTTATTTTGTGGTGAGTCGATGTTCAGCCGCATGGAAAATGCGTCCAAAACGGCGCTCCTGGTATTCTGCGAAGAATTTATCTATCACGGTGGCAAATTAATCGATTGTCAGGTGCTTAATGATCACACAGCTTCGCTTGGCGCCTGCGAAATTCCCCGCAGGGATTACCTCAATTATCTTAATCAAATGCGCCCGGAACGATTGCCGAATAACTTCTGGGTGCCACGGCAATTGTTTTCGCCTCAGAAATGAATGTTTTCGGCACATTTCTCTCCAGAGTGTTATAATTGCGGTCGCAGAGTTGGTTACGCTCATTACTCCGCTGCCGATAAGGAATTTTTCGCGTCAGGTAACGCCCATCGTTTATCTCACCGCTCCCTTATACGTTGCGCTTTTGGTGCGGCTTAGCCGTGTGTTTTCGGAGTTATGTGCCAAACCTGTTTGTTGCGATTTAGCGCGCAAATCTTTACTTATTTACAGAACTTCGGCATTATCTTGCCGGTTCAAATTACGGTAGTGATACCCCAGAGGATTAGATGGCCAAAGAAGACAATATTGAAATGCAAGGCACCGTTCTTGAAACGTTGCCTAACACCATGTTCCGCGTAGAGTTAGAAAACGGTCACGTGGTTACTGCACACATCTCCGGTAAAATGCGCAAAAACTACATCCGCATCCTGACGGGCGACAAAGTGACTGTTGAACTGACCCCGTACGACCTGAGCAAAGGCCGCATTGTCTTCCGTAGTCGCTGATTGTTTTGCCGCCTGATGGGCGAAGAGAAAGAACGAGTAAAAGGTCGGTTTAACCGGCCTTTTTTGCATCTGGAGTTAAGGAAGAAAATAAATATTGGGGTATGGATTTTATAACTGCCTGTGCGGCAGTGAACCACCCGCAGCCGGGGCGTATCTCCGCGTTAGCTTTCTAAGCTGCCTGTACAGCAGTGAACAAGATTTCCTGTTGGACTAAGTGCCAGCATTCTTTTCTAAGCTGCCTATACGGCAGTGAACCTGCGAAACGATCCCTGTTTGAGTATTGAGGTTTTCTAAGCTGCCTGTACGGCAGTGAACCTTCAAATGTCTGTGTTGCCGGTTTTGCTGATTTTCTAAGCTGCCTGTACGGCAGTGAACGGCGGCAAGAATGCCATGGTTGCGCTGAAAGATTTCTAAGCTGCCTGTACGGCAGTGAACGCAGATGACCGGAGAATGGCTGAATACAACAGTTTCTAAGCTGCCTGTACGGCAGTGAACAAATGAGGGCAACCCCCAGCAATTGGTGCTGGTTTCTAAGCTGCCTGTACGGCAGTGAACTTTTTTGATGCCGCGTCAGCGGCATGGAAGGCTTTCTAAGCTGCCTGTACGGCAGTGAACGATGCGGCGGCTGTAGCTGGTCTTGTGATGACTTTCTAAGCTGCCTGTACGGCAGTGAACAGTGTTCCGTGCGTACCACGACAACTGGATTCTTTCTAAGCTGCCTGTACGGCAGTGAACATATTACTATTATCTTTGGGCCAAATAATGTTTTTCTAAGCTGCCTGTACGGCAGTGAACTGGAATAATAACAGACTATCCGATTGATTTACTGTTAAAACTTACAAAATCTCCAATTCATACCCTTTTTCGAGGCATCAAAATAGTAATAAATAAAATCAATGAGTTACATTTCACTCTGAAAAAGGGTCGATTGGAATGTCTTCAATCTCATATTTCCAGCGTAGCTTTTGATAAATAATTGCCCAGAACATGTATAGTCACAATCCTGGTCGGATGAACCGCGTGAACAATGCATAACCAAACAAACAAATCTAAATAAATTTTTCTTGACCGTTTTACTCCAACTCCCTATAGTAGCGCCCCGTTGCCCCATGAGGTCAGGCAACAAAAATTTGGTGAGGTGTCCGAGTGGCTGAAGGAGCACGCCTGGAAAGTGTGTATACGGCAACGTATCCGGGGTTCGAATCCCCGCCTCACCGCCATATTTTAAGAAGAGCTCGTACGAAAGTACGGGCTTTTTTTTCGCATATAGATGGCTTCGTATACCTCTCAGTTCAATAACTACCTCTCAGTTCAATAACTCCCTCTCCAGGAAATGGTTTAGCAATAAAACTTTTTTAGCAAAGAAAACAACATCCCGGATATGAACAATTAACATCCAACACATCTTCTCAACGGCCTGGCCACACTACAAAAAGGCCCAGCCACACGGCCAGGCCTCTTAATAATTGCAAAACATCAAAACCAGGGAATAGTTGCCGTTGTGCTTAATCCATAACTACTAAATTCCCCTTTAACCGGTTCTGCACGCAAATCACCGTGCTGGATAAACAGCTTAAACTGTTGCTGACTCGACAAACTCTTCATATTAAGAAAAGGTAAATCGGTCCGCTGTTCAGTTTGCGTCGCCAGTCGCTCAATCGCCTGCTCTTCAGTAAGCCAGCCTTTTTTCACTGAACGCCTTAACAGACGCTGTGGGTTACTTTTGACCTGCACACGACTTACCACTCGCCAGCCCTTTATTTCAGGAATGGGAGTGACAGGCGAACATTGGCAATAATCCGTAAGCCCTTTACGCCACATTGAGGCTTCAAGCTCCTGCAATGCCGGGGCGCTACCATGCAAGCGTAAACGCGCTCCTGGCTTAACGTTTATGTCCGGGAAACTCACGCCGATATCACCTTGACCTCTTGCACCCAGTGCCCGGTGCAATTTGGCAAATAACGCCGCCATCAACATTTCACTCGAAAATTCAGGATCGGGCAGAACGCGGATCTCAAGATAGTGATCCATTGACAGCTCCTTATTCCGCTTTCTCACCAAAAACACCACCACGGATCAAGACAGCCATCACGTAGTGCTGCTGATCAACTTCTGGTTTGACGCCTTTAGTCACCCAATTATCCAGTAAGGTATAAAAATCGAGTTTTTCTTTTGGCTGACGACAAGCGACACCGCGACTGGTTACAGAACCATAAGGTTCTACAGCGATAGCTCCCAGCTCATCAACCTTCGGATGCCAGGTATCAATGGTACGTAAAGCGTTGCCAATTTTTTGGGAGTGAATACCGGTAATGCCTGCAACCTGGTACAACACGCGACTTTTGCTACTGTTACTGTCGAGCACCAGCTCCTGTGACGGGAAGACTTCTTGCCCGGCACCGAGGCGAACCTGCGCTTCAACGGTAAGCATGACCCACTCTTTTCCGCTTAACCCTTGTTCTATGATGGCCGCCAGCTGCGTGACCGCTGCCTGCTCCTGGTCAAATTGACGTAAAGAGAAGTCATGGCTGTTAAAAGTCCATGAAGTATCATTCGCAGTAACTTTCACCTGGATCTGCTCAGCGCCAATGCGGTTGCGCCACAGAAAACGGCCATTTGCCAGATTCAGCGTATAGCGTAACGCCAGCTCTTTAAAGCCATGTTCACTGATGTAACCTTCAATGACCCCGGAAAGCGCCTCCTGGTAAGCCATATCATTACATACTGAAGGTGAAGATAAATTACCCAGCACTCGCAGCGTAAACACCACTTTTAGCGTATCCGCATCTACCGGAAGCGAGGCCACATCTACCCGCTGCAAGTTGGCTTTTTGGATTTCAGCGTCCAGTTTTGTGGGGTCGCTGGCAATCGTGTTTTTCAGGCGATTAGAGATGGTTCCGCGAACCGCTTTCTCCTGAATCTCAATGGGTTGCCATTCATTTCCTTGCCAGTTACCTGCATACATCACCGCGTCAGAGGTTGCCAGTTTGCGTTCAAATGCCAGTACCGATGCTGTTTTTATTGCTACAGGAGCCTTTGCCATAATTATGTCCTTATTCTGAATCGTCATCTTCATGAGTTATAGGGTCGTCAACGAGTGGTATTGCCGAGCAATAGTAGCCGGTGTCCGTTGTACGGTAGCGCCACATCAGCGGTTGCAGGTCAGTGATGCGATGTAATCCGCGCCATTCACCAATTCCATAAACGGCTTCGGCAAAAGCAAATGGCGTCACGGTGTCGCGCGCATTTTCAACTTCACCGGGGGCGTAAACAGGAGATATACGTTGGTAACCGCACATTAACGGTACCAGGAAACCGGGCATCGGCTTCGGCTGGTATGTCCATTTTGCGCTGTTGTCTTCTGCCGGAGATTCGGCCTGATATTTAATGGCGGCGAAATCGAGCCAGGCATCAAGCAACGATATATCAGGATGTTGTTGGTGATGTTCAGCCAGCCATTCGCTGCGATCGTAAAGCGCGTAACCCGGCATTAAACGCCAGATGATTTTACGCAGTTGCTTTTCATCTTCAGGTGCATGAAAAAGCTGCGGATCGCGCATACTGACAATGCTGCCACCCGCCAGTTTATGGCTCTGGCAAAGCACTTTCAGATGGTCACACAGGGCTTTTCTACCGTATTCTCCATTGGTAATTTCGCCATTACATTCAACAAGTAGAGAAACCGTCAGGTGCATACGCCCCTCTTCATTGAACGAGGCAGTTTTACCTTCTTTGGTTAATGGGTTACGGGTGAGAGCGAACTGAAAATCGCGCCCGGAACTGTACGCCTGAATATGCTGTTCATGGCTAACGACTGCGCAACCGGCAAAACTTACGCCAAATTCATCCACCACTTTGCGAGAAAGCGCATGAACATAGCCGAGAAAATGGGTCATCGCCGGGAATCCCCAGGTCAACCCGGAAACGGCGTTAGCGTTTTCTATGCGTATATGGGGTAACAAGAGCAGATAACTCATTTCAGCGCCTCCTGCAAAACGGCTTCCATTTCACGCATCCGTTGAGTGAACAGGGACTGACTACGCCACTCTCTTTGCTCGACGGCTCCCACATCGAAACTTGCTTTTTTCAGGCGATAGTTCAGCCAGCGCGCGAAGTCATCAGCGACGGTTCTCTGCCAGTCGTTTTTCTCACGCTCCAGTTTGAAAGCCTCATCTGACAGGCTTCGCCACGGGTCCAGCCAAAGCTGCTGGTGACGTGGTAAGTCTGGTGATTGTGCTGACCACCCCTGCCATTTTTCTTGCTGAAAAGAGGATGCCTGCATGGACAGCAAATCTATCAACTCATCAATATATTTCGCGCGCGCAGTACGGATATGAACATTGTTTATGTCAACTTTCAGTAAGTAGGTCATCCGGGCGATAGTGCCCGAAGCTAAGCGATTGAAATCGCCGCGTAAGGCAAAAATACTGCGCATGTTTTGTGGTGCGCGATCCTGCGTCGACCAGGTGGGGGGCATTGATGGCAGCAACCAAATACGACCACCACGAACACTGTTGAGCAGAGAAATATTCTGCGGTTTTGTACCGCCAAAATGCATCTCAGCAAGATTAGGGAAACGAATATCTGGCTGTGGGTGCCATTTACCTGCCTTGCGAGCATCGCGAATGGCTTTCGATTCCTCGCTAAAACGCACAGCGGTTAGCTTTTCATACATCGCCTGCGCCAGTGAACTGGAAAACAGCGGGCATAACAGGTGATAGCCATCATCGACAGGGAAATAGATTTGTTTTGCCAGTTTATGGCTGACAGGCTGTGCAAGTGTCCATGCCTGACGAAACCCTGCAACCCACTGCGCCAGTTGAGCTTCATCCTCTGCAAACGTGCTTAATGCCTGATAGTCGCCGCGCTTAAGACTGGCAAGCAATGAATCTCCATTGACATCGGTTTGTAGCAGTTTTGCGACGTCCAGTGCGGCGGCGTTGCCAATGGCGTCAGTGGCGACTTTCGCCAACGATGCTGTGTTTAAATAGCTTTCGTTAGCGGAGGTGTCCAGATAAAAGCTGCTGGCTTTAGAATCACCATGACTAAATTTAGCGCCATGAGTGACTAACTTAATTTGCCCGGCACGCTTCGCCGCATCCGTTAACCAGTTACGTGGCAGGTAGCGTGCTTCAAGTTCCTGCCGTTCCTGAGCGATGGCGCTGGCATCATTGCCCTGCTCTAGCCTCTTTGCTGCTTCTTTTTCAAAGGCATCGATTTTGGGTTGCCTTCGCGAAGCAATGTAGTCAGTTATAAAATCTACTAAATTGTTGTTCAAAAGATTCCCTCCTTGCGCCACCTACTAGCTAAAAATTTAATATTATTAATGAATTATTCACTTCCCCGCCTGTCGCAACCTTGTGATCAATCGAAACCAACATCGGTTTAGATGCAAATATCCAGCAAGTACAAAACAAAACTGCACAAAATACTTTCATATCATCACGCATTCACAACCCCCTCCACGCCTCAAGTGTAGGGGATTGTAATCAACGATCAAAAAACGATCAACACCTATATAAAGCTTCTTTAATATGAATCACGTTGCAATGTTTTCCAGAATTGCGATAAAGTTAAGAACTAAACTGTCGAACAGATAGCTTAGAAATATATAAAGCTCCTATAGCGATACTTGTAAACTGCCGTACAGGCAGCTCGCGCCCCTTCACGGGGCGCGAAACACCCCTAACCATGGGTGATAATGCCAGCCGTTGAGCGCATCTTCGTCACAGACGGGTACTCTCACTTCAGCAAACCTTTCCCCGACACGATTAATCTCACAACTGTGCTCAACAGCCAGATCCAACAAAACTTGTTGGTAATCCATCATGCCCCAACAAGCAACGCCGCTGGCGCATATCACTTCTTCTCGTTTGAAATTCCCCTGCTCTTTACGCTCGTTGTCGCCCATGCGGGAATAGAAACTCGCTTTTCTTTCTTCGTCATCCATATGCAGAAAAAACACCGCTTCCGGTAACGACGAATAACGAAAAGGCGTCTGGCGCTGCATCCAGCCGTTCCAGCTTAGTGGTGCGCGCCACCATTGCGCAGCTACCACATGTTTGCTTTTACTACTCATCAACTCGGTGGATAAACGACGATGCTCAAGTTCCGCCAGTTTATTTTCATTATTGGCAGGTAAGATCCGTGGTAAGGCATTAATCGTCCGGTAGTCCGTGAGTGGTATCAGCTCGCAAATATCATGGCTATTCAGCACGCGATCTTTTGTTTCGAAACCCGGTTTACAAAATGCGGGGCATTTTTTCTGCAATGCTTTGATATTGCTCCGCAAAATAACCAGATTCTCACTGGTTGGCACATTTCTGCGGTGGCGTTGAATACGTCCGGCAAATTGAATAATCGAACGCATAGAACTCGGTTCGATAATTCCCCAGTCCGCATCCCAGTCACGCCCCACTTCTATAACCGATGTGCCCAACACCACAAAAATATGGTGCGATTCCGGACTTTTATGTAAGGCTTCAGCGATATCCTCGTTTTTCCAGAAATCATCTTCTCTATGACGAGTAAAAGCGCGATCCAGCCGCTTCTCAATATTTGAACGTACCGCCAGCGGATGTCGGGAGTGGTAAACGCAATAATGAATGCAGACATCTTCTGGTGAAGGAATGGTAATCAGAGCTTTGGCCACCGCGACCAGAGAATTAATATTGGCGAAGCGCACCAGACCCAGCGAAACAGTTTTGCCGCTTTCGTGTTGCTGGCGATGCGCCTGATGCAACTTCAGCATTTGCTCATGTACCGTGTGAGCCACGCTTTCGATAACATCCTGAATCGCGCTTGATGGGGATGAAATCGAAGCTATACGCCCGAAATGAAATCGTTCTTTTTCAGCCAACATTAACGCTCGTCGCGCAACAAACTTTTTGTGCGTCTCACGAAAAGTAGCGCCATCACCAATTTGTGTGGCATCGGCATCTTTTTCATCAAACCAGGCACAGCAGATATTGACGGGTCTGCCGTTCGTACCGCATGACGCCTGCCACATTTTGCGCCCGGCAAGATAAGCCGCGAACAGAGCCTGAATCAAATCTGGCGGCAACGTCGCGGAAGAAAGTAATACCCGCGTACCCAGCATTCCAGCCCAGTTCATCAGACGACATACCGCATGAAGATCGGCAATATCAAAATCGTCAGGTTCGTCGAGCACTAAATCGCTGGTTAACAGACGCAACATCGCCGGAAGCTGTTTCCCGCCGCGTACACCTTCGGTCGCGGAAATAAGATGATCAATCGTCGCTACCAGAATTGGGGCACTTACTAGCTCTTTAAGTTTGCTGTCATCCTTCAACCATTTTTCCAGCGCGCCGGTATGAAGACTACCTTCGTATTTAACAAACTGTTGCTCCTCTGCTGGCGACTCTTGCGAAGCACTTCCGCAATCATTGTCTGTTTTTTCCTGCTGCCAGAGTTGTTTGACTGCCGCCGAACCAATCAGTACTGCCAGCTCATCCTCACCCAATCCAAGCCGGCTGCGCAGAGCGTCACCCGTTTGTAAGGTCAGCGTACGTAATCCCAATGCAATGGTAAAACGACACCCTTCACGCTCATCAGCAAGCGCATACATAATGCGGGCGTTAGCAAAGGTTTTACCGCACCCCGTCGAGGCCATATTGACACCGAAAAAACCATCTTCCCGACTGCGTTCACGTAACGCACGCGCCACATCCCAGGCTTTGTCCTGCCAGCGATATTTCGCATCTGTAGCTCGCTGGTTAAAACCTTTATGTCGGGCAATTGCCGGAAGCGATGCCCGTGTGTGCATCAGTTGCCGCCCAAGCAAATACGCATGATGCGCAACGCCCACAAGATGCTCATCTACCCGTTGTTTGAGCGTGCCGCTCTGCCGATCGCTATTTGCCCAGACGATATAATTCGGATCTTGCCATTTTTGCTGCGCGTCGTTAGATGAATAGTAGTGATCAGCAAGCATCAGGCAAAAACGCGCCATATGTAATAGAAACAGTTGCTCCATCAGCCCCCATTCCTTTAAAGCGACTGCGTTACGCGCCCGACGGGCAATCTGGCGCGCTTTTTCTCGCCAGCTCGCGCTTTGAAGTGGCGTTCCTGACGGAAACTGCCAGACTTGCTCGAAATCCTGAGGTGACCAGTCATTCTTACGGTGGTTAACGGCATTCCAGTCAGCATTGAGTTGCTTCTCCAGCCAACTTTCACAGCCTTTGTATGATTGTTCCGGTTGTGGCGAAAGATTCTCCGGCATTCGATGATGGGAAAGGATCAACCAGCCTACCGTTTTGGCGAGTGGTTGCAGCGAACTGAATGGGCTATTGGAAAAATGAGGCGTGTCTTTTTGCAGGCGCTCAAGAATCGCGGTTTCATCATCAGCCGTTAATTCCCCGAGTTTTTCCAGCCATACATCATCTGACTGCTTACCGACAAAAGCCTGAAAAAGCCGCAGCGAAATCCACTCATGCCGGTAAGGTTGATAACTTCGTGCACTCTTTTTGGTCAGGCTTTGCTGAAAGCTGCGTCCTGCTTTACCAAAATCATGAAATAACCCAGCAATAGCCGCCAGCAGCGCAATGCTTTCCGCGCACTGCCAGCGATTTTCTTCTTTGTTCACCAGGCTGGTTTGCGTTGTTCGATTTGTGGGAACGCGGCCTTGAGCATTAAAGCGACGAATATTGCCGACAATCCACATCAGCTCCGTTTGCCCATTCTTCTTCAGCCAGTGACAAGCAACCGCTGTATTTCGTCTTGCCGTTTTGCGCAGTAAACGGCGTAAAGTGTTAACACCTTCCTGAGTAATTACCGTTTGCCATGCGGCATCACCTGTGCGTTCGGCAAACTGATCAATAATACGGCAACTCTCCACGCGGGCATTTTTTGTGCAGCGCGAAATGATCAGAACGTTCATTGGTCAGCCTTAGCCAGTGCCTGAGCTGTTTCCTGCAGAGAGGTGATCATGACATCCAGCGCATCCGCTTGTTGAAAGATATTGATGCAGCGTTGACGAAACGCCTGAGCATCTTCTCCCGCCATTGCGGCGATAAATGCTTGTGGCATAACAAGGGCATCTTTAATCAGATCGGCAAGGTCAAAAACAAGCCCACCGCGACGTGTTTTACCGTGCATTACCGCTAAACCGTGCGGGATACCTGTTACCCACGCCGCCACTGCCGCCAGGCCATAGGCCAGATAATTCCCTTGATCGAGGAAGCGGTTAGCCATATCAATCCCACCGCCCCGTTTTGCGCGGGTGAAATCGCCATAACCCACGGTTTGGCTCACCATTTTGTAGAGTGCTTTGGTCAATTTCGCCTCTACGAGCATAAGCTGCGTATGGTTTTCTGCCGCGTCTATTTCTTCACGAGTACGATTTAGCAGGGCCTGGAGCGCATTAGCATCAGGTTGAAATGCGTGTTCACGCTGCATTTTCGCGCTAGTCCAGTGTTTATCAATATGTGTCAGGCGGATTAACTGAAAACGTTTCGCGGCGGCAAGTCGTTTGTCTTCAACAAACCAGAAAGAAACCCATTGCTGAAGGTACTCGGTAGGACGATATTCGCTTTGTGGACTGAGCCAGGAGACATCAACATCTACTTCATTGGCGGAGTAAAGCGGTGTGCCATCCATACCACAAAATCCTACCATCACCCCCGCATGGGCAAATTCACGCATCGCCGCCTGAGTAACGGATGTTCCCATCCCCAACATCAACGCTGTGGTATTCGCAATGGGGATATTCCAGTAATATGACTCCTTGCCTTCACTGGTAACATACTCCACCCGCCCCCCATTCACCTGCACCCGGCATTTTTCCAGATAATAAATATTGGCGCGTTTGGAGTGGAGAATGGTTTTGAGGTCAGAAGGAGTAAGGTAATTTGAAGACATAAACACATCCTGTGATTATTTTTGTTTGAAGGCGTTAGGATTAGTACAACATTGATTTCTATGCAGGAAATTGATTTCTGTCGCAATTATTACAATTGTTATTGTGTGCTAAGGCTAATGTTTTGAAGTTGAGAGCGTCATGATATGACCAAACGTCTACCATTGCGTATTGTGAAACTGCCTGTACGGCAGTGAACTTGCTGCATTCGACAGCTGGTCCTCTACGTTTTTCTAAGCTGCCTGTACGGCAGTGAACTATTATTTGACGTAAGGGGAGTACACCAGATCTTTCTAAGCTGCCTGTACGGCAGTGAACCAAGCCGTTTCACAAGCCAGGCTTTGCCTTCTTTTCTAAGCTGCCTGTACGGCAGTGAACGAAATTAAAGACAAAGGTGCGGCGGCGCAACAGTTTCTAAGCTGCCTGTACGGCAGTGAACGCCAGGATGGACAGGATCTGGTCGTGATTAGCTTTCTAAGCTGCCTGTACGGCAGTGAACTGCCGCACCGCGTCAACACCAGCCAGCCAGCGTTTCTAAGCTGCCTGTACGGCAGTGAACACTTAGTACTGACAGCTTGCTGGCAGTACTTATTTCTAAGCTGCCTGTACGGCAGTGAACCAGCACATCTGGTGCCTCGATTTGATCGGCGATTTCTAAGCTGCCTGTACGGCAGTGAACACATATTCTACATGGTCTTCGGCATCGCGAGATTTCTAAGCTGCCTGTACGGCAGTGAACCTACGTGCCTGTTCGGGTGTGTACTGCATATATTTCTAAGCTGCCTGTACGGCAGTGAACGATCATCTCGAAACAACAGGGCAGGCGCAGCAGTTTCTAAGCTGCCTGTACGGCAGTGAACGACTTCCTTTGTGCTCTGTCCGGGGACCGGCATTTCTAAGCTGCCTGTACGGCAGTGAACACCCGATCCAGACAGTGACCAGGACAACGCCATTTCTAAGCTGCCTGTACGGCAGTGAACGCGCATGAACTCAGAGTCGTGTGGGATGGTAATTTCTAAGCTGCCTGTACGGCAGTGAACTCAAATACTACACGTTTAGCCCGTTGTTAATAAAGTAAAACTATCTAATTTCCCTGCTGCTACCCTTTTTTATCCTTGCCTTCCAGCAGCATTAATTATCAATAAGTTACAGTAACCATAAAAATTAGGGTTACAACCGCCCTCACCTCACAAACAAAAAAAGTCCGTAACCCCATACAGGATTACGGACTTTATCAACCTACTTAAAAGGCTTTACACCATCAGATTAATGCGCTGCTTCTGCCTTGTGCTTTTGTGCACTCTGGAATCCGTAAGTCAGCTCATTTTTCTCTTTATCCAGCGCGACGGTGACCTGACCGCCGTCCACCAGCGAACCAAACAACAGTTCGTTGGCGAGCGGTTTTTTCAGGTTGTCCTGGATGACACGCGCCATCGGACGTGCGCCCATTGCCCGGTCGTAACCTTTCTCAGCCAGCCAGTTACGCGCTTCCTGGCTCACTTCCAGAGAAACACCTTTCTGATCCAGCTGAACCTGCAACTCGACGATGAATTTATCCACCACCTGATGGATCACGTCGGTTGACAGATGATCGAACCAGATAATGTTGTCGAGACGATTACGGAATTCCGGTGTAAAGATCTTCTTGATCTCTTCCATCGCATCGGTGCTGTTATCCTGGTGGATAAGGCCAATAGATTTGCGCTCAGTTTCCCGTACCCCGGCGTTGGTGGTCATCACCAGCACCACGTTACGGAAGTCTGCTTTGCGTCCGTTGTTATCGGTCAGCGTACCGTTGTCCATCACCTGCAACAGAATATTGAACACGTCCGGATGCGCTTTCTCGATTTCGTCCAGCAGCAGCACCGCATGTGGATGCTTGATTACCGCATCGGTCAGCAGACCACCCTGATCGAAACCAACGTATCCCGGAGGCGCACCAATCAGACGGCTGACGGTATGACGTTCCATATACTCGGACATATCAAACCGCAGCAGCTCAATGCCCAACGCTTTCGAAAGCTGTACCGTCACCTCTGTTTTCCCGACCCCGGTAGGGCCGGCAAACAGGAACGAACCGACCGGTTTATGTTCGTGACCTAAACCTGCACGCGCCATCTTAATGGCTTCGGTAAGTGCTTCAATGGCTTTATCCTGACCGAAGACCAGCATTTTCAGGCGATCGCCGAGGTTTTTCAGAGTATCGCGGTCACTCTGAGAAACACTCTTCTCTGGAATGCGTGCAATACGAGCCACCACGGACTCAATATCCGCCACATTAACGGTTTTCTTGCGTTTGCTTACCGGCATCAGGCGTGCGCGAGCGCCCGCTTCGTCGATAACATCAATCGCTTTATCCGGCAGATGACGATCATTGATGTATTTCACCGCCAGCTCTACCGCCGCACGCACCGCTTTTGCGGTATAACGCACGTCGTGGTGCGCTTCATACTTCGGTTTCAGGCCGTTGATGATTTGAACAGTTTCTTCGATCGACGGTTCAGTAATATCAATTTTCTGGAAGCGACGCGCCAGAGCACGGTCTTTCTCGAAAATGTTGCTGAACTCCTGATACGTCGTCGAACCAATCACGCGAATTTTACCGCTGGAGAGCAACGGCTTGATCAGGTTAGCTGCATCCACCTGACCGCCAGAGGCTGCACCTGCGCCGATGATGGTGTGGATCTCATCAATAAACAGGATGCTGTTTGTATCCTGCTCAAGTTGTTTAAGCAATGCTTTGAAACGTTTTTCAAAGTCGCCGCGATATTTGGTGCCCGCTAACAGAGAACCGATATCGAGGGAGTAAATCGTACAGTCAGCCATCACTTCCGGTACATCGCCCTGAACAATACGCCAGGCAAGACCTTCCGCAATCGCGGTTTTACCGACGCCAGACTCCCCGACCAGCAGCGGGTTGTTTTTACGGCGGCGACAGAGAACCTGAATGGCGCGCTCCAGTTCCTTCTCACGACCAATCAGCGGGTCGATTCCTCCCACGCGTGCAAGCTGGTTCAGGTTAGTCGTGAAATTCTCCATACGGTCCTCCCCACCAGCTTGTTCTTCACTGCTCGGCTGGTTTCCTGGTTCAGAAGACTGAGATGGCTCGTCTTTACGCGTGCCATGAGAAATAAAGTTCACCACATCGAGACGGCTGACTTCATGTTTGCGCAACAGATACGCCGCCTGTGACTCCTGTTCGCTAAAGATAGCAACCAGAACATTCGCACCGGTAACCTCACTGCGACCGGAGGACTGAACATGGAAGACCGCACGTTGCAGTACCCGCTGAAAACTCAGCGTCGGCTGCGTGTCGCGCTCCTCTTCACTGGCAGGCAGAACGGGTGTGGTTTGTTCAATAAAGGCTTCCAGTTCCTGACGGAGCGCCACCAGATCCACGGAACATGCTTCCAGCGCCTCCCGAGCAGACGGATTACTGAGCAATGCCAGTAACAAGTGCTCGACGGTCATAAACTCATGACGGTGCTCGCGCGCTCTGGCGAAAGCCATGTTTAAACTGAGTTCCAGTTCTTGATTGAGCATAGGCACCTCCCCCAATTTTTATGCCTGCATTCAGGCTTTTTCCAGCGTACACAGCAATGGATGCTCGTTCTCCCTCGCGTACTTGTTCACCATCGCCACTTTAGTTTCTGCAACCTCGGCGGTAAAGACTCCGCAAATGGCCTTCCCCTGGTAGTGAACAGCGAGCATCAATTGCGTTGCACGTTCTACATCATAAGAAAAGAATTTTTGTAACACGTCAATAACAAACTCCATCGGAGTGTAATCATCATTGACTAATATCACTTTATACATAGATGGCGGTTTTAGCGCGTCACGCACTTTTTCTTCCGCCAGTTGATCAAAGTCCAGCCAGTCGTTCGTTTTACCCATTGTCAGTTATCATCTTCGGTTACGGTTATCGGCAGAACGCTCTGCCGCTGACAAGAGCTTATTTGCCTGACCAATCTACTCCACATAATAGATAAGTATCATCTATCGTTGGCATCAGCGACATCAGTCACATTACTGTCAATAGCGTTAACTGCTTCAAATTTTTGATGCATACCTACCCCCTGGCCCCTGTCAAACGCTTGACGACTCGCCCTATTTCTCTAAATTGTATTTCTAGAGTTGGCGAGGTTTTGAACTGCCCCCTCTCTGACCCCGGTTTATTCCATCTTACTTGTATAAGATTTGCGAAGGATGTCGAAGCATGGAAAAGGGTACTGTTAAGTGGTTCAACAATGCCAAAGGGTTTGGTTTCATCTGCCCTGAAGGCGGCGGCGAAGATATTTTCGCTCATTATTCCACCATCCAGATGGATGGTTACAGAACGCTAAAAGCTGGGCAATCCGTTCAGTTTGATGTCCACCAGGGGCCAAAAGGCAATCATGCCAGTGTTATTGTGCCCGTCGAAGTAGAAGCGGCAGTCGCATAGCTCTTCTGTCTCATTGTGTACATCCTACAGGCAAAATGCCAGCCCGATCGGCTGGCATTTTTATCTCAAATACTACTCTCGCGCCAGAGCATCCACTGGATCCAGCCGTGCCGCATTTCTCGCAGGCAGCCAGCCGAATAAAATCCCGGTAATGGTCGAGCAAAGAAACGCCAGCAGCAGCGCCAACGGAGAAAAGCCAATTTCCCAGCCGGGTAAAAAAAGCTGCAAGGTGAAAGCGATTAACAGCGAAAGAGAGATCCCCAACGCACCGCCCACCAGACAAACCAGCACGGCTTCGATCAGAAACTGTTGCAGTACATCGCTGGCTCGCGCCCCTACAGCCATGCGAATGCCAATTTCCCGCGTTCGCTCGGTCACTGACACCAGCATAATGTTCATTACACCAATGCCTCCGACCACCAGCGAAATCACCGCTACCAGCGTCAGAAACAGTTGTAGAGTACGTGTGGTCTTTTCAACGGTTTTCAAGACGCCGTCCATGTTCCAGGTGAAGAAATCCTTTTTGCCGTGACGCAGCGACAACAAACGCGTCAGTTGCTGTTCCGCCTCGGCGCTGTCAAAGCCTTCTTTCACTCTTACGGTAATTGAGTTAAGCCACGATTGTCCCATTACTCGCCCGGACATCGTGCTGTAAGGCAACCACACGCGCAGCACTTTACTACTACCAAACATCGACTGTTTTTCTTCCGCCACGCCGATGACCCTCGCTGGCATATTACCAACCAGAATCACCTCGCCAACCACATCCGCTTTATGCGGGAAAAGCTGACGGCGGGTATTACTGTCGAGAACGACGACCTGCGCGCGACCGTTAAGTTGCTCCTGATTAAAGGTGTTCCCTTCGCTGAAGGTCATGCCATAGACATTGAAATAATCGCCGCTCACGCCGTTGGCACTGGCAGCAACATCAACATTGTTATAACGCAGGCGCAGGTTTTGCGAGACAGCGGGGGTGGCAGAGGCGACCCACGGTTGTTTTTGAATAGCGATTAAATCGTCGTATTTTAGCGCCTGTTGATATTGCGGATCGTCATCGCCAAAATCTTTCCCGGGATAGACATCAATAGTATTCGTACCAATAGAACGAATATCCGCCAGCACCATTTGTTTGGCGGCATCGCCCACTACGACAATAGAAACCACCGACGCAATACCGATAATAATCCCCAGCATGGTCAGTAAGGTACGCATTTTATTCGCTGCCAGCGCCCGCCACGCCATCGTCAGCGCCTCGTTAAAACCGCTGACAAACTGCCGCCAGCCAGACACCGTTTTGACTACAGGCTCCGTCCCGCCAGCAACATTCTCCTTTTCAATAGCGGGCGGATTGCGCACGATTTCGCCGTCGCGAATTTCGATCACCCGCTCGGCCTGAGCCGCGACCTGCGGATCGTGGGTGACGATAATCACCGTGTGCCCGCGATCGCGCAACTGATGCAGGATCGCCATGACCTCTTCGCCAGAATGGCTGTCCAGTGCGCCTGTCGGTTCATCGGCAAGTATTACCTGACCGCCGTTCATCAATGCCCGCGCGATACTGACGCGCTGTTGCTGACCACCCGAAAGCTGTGCCGGGTAATACTCTGTACGGTCTTCCAGCCCCAGTCGTTGCAGCAACTCCTGGGCACGCAGCAGTCGCTGTTTTCGCTCAAGACCGGCATAGACGGCGGGAACTTCAACGTTCTGCTCGGCGGTTAAATGCGAAAGCAAATGGTAACGCTGGAAAATAAAGCCGAAATGCTCGCGGCGCAGTTGCGCCAGCGCATCGGCGTCCAGTGTGGCAACATCCTGACCGGCTACGCGATAGGTGCCGCTGGTGGCCTTATCCAGGCAGCCGAGAATATTCATCAGGGTCGATTTACCGGAACCCGAAGCGCCGACAATCGCCACCATCTCACCGGCATAAATATCAAGGCTGATGCCCTTCAGCACTTCGACCTGCTCATCCCCAGCGGGATAGCTGCGGCGAATATCCTTCAATTCGAGCAAAGGCGTCATTGCGCAGCTCCTGGTTTGGCCTCACCAATCACCACTTCATCGCCCGCTTCCAGCCCTTTGACAATCTCAACATCGGTATCGTTACGTGCGCCAATCGTCACTTCACGCTCGCGTGTTTCACCATTACGCAACAATTTGACCTTATAACGATTATCGCCAACCGGATCACCTAACGCTGACAGAGGGATCGTCAGCACGTTTTTCACATCGGTGAGCTGAATATGAACCTGCGCGGTCATATCCAGCCGCAGCAAACCATTGGGGTTTGGCACTTCAAAACGGGCATAGTAGAAAATGGCATCGTTAACCTTTTCCGGCGTCGGTAGCACGTCTTTAATCTGCCCTTCGTAGCGCGTCAGCGGATCGCCAAGCACCGTAAACCAGGCTTTTTGCCCCGGCTTCAGGTGGATAACATCCGCTTCAGAAACCTGCGCTTTTACCAGCATAGTGCTCATATCTGCCAGCGTCAGAATGTTCGGTGCTTGTTGTGCGGCAATCACCGTCTGACCTTGCAGAGTGGTGATTTGCGTGACTTCCCCGGCCATTGGAGCCACGATGCGGGTGTAATCGAGATTAGTTTTAGCTGTGTCGAGAGAGGCCTGATTGCGCTTAATTTGCGCGTCAATAGTGCCGATTTGCGCCTGTTTCACAGCCATCTCGGTCGCGGCGGTGTCGAGATCCTGTTGTGAAACCGCCTGCGTTTGCGCCAGACGTTGTTGACGTGAATACGTCACCCGCGCCAGTTTCAGCTCCGCTTCCGCCTGCTGCCGCTGCGCGCGTAGCTCCATCAATGTAGCCTCCACTTCCTTGATCTGGTTTTCAGCCTGCTCAGGATCAATAACCCCTAAAAGCTGATCTTTTTTTACTTTATCGCCAATCGCCACCGACAGCGTTTTCAACTGACCGCTGACCTGCGCGCCCACGTCAACCTTACGCAGCGCGTCCAGCTTTCCGGTCGCCAGTACGCTTTGCTGCAAATCACCGGGGCGCACAATTAGTGTCTGATAAGTCGGCACGGGCGCGTTGAGAATTCTCCATAACGCAATCAGCCCGGCGATGACTATCACCAGCGCAATAACGTAACGTTTCTTCACGGTTCTCCGATTTTTCATAAATATTCTGAATACTCCATATGCCAATCCGGGTCATCAACTTCAACGAAATATCAACAAAACCCTAAAATTTACGTTAGTAATCACACTATTGATGTTTGGTTAAGATACGCAATGGTGAAATCGGCGTCATGTATAACCATTGATTTCATGAATATGTCGCAGCTAACTGAACGGTCCTTTACGCCATCTGAATCTCTCAGCAGCCTGTCTCTTTTTCTTAGTCTGGCACGCGGACAGTGTCGACCAGGTAAATTCTGGCACCGACGTAGCTTTCGTCAGAAATTTTTGCTGCGCTCGTTGATTATGCCGCGCTTAAGCGTTGAGTGGATGAACGAACTATCCCACTGGCCTAATCTCAATACGCTGTTAACACGCCAGCCGCGACTGCCTGTTCGTCTGCATCGCCCTTACCTTGCCGCCAATCTTAACCGTAAGCAATTACTCGAGGCGCTACGTTACCATTATGCATTGCTGCGTGCGTGTATGTCGGCAGAAGAATTCAGCTTATATTTGAATACCCCCGGCCTGCAACTGGCGAAGCTGGAAGGCAAAAACGGCGAGCAGTTCACGCTTGAGCTGACCATGATGATCTCAATGGATAAAGAAGGTGACAGCACAATCCTGTTCCGTAACAGTGAGGGTATTCCTCTGGCGGAGATCACTTTTACCCTGTGTGAATATCAGGGGAAAAGAACGATGTTTATTGGCGGACTGCAAGGTGCGAAATGGGAAATTCCGCATCAGGAAATCCAGAATGCGACGAAAGCCTGCCACGGGCTATTTCCAAAACGCCTCGTGATGGAAGCGGCCTGTCTGTTTGCCCAACGTTTACAGGTAGAGCAGATCATTGCCGTCAGTAATGAAACGCATATTTACCGCAGCCTGCGTTATCGCGATAAAGAAGGCAAGATCCATGCTGATTACAACGCTTTCTGGGAATCGGTTGGCGGCGTATGTGATGCTGAACACCATTACCGCCTTCCGGCACAGATAGCACGAAAAGAGATTGCCGAAATCGCCAGTAAAAAACGAGCTGAATACCGTCGGCGCTATGAGATGCTCGACGCCATTCAGCCACAGATGACAACAATGTTTCGCGGTTAATCTGCCCGACCGCGCGCCAGCCACAGCACGCGTGAAAACATTTTTTTCAGCAGCGTCGGCACGGACTCCACCCCACGACGTCCGGCCTCCATTGCCACTTCAATGGCGAGATCGGGTTTGGAAGAGCGATGGATCGCCTTCGAGATAATTTTGCGCAGATTCATCGGCACGTTTTCCGGGATTTGCGCCACACGATGGAACACATCGGAAAACCCCTGGCGATACATAAAATGTTCCATATCCAGCGCCGGTAACGCCGTTAAATGTTCTCGTTCAGCTTCCCGATCGTTATTCAGCAGGCTGCGCACCGTAGCGGCATATTTCTTCCCGGCTTCATCGCCATCGACCAGCACATGCCATTCAATCCCCATCCGCCGGGCAAATTTGACCAGCGGTTTTAGCCCGGACTGTGCAAATTCAATGACCTTAATCCCTTCGGCATCGAAATGATGTCCACACTGGCGCGCCAGCTCGTTAATAACCCAGGTTTCTGTTTCCCCTTCCACCAGCAGCCAGCAACGGGCAAACAGCGATGACGGACGGTTAAAACGAATATGAAAGGAGATGCGTCGGCTGTCTTCGGTACTCAAGCCACTCGGCCCCAGACGCCAGGCGGCAACGCGAGAAGATTCACGCACCAGGCGGCAAACATATTCTACCGGCGTTAACGAAAGCAGTTCGCCAGAGTTGGTGGTAGCAATACGCTGCAATGGCAGAAGATTCAGCAGATGCCAGGCAACTGAAAGCATAATGGGGTGTAAACGGGTTTCTGGATCTTCTATCAGCAATAATGGACGGGCGTCTTTATCCAGCCGCAATGTCCCTTTTGCCTGCAATAAAGTGGCAAACAGGCCGAGCAAAATAACCCGATACGAACGACCTCCTGGCCGGTCAATCATCCGGTTGATGATATCCAGATAGCGCCAGCTTCGTTGTTCATTGCTGGCTCGCCGCCGCATTAAACGATATCTCGCCTGTCCGGCTCCCTGCTCGGAGAAATAATGCTCAAGCAATTGCACCATTGCCGAAAGTCCCTGCCGAATCTGCCCATCAGAGAGATTTTGTGGATGCGAGGATAACTCACGGGCGAGAAAATCGAGCTGGCGTGCGGTGACTTCCACATTGGGGACATTTGGCACCGTGCCACTACGAATACGGCGCATAAAGCGGGCATCACGCAAGCGCAGCACTGGCATTAAACGCACCAGATGGCGTGCCTGATCGTTAATATCCTCGACATCAATTGGATGTCCGTCTTTATCGAGAAAACTGCGGAGTGTCATTACGCTGCCGTCTTCCGCACTCTCCCCTTCCAGGCGATAAAAAATACGGTGATAACCATCGGCGCACGGCGTCCAGCACGCTTCCAGCGGACGATAGCGGCGCACCCGATGCCGGCCTGGCAGCGATTCACGGAAGGTCAAAATGATATGCAGATGATGTTCCCGCCCATTGATATCTCCCGTCGGAAACCAGAAATCGTCGCGCTCAAAATGGTAGAGATCTGACTCTGGCGATAACAGCAGGGTTAAGGCATCCAGCAAGCTGGATTTACCCCACGCGTTCTCCCCAATCAGGACATTGTTTTGTTCCAGCATCAATGACAATCGGTTAATGCCGCGAAAACCCACAATTTCAACGCGCTCAAGAATCATATCCCCTCCAGAAATATGTTATTTATCTTTTACTCCGGCAGTATAACGAGAAAGGCCGTGGCAATACGTGATGTCATCACAATTAAGCATGGCAAATGTCTGAAAAATGAGCGAATAATTGTGTTATGCCACCTCTTGACGCTCTCCCTGAAAAAACAATGAAATCAAATAATTACATTATGAATTATTTTTATTACCTCCAAAGGCTTAATTCAGTTGTTTGCACTACAATGTCAATCAGGCAAATGACTATATGAGGGAACTGACTATTGCCCTAAATCAAAATTACTGGATTTATTTATCTGGCGAATGAGTCGCCTTCGTTTTTAAAATACCCACGCATTATTTCTGTCGTCACTTTTTTACGACGACCCTATAAAACGACCATATTTTTCACAGGGTCAATTTTTAATTGAGGTGGATATGTTCAGAAAATTAGCAGCTGAATGTTTTGGTACTTTCTGGCTTGTATTTGGTGGCTGCGGTAGCGCAGTGCTGGCGGCGGCGTTCCCGGAATTAGGCATTGGTTTTGCTGGTGTCGCGCTGGCTTTTGGTCTGACCGTACTGACCATGGCCTTCGCTGTTGGTCATATTTCTGGTGGTCATTTTAACCCGGCTGTCACTATTGGTTTATGGGCAGGCGGTCGTTTCCCGGCAAAAGAAGTCGTTGGCTATGTGATTGCCCAGGTTGTCGGCGGTATTGTTGCGGCGGCACTGCTGTATTTAATTGCCAGCGGCAAAGCTGGATTTGACGCGGCAGCCAGCGGTTTTGCTTCGAACGGTTATGGCGAGCATTCACCGGGCGGTTATTCCATGCTTTCTGCACTGGTGGTTGAACTGGTACTGAGTGCGGGTTTCCTGCTGGTGATCCACGGTGCAACTGACAAATACGCTCCGGCAGGTTTTGCACCCATTGCCATTGGTCTGGCATTAACGCTGATTCACTTAATCAGTATTCCGGTAACTAACACTTCCGTTAACCCGGCGCGCAGTACTGCGGTTGCCATCTTCCAGGGCGGTTGGGCACTAGAACAACTGTGGTTCTTCTGGGTGGTGCCAATTGTCGGCGGTATTATCGGTGGTCTGATTTACCGTACTCTGCTGGAAAAACGTGATTAATTAACGCAGAAGGCCTGACGCAATGTCAGGCCTTTTTTTAAGATGTTGTTATATGTTGATTCATCCTCCTTTTGCGCTCCTTGATGTGTAAAACCACATATAGTCACAGGCGCAAGGAGCACGCACTGTTTCTGAAGCATAACGTTTCCTTTTAATTGCAACTTTACTCATCCTTCTGCTTTCAGTAGTGTGTCATCGCGCATTTCGACTTCTTCTTTGCAAGGACTGAGTTTTCATGTTTTCTGGGCTGTTAATCATTCTGGTTCCCCTGATTGTGGGTTACCTCATTCCGCTTCGCCAAAAAGCTGCGTTAAAACGCATTAATCAGCTATTAAGCTGGATGGTCTATCTCATTCTCTTTTTTATGGGTATCAGTCTGGCGTTCCTTGATAATCTCGCCAGTAATTTGCTGGCGATACTGCATTATTCCGCCGTCAGCATTACCATTATTTTACTCTGCAATATTATTGCGTTGTTGTGGCTGGAGCGTGGTCTGCCGTGGCGTAATCACCACCAGCAAGAAAAACTTCCGTCACGTATTGCGATGGCGCTGGAGTCGCTAAAACTGTGCGGCGTAGTCGTAATTGGTTTTGCCATTGGCCTTAGCGGATTAGGTTTCTTACAACATGCTACTGAAGCCAGCGAATACACATTAATTCTGTTACTTTTCCTCGTCGGTATTCAGCTACGCAATAATGGCATGACCTTAAAGCAGATTGTCCTTAATCGCCGGGGAATGATTGTCGCTGTGGTGGTGGTTGCCAGTTCTTTAATTGGTGGCTTAATTAATGCCTTTATTCTTGATCTCCCCATCAATACCGCGCTGGCAATGGCCTCAGGTTTCGGCTGGTATTCTCTTTCCGGTATTTTGTTGACTGAATCTTTTGGCCCGGTAATCGGGAGCGCGGCGTTTTTTAATGATCTGGCACGTGAGCTGATCGCCATTATGTTAATCCCCGGCCTTATCCGTCGCAGTCGCTCAACGGCACTGGGTTTGTGCGGTGCCACATCAATGGATTTCACCCTGCCCGTGCTTCAGCGGACAGGCGGGCTGGAGATGGTTCCAGCGGCGATTGTTCACGGTTTTATTCTTAGTCTGTTAGTGCCAATTCTGATCGCCCTTTTCTCTGCGTAATACCTCTCTGGCGGTAGATCCCTGCCGCCAAAATTGCGCTAAATCAATCTCCCTTAAAGTTGCATGAAAAACCCCTTTTATCCCGTCTTGAAGAGTCTTAACCTTAAACATGTATATTAAATATAACTTTAAAAGGTGTGATCATGTTTTGTGTGCAATGTGAACAAACTATCCGTACTCCGGCAGGAAACGGCTGCTCATACGCGCAGGGGATGTGTGGTAAAACGGCGGAAACCTCTGACCTTCAGGATTTACTCATCGCGGCGCTGCAAGGGCTTTCTGCCTGGGCAGTAAAAGCGCGTGAATACGGCATCATCAACCACGACGTTGACAGCTTCGCGCCACGCGCATTTTTCTCAACCCTGACCAACGTTAACTTCGATTCTCCGCGTATTGTCGGCTACGCCCGTGAAGCGATTGCCCTGCGCGAGGCGCTGAAAGCACAATGCCTGGCTGTAGATGCCAACGCCCACGTCGATAACCCGATGGCGGACTTACAACTGGTGAGCGACGATCTCGGCGAACTGCAACGTCAGGCGGCAGAATTTACCCCGAACAAAGATAAAGCGGCGATTGGCGAAAACATTCTCGGCCTGCGTCTGCTTTGCCTGTATGGCCTGAAAGGTGCGGCGGCCTATATGGAACACGCACACGTTCTCGGTCAATATGACAACGATATTTACGCCCAGTACCATAAAATCATGGCATGGCTGGGAACCTGGCCTTCCGATATGAACGCACTTCTCGAATGTTCAATGGAAATCGGCCAGATGAACTTCAAAGTGATGAGCATTCTGGATGCAGGCGAAACCGGTAAATACGGTCACCCGACGCCAACTCAGGTCAACGTGAAAGCGACGGCGGGTAAATGCATCCTGATTTCCGGTCACGATCTCAAAGATCTCTACAACCTGCTGGAACAGACCGAAGGCACGGGCGTTAACGTCTACACCCACGGCGAAATGCTGCCAGCGCATGGCTATCCGGAACTGCGTAAATTCAAACATCTGGTCGGTAACTACGGCAGCGGCTGGCAAAATCAACAAGTTGAGTTCGCTCGCTTCCCTGGCCCCATCGTGATGACCTCTAACTGTATCATCGACCCAACCGTCGGCGCTTATGACGATCGTATCTGGACCCGCAGCATTGTTGGCTGGCCGGGCGTGCGTCATCTGGATGGCGAAGATTTCTCTGCGGTTATCGCCCAGGCGCAACAAATGGCGGGCTTCCCGTACAGCGAAATTCCGCACCTGATCACCGTTGGTTTTGGTCGCCAGACGCTGCTTGGCGCGGCGGATACGCTGATTGATCTGGTGAGCCGCGAAAAACTGCGTCATATCTTCCTGCTTGGCGGCTGTGACGGCGCGCGCGGCGAACGTCACTACTTCACTGATTTCGCCACTAGCGTGCCGGATGACTGCCTGATCCTGACTCTCGCCTGTGGTAAATATCGCTTTAACAAACTGGAGTTTGGCGATATCGAAGGCCTGCCGCGTCTGGTGGATGCCGGTCAGTGTAACGATGCTTATTCAGCGATTATTCTGGCGGTAACGCTGGCAGAAAAACTGGGCTGCGGTGTCAACGATCTGCCGTTGTCGCTGGTGCTCTCCTGGTTTGAACAGAAAGCGATTGTCATTCTGCTGACGCTGCTTTCTCTGGGCGTGAAAAATATCGTCACCGGCCCGACTGCACCCGGCTTCCTGACCCCAGACCTGCTGGCGGTGCTGAACGAGAAATTCGGCCTGCGTTCTATCACCACTGTTGAAGAAGACATGAAGCAACTGTTGAGCGCGTAAGGAGTTTGTCGATGACGATGCCAACGAATCAATGCCCGTGGCGGATGCAGGTTCATCACATTAAGCAAGAAACGCCGGATGTGTGGACCATTTCCCTGATTTGCCACGATTACTATCCGTATCGCGCCGGGCAATATGCGCTGGTCAGCGTACGAAACTCAGCCGAAACGCTGCGTGCTTATACCATCTCCTCCACACCTGGCGTGAGTGAATACATCACCCTGACAGTGCGGCGGATTGATGACGGTGTCGGTTCCCAGTGGCTGACCCGCGACGTGAAACGCGGTGACTATATCTGGCTTTCGGACGCAATGGGGGAATTTACCTGCGACGATAAATCTGAAGATAAATTCCTGTTACTGGCGGCAGGCTGCGGCGTCACGCCGATTATGTCGATGCGTCGCTGGCTTGCGAAGAACCGTCCGCAGGCCGATGTGCAGGTGATCTACAACGTGCGTACGCCGCAGGACGTTATTTTTGCCGACGAATGGCGTAACTATCCGGTAACGCTGGTGGCGGAAAATAACGTTACCGAAGGCTTTATCGCTGGTCGTCTCACTCGCGAACTGCTGACTCGCGTTCCTGACTTAGCTTCACGTACCGTGATGACCTGTGGCCCGGCTCCGTATATGGATTGGGTAGAACAGGAAGTGAAGGCGCTTGGCGTGACACGCTTCTTTAAAGAGAAATTCTTTACGCCAGTGGCGGAAGCGGCGACCAGCGGTCTGAAATTCACCAAACTGCAACCGGCGCAAGAATTTTACGCACCGGTTGGCACCACGCTGCTGGAGGCGCTGGAAAGCAACAAAGTTCCGGTTGTCGCCGCCTGCCGTGCGGGTGTTTGCGGTTGCTGTAAGACGAAAGTGGTTTCCGGTGAATATACGGTGAGCAGCACGATGACGCTGACCGACGCCGAAATCGCCGAGGGTTACGTACTGGCGTGTTCATGTCATCCGCAGGGGGATATGGTTCTCGCATAATCGCCTTATGCCCGATGATATTCCTGTCATCGGGCTATTTAACCGTTAGTGCCTCCTTTTTCTCCCCTCCCTTCCCCCTCCGTCAGATGAACTAAACTTGTTACCGTTATCACATTCAGGAGACGGAGAACCATGAAACAAACGGTTGCAGCTTATATCGCCAAAACGCTCGAATCGGCAGGTGTGAAACGCATCTGGGGAGTCACGGGCGACTCACTTAACGGCCTTAGCGACAGCCTGAATCGCATGGGCACTATCGAGTGGATGCCTACTCGCCATGAAGAAGTCGCGGCCTTTGCCGCTGGCGCTGAAGCCCAGCTTTCAGGAGAACTGGCGGTCTGTGCCGGATCGTGCGGCCCCGGCAACCTTCACTTAATCAACGGCCTGTTCGATTGTCATCGCAATCACGTTCCGGTACTGGCGATTGCCGCCCACATCCCTTCCAGCGAAATCGGCAGCGGCTATTTCCAGGAGACCCACCCGCAAGAGTTATTCCGAGAATGTAGCCACTATTGCGAGCTGGTTTCCAGCCCGGAGCAGATCCCACAAGTGCTGGCGATTGCCATGCGCAAAGCGGTGTTAAACCGTGGCGTTTCGGTTGTAGTGTTACCGGGCGACGTGGCGTTAAAACCTGCGCCAGAAGGGGCGACCACGCACTGGTATCATGCGCCACAGCCGGTAGTCACACCAGAAGAAGAAGAGTTACGCAAACTGGCGCAACTGCTGCGTTACTCCAGCAATATCGCCCTGATGTGCGGCAGCGGCTGTGCGGGAGCGCATAAAGAGTTAGTCGAGTTTGCCGGGAAAATTAAAGCGCCTATTATTCATGCCCTGCGCGGTAAAGAATATGTCGAATACGATAACCCGTATGATGTTGGAATGACGGGATTAATCGGCTTCTCATCAGGTTTTCATACCATGATGAACGCCGACACGTTAGTTCTGCTCGGCACGCAGTTCCCCTACCGCGCGTTCTACCCAACCGATGCCAAAATTATTCAGATTGATATCAACCCAGCGAGCATTGGTGCGCACAGCAAGGTGGATATGGCACTGGTCGGCGATATCAAATCGACTCTGCGTGCATTGCTGCCGCTGGTGGAAGAAAAAACCGATCGCAAGTTCCTCGATAAGGCGCTGGAAAATTACCGCGATGCCCGCAAAGGGCTGGACGATTTAGCTAAACCGAGCGAGAAAGCAATTCATCCGCAATATCTGGCGCAGCAAATTAGCCATTTTGCTGCCGATGACGCCATCTTTACCTGTGACGTCGGCACGCCAACAGTATGGGCAGCGCGTTATCTGAAAATGAACGGCAAGCGTCGCCTGTTAGGTTCGTTTAACCACGGTTCGATGGCTAATGCTATGCCACAGGCGCTGGGTGCTCAGGCGACGGAGCCGGAACGTCAGGTGGTCGCCATGTGCGGCGATGGCGGTTTTAGCATGTTAATGGGCGATTTCCTCTCAGTAGTGCAGATGAAACTGCCGGTGAAAATTATCGTCTTTAACAACAGCGTGCTGGGCTTTGTGGCGATGGAGATGAAGGCCGGAGGCTACCTGACAGACGGTACTGAGCTGCACGACACCAACTTTGCCCGCATTGCCGAAGCATGCGGCATTACGGGTATTCGCGTGGAAAAAGCCTCTGAAGTCGATGAAGCCCTGCAACGCGCCTTCTTCATCGACGGTCCGGTGCTGGTGGATGTGGTGGTTGCCAAAGAAGAGTTAGCCATTCCGCCGCAAATCAAACTCGAGCAGGCCAAAGGATTTAGCCTGTATATGCTGCGGGCAATCATCAGCGGACGCGGTGATGAAGTGATCGAACTGGCGAAAACAAACTGGCTAAGGTAAAAAGGGTGGCATTTCCCGTCATAAATAAGGACATGCCATGATTGATTTACGCAGTGATACCGTAACCCGACCGAGCCGCGCCATGCTCGAAACGATGATGGCCGCCCCGGTTGGGGACGACGTTTACGGAGACGACCCTACCGTTAATGCTTTGCAGGACTACGCCGCAGAGCTTTCCGGTAAAGAAGCCGCCATCTTTCTGCCGACCGGCACCCAGGCTAACCTGGTCGCTCTGCTCAGTCACTGCGAACGCGGCGAAGAGTATATTGTCGGTCAGGCCGCGCATAACTATCTGTTTGAAGCTGGTGGCGCAGCGGTGCTGGGCAGTATTCAGCCGCAACCCATCGACGCTGCTGCTGACGGCACGCTGCCGCTGGATAAAGTGGCGATGAAAATCAAACCCGACGATATTCACTTCGCCCGCACCAAATTACTCAGTCTGGAAAACACCCACAACGGCAAAGTGCTGCCGCGTGAATATCTGAAAGAAGCATGGGAATTTAGCCGCGAGCGTAATCTGGCATTACACGTTGACGGTGCGCGCATCTTTAACGCCGTAGTGGCTTACGGCTGCGAACTGAAAGAGATCACGCAATATTGTGACTCGTTCACCATTTGTCTGTCGAAGGGTCTTGGTACGCCAGTCGGTTCGTTACTGGTCGGCAATCGTGATTACATTAAACGCGCCATCCGCTGGCGGAAAATGACCGGCGGCGGGATGCGCCAGTCCGGCATTCTGGCTGCCGCCGGGATGTATGCCCTGAAAAATAACGTCGCACGGTTGCAGGAAGACCACGACAACGCCGCCTGGATGGCGGAGCAGTTGCGTGAGGCAGGCGCGGATGTGATGCGTCAGGACACCAATATGCTGTTTGTCCGCGTCGGGGAAGAAAATGCTGCCGCGTTAGGCGAATACATGAAAGCGCGAAACGTACTGATCAACGCCTCGCCGATTGTCCGCCTGGTGACGCATCTTGACGTCTCGCGTGAACAACTGGCTGAAGTTGCCGCCCACTGGCGCGCTTTCCTGACGCGTTAAGGAGAGAGACGTGCCGCAACGCATTTTAGTTCTCGGTGCCAGTGGCTACATTGGTCAGCATCTGGTGCGCACACTCAGCCAGCAGGGGCATCAGGTTCTGGCGGCGGCACGTCACGTCGACAGACTTTCGAAGCTGCAACTGGCTAATGTCAGTTGCCATAAAGTCGATCTTAGCTGGCCGGATAATCTTCCGGCACTCTTGCAGGATATCGATACCGTCTATTTTCTGGTGCACAGCATGGGCGAAGGCGGCGATTTTATCGCGCAGGAGCGCCAGGTGGCTCTCAACGTCCGCGATGCGCTGCGCGAAGTGCCGGTTAAGCAATTAATTTTTCTCAGTTCACTGCAAGCCCCGCCCCATGAGCAATCGGATCATCTGCGCGCTCGTCAGGCTACGGCGGACATACTGCGTGAAGCGAATGTACCGGTTACCGAATTGCGTGCCGGAATTATCGTCGGTGCCGGGTCAGCAGCGTTCGAAGTGATGCGTGATATGGTTTACAACCTGCCAGTGTTAACGCCGCCACGCTGGGTACGTTCACGCACCACGCCCATCGCGCTGGAAAACCTGCTGCACTATCTGGTGGCGCTGTTGGAGCATCCGGCCAGCGAACATCAGGTATTCGAAGCCGCCGGACCAGAGGTGCTCAGCTATCAGCAGCAGTTTGAACATTTTATGGCGGTGAGCGGTAAACATCGCTGGTTGATTCCAGTCCCCTTCCCCACCCGCTGGATTTCGGTGTGGTTTCTCAATGTGATTACCTCCGTTCCCTCTACTACTGCCAAAGCGTTGATTCAGGGGCTGAAACACGATCTGCTGGCGGATGACACCGCGTTACGCGCGCTCATCCCACAACCGCTGATCGCCTTCGATGACGCGGTACGTCGCACCCTGAAAGAAGAAGAAAAACTGGTTAACTCCAGCGACTGGGGATACGACGCTCAGGCTTTTGCCCGCTGGCGACCAGAATACGGCTATTTCGCCAAACAGGCGGGGTTTACCGTTAAAACTTCCGCCAGCCTTCAGGCTTTATGGCAGGTGGTGAATCAAATCGGCGGTAAAGAACGTTATTTCTTTGGCAATATTTTGTGGCAGACCCGGGCGCTAATGGATCGCGCGATAGGTCACAAACTGGCGAAAGGTCGCCCCGCACGGGAATATCTGCAAACGGGCGATGCGGTGGATAGCTGGAAAGTGATTGTCGTCGAGCCGGAAAAACAACTTACCCTGTTATTTGGCATGAAAGCGCCAGGACTTGGGCGACTGTGTTTTACGCTGGAAGATAAAGGCGACTATCGCACTATTGATGTACGCGCCTTCTGGCATCCTCACGGTATGCCAGGGTTGTTTTACTGGCTACTGATGATCCCCGCGCATCTGTTTATTTTTCGCGGCATGGCAAAACGAATCGCCAGACTGGCAGAACAAAGCACAGATTAATCGAAAAAAACCTGCGTTATTCTTTCACGTTTCCCATTGCATCAAGGAGGAAATCACGGAAGAATGCGCTCGTCGTTTTATCAACAACAGTGGAATGATATGAAGGTACTGGTTACCGGCGCCACCAGCGGTTTAGGTCGAAACGCGGTTGAGTTTTTATGCCGGAAAGGCATCAGTGTGAGAGCAACCGGTCGCAACGAAGCGATGGGCAAATTGCTGGAAAAAATAGGTGCAGAGTTTGTCCATGCGGATCTGACCGAGCTGGTCTCATCGCAGGCGAAGGTGATGCTCGCTGGCATTGATACACTGTGGCACTGTTCCAGCTTTACCTCGCCGTGGGGAACGCAGCAGGCTTTCGATCTGGCAAACGTTCGCGCCACTCGCCGCCTGGGCGAATGGGCTGTCGCCTGGGGCGTGCGTAATTTTATTCATATCTCTTCCCCCTCCCTGTACTTCGACTATCACCACCATCGCGATATCAAAGAAGATTTTCGCCCTCACCGCTTCGCCAACGAATTTGCCCGCAGCAAAGCCGCCAGCGAAGAGGTGATCAATATGCTTTCGCAGACCAACCCACAGACGCGCTTTACTATTCTGCGCCCACAAAGTCTGTTCGGCCCGCACGATAAAGTTTTTATTCCCCGTCTGGCGCATATGATGCACCACTACGGCAGCATTCTGTTACCCCACGGCGGCAGCGCGCTGGTCGATATGACCTACTATGAAAATGCCGTGCACGCTATGTGGCTGGCGAGTCAGGAAGCGTGCGATAAGTTGCCTTCTGGTCGTACGTACAACATTACCAACGGCGAACATCGCACTCTGCGCAGCATCGTGCAGAAACTGATCGACGAACTGAACATTGATTGCCGTATCCGGTCGGTGCCTTACCCAATGCTGGATATGATTGCCCGCAGTATGGAGCGTTTAGGACGCAAGTCAGCAAAAGAGCCGCCGCTGACCCATTACGGCGTCTCCAAGTTGAATTTTGACTTTACGCTGGATATTACGCGTGCGCAGGAAGAGTTAGGTTATCAGCCGATCATCACGCTAAATGAAGGTATTGAGCAAACTGCCGCCTGGCTGCGCGACCACGGAAAACTGCCGCGCTAATCCTGACCGTATTTCTCCAGCAACGCTTCGGCAATCGCCTGAGTTTCTGCATCCGCTTCGCCGTTATATAACGTCGGGCGGAAGTGCATCTGAAACGCCATAATCACTCGCTGCTGTTCGCGCGGCGTCATTTCAGGTTTTACGTCATAGCCGTAGCGTGCCAAAAGTTCCAGCAACGATGCGGTTTCTACCGGCGTGTGTGGCACGCGCCCGGCCAGATAAAAGCTAACGCGCGATGCATCGGGCCAGGCACCAATCCCCTGCTGCGCCAGTTGCTGCCACGGGAACAGTGGACCAGGATCGTCTTTGCGCTGTGGGGCAATATCCGCATGTGCCACCACGTTTTCTGGTTTAATGTGATAGCGAGCGATAATATCTTTCGCCAGTGGAATGAGCGCCTGAATTTGCGCTGGTTCAAACGGCGTAAAATATTTCACCCCCGCTGATTTCTGCCAGCCGCGATTTTCCAGCTCAATGCCAATAGAGGTATCGTTAATCCGCGTCGCCCCGCGCCAGGCGCTGATCCCCGCGTGCCAGGCCAGTTCTTGCTCCGGCACCAATTGCCAGATACGCGGTTTGCCGTTGTAACGCGGCGGCACGGCAGGCACCAGGTAGTGCGAGCTGACTTTTTTATCGGTCAACGTCGCCAGCGACGTGTCGAAATCATCCGCCGTGTAGTGGATCACCAGCACTTTAATACGGGGATATGCCGCCTGCGCCTGGCGTCGGGTGTCGAGTTGGTATCCCTCTTTCTCGACAATGCCTTTTTCCCCTGCGCACCCTGCCAGTAACAGGATCGCCGCAACCAGCCAGAAAACTCTTCTCATCGACGCGTTTTCACCGCCGTTCCGCTGACGCTGACCATCAGCATACTGCCGTTTTGCCCGACCGTTTCGTAGTCGATATCAATGCCGACCACTGCATCCGCTCCCAGCGCCCGTGCCTGGGAACCTAATTCTTCAAACGCAATTTCTCGTGCCTTGCGCAGTTCCTTTTCGTAAGCCCCTGAACGACCGCCGACGATATCGCGGATACCGGCAAAGAAATCACGGAAAATATTGGCGCCTAAAATCGCTTCGCCCGTCACCACACCGCAATATTCAACGATGGTCTGACCTTCAAGTGTTGGGGTTGTGGAAAATTGCATGATCGATCTCCTTGTATGCTAAGCCTTCGATCTCAAAAGCATTATCGGACTGATACGCTATTATTGAAAGGATATCATTATTATCGTAGAACGCTTTCAAGGTGTTCGCTTATAAGGAAATCATTATGCGCTACAGCAAATTGACCATGCTTATCCCTTGCGCACTGTTACTCAGTGCTTGCACCACCGTCACGCCAGCCTATAAAGACAACGGCTCCCGCACAGGTTCTTGCGTCCAGGGCGGCCCTGACAGCGTGGCTCAGCAATTCTATGACTACCGTATTCAGCATCGCAGTAACGACATTACCGCTCTGCGTCCGTACTTGAGTGACAAACTGGCGGCACTGCTCAGCGATGCCAGCCGCGATAACAACCAACGAGAATTGTTAAGCAGCGATCCCTTCTCCAGTCGTACCACCTTGCCAGACAGCGCCCGCGTCGCCAGTGCTTCTACCATCCCGAATCGCGATGCACGTAATATTCCGTTGCGCGTGGATCTGAAACAAGGCGACCAGAGCTGGCAGGATGAGGTGCTGATGATTCAGGAAGGCCAGTGTTGGGTCATCGACGATGTGCGCTATTTAGGTGGCAGCGTTCACGCCAAAGCGGGAACATTACGCCAGTCCATTGAGAACCGTTAATCCCTTGATTAGATTATAACCCCCATAAATTGTCCGGCATTCTGTGAGGAATGCCGACATTTATGCTCGCCGAACAACGCCCTCGTTATTTTGTGCTATGTTTATTGAATAATGCGCTTTGCTTTTAACTTTTAAAGCAGAAATATTGCATAATTATTCTGTCAAAGGTACTATCTTCGACCTCAATAGCTATCAGACTGCCAGTATACGAGTGTCAATGAGTATTCAATTAAACGGCATTAATTGCTTCTACGGCGCACACCAGGCGCTGTTCGATATCACGCTGGATTGCCCGCAAGGCGAAACGCTGGTGTTACTTGGCCCCAGCGGCGCGGGGAAAAGCTCGCTGCTGCGTGTACTCAATCTGCTTGAGATGCCGCGCTCCGGTACGCTCAACATTGCAGGCAACCATTTCGATTTCACCAAAACACCGTCTGACAAAGCGATTCGCGACCTGCGTCGCAACGTCGGCATGGTGTTTCAGCAATACAATCTGTGGCCGCATCTCACCGTGCAGCAAAACCTGATCGAAGCGCCATGCCGCGTACTTGGCTTGAGTAAAGATCAGGCGCTGGCTCGCGCAGAAAAACTGCTTGAGCGTCTGCGTCTCAAACCTTATAGCGATCGTTACCCGCTGCACCTTTCTGGTGGTCAGCAACAACGTGTTGCTATTGCCCGTGCGCTGATGATGGAGCCGCAGGTACTGCTGTTTGATGAACCGACCGCCGCGCTGGACCCGGAAATTACGGCACAGATCGTCAGCATCATTCGTGAGCTGGCGGAGACCAATATTACCCAGGTGATCGTCACCCACGAAGTTGAAGTGGCGCGTAAAACCGCCAGCCGTGTGGTGTATATGGAAAACGGTCACATCGTTGAACAAGGCGACGCGCGCTGCTTTACCGAGCCGCAAACCGAAGCATTTAAAAACTATCTCTCTCACTAAAGATTCGGGATAACGACAATGAAAAAAGTTCTGATTGCCGCGTTAATTGCAGGTTTTAGTCTTTCCGCCACAGCTGCCGAAACCATTCGTTTTGCTACCGAAGCCTCCTATCCTCCGTTTGAATCTATAGACGCAAATAACCAGATCGTCGGTTTTGACGTCGACCTCGCACAGGCACTGTGTAAAGAGATTGATGCAACCTGTACTTTCTCCAACCAGGCATTTGACAGCCTGATCCCGAGTCTGAAATTCCGCCGTGTGGACGCCGTTATGGCAGGTATGGATATCACTCCAGAGCGTGAAAAACAGGTGCTGTTCACCACTCCGTACTATGACAACTCCGCCCTGTTTGTGGGTCAGCAAGGTAAATACACCAGCGTTGATCAGCTGAAAGGCAAGAAAGTCGGTGTGCAGAACGGGACGACACACCAGAAATTCATTATGGATAAACATCCGGAAATCACTACCGTGCCGTATGACAGCTACCAGAACGCGAAACTGGATCTGCAAAACGGGCGTATCGACGGTGTATTCGGTGACACCGCAGTGGTAACCGAATGGCTGAAAGATAATCCAAAACTGGCGGCTGTGGGCGACAAAGTGACCGATAAAGATTACTTCGGTACTGGCCTCGGCATCGCAGTACGTCAGGGCAACACTGAACTGCAGCAGAAATTTAATACTGCGCTGGAAAAAGTGAAGAAAGATGGCACTTACGAAACCATCTACAACAAATGGTTCCAGAAGTAATTCCTGATGAATGAATTTTTTCCTTTAGCAAGCGCCGCCGGGATGACCGTCGGCCTTGCCGTTTGTGCATTGATTGTCGGACTGGCGCTGGCGATGTTCTTTGCAGTATGGGAGTCAGCAAAATGGCGCCCTGTTGCGTGGGCAGGTTCGGCGCTGGTAACGATTCTACGCGGCCTGCCAGAAATTCTGGTGGTGCTGTTTATCTACTTTGGCTCCTCGCAGTTACTGCTGACGCTTGCGGATGGCTTCACCATCAATCTTGGATTCGTGCAGATCCCGGTGCAGATGAACATTGAGAACTTCGACGTTAGCCCGTTCCTTTGCGGTGTTATCGCTCTGTCACTGCTGTATGCCGCTTATGCTTCGCAAACTCTGCGTGGCGCACTGAAAGCGGTGCCGGTGGGTCAGTGGGAATCGGGTCAGGCGCTGGGGCTGTCGAAATCGGCTATCTTTTTCCGTCTGGTGATGCCGCAGATGTGGCGTCATGCGCTGCCTGGTCTCGGCAACCAGTGGCTGGTACTGCTGAAAGATACCGCGCTGGTCAGTTTGATTAGTGTGAATGATTTAATGCTGCAAACCAAAAGCATCGCCACCCGTACTCAGGAACCGTTTACCTGGTACATTGTGGCGGCGGCGATTTACCTGGTGATTACCCTGTTGAGCCAGTACATACTCAAACGCATTGACCTGCGCGCGACACGTTTTGAGCGGAGACCTGGCTGATGCTTGAGTATTTACCCGAACTGATGAAAGGGCTGCATACCAGCCTGACGCTGACGGTAGCCTCACTGGTTGTGGCGCTGATTCTGGCGTTGATTTTTACCATCATCCTGACGCTGAAAACACCGGTGCTGGTGTGGCTTGTGCGTGGCTATATAACGCTGTTTACCGGTACGCCGCTGCTGGTGCAGATCTTCCTGATTTACTACGGACCGGGTCAGTTTCCGACGTTGCAGGAGTATCCGGCGCTGTGGCATTTGCTGTCGGAACCGTGGCTGTGTGCGCTAATTGCGTTGTCGCTGAACAGTGCGGCGTATACCACGCAACTGTTTTACGGGGCGATTCGCGCGATCCCGGAAGGTCAATGGCAGTCCTGTAGCGCGCTGGGAATGAGCAAAAAAGATACGCTGGCGATCCTCCTGCCGTATGCCTTTAAACGCTCGCTCTCTTCCTATTCCAACGAAGTGGTGCTGGTGTTCAAAAGTACCTCTCTGGCATACACCATTACGCTAATGGAAGTGATGGGCTACAGCCAGTTACTGTACGGACGCACCTACGACGTAATGGTGTTTGGCGCGGCGGGGATTATTTACCTCGTCGTCAACGGCCTGCTGACGCTGATGATGCGTCTGATTGAGCGTAAAGCACTGGCATTTGAACGTCGGAATTAATGTGACTGCGTACACATTCACCGGGGGGTTTTGTAGGTCTGAGAAGACGCGCCAGCGTCGCATCAGACACCTGCACGGTGCCTGTGCCGGATGCGGCGTACATAGTGCATAAATCCTTATAATGAAGACGGACAACCCACTAAGTTGTCCGTCTTTTTTTATCTAGCGCAAACTATTTAATCATATTTATTGCATATAAATTCATTTGATGGCATTGTAAATCCATGCCGCAGACACGGCTAATAATCATAAGATTGACAGACGGGAGTTCCATCATGAAAAAGCTAGTTCTTGCCGCATTACTTGCATCCTGTGCATTCGGCGCTTCTGCCGCAGAGAAAATCAATTTCGGCGTCTCTGCCACTTATCCGCCATTCGAATCGATGGATGCAAATAACCAGATCGTCGGCTTTGATATCGATCTGGCAAAGGCGTTATGCAAACAAATGCAGGCAGAATGTACTTTTACTAATCACGCTTTCGACAGCCTGATCCCGTCACTGAAATTCAGAAAATATGACGCAGTGATTTCCGGGATGGACATCACACCGGAACGTAGCAAGCAGGTAGCCTTTACCACCCCCTATTACGAAAACTCAGCCGTTGTGATTGCCAAAAAAGATGCCTATAAGACTTTTGCCGACCTGAAAGGTAAACGTATTGGTATGGAAAACGGCACCACTCACCAGAAATATATTCAGGATCAGCATCCGGAAGTGAAAACCGTCTCTTATGACAGTTATCAGAATGCATTTATCGACCTGAAAAATGGTCGTATTGATGGGGTATTTGGTGATACAGCGGTAGTTAATGAGTGGCTGAAAACCAATCCGCAACTGGGCGTTGCGACTGAGAAAGTAACCGATCCGCAGTACTTCGGCACCGGTCTGGGCATCGCTGTACGTCCGGATAACAAAGCTCTGCTGGAGAAACTGAATAAGGCACTGGCAGCCGTTAAAGCAGACGGTACATATCAGAAAATCAGCGAACAGTGGTTCCCGCAGTAAGATTCAGAAAGCCGCAGATGCGGCTTTTTTATTGCTTCACCAGCAGCGTCAGCACTTCATAATGTGCGGTGTGGGGGAACATATCGAAAAGCTGTACCCGCTCAATGCGATATCCTGGCAGTTCGCGGATATCTTTCGCCATCGTTTGGGCGTTACAGCTTGAGTAGATAATAAAACGCGGTGCCATCGTCGAAAGATAATCACACAGCGGTTTACCAATGCCGCGACGCGGTGGATTAACCAGCACCAGTTCCGGCACTTCACCCTGAGCGGTGGCAAACTGAGTGGAGTCCAGCGCCTGAAATTGCAGACGCGTTAGACCCAGTTCAGCAGCAGATTGTTTCGCACAGGCAATCGCTTCTGGCGCAATCTCAATCCCCGTTAACTGCATTTCTGGCGTTGCACAATGCAAACCAAAACCGCCAACGCCGCAGAACAGATCCCACATATGATTTACCGGCAATTGCCGCACCCAGTCACGCGCGGTGGCGTACAGCTGGCTGGCGACCGCCGGATTTGTCTGGAAGAAACTTTGCGGGCGGATCCACAGCGGCACGTCATTAAAACGCTCTGCCAGCGCCTGCTGTTCGGTCAGGTAGATCTCCGTCTCCCCTTCCATTATCGCCATATGCACTGGCTGAATATTGACGGTAATGACTTTTAGCTGTGGCAGTTGCGCCTGTAACCACGGCAGCGCCTTACGCAGTTGCGCCAGCTTGGTTTCAGAACGCAGTACAAAGCGCAGCATCATACCGCCATCCATCTGGCTTTCAGTCAGCAGAATATATTTCAGTTCGCCACGCTTGCGCGCCACGTTGTAGGGCGTCAGACCCGCACGGGCGATAAACGGTTTTAGCGCCGAAAAAACGGGCGCAAATGAGGCAGGGTAAAGCGGGCAATCGCAAAGATCTTCTGGCGTACCGTCGCGGTGTAGCATTCCGAGCAGTGGTTTTTCAACGCTACCACTCACCACCATTTTGGCTTTATTGCGAAACCCTTGTTCCGGACCAGACACCGGCGCACACCACTCCGAAACCGGAAAATCGGCCAACAGATTTTTAAGATCGGCGGTTTTAGCGGAGAGTTGCTCTGGAATCGGCTGCGTTATCCACTGACAGGAGCGACAGCGACCCGCGTCGTAAAGTGCGCACTGCATACATTGACCTTCACATCATCAGGGGCGAGGATTATACACATTATTGCAACTGGAAGAACCGCCGACTGGTGGCGGGAACGAACAACAGCAATAAGATGAGCATATCCGGCAGCTTTTGTAACATCAGGCTATGGAAGATTTCACGTTTCGATTCACCAGGAATGCTGAACAGCTCAGGGTAACCATAACCGAGCGAAGCTGCCCACAGGTAACTGGCTGCCGTGATTTGCGTCAACAGATACAGCCAGCGCGCCAGGCGACGCCCTTTCACCAGCGAAAACGCACACCAGATTTCAATAAAAACCAGCGCAAGGCTGCTTAGAAAGACCAGCGTTAAACTCCAGGTTTGTACGCTGCGATGAATGAACTCGCCGATACCGCGCACGCCCAGCGTATTGAAAATCATCAGCACGTCGAGGCCACGGATCATAATAATGGCGAGCGCCGCCACCTGCACCAGTGCAGGCACATTCAGGCGAGCATGTGATGAAGATGTTTTCTTAAAAAATCCCAACGTTTCGTCTTCCATGAAAACAATGCCGCGACATGCGCGGCATTATGTAGCCAGGTTGGCAAATTTTAGTGTCTTCAGCCACGTCTTGCACGCTGGATATCGCGTATCCGCTGCTTTTCTGCGCGCGCCATTAAATACCAGGCGATAAATCCGACAATTCCGACCGCACCGAGAATCAATGTTGCCAGGGCGTTGATTTCCGGATTCACCCCCATCCGCACGCTGGAGAAGACCAGCATCGGTAACGTGGTGGCTCCCGGCCCGGAAACAAAGCTGGCGATCACCAGATCGTCGAGCGACAGAGTAAAAGCAAGCAACCAACCAGAAATGATCGCCGGCATGATCATCGGTAGTGTAATGACGAAAAACACCTTCAGCGGCGTCGCGCCGAGATCCATCGCGGCTTCTTCAATGGAGCGATCCAGTTCCCGCAGACGCGAAGAAATAACAACTGCCACATAAGCCGTACAGAAAGTCACGTGCGCCAGCCAGATAGTTAACATACCGCGATCGGCAGGCCAGCCGATGGCATGAGCAAGGGCAACGAACAATAACAACAGCGACAGGCCAGTGATCACATCAGGCATGACTAACGGCGCGGTGATCATAAAGGCAAAGCCATTTGATCCACGAAACCGCCCGAAACGTACCAGCACGACCGCCGCAATAGTCCCGAGGATCGCCGCCGCCGTCGCCGCACAGGCGGCAATCGTCAGACTTAAGCCGACCGCGCTCATCATCGCATCATCACGCAATAACTCACCGTACCAGCGCGTTGACCAACCGGCCCACACCGTCACCAGCTTCGAACTGTTAAATGAATAGATGACCAGCATCAGCATCGGCGCATAGAGAAAGGTGAAGCCCAGCAACAAAATCACAATTCGCCAGGGCGAACGAACGACCGGTAAATTATTCATCCGTGTTCCCCCACGCTTTTTTGCTGATATTTGTGGAACCACATAATTGGCACAATCAGCAGCAATAACATAATGATCGCCACCGCAGAAGCCACCGGCCAGTCGCGGTTATTGAAAAACTCCTGCCACAGAACGCGCCCGATCATGATGCTATCAGGGCCGCCGAGCAGTTCCGGGATCACAAACTCACCCACCGCCGGAATGAAAACCAGCATTGATCCGGCGATAATCCCACCTTTGGTAAGCGGCACAATCACCGTAAAGAAAGTCTTCAGCGGACGCGCGCCGAGATCCAGCGCGGCTTCCACCAGCGAATAATCAATACGAATCAAGGCGGTGTAGATCGGCAGCACCATAAACGGTACGTAGGCGTAAACAATGCCGATATAAACTGCCAGATTGGTATGCAGAATGGTCAGCGGCTGATCGATAACCCCCAGCCACAGCAGAAAATTATTCAGCACACCATTGTTTTTTAGTATCCCCATCCAGGCGTAAACGCGGATCAAAAATGAGGTCCACGAAGGCAGGATCACCAGCAGCAATAAGATATTGCGGGTCGACGGTTTACTGTGCGCCACTGCCCACGCCAGCGGATAGCCGAGCAATAAGCAACAAACGGTCGAAATCGCCGCCACCTGTAACGACTGGAGATAAGCATCGAAATAGAGCGGATCGTCAGTCAGTTGCAGAAAATTACCGAGATTAAGAGTGATGGAAAGTTGCCCGTCAGCCCACTCCATCAGTTCGGTATAAGGTGGAATAGCGCGCGCCATCTCCGCCAGGCTTATTTTAAAGACAATCAGAAATGGCAGCAGAAACAACAAAATCAACCAGATATACGGCAGCGCAATCACCAGTTTGCGCCCGTGCTTCATTTGCCACTGTGTAAGCCATTGCTTTAATCCACCCGGCTGGGCAGCAGGTTCAAGTGTACTCATCTTTGCTCCTTAAACCGTCAGCACCACACAACTGTCTGATTCCCAGCACAAACGAACTTCATCGCCCCAGGTCGGTAACCCTTTGCGAAAACGATGGGCGTTTTGTAACTGGGCGCTGATCATCTGCCCGCTTTTCAGGCGGACATGATAAACAGACAAATCACCGAGATAGGCAATATGTGTCACCTCTCCCACTGCAAAATTGCAGCCATCAGCAGGCGGTTCGTCACAGAGCATGATTTTTTCCGGACGCAGCGCCACATGCACCGGCACGTTATCCACCACTGACGCATCGGGATCGACTTTCAACGGATGCACCAGCCCAGGCGAATAAAGCAACAGGCCATCTTCCTGGCGTTCCTTTAGCAGTCCTTCGAAAACATTGACCGATCCAATGAACTCGGCGCTATATCGCGTGGTCGGGTGCTCATAAATTTCTTCCGGCTCGCCAATCTGAACAAATTTACCGCGATTCATAATCGCGATGCGCCCCGCCATGGTCATCGCCTCTTCCTGATCGTGCGTTACCATCACACAGGTCACGCCGACACGCTCCAGAATATCCACCACTTCAAGCTGCATCCGGTCGCGCAGTTTTTTATCCAGCGCGCCCATCGGTTCATCGAGCAGTAATAGTTTCGGGCGTTTGGCAAGGCTTCGGGCCAGCGCCACTCGCTGACGTTGACCACCGGAAAGCTGATGCGGTTTGCGTCTGGCAAACTCCTGCATATGCACAAGCCCCAGCATCTCGTTGACCCGACTGGCAATTTCCGCTTTTGGTAACTTGTCTTGTTTCAGACCAAAGGCAATGTTTTGCTCCACGGTCATATGGGGGAATAGCGCGTAGGACTGGAACATCATGTTGATGGGGCGCAGATAAGGCGGCACCTGTGACAAATCGACGCCATCAAGCATAATCTGCCCGGCAGAAGGTTGTTCGAAACCTGCCAACATACGCAGCAGTGTGGACTTGCCACAGCCGGATGCGCCCAGCAGTGCAAAGATTTCGCCTTTATAAATGGTCAGACTAACATCATCGACCGCATGTTGACCATCGTAAGATTTGGTCAAATTGCGGATTTCTAATAGTGGTGTCAGCGACTTACGACTTTTCGCCTGCGGGCGAGGGATAGCGTCATTCACGGCTGCTCTCCGGCATTTAATGTGTGCAAGCGCACCATGATGGTGCGAATTGCCGGCGGGGATGGTGCGCCCGTCCGGCATCTACGGCTGCGGATTATTTTCCGCTCTTCACTTTGGTCCACGCGCGGGTGCGCACACGATCAATTTTCGGATCCTGTACTTGCAGGGTGAACATTTTGGCGCGGACATCTGCCGGAGGATAAATACCAGGATTGTCACGCACTTCCGCGCTCACCAGCGGCGTAGCTGCTTTGTTCGCATTGGCATAGAACACATGGTCAGAGATGTGTGCCACCACATCCGGACGCAGCAAATAATTCAGGAACTGATACGCTTCGTCTTTATTTTTGGCATCGGCAGGCATGGCGAATACATCAAAGAATGCCATCGCCCCTTCTTTCGGAATTGAGAAAGAGACATTCACGCCATTCTTCGCTTCCTTCGCGCGGTTTGACGCCTGCCAGACATCGCCCGCCCAGCCAATAGCGACGCATATATCGCCGTTTGCCAGGTCGTTAATGTATTGAGATGAATGGAAATAACGAATGTTCGGGCGCAGCTTTAACAGCAGATCGGTAGCCGGTCCGGTGTAATCATCCGCTTTAGTGCTGTTGGGATCTTTACCGAGATAATTCAAGACAGTGGCAAAAACCTCTTCCGGCGCATCCAGGAAAGAGACGCCACAGCTTTTCAGTTTTTCCAGATTTTCAGGTTTGAGAATCAAGTCCCAGCTATCGACGGGCGCGTTTTCGCCCAGTACCGCTTTGACTTTATCAACGTTATAGCCAATCCCGGTCGTCGCCCACATATAGGGCATAGCAAATTTATTGTCGGGATCGTGTTTGGCGACCAGCTTCAGCAGCTCCGGATCGAGATTCTTCCACTCCGGCAATTTGCTTTTATCCAGTGGCTGGAATACTCCCGCAGTCAACTGGCGCTCCAGAAAGCTGGCTGACGGCACAACGAGATCAAAGCCGGTACTCCCCGCCATTAATTTGCCTTCCAGCACTTCGTTAGAATCAAAAACATCGTAGACGACTTTGATACCAGTCTCTTTTTCAAAATTTGCCACCGTATCCGGGGCGATATAATCAGACCAGTTATAGATGTGGAGTGTTTTTTGTTCAGCCGCGAGCGTGCTGACAGAGACGGCCATCAGAGCACCCGCAACCAGGCCCGATAGCCATTTTTTATTTAAGGCGGTCATATCTCTTTCCTTCTGAAAGTTCGTTAACAAACGAACAAAAGTTGTCACACTGAAAGATATGCAATAAACGTGCATATTTTTTATCGGCGCGGTGCAAGAAAAGAGAACTCTCTCCCGGCCAGCATTGCTCGCTATATAAAAGCCTCGCAAGAATAACTTTAGCCAGGGTTTGAAACTATAGCTGTAATTAAAAAACGGTATTTAACAAATTTTTATGCGTATTTGCTCTATGTGATAAAGCAAACCTGGCACAATAGAAGTGAATTAATCTTTAATGAAAGGTTAAAATCAGCAGGAAATATTACGACGCGCAGTCACTGCGGCAGCGACTGCGTGCTCGAAGAGAGTTATCAGTGAAGGAAATAGTTTTCGGTAACGTTGTTTTGCCCTTCATCGTCAGTCGGCAACAGCAGCTGATGGGCATTAGCTTCGAGGATGACCATCGAAATCTGCTCTTCGCTCTGGCGTACAAACCATGCAAACTGTTCATAGGTTACGCCCTGCATAACAGATAAAGACTGGCAAACCACCAGCTTTGGCAGATTATCATCCTGCATATCGAGAAATGCTTTCACGGTCAGTGAGCTGGCATTGATGGCTGATAAATCCGCCGCCAGCGGCAACACGGCTGAAGGCCTGACTTCCGCCATGGCAGAAAACAGGATTGTGTTATCAATCAGGTCGATCTTGGCATCAAAGACACCGTCGAAATTCTGCATATGGGGCAGATGCAAAGCCTGACAGTTATCACATTCAAAAAAACTCATCCCCAGGTCATCGAGCCATTGACGCAACGTATCCAGACCAGGAACGACCAGCGATGTCATAATTTTGTACAACCTCTTCCGATAAAAAGACTGGCACAGCTTACGCAAAAAGCGCAGGCAAAACCATGATCAGTAATGTAATTGCGACTAACCACCCGTTTTCAGGCAATATTCTGCCGTGGCGTGGCGTTCGATCCAGCGGATCATTTTACCCGCAATGTCGATACCGGTGGTTTTTTCTATTCCTTCCAGCCCCGGCGACGCGTTCACTTCCATCACCAACGGCCCGCGATTGGCACGCAGAATATCCACACCGGCAACATCCAGCGCCATCGTTCGCGCAGCTTTGATGGCGATTTCACGCTCTTTCGGCGTGATACTGGCGATGCTTGCCGCGCCGCCACGGTGCAAATTGGAGCGAAAATCGCCCTCTTTCGCCCGCCGTTCAATCGCCGCGACAACTTCATCACCGACGACCAGACAGCGGATATCGCACCCTTGCGCCTCTTTTATATATTCCTGCACCAGAATATGAGCGTTCAGGCCGCGAAAAGCATCAATCACGCTTTCTGCCGCCTGGCGCGTTTCCGCCAGCACCACACCAATTCCCTGCGTGCCTTCGACCAGCTTAACCACCAGCGGCGCACCACCGACCATATCGATTAAGTCGCTGGTATCATCCGGCGAATGCGCAATCCCCGTGACAGGCAGGTCAATGCCCTGACGCGCCAGCAGTTGCATTGAACGCAATTTGTCACGCGCCCGGGCAATCGCGACCGATTCGTTCAGCGGATAACTGCCCAGCATTTCGAACTGGCGCAGCGCCGCCGTCCCATAAAAGGTAATGGCGGTGCCAATGCGTGGGATCACTGCGTCAAAATGGGGGAGTTTGCGGCCTTTATAGTGAATGGAAGACGCCGCAGGATTAATGTTCATGTAGCAAGAAAGCGGATCGAGAATTTCAACCAGGTGACCACGCTGTATGGCGGCTTCACGCAGCCGCTTACACGAATAGAGCGTTCCATCCCGGGACAATATGGCAATTTTCACCCTGCACCTCTCTGTCAGACCTGGTCAAAAGCCCGCGTATAATACATCGCCGTAACGGTTTTAGCGCGTCGCCCAACCTTGTTTATGCAAATAATCGAGAATAAAAGGACGGCTTTCTTTGATAATCGTCCGCCGAATATGATCGCTCCAGGTATCCCGGCGATTATTGCTGCCACGGGTAAGATAATATTCCGCCAGTTGCTCGTCATACTGCGCCAGAGCATCTTTATCCAGCGACTGGTAGCTGTTTTCATGTACCAAAATGGAGGCCGGTAAACGCGGCTTGAGATCCGGGTTATCCGCAGGCCAGCCGAGACACAGGCCAAACAGCGGCAGAACATGCTTTGGTAATTTCAGCAGTTCCGTCACCGCTTCAATGTTATTGCGCAGGCCGCCAATATATACACCGCCCAACCCCAACGATTCCGCTGCGGTTAAGGCGTTTTGTGCCATCATCGCTGTATCAACAACACCGAGCAACAACTGTTCAGCCAGGCCGAGTTGAGCATCCGGGCAGATCTGCAAATGACGGTTAAAGTCGGCGCAAAACACCCAGAACTCCGCCGCTTGCGCAACGTGTTTTTGCCCACCGGTCAGCGGCACCAGGGCTTCACGCAATGCGGGATCGGTAATGCGAATAATGCTGCTGCACTGCAAAAAGCTGGAACTGGAGGTCGCGCGGGCGCTGTTGATAATCGCCTCACGCTGTTCAGCGGAGATAGGTTCATCAGTGAAATGGCGAATGGAGCGGTGACCACAAATAAGTTCAATGGTTGGCGTCATTATCTTTTTCTCTTTCTGAACGTGAAGATTCCGGTGGATGATTCATCAGTTGCGGGGCCAGCCGTTTTGCCACCTGAAGAATAACCACCACCGCAGCGGGAAGCATGAGCAAAACACCGAGAAAAATCATCAGAATTTGCGCTTCTGGCGTAGAAAACGGCGCTGGAAGCGAAAAGTTGTCACTTATCGACAGCAGCGCCGCCGCCAGTAACATCATTCCAATAAATTCCAGTATCAACACGCTTTTAGGCAATTTACCGATCGCGCGCATAAACTTCCCTCTGCAAAGTGAGCTGCCAGTTTAAAACCTTTCGCCGCGTTGTGCTTAACAGTTATAGCTTTAAGCAATCAATGCAACAGGTTAAACCTACTTTCAGCGAATAAGATTTGGCGTGATCATGCACACATGAGAGATAAATGGAGAAAGCCAATGCAAACCGTTATTTTCGGTCGTCCGGGTTGCCCTTACTGCGTGCGTGCCAAAGATTTGGCAGAAAAGTTAAGTAATGAACACGATGATTTTCACTATCAGTATGTGGATATTCGTGCTGAAGGGATCACTAAAGAGGATCTGCAACAGAAAGCTGGCAAGCCGGTAGAAACCGTACCGCAGATTTTTGTCGATCAGCAACACATCGGTGGCTATACCGATTTTGCTGCCTGGGTGAAAGAGAATCTTGACGCCTGATTACCGGATAAGCCCTCTCTGTTTGAGGGCTTTATTGATTTTTTCTGTGTTGCGGCCTGAACAAGCTACTGATAAACAAAAAACATAATGCGCCCAGCGCACACCAGAAGACGGCACTCAACAACCACGCCAGCTCCTGCCAGAATGAGCGTGATGGTGAAAAAAACAGACGCATAATTAACATAGAACACGGTGCTGCCAGCATTGCGCCAAACAGTGGTTTAAGGACTTCTCTACGCCGCGAAAAAAAGCTGGCTACAGCCCCAGGAAGAATGAAAAACAGTAAGCCGATTTCAGGGTGCCCGGCAGCCCGAAAAGCTCCCTTCATATGTGTCGCCAGAAAAAGGCACACCACAATAAAGAGGACAAAACAGCAAATTGCCCCCGCCCAATGTTGTTTATGTTTCACATGTTCCTCCTGACACTGCCTCTATCGAACACATTTTTCGCCGGTGTGGCGCTCAGTAAGATAAAGCCGCTTCGCATTCCATGCTAATATAGGCCAACACAATTCTTATAGCCGTTGGTATCTAATGTGATTACACTAGTAAAATATATTGTTCCTTTACTATTGATTAAGTGCGCTGAATGAATCTGCGCTCTGAATTCAGGTAAAAACATTATCTTAAATTACCATTTCTTTCAACAGCTTACTCGTAAACAAGAAGTTAGTCTCCGTGAATATAAACGTCGCCGAATTGTTAAATGGGAATTACATTCTGTTATTATTCGTGGTCCTCGCGCTTGGACTATGTCTCGGAAAATTACGACTTGGTTCAATCCAACTGGGTAATTCCATTGGCGTTTTAGTCGTATCACTGTTATTAGGTCAACAACATTTCAGTATTAACACCGACGCGCTTAATCTTGGCTTTATGCTGTTTATTTTCTGCGTCGGGGTCGAAGCCGGACCCAACTTTTTTTCCATTTTTTTCCGCGATGGGAAAAATTACCTAATGTTAGCCCTGGTAATGGTCGGTAGTGCACTGCTGATCGCCTTAGGACTGGGTAAGTTGTTTGGCTGGGACATCGGCCTGACGGCCGGTATGTTGGCTGGTTCAATGACATCAACACCGGTTTTGGTTGGTGCGGGCGATACCTTACGCCACTCAGGAATAGAAAGCGGGCAGCTCTCTGCGGCACTGGATAATTTAAGCCTCGGGTATGCATTAACCTATTTGATTGGCCTGGTGAGTTTGATTGTCGGTGCGCGTTACTTGCCTAAGTTGCAGCATCAGGACTTACAGACCAGCGCCCAACAAATCGCTCGTGAACGAGGTCTGGATACCGACGCCAGCCGTAAAGTCTATCTGCCGGTTATTCGCGCCTACCGCGTCGGGCCGGAACTGGTCGCCTGGGCCGATGGCAAAAACTTGCGTGAACTGGGTATTTATCGACAAACCGGTTGCTACATTGAACGTATTCGTCGTAACGGGATTCTGGCAAATCCGGATGGTGACGCCGTGCTACAGATGGGCGATGAAATAGCGTTGGTAGGCTATCCCGACGCCCACGCCCGGCTCGATCCCAGCTTCCGTAACGGTAAAGAAGTTTTTGATCGAGACCTTCTCGACATGCGTATCGTCACTGAAGAGGTGGTCGTCAAAAACCATAACGCTGTCGGTAAACGCCTGGCACAACTGAAGCTGACCGATCACGGTTGTTTCCTTAACCGCGTCATCCGCAGCCAGATCGAAATGCCGATCGACGATAACGTGGTGCTTAATAAAGGCGATGTATTGCAGGTGAGCGGCGATGCCCGTCGCGTGAAAACCATCGCCGATCGCATCGGCTTTATTTCGATTCACAGCCAGGTTACTGATCTACTGGCATTCTGCGCGTTCTTTGTCATAGGTCTGATGATCGGGATGATCACCTTCCAGTTCAGCACATTCAGCTTCGGCATGGGTAACGCCGCCGGGTTGTTATTCGCTGGTATTATGCTGGGCTTTATGCGAGCGAACCACCCGACCTTCGGCTATATTCCCCAGGGCGCGTTAAGCATGGTGAAAGAGTTCGGTTTGATGGTATTTATGGCGGGTGTGGGTTTAAGCGCCGGTAGTGGCATCAATAACGGCCTGGGTGCGATTGGCGGTCAGATGTTGATTGCCGGGTTAATTGTCAGCCTGGTGCCCGTTGTTATTTGCTTCCTGTTTGGCGCTTATGTGCTGCGCATGAACCGCGCGCTGTTATTCGGTGCAATGATGGGCGCACGTACTTGTGCTCCGGCAATGGAGATCATCAGCGACACTGCGCGCAGCAACATCCCGGCATTAGGTTATGCGGGCACTTATGCAATAGCTAACGTACTGCTGACGCTGGCAGGGACAATCATCGTAATGGTATGGCCAGGACTCGGATAAAACTGAAGTTGCCCCAAAAATGAAATTTTTTTGTACAACCGCAGAACTTTTCCTCGGGGCATCAGTCTTAATTAGTGCCACTGCTTTTCTTTGATGTCCCCATTTTGTGGAGCCCATCAACCCCGCCATTTCGGTTCAAGGTTGATGGGTTTTTTGTTGCCTGAAATTTATCTCCTGCCCTGCCAATTGCGCCACCATCTGTAAAATATCCTCGCGCGATAGCGGCTTACGGTCAGTGACAAAATGCAGTGTCATCCCTTCAATAAACGCATCCAGCGCGCGGGCGGTTCCGGGTTCAAACCATTGTTCGAGCGTTTGCTGACTACGCTGCATCCAGTTTTGCATCACCGTTTTTAATAGCGGTTTTCGGCTGGCCAATGCGTAAAGTTGATACATCAGTTCCATGTTATCCGGCGTTGCAACCTGCGAGCTGTAGATCATGTCGGTTATGGCCTGGCAGGCGCCTGAGGCATCACTAACATCGCTAAAAAATGCCTGATATTGCTTAGACATTATCTCTGTAAAACTGCTGAACGCCTCCAGCAGCAACTCATCAATTCCTGAAAAATAGTAGGTCATCGACCCCAACGGCACTCCGGCAAGGGTAGCGATTTTGCGGTGCGTAACGGCATGTATTCCGTAAAGTTTCACCGCCTCCAGCGTGGCCTGGATGATTTTTTCTCGCCGTTGCGGATCGTTAGCGCGACGCATGTCATTTCCTCTCTTTGCAATTGTGTACAAATGTACACAACCTTGCTAAGGTTGTCTTCCCTCTTCTTTTTTTGACGTGATCTATGACCGTAAATTCTTCACGTAATGCCTTGAAACGCCGAACCTGGGCGCTGTTTATGTTCTTCTTTTTGCCAGGCTTGTTAATGGCGTCCTGGGCAACCCGTACGCCAGCGATTCGCGACATTCTTTCTGTTTCGATCGCTGAAATGGGCGGTGTACTCTTTGGTTTGTCGATCGGTTCGATGAGCGGAATTCTCTGCTCAGCGTGGTTAGTGAAACGTTTTGGGACGCGTAATGTCATCCTGGTCACGATGTCCTGCGCGTTGATCGGGATGATGATATTAAGTGTGGCGCTCTGGCTGACATCGCCCGTGCTCTTTGCCGTTGGTCTTGGCGTCTTTGGAGCCAGTTTTGGTTCCGCTGAAGTTGCTATAAACGTTGAAGGTGCCGCCGTTGAGCGAGAAATGAATAAAACGGTTTTGCCGATGATGCACGGCTTTTATAGCCTCGGCACGCTGGCAGGCGCTGGTATTGGGATGGCGCTAACGGCCTTTGGCGTTCCGGCAACTGTGCATATTTTGTTGGCGGCACTGGTAGGCATCGCGCCTATTTATATCGCCATTCAGGCAATCCCTGGCGGTACGGGAAAAAATGCCGCCGATGGCACGCAGCATGGCGAAAAAGGCGTACCTTTTTATCGCGATATCCAGTTGCTGTTGATTGGTGTTGTGGTGCTGGCGATGGCCTTTGCAGAAGGTTCTGCCAACGACTGGTTACCCTTGTTAATGGTTGATGGTCACGGTTTTAGCCCCACTTCCGGCTCACTGATTTATGCCGGTTTCACATTGGGGATGACCGTTGGACGCTTCACTGGCGGTTGGTTCATAGACCGTTACAGCCGCGTTGCCGTGGTTCGTGCTAGTGCGCTAATGGGCGCGTTGGGTATTGGGCTGATTATTTTTGTCGATAGCGCCTGGGTCGCGGGGGTGTCTGTTGTCCTTTGGGGATTGGGTGCCTCGCTGGGCTTCCCGCTGACCATTTCTGCCGCCAGTGATACCGGCCCCGATGCGCCAACCCGCGTCAGCGTGGTAGCAACAACCGGTTATCTGGCTTTCCTCGTCGGGCCGCCGCTACTGGGCTATCTCGGCGAACATTATGGATTACGTAGTGCAATGCTGGTTGTACTGGCGCTGGTTATTCTCGCGGCTATTGTCGCGAAGGCCGTCGCCAAACCCGATACCAAAACGCAAACGGCGATGGAGAATAGTTGATGAGCATTAAATTAATTGCGGTAGACATGGATGGTACTTTCTTAAGCGATCAAAAAACCTATAACCGCGAGCGGTTTATGGTTCAGTATCAGCAGATGAAAGCACAAGGGATTCGCTTTGTGGTCGCCAGCGGGAATCAATATTATCAGTTGATCTCTTTCTTCCCCGAAATTGCCGATGAAATTGCCTTTGTGGCAGAAAACGGTGGTTGGGTTGTGAGCGAAGGCAAAGATGTTTTTAATGGCGAGCTGTCGAAGGATGCATTTGCCACTGTCGTGGAACATTTACTGACGCGCCCGGAAGTGGAAATTATTGCCTGCGGAAAAAATAGCGCCTATACCCTCAAAAAATATGACGATGCCATGAAAACGGTGGCGGAAATGTATTATCACCGTCTGGAATATGTCGATAACTTTGACAACTTAGAAGATATCTTCTTTAAGTTTGGCCTGAATCTTTCCGATGAACTGATTCCGCAAGTACAAAAAGAGTTACATGATTCGATTGGCGATATTATGGTGCCGGTTCACACCGGCAACGGTAGCATCGATCTGATTATCCCCGGCGTACATAAAGCCAATGGCCTGCGGCAACTCCAGAAGTTATGGGGAATAGATGACAGTGAAGTGGTGGTCTTTGGCGATGGCGGTAACGATATCGAAATGCTGCGCCAGGCTGGCTTTAGCTTTGCGATGGAAAATGCCGGCAACGCGGTCGTAGCTGCGGCGAAATACCGCGCAGGCTCCAATAACCGTGAAGGCGTACTGGATGTGATCGATAAAATTCTTAAGCACGAAGCGCCATTTAATCAATAAAACGGCAGCACGCCCGGCAACACAATGCCTGAATGAAGGATGCATAATTCGCGGAAATTCCCCTTCTGGATTATTTCAGGCGAAATGATGAAAAATTGTGTACTGCTGGGCGCGTTTCTGTTGAGTTTTACTGGTGTGGCAATGGCGCAAAGTGTCACCGTTGATGTGCCGAGCGGATACAAAGTGGTGGTAGTCCCCGATTCAGTCAGCGTTCCACAAGCGGTCAGCGTCGCGACTGTACCACAAACTGTCTATGTGGCGCCTACTCCAGCTCCGGCTTACCGCCCACATCCGTATGTTCGTCATCTTGCCAGCGTAGGCGAAGGGATGGTTATCGAACATCAAATCGACGACCATCACCATTAATCCATGAATGCCTGATTGTACAAAGCAACTAGGCATTTTCTTATCCGTCGTTTGAATTTCCTGTTTGTTTATCTTTTAAAAAGATAAACATCAGCAGCAGCCACAAAATTCCGTTGGCAAGGTTAAAGAGATTAAACAGGCCGTTGCCCCCGTTCAGCCAGGCATGTTTACTGATTTCGATACCGACGGTAAAGATCAGCATTTGTAACATCCCCATCGCCGCAGAAACCGTACCTTTACTCATATCGCTGGCAAACAGGGTTAATCGCACCAGTCCCGCATTCGCCAGACCAATACCGAAAGCATAAATACTTAACCCGGCGGTCATCCATAAATACGCGTGCGATGAGATAACCGTTGCGGCAGCGGCGACGAGCAAGCCAATCATAATCGGCCAGCCACCCATGATGATCAATGCACGAACGGTGCGGCGCGAGGTCAAACGCGCTAACAGCAAGTTACCCGCAATTAACGCCCCGAAAACTGGCACTTGCAGCAACCCATATTCATAGCTGCTCAACTTTTCGCCGGTGATGATGATAATCGGTGACTGGGCGATCCACGCCAGCAGCGGCAGGCTGACGAATCCCAGCGCCAGAGCTCCGGCAACAAAGCGACCGTTCTTCAGCACCAGCTTGTAGTCATGGCCTAGCTCTTTCAGGGACAGTTTCTCACCAATACGCGTGGCAGTTTCCGGCATAGCGCGTTGCAGACCGAAAAAGGAGATCGCCGCCAATGCAGCAAACAGCACAAACATGCCTTCCCAGGGCAGCACATGGATCCACGCGGCGCCCACCAGCGGACCGAGTAGCGGAGCAATCAGCGCCACGTTCGCCATCAGCGCGGTGATCTTGATACAAACCGCCTCTTCGAAGGATTCCTGAATCGCGGCGTATCCAACAGCGCCAATGAAACAAAGGCTTATGCCTTGCAGGAAGCGTAGTAGCGTGAATTGTTCAATGTTTTGCGCCAGCAATATTGCCAGACAGGTGACGATAAACCACACTACGCCTGCCAGCATCACCGGACGGCGACCAATACGATCCGACAGCGGCCCCAGGAGCCACTGTAAAAACATCCCGCCCGCCAGGTAAGCGGTCATCGAAGTAGGAACCCAGTCAATACCCGCCTGATACTCTTCCACTACCGCGAGCATACCGGGTTGAATCATATCATTGCCGATATAGGTCGAGAATTCGTAGAGCACCAGACAGAGGGGGAAAAGTAATGCCTGACGCCCAAGTCTGGCACCGGAAGCTAATCTATTTTGCATGCAATTTCTTCGCCAATAATAATCGCGCAAAGTTTAATAAAAGCGCGGCAAACGAGAAAGTAAATTTTGTAGGTGAAACCACGCTTAAGCACATTCTTACATTATTCCGAGTATAGCCACTCTTTCTTTAAGCTTTATTTAATTCCTTCGCGTTACTATTCCCTGTTGTAAGCCAATCCGAAAGTGAAATAAGACGATGCCGCTTTACCCTGTTTAACACGCACTTTATGCTCATCGACTAACCTGATGGCTCCCCATTTTAATCACCTTTTGAGTCTGAAAGTTATGCTGGAAAATCTGAATTACTCATTATTCTCTCTTATTAATGCGACGCCAGACTCATCCGCATGGATGATTTCGTTAGCGATTTTTATTGCCAAAGATTTAATTACTGTAGTGCCGCTGCTGGCTACGGTGCTTTGGCTATGGGGATTTACGGCTCAACGGCAACTGGTGATAAAAATCGCCATCGCGCTGGCAGTCAGCCTGTTTGTTTCCTGGACGATGGGGCACTTATTTCCGCACGACCGTCCGTTTGTTGATCATATCGGCTATAACTTCCTGCATCATGCGGCGGATGACTCTTTCCCAAGCGACCACGGTACGGTGATTTTCACCTTTGCGCTGGCATTTTTATGCTGGCATCGCCTGTGGTCAGGCACAATCCTTATGGCGCTGGCGGTGGTCATTGCCTGGTCACGTGTTTATCTCGGTGTTCACTGGCCGCTGGACATGCTCGGTGGATTGTTGGCAGGAATGATTGGTTGCCTTAGCGCCCAGATTATCTGGCAGGCTGTGGGGGCTATACTCTACCAGAAGCTGCAATTGTGGTATCGCTTCTGTTTCGCCTTACCTATACGTAAAGGCTGGGTGCGTGGCTGATTTCGGATAAAAAGTGTAATATCAGGCGGCTCGCTTCAATAACTATTCAGAGGGAATATGGAAACACGTCGCGAAGAGCGTATAGGGCAGTTACTACAAGAATTAAAACGCAGCGATAAGTTACACCTGAAGGACGCCGCCGCCCTGCTCGGGGTTTCAGAGATGACGATTCGTCGCGATTTGAATAACAACAGTGCCCCCGTCGTACTACTCGGCGGCTATATTGTTCTGGAACCGCGTAGTGCCAGCCATTACCTGTTAAGCGATCAAAAATCCCGCCTGGTGGAAGAAAAACGCCGGGCGGCCAAACTGGCCGCGACGCTGGTTGAACCCGATCAGACCCTCTTTTTTGACTGCGGCACCACCACGCCGTGGATTATTGAAGCGATAGATAATGAAATCCCTTTCACCGCCATTTGTTATTCACTAAATACCTTTCTGGCGCTAAAAGAGAAACCCCATTGCCGCGCGTTTCTTTGTGGTGGTGAATTTCACGCCAGCAACGCCATTTTCAAACCCATTGATTTTCAGCAAACACTGAATAATTTTTGCCCGGATATCGCTTTTTATTCCGCAGCGGGCGTGCATGTCAGTAAAGGCGCAACCTGTTTTAATCTTGAAGAGTTGCCGGTAAAACACTGGGCGATGTCGATGGCACAAAAGCACGTGCTGGTTGTCGACCACAGTAAGTTTGGCAAGGTACGTCCGGCGCGCATGGGCGAGCTGAAACGCTTTGATATTGTGGTGAGCGATTGTTGTCCGGAAGATGAGTATGTGAAGTATGCGCAGACGCAGCGTATTAAGTTGATGTATTAATAACGCATAACCGGATGACGTTTCCGCGCCATCCGGTCATCAGAAGATTAAGAGAACCAGCTGCCGAACCACTGATGGAATTTCATCATCACGAAGTCCCACATCCGACCAAAGAACCCGCCCTCTTCCACATTTTCCATCACGATCAGCGGACGCTGTTCAATAGATTTACCGTTAAGCTGGAAATCAATGGTGCCGACAACCTGACCTTTTTTCAGCGGCGCGGTGAGCTGCGGTTCCGTTAACGTATAACTCGCTTTCAGGTTTTTCAGTTGCCCGCGTGGGATGGTCACTGATCCCCCTTCGCCTGCGCCGAGATTCACTTCGCTCTTATCACCGAACCAGACGCGCTGAGTCACAAAGGTGGCATCAGGTTTAATTGGCGTCACGGTTTCAAAAAAGCGGAAGCCCCAGGTCAGTAATTTCTCAGACTCATTAAAACGGATGCGGTCAGTTTTTGCCCCCAGCACCACAGAGATCAAACGCATATCACCCTGAGTAGCAGAAGCGACCAGATTGTATCCCGCACCAGCCGTGGTTCCGGTCTTCATACCATCAACGTTAACGTTGCTGCTCCACAGCAGACGGTTACGGTTTGGTTGGCGAATTTTGTTAAAGGTAAACTCTTTCTCTTTATGAATGGCGTACTCTTCCGGCACATCGTGGATTAACGCTTTACCCAGCAACGCCATATCGCGCGCGGTACTGAATTGCCCCGGCGCATCCAGACCGTGCACAGTCTGGAAGGTAGTGTTGGTCAGGCCCAGTTTTTTGGCATAACCATTCATCAAACCAATAAATGACTCCTGGCTCCCGGCAACGTAATCGGCCAACGCAATACAGGCGTCATTACCGGACTGGATAATCACACCTTTGTTCAAATCTGCCACCGAAACCTGATCGCCCGGTTTGAGGAACATCACCGACGAACCGCGCAGTGCCGGGTTTCCCGTCGCCCAGGCATCTTTACCGACCGTCACCATATCGGTGAGTTTGATCTTATCAGCCTTAAGCGCCTGTCCAACCACATAGCTGGTCATTATTTTGGTCAGGCTCGCGGGATCCAGTTTCTCATCCGCATTGCCTTCTGCCAGCACTTTACCGCTGGCGTAATCCATTAAAATCCATGCACGCGCATCCACGCTCGGCGCGTCAACGGTTTGTTCCGCCGCGAATGCCGTTGGGGCAAAAAGGAATAAAAATGCAGAACCCGCTGCAAGACCACGAAGGAAAGAGGAGTATTGCGTCATAAATGCCACCCGAGTATCCATTCAAAAAAAATACGTTATATCGCCGTATGATAAGTTCGGTGATTAATAACGCACACACAAGTTTAAAGAAACCGTAAGTTGGTAAAGTTTTTAAAGTTTATGCAATATCCTGCCGCTTCGCTGCTTCTGGCGTCATTTTTTTACTCGCTGTTGCTTAAAAGTTAACTTTACTTCACCATCGGAGTCCTGTTCAGCCTGTGGCTGCCTGTCGGAAAAGGGGTGAGTATGATTACGCTGTGGGGTCGGAATAATTCAACCAACGTTAAAAAAGTGTTGCTAACACTCGAAGAACTGGAACTGCCTTATGAGCAAATTTTGGCGGGTCGTGAGTTTGGGGTAAACCATGACGCCGATTTTCTGGCGATGAATCCCAACGGGCTGGTGCCGCTGTTGCGTGACGACGAAAGTGACTTAATTCTTTGGGAATCAAATGCCATTGTCCGCTACCTGGCTGCACAGTACGGGCAAAAACGTCTGTGGATCGACTCGCCGGCACGTCGCGCAGAAGCCGAAAAGTGGATGGACTGGGCAAACCAGACGCTCAGCAATGCCCATCGTGGGATCCTGATGGGGTTAGTCAGAACGCCACCGGAAGAACGTGATCAGGCCGCCATTGAAGCCAGTTGCAAAGAGTGCGACGCCCTGTTTGCCCTGCTCGATGCGGAACTGGCAAAAGTAAAATGGTTCTCTGGCGACGAGTTTGGTGTGGGCGATATCGCTATCGCACCGTTCATCTACAATTTGTTTAATGTTGGCCTGACCTGGACACCGCGTCCAAATCTGCAACGCTGGTATCAGCAACTCACTGAACGCCCCGCAGTGCGCAAAGTGGTGATGATTCCCGTTAGCTAATTGCGTGGGCTAACTTTAAGTAATTCCCCACTGGACTCGTCGGTGAGAACGTATAAATAACCGTCGGGTCCAGTGCGAACATCACGAATTCGCTGCCCTCTGTCCGTTAAAATACGGCCATCTTCTGTCACTTTGTCGCCGTTGACGCTCATCACAATGACATCTTTATCTTTCAGCGCGCCAATAAATAATTTTTGCTGCCACTGGGGGAATTTATCGCTGTTATAGAAGGCCATGCCGCTCACGGCGGGCGAATCTTTCCAGTAAAAAACAGGTTGCTCGGTCCCGGCGACGCTCTCCCCTTTCGCTTCCGGTATCTTAAAGCCTGAATAGTTGATTCCCCAGGTTGCCAGCGGCCAGCCGTAGTTTTTGCCTTTTTGCGGGATATTAATTTCATCACCACCGCGCGGGCCATGTTCATTCAGCCACAGTGCATTACTCCACGGATTCATCGCCATTCCTTGCGGATTACGAATGCCATAAGACCAGATCTCGGCGCGCGCACCGGATTCCTTTATAAAAGGATTATCATCCGGGATTTCGCCCAGGTCGGTCAGACGCACCAGTTTGCCCTGTAATTTATCCAGATCCTGCGCCGTCGGACGCTGATTGTTTTCGCCCAGAGCAATAAAAAGATAACCTTTACCGTCGAATACCAGCCGCCCGCCAAAATGGTTGCCGGTAGACAGTTTTGGCATCTGGCGGAAGACGGTGCGGAAGTCGGTCACTTTTGAGAGATCATCACTTAAGCGGCCATAACCCACAGCAGTTCCGGCTTTGCCATCATCGCCAACTTCGGAATAACTTAACCAGATGCGGCGAGACTGAGCAAAATCAGGCGCTAAAACCACGTCCAGCAGGCCGCCCTGCCCGTGCGCCCAAACGTCCGGCACTCCGGAAAGCGGCGCAGATAATCCTTTTCCTGCTTGCCAGTGACGCAACTCGCCGCCGCGCAGTGTGATTAACATGCCATGATTATCAGGTAAAAAGGCCAGCGCCCACGGATGATCGAGTTTGTCTTGCAGTACTTCGACATTTACCGGCGCAGGAGCCGCCCAGAGAGCGGAAGAAACACAGAGAAAGGGCACAAGGAAAAGGGATTGTCGATGCATAACGCCTCCGGATTGACTCTGGCTTAAAGCGTAGTCAGTGGAGGAGATGACAAATTCATTTTTACAAAAACTTAAACATGAAGGGGGAGACGCTTTCTCCCCCTTAGTTTTCAGGCCTGCTCAAGCATGGTGTGCTGTTCAAGGCTCTGGATACTCAGCGTTAAGCTCATCAGACAATTTTCAAGCTTATCGGCGTTGACGGTAATAACAGTCGGGCAATCATGATGCCCGCTCATCAAACATACTGCGGCTGTCGCTAATGCTTCTTCAGCATGATGAAGAGCACTCCACTCTTCCTGATCCAGATGAAGATTCAACCGCAGCGATTTATCGTGCAGTTCGCGATTCAGTTTAAAAAAGTTATCTCGTAGATGATTGCTTTCGCTGACGGACATGTATCCTTTGGCCTTCCTCAGTTGCACGTATGCGGCGAGGTCAACTCTTGCATCGATCAACCGGTTAAGTAGATCGCTTCGCTGTCTGTCAACGAACATACTTCGATCCTCCTCTTTGCAGCCTTTGTGCAATTAAATAGTATGGCTACTTTTTGTACAAAATGCTGTCAGGGATCAATACTTCACATCTTATTAATAAGAATTTACATTATTTCTCTTTCCAGTACCTCACATCCCCACGGCGCCAGTTCTAATGCTTGTGAACAAGCCTTGCCTGTTTCCGTCACTCGCCACGCTCCAGGAAGCACAACATTTTGTACATGAGCAGTGTAATTTTGTACAAAAACCCATTCCTGCTCGCCGTCTGTCCGACGCGTTGCAATAACGCCAGCAGGAAGTTCAGTAGCAAGTGCTTTTGGGAGATGAAGTGTGTTGATCAACATCGCGGCAAACGCTTGATGAAATGACGCATCATTACGCGAAGCCACATAGAAAGCTCGACCTTGTCCGACGTGATTTACTGTTAACGCAGGTGTACCCGCATAAAAATCCTCACCATAGCGCGCCAGAACCTGTGCACCTTCGGCGTGAATAACCGCACATAATTCCCGTGCCTGCCATTGCCCCTGCAGTCCATACGCATTCGGCTCGCAGATAACTTCGTTATGCTGATAATCATTAAGGCTATCAATCTCTTCAGCCCACACACCCATCAGGTCACGCAACGGGCCAGGGAATCCACCCAGATGACATAAATCGGTTTCATTGACAATCCCAGACCAGTAAGTGGTGACAAAATTGCCACCAGCTTCAACATAGGCGCGAGCACGAGCAGCAAATCCATCGCGAACCATATAGAGCATTGGGGCAATAACTAACTGATAACCCGTAAGATCACAATCAGCATTGATAATATCGACCGCCACGCCCTGCTCCCAGAAAGGTCGGTAATGCTCCACTACCGTTTGCTCGTAGTGGATACCGCAATTGCGCGGCCCGGCAGCATCATTGACAGCCCAGCGGTTTTCCCAGTCGAAAATAATGGCAACTTTTGCCTGGGTTTTCGTTCCGACCAATTGTTTAAGATGAGCCAGCCGTTGCCCCAGTTGTATGACTTCGCGCCCGGTACGCGTCTCCAGATGACCGACGTGATCAACCACCGCACCATGAAACTTCTCCACGGCGCCACGACTCTTACGCCACTGAAAATAATGCACGCCGTCTGCGCCGTGAGCGACGGCCTGTAAGGAAGAAAGAATATTCATTCCCGGCTTTTTCAATTTGCTGGTTGGCTGCCAGCTTGTCTGGCTGGGCGTGGATTCCATCAGAATAAACGGTTTATTTTTCAAAGTACGCATCAGGTCGTGATACATCGCTGTTTTACAGGCAACGGCGCGTTCATCTTCCTGTTTATGCCACATGGGATAGCTATCCCAACTCACAAAATCAACCACTTCAGCTAATGCCCAGTAGTTGTAGTCATTGAAATACCACATAAAATTGGTCGTCGCTGGTAAATCGGGGCGTACTGCTTTTAACGGCGCGATCTCCATTTGATAGAACTCTTTTACCTGCGATGTGACAAAGCGCCGCCAGTCAAGATTCAAACCGTGGTTAGACATCTCACCTAATGGGGAAGGAGATTCAATTTGTGACCAGTCACTGTATGTATGGCTCCAGAAGCCAGTCCACCATGCCTGATTAAGCGCCTCAAGAGTGGTGTAACGAGTCTGCAACCAACGGCGAAACGCCTGTTGGCATCCATTACAATGACACTCTCCGCCATACTCATTACTGATATGCCATCCCAGAACCGCCGGATGATTTGCGTATCGCTGCGCCAGCTTACGGTTAATTTGCGTCACTTTCTCTTTATACACGGGAGAAGAAAGGCAGTGATTATGGCGACCGCCGTGAAGCATTTTCTCGCGTGAGGCGCTAACTCTCAGAACCTCTGGATAACGTGCAGCAAGCCAGGCAGGTTTGGCTCCGCTTGGTGTTGCGAGGAAGACAGAGATCCCACCAGCATGAAGTTTATCCAGCACCTCATCCAGCCAGTTAAAGCAATATTCCCCCTCTGTGGGTTCCAGCATTGACCAGCTAAAAATACCCACCGACATGGTGTTACAACCAGCCTGTTGCATCATGGCGATATCTTTCTCCAGAATCCCGGGGACATGTAACCATTGCTCCGGGTTGTAATCAGCACCATGAAGTAACCATGGGGCTCTGGGGATGATCGGTGGGTGCTTGTCCATGCTGACTCCTGAATTGTTTTAAACAGACAAAAAATGTTATTCGTTCACAATACTGTCATCTAGTAATTAATTGCTTCGTTATGCAAGGAATGTCCGGCAGGAATGTGATCAAGTACGCGTTTTTCCCTGCAAACAGGTTCGATGGGTCAGCTTACCGGCACTGAGACAGGTGAGCGTGATACGTATGACATTCACTGCGGTATACTGTGACAAATCTTTTAGCCGGGGCGAATATGAAAACCAAAGCTGCAACCCTTGCCGATGTTGCTCGTCATGCCAATGTTTCTTATCAGACAGTGTCGCGGGTGCTTAACAATTCAGCGAACGTGTCTGCCAAAACACGTCAAAAAATTGAACAAGCCATTGCCGAACTTAAATACGTTCCAAATCGCGTAGCTCAACAGTTGGTAGGGAAAGAGAGCAAAACGGTCGGGCTGGTTACAACTTCGCTCGCCCTACATGCCCCCTCGCAAATTGCGGCAGCAGTGAAAAAATATGCCGGAGAACAGGGATATCAGGTGCTGATATCCATGATCGATGATGTTGATATTAAAGGTATTCAGGCTGCAATTAATGACTTAAAAGCACAACGGGTAACAAAGATTATTATCAACGCACCGCTGGAAACGGCATTGGCTGAAACTCTGGTTGCTGAAAACAGCGATGTGTTGTGTCTGTTTCTCGACGTGGACCCTTATAGCCCGGTGTTTAACGTCACTTTTAATCCTGCAGAAGGTGCACGCGCCAGCGTGAAATATCTTTACGATTTGGGGCATCGTCAATTTTGCCTGATCTCCGGCCCAGAAAACTCAGTACCGGCGCGGCTACGACTCAATACCTGGCGCGATACTCTCGCCTCACTCCAACTGACGCCGCTGGCCATTCATTACGGTAGTTGGGACGCTCAAAGCGGCTATCTGGCGACGTTACAGATGCTACGTGAAACGCCACAGGCGACCGCTCTTCTGATCGCCAATGATCAGATGGCATTGGGGGCGTTAAGCGCCTTACATCAACAAAAACGTAAAATCCCGCAAGATATTTCTGTCATTGGCTATGACGACACCTATGAGAGTGCGTTTTTTGAACCTTCGCTAACGACCGTCGCAATCGACTTTGATTTACAAGGGAAAATTGCCGTTCAACAGATTTTACAGCCGGACGATGAACACGCGATGCTCCGCTCTTCAACCATCCTTCCCAGTCGCCTGGTCGTGCGTAACTCTGCTGGCCCTCTGCACTCACCACAGACTGATCTGATGAATATTGCTGAACACCTTCGCACACTGGCGGATGAGCTAACACGCAAGGCATAAAAGTAATACGTTCTCATAAAAAGATTTAGTGATCTATTTCGCTAAATCTTTTTTATTACCAGCAATAATTGTGATGCAAATCGCAAACATTCATTTAACACATTGCCTAATCATCACAGTCAGGGTCAGAGTAAAAATGAAATTGTTAACGTATGACATTTTCCGGAGATGCATACCAAAACAATAACCAGTAAGCACAGCGAATGCCTGTGCCAACGGTAAATGACCCAACGCCAGTGATTGAGGATATGGCTATGTTATTGCCCGGTAAACGTAATTATATTTTGCTCAGTATTTTCGATTTCCTGTACCTCTTTGCCTGGTCGGCAACGATGGCATTTTTTGTCATATGGACGACACAGCATCTGGAAATTACCGCCACACGCACAGGATTACTTTATTCCGTTAATGCTTTCATTGCGTTATTAATGCAACCGTTCTTCGGTTTCATCTCCGATAAATTTGGTCTTAAGAAACAACTCATCTGGATCCTCGTCGCATTATTACTTCCCGTAGGCCCATTCTTTATTTATGTGTATGCCCCGCTTCTGGTTCATAACTTCTGGCTGGGCGCTGTTTTGGGTGGCGTTTACCTGGGGATAATTTTTAATTCTGGTTGTGGCGTTCTGGATTCCTGGATAGATAAAGTTTCGCGTCGTTATCATTTTGAATATGGTCGCGTAAGAATGTGGGGCTCTCTGGGATGGGCCGCCGCCGCGTGGATTGTGGGTAAATACATTGATACCAACCCTAATCTCTCTTTCTGGCTGGCAAGCTGTGCCATTGTGGTCGCCGCAATCTGCTTTATGTTTACCAAAATCGAACTTACCGAGGCCGAAATTGAAAAAACTAATTCGCTGAAAGCTATCCATGCGCTTGAACTGGCGAAAAATAGTCAGTTCTGGTTTTTATTGATGTTCACTCTGTTCGTAACGCAAATTTATGACACCTACGATCAACAATTCGCACAATATTTTTCGCTGCAATTTCCGACGCCAGAAGAAGGCAATCGCTGGTACGGGATTCTGGCTTCTGTCCAGGTCTGCGGAGAAACCCTATTTCTCTGTCTGATGCCGTGGTTTGTTAACCGCACTGGCGCAAAATGGGCATTAGTGATTGCCGGAACCATTATGTCGTTACGCATTGCCGGTTCTGCTATCCAACTGGGACCGGTGTGGATTGCGGCCGTTAAAATGATGCATGCCATCGAAAAACCACTGATCCTGGTGTCTGTGTTTAAATTTATCGCGGCTAACTTTGATCACAAACTCTCTTCGACGGTCTACCTGCTGGTGCTTTTTGTGGCATCCATCGCCACGGCAATCTATTCACCCATTGCTGGCTATCTGTATGACACCATTGGCTTTGCTGAAACCTATCTCATCCTGGGGGCGATTGCCGGTTGCTTCACGCTTATTTCGGTCTTTACGCTGCGGGACAAATCCAGCAACCAGCCTGCAAAGGCGCTAACGGAAAACCCAGTAGCCTGATAACCATTTACGCCCCGATAGTTGGGGCGTTTTCCTCGCCTGTTGACCAGATTACGATACAAATTTTATCCAGAACTCTGTAGAATCCCTGCCCTGACCTTTCCTGTAACTGAATATTTTTTAAGCTATGAGCAAAGTAACTCCCCAGCCGAAAATCGGCTTTGTTTCCCTCGGCTGTCCGAAAAACCTCGTCGATTCAGAGCGTATTCTGACCGAACTGCGCACTGAAGGTTATGACGTAGTACCGAGCTACGACGACGCAGACATGGTGATCGTCAACACCTGCGGTTTTATTGACAGTGCGGTGCAAGAATCACTGGAAGCCATTGGTGAAGCGTTGAATGAAAACGGCAAGGTAATAGTGACCGGTTGTCTGGGGGCGAAAGAAGATCAGATCCGCGAAGTCCACCCAAAAGTGCTGGAAATCACCGGCCCTCATAGCTATGAGCAGGTTCTGGAGCACGTTCATCACTACGTGCCAAAACCGAAACACAACCCATTCCTGAGCCTGGTGCCGGAGCAAGGCGTTAAGCTGACGCCACGTCATTACGCCTATCTGAAGATTTCCGAAGGCTGTAACCACCGCTGCACCTTCTGCATTATTCCGTCTATGCGCGGCGATCTGGTGAGCCGTCCGATTGGCGAAGTGTTAAGCGAAGCGAAACATCTGGTAGATGCAGGCGTTAAAGAGATTCTGGTGATCTCCCAGGATACTTCCGCGTATGGCGTTGATGTTAAACACCGTACAGGCTTCCACAACGGCGAGCCGGTAAAAACCAGTATGGTCAGCCTGTGCGAACAGTTATCAAAACTGGGGATCTGGACACGTCTGCACTACGTTTACCCTTACCCGCATGTAGATGACGTTATCCCGCTGATGGCTGAAGGCAAAATCCTGCCGTATCTGGACATTCCGTTGCAGCACGCCAGCCCGCGAATTCTCAAACTGATGAAGCGTCCGGGTTCTGTAGATCGCCAACTGGCGCGCATTAAACAGTGGCGCGAAATTTGCCCGGAACTGACCCTGCGTTCAACCTTTATTGTCGGCTTCCCTGGCGAGACGGAAGAAGATTTCCAGATGCTGCTCGACTTCCTGAAAGAAGCACGTCTGGATCGCGTTGGCTGCTTTAAATACAGCCCGGTTGAAGGCGCTGATGCCAATGCTCTGCCAGATCAAGTGCCGGAAGAAGTGAAAGAAGAACGCTGGAATCGCTTCATGCAACTGCAACAGCAGATTTCCGCCGAGCGCCTGCAAGAAAAAGTGGGCCGTGAAATTCTGGTGATCGTCGATGAAGTAGACGAAGAAGGCGCAATCGGCCGCAGCATGGCAGACGCTCCGGAAATCGACGGCGCAGTTTATCTCAATGGTGAAACCAACGTTAAGCCGGGCGATATCCTGCGTGTGAAAGTCGAGCACGCCGACGAGTACGATTTGTGGGGTAGTCGGGTTTAATTAATTCAGGCCGGGCAAAATCATTTGCCCGGTTCGTTAATAAAAATTACTGCCAGCTAATCTGTGCCCTGCCGTTTTTCTTACTCTTATACAGCCGCTCATCCGCCAACATTTTCAGTCGTTCAACGGTAGTACATTCATTTGAATGCGCCACGCCGATACTGGTGCTTAAATTAATACTTCCCACCTGGAAATTGACAATATCTTTTAAAATCGATAGCAACTCATCCAGGGTTCCGCCAGTATAAATTATCGCAAATTCGTCGCCGCCAAAGCGGTAGACTTTACCTTTATCCACCGGGATTTGTGATTTAAGGATTTTCACTACCTTCATCAACACTTCATCGCCCAACAAATGACCGAAGGTGTCGTTAATATTTTTGAATTTATCGACGTCAAACAGGCATAAATAACCGCCTTTTTCCGGTAAGGCTTTTAAATCTTCGTCAAAGGATTTTCTGCCCATTGCTTTGGTCAGATCGTCAAGAAACGCCGAGTTATACATGCTGTAGAGTTTTTTGACATCCGCCGCCGAAAAGAAAAGCCCACCGTCCAGAACGCGATCAAAATGGTTATTAATAATGGCTTCTTTCTCAACAATGCCACGATTAATCACTCTGCGTATCAGATAGAGGCAACTTGTGCCTGAAATAACTGCCACCAGGGCAGCAAAGAAAATAATCAGCGTACATACCTGCAAATAAACGTCTTTTTTATAAGCAAATACGTACAATCCGGTCGGCAAATAGGAGAAATGCTCCATCGCTTCCGAAACGGTGAAGATGGCATTTTTGGCATTATATTCATCACCGGTCACCGGTTTGCCGTTCTTAAACAGTGAGAACATCAGGTTCTCGCTATCCATTGCCAGTGACTTTGACAGTAACGAAAATCGTTCCAGCCCAAGCAAAAATATCAGACTGCGATTGTGAGTAACCGGATAGAGATAATAGACGAAGGTTTTGCCGTCAAAAGAGATGAACCCCGTATTTTTAACATGCCGATACTTAACAACCTGCATAATATCTGCACAATAATTGTTTTCATACTCCTTAACCTGAATACACTCATCACTGGAAATCAGATAAGGGCCAACATCATACAAATAAGAAGGTGAAACCGAGTCAGCATAAGCTGTGCGCAAGCCAACCAGCAGTTGTTCTTCAGTCGGGTTAAGCGTGTTAATGAGATCAATTGCCACACTACGCCGATATTCAGCAATATTTGCCACCGCAAAAGCAGTATCAATAACGGACTGTTTCAGGCCATACACCCGTTCTTTTACCATCTGGGTATAGATCCCGCAGGCAACCGCTGAAATCATGATAAAAATCAGCAGACTGACTGTAAGTACGAATTTATTGATTCTGGACATACCTAAACTACTCTTTTACTAACTTCCCATTTTTGTCCCAGGCAGAGAATGGCAACGGCTTCTGGTACAGATACCCCTGGGCCTGAATACACCCTAATTTGATTAATTCACGCGCAACCTCTTCGCTCTCAACACCTTCTGCAATCACCGGGATCCGGTTATAGCGTGCCAGATCGAAGATAATGCGCAAAATTTTGCCCGCAGTGCCGAAAATATCGCCGGTAAATTGCGAGTCCACTTTTATGCTATCAGGATTAATTTCATAAAAACGTTTCAGGTTTGACAAACCTGTACCAAAGTCATCAATCGATATTCGTACCCCTTGTTTACGCAATTGTTCAATATTGAGATAAAAATGTTCACTAATTCGCTCGATCACAGTTTCAGTGATCTCAATACAGAGACTTTTCGCTGTCAGTTCATGTTCTTTCATGATGGCGATAAAACGCTCATGAAAATGTGGTTCGTTTAACTGCCAGGGCGAAACATTAATATGCAGTAAGAAATCCTGTTTCAGGAGCACACGCTGGCTAAAATGGCGGAATTCAGCCATCGCCGTTTTAATAATTTGGTAACCCAGTTCATTGATAAAACCGATATCTTCCGCGATAGCAATAAACTTCAGCGGCGAGATGATCCCCCGCTCCGCAGAAACCCAGCGACACAGCGCCTCAGCGCCCAGAATGTCGCGGGTGTTAATATCAACAATCGGTTGATAAACCAAGAATAGCTCGCCTTTTTCCATGGCGTGACGGATATTGCGCGCAATCCAGATATTCTCTTCAATTTCGCTGAGTTTCGCATCATCACAGAAAATAAACTCAGAGAACATATGGTCACGGATGCTGGAAATTGCCAGCTTCAGTTTTTCTGCGTAGCTCCAGGCATTTTCGCCCTTCAGAGGTTCACAAATGGCAGATTTGTGTATACGCAGATTGCGGTAGCCAAAGCTACTGTCGAAATCGTTTATCATCGCGATCTTACGGGTAAAAGTCTGTATATTTTCCCGACACAATAATAAATAGAGATCGGCATTAAATGTCACGATATCGCAGCATTGTGCATATTTCTCGGCAATTCGCTGACACAGCTTCCTGACAATTTTGTTGCGTTCCTCAACACCAAACACGGCTTCGACGGCTTCCAGTCCGCACAGTTTGATGATCCCGGCGGCCAGATACTGATTATTGTTTGACTCAATAATCGCCATATTTTTGATAAAACCGCTTTCCTGATCGTAGGAGATCAGCGAGAGCAGTTTATTTGAACGCTCAACTTCAGCATCTTTCATTTCCGCGATCGAATTTTTGATGCTGATAATCTCTTTCGCATCGCCGTCACGAATTTTCAGTGCCTGCATTTGATCCGCAGAGTCAGGTAAAAACTCCAGCGTATTGACCAGCGTTGTCATTTCTGAAAATTGGCGACGGAACACACGGGTCGTCATTAAGTAAAGCGCCAGCAATACGACAATAATGAAAGCAAACGGCAAATAAAAGAGTTTATCTGACGCGTTAAATAGTTTCCCCGTAGGATAATAAAAATAGATTTCGAATAGCGAGTTATTGGGTACGCGCGATGTTTTTGCTATATACTCCGTATCGACAGAATCAATAATATTATAATTATCTTCGCTATTATAAATAATCAATTTTTCACGGGCGAGTTGGTTCTTGGCAATGATTTCATAACCTTGTTTCAGAAACAAGACTTCATCAGTTGCGCTGATATGATCAAGGTATTCGTTCAGATATCGCCAGTTTAAATCGACATGAATTTTATCAATAGCCAGCAAATCACGGTCTTTGCCGTTAATTCGCAGCGTAAAAGAAATACATTTTTTCCCCGGACGATCAAAGCAATTATATGCCGGATTCCAGCTACTGTCAGAGCCATCCGAAGCTACTGACCACGGGCGCTGCGACGGATTAAAATCGGCAAAGATGACGCGTCCTGTCTCATCAACAAGGGGGCCATTTACCTTTTCCTGATGATAAACAACGATTTTATCATTCGTCCGCCGCGAAAATAGATAATATTTATTATTATCCAGTACCAGCCCCACTGAATCTAAAAATGGCATCATTTCCATTTTCAGGATGACGGCACGTTTAATCTCCTCACTGTTTTTCAATAAATAGAGTGAGTCCTTTAACGTCAGAGCGGAACGTTCAATATCTTTAAAGAAATAGCCAACGTTTTTTTGAATAAGTTCAAAGCGGCTATCGGCACGTTTTACCGCACGCTCCGATACCAGTTGATAGTTAATGATGAAAAAAAGAACAATAAATGACAGCGCAGCCAATAAAAATAAAATTATCAGCCTTATCTTTATCTTTTCGTATAAACTCAGCATGTTAATACATTTAACAAAATAACTGTCAGTACGCTGTGCCGCTGCATAAATAGTCCCTCGCAACGGCTTTTTAACCAAATTACCCGATTCTACAAAATTAGAAGAAAGTTACAACACTTGCTTAAGGCAATAATTTCCTCTGAGGTCATTACCCTTTCAAGCAATATTCAACCGTGACTATCCTTTAATTTTGGGGTCCAGCGCATCACGCAAACCATCACCCAGCAAGTTGAACGCCAGAACGGTCAGGAAAATAGCCAGTGCCGGAAAAACCGCCACATGCGGCGCGATAACCATATCCGCTCTCGCTTCGTTGAGCATCGCTCCCCACTCCGGGGTCGGCGGCTGCGCTCCCAGGCCGAGAAACGACAGACTGGCGGCGGAGATAATCGAGGTGCCAATGCGCATGGTGAAAAACACGACGATGGAAGAGACTGTCCCCGGTAAGATGTGGCGCAACAAAATGGTCATATCGCTGGCCCCAATACTGCGCGCTGATTCAATAAAGGTTTGCTGTTTTAACACCAGCGTGTTGCCGCGCACCAGTCGGGCAAACGCCGGAATAGAAAAGATAGCGACGGCGATAATCACGTTAGCAATGCCGCTTCCCAGCACCGCAACAACAGCAATAGCCAGCAAAATGCCAGGGAAAGCAAACAGCACATCACAAATACGCATGATCAGCCGATCCCACCAGCCTTCATAATATCCAGCCAGCAAACCCAGCAACGTCCCAATCGCCGCACCGATAAACACCGCAAACACACCCGCCGCCAGCGAGATTTGCGCACCAACCAGGACGCGGCTGAAAATGTCGCGCCCCAGTGAATCGACGCCAAACCAGTGCTGCAAAGAAGGTCCGTTATTCAGATTGTCATAATCGAAATAATTTTCGGCGTCATAGGGGGCGATCCAGCGAGCAAAAATGGCCACCACAATCAATAAAATAACGAACAATACGGCGGTCATCGCCATATGCTGACGGCGAAAACGTCGCCAGAACTCATGCCACGGAGTACGCACCTGATCAGGTTTTACCAGTGGCATGGCGTTTAACACCGCCTGACGACGCCAGTTAAATAATCGCATCCTTACTTGTACCTGATAGCCGGGTTAATGGCGGCATAAAGCACGTCCACCACTAAGTTGATAAGAATAAATTCCAGCGAGAAAAGCAGAATTTCCGCCTGAATCACTGGGTAATCGCGCATTTCTACGGAGTCAACGAGTAAGCGCCCAAGTCCGGGCCAGTTGAAGACTTTCTCCACCACGATGGATCCACCGAGCAAAAAGCCAAACTGTAAGCCCATCATGGTCACTACCGGAATCATGGCGTTGCGTAGCCCATGTTTGAGGACAACCCAGGTTTCGCTCACCCCTTTCGCCCTCGCGGTACGCATATAATCTTCGCTTAATACGTCGACAAACGACGCGCGGGTAAAGCGCGCCATCACGGCTGCCACTGCCGCGCCGAGCGTCAGGGAGGGTAAAATGTAGTGCTGCCAACTATCCGCACCGACAGTCGGCAGCCAACCCAGCTCAACGGAAAAAACCTGAATCAAAAGCATCCCCAGGGCAAATGCCGGGAAGGAGATCCCCGACACCGCGATGGTCATACTCAAGCGATCTGGCCAGCGGTTACGCCAGACGGCGGCAACAATCCCCGCCGCCATACCAAATATCACCGCCCAGACCATACTGGTTATGGTCAGCCACAGCGTTGGCATGAAGCGGCTGGCAATCTCATCGGCAACCGGACGACGCGAGACCATCGACAGACCAAAATCTCCCTGCACGGCATTGCTGATATAGTGCCAGAACTGGTGATACAGCGGCTGATCCAACCCCAGTTGCTGACGCACCAGTTCGATGACCTGAGCATCAGCTTCGGGCCCGGCAATCAATCGCGCCGGATCGCCGGGCAGCATATGGACAAATAAAAACACCAGCACCGAGACGATAAACAGCGTCGGAATCAACCCCAGTAAGCGTTTTATAACGTAATTAAGCATTCCACTCCCTGCGTTGCTTATTGCAAGTCCGCATCTTCAAAGCTGAAGCCGGTGTCTGGCATGATCCAAAAACCGGTCAGATTTTTACTGTGTGCCGACACCAGTTTTTCGACCACCAGCGGAACCCACGGCGACTCTTGCCAGATGATATCCTGCGCCGCCTTATACAAGCGGGTCTTTTCCGCCGGATCGTTAGTTTTCAGTGCCTGAGCCAGGTAGTCATCTACCTGTTTATTGCTGTAAAACGCAGTATTAAACAGCGTCGGTGGCCAGTTCTGTGACGCAAACAGCGGCGACAACGCCCAGTCAGCTTCGCCGGTCGAAGCCGACCAGCCGGTATAGAACAGTCGCACGCCACTCTCTTTTTGCCCTTTACCTTCTACTTCTGCTGCCCGCTGTCCGGCATCCATCGCCGTCACCTGGGCTTTAATCCCTACCTGCGCTAACTGCTGCTGGGTAAATTGCAGCACTTTCTGCGCGGTGCTGTGGTTATGCGACGACCACAGCGTGGTACTGAAACCGTTGGGATATCCCGCCTCTTTGAGTAATGCGCGCGCTTTTGCCGGATCGTAAGGCCACGGTTGGTAACTTTGCGCGTAGGCGATACTCGGCGGCACCACGCCAGTGGCGGGCGTTGCATATCCCGCAAACGCGACTTTCACCAGCGCCGGACGGTTGATGGCATAATTCAGCGCCTCACGTACCTTCGGGTTATCGAATGGCTTTTGCGTCACATTCATACTGATATAACGCTGCATAATCGACGGACTGGCCATCAGCTCGATATTTTTGTTTTTCTCCAGCAGCGCGGCCTGCTCGTAGGGAATGGGGAAAGCAAACTGCGCTTCACCGGTTTGCAGCATGGCCGCACGGGTGTTGTTATCCGCCACCGGACGCCAGGTAATGCTGTCCAGTTTGGGCAGTCCCGACTGCCAGTAACCAGTGAATTTTTTGACCTTCACAAAATCGGTCTGATTCCAGGTATCCAGTTCATACGGCCCGGTTCCCACCGGATGAAAACCAATCTCCTTGCCATATTTTTCCAGCGCCGCCGGAGAAATCATCGCTGTCGCCGGATGGGCAAGAATATTAATAAACGCAGAGAACGGCTGTTTAAGCGTAATCTTCACCGTTGTCGGATCGACCGCTTCAGTTTTGGCAATATTCTTGTACAGGTTATAGCGTTTAAGATGATTCGCCGGGTCACTGGCTCTGTCCAGATTCGCTTTTACCGCCGCCGCATTGAAGTCGGTGCCGTCCTGGAACTTAATCCCTTCACGCAATTTCACGGTATAAGTGAGGCCGTCGCCGGAGACGGTATAACTCTCCGCCAGCACGTTTTTCAGCTTCATCTCTTTATCCAGACCGAACAGCCCCTGGTAAAACGATTTCGCCACGGCCTGTGACAACGTGTCATTCGCGTCATACGGGTCGAGGGTGGTGAAGTTCGATCCCACCGCCACAACCACATCTTTGGCAGCGAATGCACAAGATGCCATCAACGCTGTGACAATACCCAGCGCCACTAACCCACTACGGTGTACAGCTCTTGCCATTTGATTCTCCGCCTGAATGTTATCTACGCATGAATGCGTATTCTGATTGTGGTTGTGCGACGTAATGCCCCGGCCCGACGCATTGCAACGAGACGGCTGCAACCTCTTCGCCACGCTGATAAATATTGCTGGGAAGATCGTCCGATAGCAGTACGCGCTGTGGCCGCAGTCGGGACGGTTCAGCAACCGGAACTGCCGCCAGTAATTTACGCGTATAAGGGTGCTGCGGATTTTCAAAGATCGCGCGTCGGGGGCCGATTTCGACAATTTGCCCGAGATACATCACCGCTACACGATGGCTGATCCGCTCCACGACCGCCATATCGTGGGAGATAAACAGATATGCAATACCGAAATCACGCTGGAGATCGAGCAACAAGTTGATAATCTGCCCGCGAATAGAAACATCCAGCGCCGACACGGCTTCATCGGCAATAATGACTTTGGGATTCAACGCAAGCGCACGGGCAATACAGATACGCTGACGCTGACCGCCGGAAAACTCATGCGGGTAGCGCCACGCATGTTCGGGTAACAGACCAACGCGTTCCAGTAGCCACGCAACGCGTGCAGCAGCGTCTTTACCCTGCAATAACCCATGAACACGCAGCGGTTCTATGATCGAATCACCGATCGTCTGGCGTGGATCCAGTGAGGCGTAAGGATCCTGAAAAATGAACTGAATATCGCGGCGCAATGCCTGAAGTTTGCCGGGTGACAGAGTATCAATTCGCTGACCGTTGAAGATAATTTCGCCGCCCTGGCTTTCAACCAGGCGCAACAGCGCCCGTCCGGTGGTGGATTTGCCACTGCCAGACTCCCCCACCAGCGACAACGTTTCACCCGGCCAGAGATCAAAACTAACCTTTTCAACGGCGTGCACTTCCCGCGTTACGCGATTCAACAACCCACTACGCAAAGGGAAACGGGTGACCAGATTACGCACCTGTAAAACAGGTTCGCCATCAACTACCGTTTTCTGCTCGACAGGGCGTTCCTGTTTAGTCGGATGTTCAAGCGATATCAACGGGAAACGTCGGGGATAATCTTGCCCTCTCATCGCGCCAAGCTGCGGAACAGCAGCCAATAGCGCACGGGTATAAGGATGCTGTGGCGCATGAAAAATCTGTTCGACGCTGCCCGTTTCCACCGCCTCGCCCTGATACATCACCAGTACCCGATCGGCAATCTCCGCCACCACGCCCATGTCGTGAGTGATAAAGATGACGCCCATCGACATCTCTTTTTGCAACACTTTGATTAATTGCAGGATCTGCGCCTGAATGGTGACGTCCAGTGCGGTCGTCGGCTCATCGGCTATCAGCACCGCCGGGCGACATGACAGCGCCATGGCAATCATCACCCGCTGTCGCATCCCACCGGAGAGTTGATGCGGATAACGCGAAAGAATGGTTTGCGCTTCCGGGATGCGAACCTGATCCAGCATCCGTTTCGCCTCCGCCATCGCTTCTTCACGACTGGCGTTCTGATGCAGACGGATAGACTCGGCAATCTGTTCGCCCACGGTAAATACCGGATTTAGCGACGTCATTGGCTCCTGGAAAATCATCGCCATATCCGCACCGCGTATATGCTGCATTTGCCGGGAACTCTGCTCACTAAGCTCAATTACCTCACGACTGCGGCGCCGCAATACCATTTTGTCGCACTGCACCAGGCCGCCCGCCTGTTCAAGCAGACGCATCAGCGCCAGTGCTGTGACTGACTTGCCGGAACCGGACTCTCCAACAATCGCCAGTGTCTCGCCACGTCGCAGGCTAAAAGAGAGACCGCGAACCGCTGCCACTTTTTGCTGGTCCTGCATAAAGGCAATATTGAGATTATCAACCGCCAGCACATCACCGGCATCAAGCTCATCACTGTGTGGCAACGGTGTCCCCTTTTTCACGATAGATACCGGTGGTTGGCGTATCGCCTGCGTAGCCCCAGGCGCGATACATTCCCTCGGTGTTAAACGGTAGCGCGACGTTACCTTCGTGATCGATAGCGATTAGACCGCCACTGCCGCCGAGCGCAGGGAGTTTTTCCATAACGACCCGCTCGCAGGCTTGTGCGAGGCTTAATCCGCCGTAATCCATCAACGCGGCAATGTCATACGCCGCCAGCGCGCGAATGAAGACTTCGCCCGTGCCGGTACAAGAAACTGCCACGTTGGCGTTATTGGCGTAGCACCCGGCGCCAACCAGCGGGCTGTCGCCGACCCGACCAGGTAATTTATTGGTCATTCCCCCCGTGGACGTGGCAGCCGCCAGATTGCCATGGAGATCCAACGCCACAGCTCCCACAGTGCCCATTTTCTGTTGTTCATCCAACGGTGCGCCACTATGGTCAAGGAGCGTTTCCCCTTCCTCACGCGCCGCCAGCAATTGTTCATAACGCAAAGGCGTGGAGAAAATCTCCGGCGAGACGCGCTCCATGCCATGAGCAAAAGCAAAATTTTCTGCGCCCTCACCTATCATCATCACATGCGGGCTTTGTTCCATCACCAGACGGGCGGCAAGAACCGGATTACGCAGATGACTGACGCCCGCCACAGCACCGGCTTTCAGGGTGTTGCCATCCATCACGCAGGCGTCGAGCTCATGGGTTTCATCACGCGTAAAGACAGCGCCAGTTCCGGCGTTAAACAATGGACACTCTTCCAGCAAGCGCACGGCTTCCGTCACTGCATCCAGCGCACTTGCGCCCGCTTCGAGCATTTTCTGTCCGGTTTCGACAATGGCTGACAGTGCCTCAATGTAGCGTAATTCCTGTTGCAGACTCATCTGTGCGCGGCTAATTGCGCCTGCGCCGCCGTGAATTGCAATCACTGCTTTGCCCATAGTATTCGTCCATTAAGGGTGGCTCGCCACTTTGCTATAAATATCAGAATTTTTATGAATTATTCATTCAATTTTTGAATATAGAAAGATGTATATGGCATGTAAAGGCAGGAGCCCGCTCTACGACCGAGGTGGCATACAGTCCGTGGCGTTTTTCTGACATAATAGGCGGATTCGATTTTGCCCCGCAGGAGTGTTTTCATGGAATTTACCACCGGTTTGATGTCGCTCGACACCGCGCTTAATGAGATGCTTTCTCGCGTTACCCCTTTGACTGCCCAGGAAACGCTGCCACTGGTTCAGTGTTTTGGTCGTATTCTGGCGAGCGATGTGGTTTCGCCGCTCGATGTCCCTGGGTTTGATAACTCGGCAATGGACGGCTACGCGGTTCGTTTAGCCGATATCGCCTCCGGGCAACCGCTTTCTGTTGCTGGCAAATCGTTTGCCGGTCAGCCGTATCATGGTGAATGGCCTGCTGGCACCTGTATTCGCATTATGACCGGTGCTCCGGTGCCGGAAGGCTGCGAAGCGGTGGTCATGCAGGAACAGACCGAACAAACAGACGCAGGAGTGCGTTTTACCGCTGAAGTGCGTAGCGGGCAAAATATTCGTCGTCGCGGTGAAGATATCTCTGCGGGTGCGGTTGTTTTCCCGGCGGGTACTCGCCTGACTACCGCAGAGCTGCCGGTGATTGCTTCGCTGGGAATTGCCGAAGTTCCGGTGATTCGCAAAGTGCGTGTGGCGCTGTTTTCCACCGGTGATGAACTCCAGTTGCCAGGTCAGCCGCTGGGCGACGGTCAAATCTACGATACCAACCGTCTCGCCGTACACCTCATGTTAGAACAACTGGGTTGCGAGGTGATCAACTTAGGGATTATCCGCGACGATCCCCACGCCTTGCGCGCAGCATTTATTGAAGCCGACAGTCAGGCGGATGTAGTGATCAGTTCTGGCGGTGTTTCGGTTGGTGAAGCAGATTACACCAAAACCATTCTCGAAGAGCTGGGTGAAATTGCCTTCTGGAAGCTGGCAATTAAACCGGGTAAACCGTTCGCGTTCGGTAAACTCGGCAATAGCTGGTTCTGCGGCCTGCCGGGTAATCCAGTTTCAGCAACGCTAACCTTCTACCAACTGGTACAACCGTTACTGGCAAAATTAAGCGGCAACACCGCCAGCGGCCTGCCCGCGCGTCAGCGCGTACGCACGGCTTCTCGCCTCAAGAAAACGCCTGGTCGTCTTGATTTCCAGCGTGGTGTGCTGCAACGCAATGCCAACGGCGAACTGGAAGTCACCACTACCGGGCATCAGGGCTCACATATATTTAGCTCCTTTAGCCTCGGCAACTGTTTTATCGTGCTTGAACGCGATCGCGGCAATGTGGAAGTGGGCGAGTGGGTGGAAGTCGAGCCATTTAACGCGTTATTCGGAGGCCTGTAATGGCGGAACTCAGCGATCAGGAGATGCTGCGCTACAACCGGCAAATCATCCTGCGTGGTTTTGATTTTGACGGTCAGGAAGCGTTAAAAGATTCTCGCGTGCTGGTCGTCGGCCTTGGTGGACTCGGCTGCGCAGCCTCGCAGTATCTGGCAAGCGCCGGTGTCGGTAACCTGACGCTGCTCGACTTCGACACTGTCTCGCTCTCGAATCTGCAACGCCAGACGCTACACAGTGACGCTACGGTCGGGCAACCGAAGGTTGAATCTGCTCGTGATGCCCTGGCACGGATCAATCCCCATATCTCGATTACGCCGGTGAATGCGTTGCTTGATGACGCTGAGCTTGCAGCGTTGATTGCTGAACACGATCTGGTGCTCGACTGTACGGATAACGTAGCGGTACGTAATCAACTGAATGCTGGCTGTTTTGCCGCAAAGGTGCCGCTGGTTTCCGGGGCAGCAATTCGTATGGAAGGGCAAATCACCGTCTTTACTTATCAGGACGGCGAGCCTTGCTACCGCTGCCTTAGCCGTTTGTTTGGCGAGAACGCGCTAACCTGCGTGGAAGCAGGTGTGATGGCGCCGTTGATTGGCGTAATTGGTTCGTTGCAGGCAATGGAAGCGATCAAACTGCTGGCAGGTTATGGCAAACCTGCCAGCGGAAAAATCGTGATGTACGATGCGATGACCTGTCAGTTCCGCGAAATGAAACTGATGCGCAATGCGGGATGTGAGGTTTGCGGGCAGTAATTGTCGCCTCCAGGCCTGATAAGACGCGCAGGCGTCGCATTGTGCTCCGGGTGTCGGATGCGGCGTAAACGCCTTATCCGACCTACGGTTCGGGCGCAGATTTCCAGACCTGATAAGACGCGGCAGGCATCGGTGCACTCCGCCACGTCATAAGCAATTTATGAGGATGCAGAACATCCTGTTAAATCGACGTTCTGCCAAACGCGCCCTGCCAGTCCTGCTCAAACTTCGCCACGGCAGCATCAACCGCCGGATAGCTAATCATCTGCTGCGCCACATCCAGCGGCAGGGTGATTGATTCACATCCTGCCAGTAAACAATCCAGCGCCTGACGCGGGGTTTTGAAACTCGCGGCTAACACTTTCGCCTGTGGCGCATGCATTTTCAGTAACTGATGCAAATCGGTCACGGTTTGAATACCGCTCCCCCCCTGAGCATCAATACGGTTGACGTAAGGCGCAACATATTCCGCGCCCGCCAGCGCCGACAACAGCCCTTGTGCTGCGCCATACACCGCCGTGCCCAGCGTCGGGATCCCTTCCGCTTTTAACATTTTGATAGCTGCCAGCCCCTCGGCGGTCACCGGTACTTTCACCACGATATCCGCAATGATAGAACGCAGTTTGCGTGCATCGTTCACCATGCCTTCAGCAGTGGTAGCCATTACCTGGGCAAACAAACGCCCCTGACCGCCCATCGCTTCATGAAGTTCCGGAAGCACAACGTCCAGCGTTTTTTTACCCGCAGCGATAATGCTTGGGTTAGTGGTCACACCCGCCAGCGGAAAAACGCGCGCCAGCGCCTTCACTGCAGCAACGTCTGAAGTATCCAGATACAGTTCCATAACCATCCTCAAAATGTACTTTTGTCTGAAACCAGACTACCACGAGAAAACTCTCTGAACAGTTGACGCACATCAACATAACTTTCATTCGAAAGTAATTTAATGTTTGAACGAAACAGAGAGGCATCTATGATCTTCAATATTCAACGCTACTCGACCCACGACGGTCCCGGCATTCGCACAGTGGTTTTTCTGAAAGGTTGCTCGCTGGGTTGCCGCTGGTGTCAGAACCCAGAAAGCCGCGCCCGCACGCAGGATCTGCTGTATGACGCGCGTCTGTGCCTGGAGGGCTGCGAGCTGTGTGCTAAGGCCGCCCCGGAAGTGATTGAGCGCACGCTGAATGGCCTGCTTATCCATCGGGAAAAGTTAACCCCTGAACATCTGACGGCGTTAACCGACTGCTGCCCGACACAGGCGTTAACCGTGTGCGGCGAAGTGAAAAGCGTTGAGGAGATCATGGCGACCGTTCTGCGCGATAAACCGTTTTACGATCGCAGCGGCGGCGGATTAACGCTTTCTGGCGGTGAACCGTTTATGCAGCCGGAAATGGCGATGGCGCTACTGCAAGCCAGCCACGAGGCAGGCATTCATACTGCGGTAGAAACCTGCCTGCATGTGCCGTGGAAATATATCGCCCCTTCTCTGCCCTATATCGATCTGTTTCTTGCCGATTTAAAACACGTCGCCGACGCGCCGTTTAAACAGTGGACCGACGGTAACGCCGCCAGAGTGCTGGATAACCTGAAAAAACTCGCCGCAGCGGGCAAAAAAATCATCATTCGCGTGCCGCTGATTCAGGGCTTTAATGCCGATGAAACCTCTGTGAAAGCCATTACCGATTTTGCCGCCGACGAGCTGCACGTTGGCGAAATCCATTTCCTGCCCTACCACACGCTGGGCATCAACAAATATCACTTACTTAATCTGCCCTATGACGCCCCGGAAAAACCGCTTGATGCGCCAGAACTGCTCGACTTTGCCCAGCAGTATGCCTGCCAGAAAGGGTTAACCGCGACTTTACGAGGATAACAACCATGACAACACTGAAACTGGACACGCTCAGCGACCGCATTAAAGCGCACAAAAATGCGCTGGTGCATATTGTGAAACCGCCGGTTTGTACCGAGCGCGCACAGCACTATACCGAGATGTATCAACAACATCTCGATAAGCCGATCCCGGTACGTCGCGCACTGGCACTGGCACATCACCTGGCGAATCGCACCATCTGGATCAAACACGATGAGTTGATCATCGGCAACCAGGCAAGCGAAGTTCGTGCCGCGCCGATCTTCCCGGAATATACCGTCTCCTGGATCGAAAAAGAGATTGATGATCTGGCGGATCGTCCGGGTGCTGGTTTTGCGGTGAGCGAAGAGAACAAACGCGTTCTGCATGAAGTGTGCCCGTGGTGGCGCGGTCAGACGGTACAGGATCGCTGCTACGGCATGTTTACCGATGAGCAAAAAGGCCTGCTGGCGACCGGTATCATTAAAGCAGAAGGCAATATGACCTCCGGCGATGCGCACCTGGCGGTGAATTTCCCGCTGCTGCTGGAAAAAGGGCTTGATGGTCTGCGCGAGAAAGTGGCGGAGCGTCGCTCACGTATCAACCTGACGGTGCTGGAAGATTTACACGGCGAGCAGTTCCTGAAAGCCATTGATATCGTGCTGGTGGCAGTCAGTGAACACATTGAACGTTTCGCTGCTCTGGCGCGTGAAATGGCAGCCACCGAAACTCGCGAAAGCCGTCGTGATGAACTGCTGGCGATAGCAGAAAACTGCGACCTTATCGCCCACCAGCCGCCGCAGACTTTCTGGCAGGCGCTGCAACTGTGCTACTTCATCCAGTTGATTTTGCAGATTGAATCTAACGGTCACTCGGTTTCGTTTGGTCGTATGGACCAGTATCTCTATCCGTACTATCGTCGCGACGTTGAACTCAACCAGACGCTGGATCGCGAACACGCCATCGAGATGCTGCATAGCTGCTGGCTGAAACTGCTGGAAGTGAACAAGATCCGCTCCGGCTCACACTCGAAAGCCTCTGCGGGTAGCCCGCTGTATCAGAACGTCACCATTGGTGGGCAAAATCTGGTTGATGGTCAACCGATGGACGCAGTGAATCCGCTCTCTTACGCGATCCTTGAATCCTGCGGTCGTCTGCGCTCCACTCAGCCTAACCTCAGCGTGCGCTACCATGCAGGAATGAGTAACGATTTCCTCGATGCCTGTGTACAGGTGATCCGCTGCGGCTTCGGGATGCCCGCGTTCAACAACGACGAAATCGTGATCCCGGAATTTATCAAACTCGGTATTGAACCGCAGGACGCTTACGATTACGCAGCGATTGGTTGTATCGAAACCGCCGTCGGCGGTAAATGGGGCTATCGCTGCACCGGCATGAGCTTTATCAACTTCGCCCGCGTGATGCTGGCGGCGCTGGAAGGCGGTCGTGATGCCACCAGCGGCAAAGTGTTCCTGCCACAAGAAAAAGCGTTGTCAGCGGGTAACTTCAACAACTTCGATGAAGTAATGGACGCGTGGGATACGCAAATCGGTTACTACACCCGCAAATCAATCGAAATCGAATATGTCGTCGACACCATGCTGGAAGAGAACGTGCACGATATTCTCTGCTCGGCGCTGGTGGATGACTGCATTGAGCGAGCGAAAAGTATCAAGCAAGGCGGCGCGAAATATGACTGGGTTTCCGGCTTGCAGGTTGGTATTGCCAACCTCGGCAACAGCCTGGCGGCGGTGAAAAAACTGGTATTTGAACAGGGTGCGATTGGTCAGCAACAACTGGCTGCCGCACTGGCGGAAGACTTCGAAGGTCTGACTCACGAGCAACTGCGTCAGCGTCTGATTAACGGCGCGCCGAAGTATGGCAACGATGATGATAGCGTCGATACGCTGCTGGCTCGCGCCTATCAGACCTATATCGACGAACTGAAACAGTACCATAACCCGCGCTATGGTCGTGGTCCAGTTGGCGGCAACTATTACGCAGGTACATCATCTATTTCCGCCAACGTACCGTTTGGCGCGCAGACGATGGCAACGCCGGACGGACGTAAAGCGCATACCCCGCTGGCAGAAGGCGCAAGCCCGGCCTCCGGTACTGACCATCTCGGCCCAACGGCGGTCATTGGCTCTGTGGGTAAACTGCCTACGGCAGCGATTCTCGGCGGTGTGTTGCTCAATCAGAAACTGAACCCGGCGACGCTGGAGAACGAATCTGACAAGCAGAAACTGATGATCCTGCTGCGCACCTTCTTCGAAGTGCATAAAGGCTGGCATATTCAGTACAACATTGTTTCCCGAGAAACATTGCTGGAAGCGAAAAAACATCCTGATCAGTACCGCGATCTGGTAGTGCGTGTCGCGGGCTATTCCGCCTTCTTCACCGCGCTCTCTCCTGACGCACAGGACGATATCATCGCCCGTACTGAACACATGCTGTAATCCCCTCAGCCCGGCGTCGCCGCCGGGCTAAAACATTCACGAAATCAATTTTACTCTCGCTTTCATTCGAAATTAGTTTGTGCTCCGCATCACATTGTCATTACACTGTGGCGTTTGCATTAATTGCCGGGAGCACTTTTATGACTGTAAAAGTTATCGTTTGCGATATGGACGGTACTTTTCTTAACGACGCCAAAATGTACAACCAGTCACGTTTTATGGCGCAGTATCAGGAACTGAAAAAGCGCGACATTGAGTTCGTTGTCGCCAGTGGTAACCAGTATTACCAGCTTATTTCCTTCTTTCCTGAGCTAAAAGATGAAATCTCTTTTGTCGCGGAAAATGGCGCGCTGGTCTACGAACATGGCAAGCAGTTGTTCCACGGTGAACTGACCCGGCATGAATCCAGAATTGTCATTGGTGAACTGCTGAAGGATAAACAACTCAATTTTGTCGCCTGTGGTCTGCAAAGCGCATACATCAGTGAAAATGCGCCGGAAGCATTCGTCGCACTGATGGAAAAACACTACCATCGACTGAAACCTGTGAAGGATTACCAGGAGATTGATGACGTGCTTTTTAAGTTTTCGCTCAACCTGCCGGATGAACAAATCCCGCTGGTTGTCGACAAACTGCACGTTGCGCTCGATGGCATTATGAAACCTGTCACCAGTGGCGCGGGTTTTATCGACCTGATTATTCCCGGCCTGCATAAAGCAAATGGTATTTCGCGGTTGTTAAAACGCTGGGGTCTGTCGCCGCAAAATGTGGTAGCGATTGGCGACAGCGGTAACGACGCAGAGATGCTTAAAATGGCACATTATTCCTTTGCAATGGGCAATGCTGCGGAAAACATTAAACAAATCGCCCGTTACGCTACCGATGATAATAATCATGAAGGCGCGCTGAATGTGATTCAGGCGGTGCTGGGTAGCACCACTCCTTTCAATAAGTAATCTTCTCCCGGCCGGAGTGACCGCTCCGGCATCTCTCTTTTTTGCTCACTTTGTGCACTAACTCAAGATTTTCATCTTGCGTTAACTTATTTTTAACTTAAAGTATCAATCGTAATCATTTTTACTTTCGAACGAAAGTTGTGAGGTTGATATGACTTTTACCTATGAGACGCTGCCAACAGATGCAAAAACAGCTATCCGTGAGATGAAAGCGGAGCTGCGAAAACAGATCGGCGATGTACAACAGGTCTTCGATAAACTCTCTGCAAAAATCGAAGCGCGTGTAGCAGAAATAGACGCACTGAAAGCGCAAGGACTGCCGGTTTGGCCGGAAGTTCCTTATAGCGACATTGCAGCAGGTACAGTGAGTGAAGCCACGCGCAATGAGATAAAACGTCGCGGCTGCGCGGTAATAAAAGGCCATTTCCCCCGCGAGCAGGCGCTGGCGTGGGATCGCGCAATGCTCAACTACCTTGATGCCAATCACTTTGATGATGTTTATAAAGGTCCCGGTGACAGCTTTTTCGGCTCGCTGGAGGCGTCTCGCCCCGAAATCTATCCCATTTACTGGTCACAGGCACAGATGCAGGCGCGGCAGAGCGACAATATGGCTGCGGTGCAATCTTTCCTTAACCGCCTGTGGAAGTCTGAAAGCAGCGGCAAACAATGGTTTGATCCCGATGTCAGCGTGATCTATCCAGACAGGATCCGCCGTCGCCCACCGGGCACGACGTCCAAAGGCCTGGGCGCTCACACCGATTCTGGTGCCCTGGAACGCTGGTTATTACCTGCTTATCAGCGCGTTTTTGCTCATGTTTTCAACGGTAATTTTGATGATTACGATCCGTGGGATGCAGCACACCGTACCGATGTAGAAGAATACACCGTCGATAACACTACCAAATGTTCCGTGTTCCGCACGTTCCAGGGCTGGACGGCACTTTCCGATATGTTACCAGGCCAGGGGTTGTTGCATGTGGTGCCGATCCCGGAAGCGATGGCGTATGTTTTATTACGCCCGCTGTTGGATGACGTGCCGGACGACGAGCTGTGCGGAGTCGCGCCTGGTAAAGTTCTGCCTGTTTCTGAAAAATGGCACCCCTTATTGATGAAAGCACTAACGTCAATTCCGGCAATAACAGCGGGGGATTCTGTCTGGTGGCACTGCGATGTGATCCACTGTGTCGCACCGGTAGACAATCAACAGGGCTGGGGGAACGTGATGTATATTCCTGCCGCGCCGATGTGCGAGAAGAACCGGGCTTATGCGCACAAGGTCAAAGAGGCACTGGAAAAAGGCATCTCGCCGGGGGATTTCCCGCGTGAAGATTATGAAACAAACTGGCAAGGTCGTTTTACGCTGGAGGATCTGAACGTTCACGGTAAACGCGCGCTGGGCATGGATGTTTGAGAGGTGATGGATTAGTGGAAGTGAATTGATGTGAGGTTAAGGAAGTCGGTTCGATGTTGCTCAGATTGCTGACAAAGTGCGCTTTCTTCATGCCGGATGCGGCGTTAACGCCTTATCCGGCCTACAAAGCCCTTCAGATTCAATATATTGCAGGGTCTACGTAGGCCTGATAACAATCTTGCATTTGTCATCAGTAGCCCTGACATTTCCAGGGCTACTGACAATAACTTACTCGATCCCTTTACTACGCAGGTAATCTTCGTAATTACCGCTAAAGTCGATCACGCGTTCCGGGGTGATTTCCAGAATGCGGGTCGCCAGGGAGCTTACGAACTCACGGTCGTGTGAAACAAAGATCAGCGTGCCCTGATACAGTTCCAGCGCCATGTTCAGTGACTCGATGGATTCCATATCCAGGTGGTTGGTCGGTTCGTCCATGATCAGAATGTTCGGTTTCTGCATCATTAACTTACCAAACAACATACGGCCTTTTTCACCACCGGAAAGCACTTTGGCAGGCTTTTTGATGTCATCCTGACTGAACAATAAGCGACCGAGAATGCTGCGCACCGCCTGCTCGTCATCGCCTTCCTGCTTCCACTGGCTCATCCATTCAAACACGGTCAGGTCATTATCGAACTCATATTCGTGATCCTGCGCGTAGTAACCAATGCGCGCGTTCTCTGACCATTTTACGGTGCCACTATCCGGTTCCAGATCACCCACCAGCGTTTTCAGCAAGGTCGATTTACCGACGCCGTTGGTGCCGAGTACCGCCAGCTTTTCACCCACTTCCAGCAGCAGGTTGAGATTTTTAAACAGCGGACCGTTATCAAACCCTTTGGTCAGCCCTTCCACTTCCAGCGCGTTACGGAACAGTTTCTTATCCTGCTCAAAACGGATGAACGGGTTCTGACGGCTGGAGGCTTTCACCTCTTCCAGTTTGATTTTATCAATCTGACGCGCACGCGAAGTTGCCTGACGAGATTTCGAGGCGTTGGCGCTAAAGCGGCTAACGAAAGATTGCAGCTCGGCAATCTGCGCTTTCTTCTTGGCGTTATCAGCCAGCAGACGTTCGCGTGCCTGAGTCGCCGCCGTCATGTACTCATCGTAGTTGCCCGGATAAACGCGCAGTTCGCCGTAATCCAGATCCGCCATGTGGGTACAAACCATGTTCAGGAAGTGACGGTCGTGCGAGATGATAATCATGGTACTGTCACGCTCGTTCAGCACCTGCTCCAGCCAGCGAATGGTATCGATGTCGAGGTTGTTGGTTGGTTCGTCGAGCAGAAGAATGTCCGGATCAGCAAACAGCGCCTGCGCCAGCAGCACACGCAGCTTCCAGCCGGGAGCAACTTCACTCATCGGGCCGTAGTGTTGTTCCACTGGAATTCCCACGCCAAGCAACAGTTCACCAGCGCGAGCTTCCGCAGAGTAACCGTCCATTTCGCCGTATTTCACTTCCAGATCGGCAACTTTATAGCCATCTTCTTCGCTCATTTCCGGCAAAGCATAGATGCGGTCGCGCTCCTGCTTCACTTCCCACAACTCTTTATGCCCCATGATCACCGTATCCAGCACGGTGAACTCTTCAAAGGCAAATTGATCCTGACGCAGTTTACCAATGCGCTCGTTGGGATCGAGGGAAACGTTACCCAGCGTCGGCTCTAAGTCGCCGCCGAGAATCTTCATAAAGGTGGATTTACCACTACCGTTCGCGCCAATCAGGCCGTAACGGTTGCCGCCGCCAAATTTGACGGAAATGTTTTCAAACAACGGCTTACTGCCGAACTGCATGGTGACGTTACTGGAAACTAACACAGGCGTATCCTGAAAAGAGATATGACAAACCGCGCATTATGCCATAAATCTGAAAGAAGATCCCGTCCCCCGCTTAAGGTCTACACTCTTCCCAAAGGCAAAAAATGTGATTTCGTACACATCTGATTTCACTGTTAGCTGGAATGAACATATAATGCGCTTCCAATACTCTAATATTCTCAACCTAATGGCCTGCCAGGCACGAAATCTCGCTTAACATGAATATGAAATTGAAAACGTTATTCGCAGCGGCCTTCGCTGTTGTCGGCTTTTGCAGTACCGCTTCAGCGGTAACTTATCCTCTGCCAACCGACGGGAGTCGCCTGGTTGGTCAGAATCAGGTGATCACTATCCCTGAAGGTAACTCTCAGCCGCTGGAGTACTTTGCGGCTGAGTATCAGATGGGGCTTTCCAATATGATGGAAGCGAACCCTGGTGTGGATACCTTCCTGCCGAAAGGCGGCACCGTACTGAACATCCCGCAGCAACTGATCCTGCCGGACACTGTTCATGAAGGCATTGTGATTAACAGCGCAGAGATGCGTCTGTATTACTATCCGAAAGGGACTAACACCGTTATCGTACTGCCGATCGGCATTGGTCAGTTAGGTAAAGACACGCCTATCAACTGGACCACCAAAGTAGAGCGTAAGAAAGCAGGCCCGACCTGGACGCCGACCGCTAAAATGCATGCAGAATACCGCGCTGCGGGCGAACCGCTTCCGGCTGTCGTTCCGGCTGGCCCGGATAACCCGATGGGACTGTATGCACTGTATATCGGTCGCCTGTACGCTATCCACGGCACCAACGCCAACTTTGGTATCGGCCTGCGCGTAAGCCACGGTTGTGTGCGTCTGCGTAACGAAGACATCAAATTCCTGTTCGAGAAAGTGCCGGTCGGTACTCGCGTACAGTTTATTGATGAGCCGGTAAAAGCCACCACCGAGCCGGACGGCAGCCGTTATATTGAAGTCCATAATCCGCTGTCTACGACCGAAGCTCAGTTTGAAGGTCAGGAAATTGTGCCAATTACGCTAACCAAGAGCGTGCAGACAGTGACCGGTCAGCCAGATGTTGACCAGGCTGTTCTGGATCAGGCTATTCAAAACCGTTCCGGGATGCCGGTTCGTCTGAATTAATCTTTAAAACTTAAAGCACAAGGCGGACTCATAATCCGCCTTTTTATTTGCCAGCTCTTACACTGCCGGGAGCATAACTAACAAAACGTATCCTACCAGCGCCGCCCACAACAGCATTGGTATCGAATAAAGATGGAAACGCCACCAGATACGACGATCGTTCGCCATCCGTAGCGCAATCAAATTTGCCAGCGATCCCGGTAACAAGCCAAAACCACCTACGTTAACCGCCCATGCCAGCAGCAACGACGGCGGCACATAGTTCAGCAGCAAAATAGTACTCGGCACGTTACTGATCACCTGCGATAAACCAATCGCCGTTACCCATAATCCGGGTTCGGATAAATGACTCACGTTACTCAACACGCCTTGCAACGCCGGAAGCTGGGTCAGTAAATGGACGTCAATAAACATCGCCATAAACACCAGCAGCAACGTCCAGTCCACACTGAGCACCACGCGACGTGCCAGCAGCGCAAAGCCCGCCGCCACAATCACCAGCCCCCACAGCTCTTGTTTCAACTCCAGCGCCGTAAGGAAGACGATATACAGCCCCAGACAACTCCACACCAGCCGTGGTTTCCACTCCGGCGTTTGCGTCCCCGTATGATATTGCAGCGCCTTTCCAGGAAAACAACACCAGCACAGCAGCAGCAATGTCAGCATCATCGCACCAGCCAGCGGTGCCATCTGTGCAATAAAACCGGCAAACGAAAGACCCGAACGTCCCCAGATAAGGATATTTTGCGGATTACCAATCGGCGTCAGCAGCGATCCGGCATTCACTGCCAGCGCCTCAAAAATAATCAGCCGATTAACCGGGATCTCACACAGTCTTTTCAGCGTGATGGTCAGCGGGACAACAATAAACAGCGCGACATCGTTGGTCAGAAAGGTAGAAAGCAGCGCCGCCGCCAGTACCATAAACATCGCCAGCCGACGCTCAGTAGCAAAACGGCGCACCATTTTGCGCCCCAGCACATCAAAATAACCGCTTAATTCAACACCTTTGGTCAGCAGCATCAGGCCACTTAAAGTAATGATGGTGTGCCAGTCGATAGCAGCAGGCCAGGATTTCGGCGCAAAGGGAACAAAAAAACTTAATCCGATACCAACGAGAATTAATAACTGAAAAAAGCGATCGCCTTGCAGCGTGCGTAAAAAAGGCAGGCTCATTTGGCACCGTGTTTCTGGGTAAACAAACGAAAGGCGTCCAGCGTCTCTTCACTCACATGGTGTTCCATACCCTCCGCGTCACGACGGGCAATTTCCGGGCTGACGCCCAACACCAGCAAGAAATTTTCGACTATCTGATGGCGCTCGCGGCTTTCCTGCGCCAGCTTCTCCCCTTCCGCCGTTAAAAACACACCACGCCACGGGATCATCTCAATCAGTCCCATGGTTGCCAGCCGCTTAAGCATTTTAGCCACCGTCGGTTGCGAAACGCCCAGACGAGCAGCCATGTCCACCTGACGGGCTTCCCCCACTTCTCTTATCAGGTCAGATATCAGCTCAACATAATCGTCAATAAGTTCACGGCGATGCGCTTCTCTGACCTGGCGAAACCCTTCAACGTGTTCTTCCACGTTCACTAACTGCGTCACTTTTTTTGCTGTTGGCGTACCTGCGCGACGACTCATTGTGCTTCCTCATTATGGTGACACATATATAGCGTTCTCATTTCGTGCGCACATTGTAAACCAGAGTTGCGAAGGCACAAAAAATTAACGTTTTAGCAATAGCTATATAATATAGCCTGTGCTATATCTGTATGTAATGCAATCATCCCTCATGGATCGACGGGATTAGCAAGTCAGGAGGTCTTATGAATGAGTTCAAGAGGTGTATGCGCGTGTTTAGTCATTCTCCCTTTAAAGTACGGTTAATGCTGCTCTCTATGTTGTGCGATATGGTCAACAATAAACCGCAGCAGGATAAACCTTCCGATAAATAGCGGCGTCGCGGTACGCCGCTTCACTCCTGCTTTATTGCAGGCATAAATAGTTTCTGCCTGAAAACCCCCACTTTTTGTCGGATTTGCAATCCCCTTCGCAAAAGATTGGTTCGTCAGTAGTTGACCTGAACGGCGGCTCGCTCTATCTTCTTGCAGCCCTGCGTATATTGCGGCTCGCGGATGCGGACCCTTTTCCCCTCTTCACGCACTCTTGCAGGTATTGACCCTTGACGCCAGGGTAAGCACATGGCGTTTGTTACGATAGTGGCATATGAATTTAACCCTCAAAGAATCGCTTGTTACCCGTAGCCGGGTATTTAGCCCGTGGACTGCGTTCTACTTTTTACAGTCGCTATTAATTAATCTCGGCTTAGGCTATCCCTTCAGTTTTCTCTACACCGCCGCGTTTACGGCTATTTTGCTTTTGCTATGGCGGACATTGCCTCGCGTGCAAAAAGTCCTGGTTGGCGTCAGTTCGTTAGTGGCAGCCTGTTATTTCCCTTTTGCTCAGGCCTACGGCGCGCCTAACTTCAATACCTTGCTGGCCCTGCACTCCACCAATATGGAAGAGTCAACTGAAATCCTGACGATTTTTCCGTGGTACAGCTATCTGGTCGGCTTATTTATTTTTGCGCTCGGCGTGATAGCTGTCCGGCGAAAAAAAGAGAGTGAAAAAACGCGCTGGAGTAAATTCGACAGCCTGTGTCTGGTATTCAGCGTGGCGACTTTTTTTGTTGCCCCCGCGCAAAACCTGGCCTGGGGCGGCGTATTTAAATTGAAGGATACTGGCTATCCGGTATTTCGTTTCGCTAAGGATGTCATCGTCAACAATAACGAGGTGATTGAAGAGCAAGAGCGGATGGCAAAACTTTCCGGGATGAAAGATACCTGGACGGTTACTGCAGTTAAACCGAAATATCAGACCTATGTGGTGGTGATCGGTGAAAGCGCACGTCGCGACGCTCTCGGTGCCTTTGGCGGTCACTGGAACAACACCCCGTTTGCCAGCAGCGTTAACGGTCTGATCTTCGCTGACTACATTGCCGCCAGCGGCTCCACGCAAAAATCGCTTGGCTTAACGCTTAACCGCGTCGTCGATGGCAAGCCACAATTTCAGGATAACTTTGTCACCCTTGCCAACCGCGCAGGTTTTCAGACCTGGTGGTTTTCCAATCAGGGACAAATTGGTGAGTACGATACCGCCATCGCCAGCATTGCTAAACGTGCAGATGAAGTGCACTTCCTGAAAGAAGGTAATTTTGAAGCAGATAAGAACACCAAAGACGAAGCGTTACTGGACATGACCGCTCAGGTGCTGGCGCAAGAACACTCGCAACCGCAACTGATTGTTTTGCATCTGATGGGCTCACATCCGCAGGCCTGCGACCGGACACAAGGCAAATACGAAACCTTTGTGCAATCGAAAGAGACGTCGTGCTATCTCTACACCATGACGCAAACGGACGATTTACTGCGCAAACTCTATGACCAGTTACGCAACAGCGGTAGCAGTTTCTCGCTGGTTTACTTTTCTGACCACGGTCTGGCCTTTAAAGAACGCGGTAAAGAAGTGCAATATCTGGCTCATGACGATAAATATCAGCAAAATTTCCAGGTGCCTTTTATGGTCATTTCCAGCGACGATAAAGCGCACCGGATAATTAAAGCCCGCCGTTCAGCCAATGACTTCTTAGGTTTTTTCTCTCAATGGACAGGGATTAAAGCGAAGGAGATCAACATCAATTACCCGTTTATCTCTGAGAAGAAAGTCGGGCCGATATACATCACTAACTTCCAGTTACAGAAGGTGGATTACAACCATCTCGGAACCGATATATTCGATCCCAAATCTTAAGATAAAAAAATCCGCCCCGAGAGGCGGATTTTTTATATCACCGAAGTGATTAGAAGCGGTAACCAACACCGGCAATCCAGGTGCCTACGTCAACGTTACGAATACGGCTCTGCTCGTAAGAGAAGTCCAGAGCAACGTTTTCGATTGGGTTGAACTGCAGACCCGCGCCGTAGGAGAAGCCGTAGTCGCTGGTGTCATGTTTGTAGATCGGGTATTCAGTGGTCTGGAATTTACCATAGCCCACACCCACTACACCGTAGATGCTTGCCCAGTCGTTAATGCGGTAAGCCGGACCAGCAGTGATGCCGTAGTACTGGGTTTTGTTGTAGTCACCAGAGCTTGCAGTACGGCTTTTCTCGGTGTAAGTGAAAGAACCGATCACACCCAGCGGGCTGTTGTCTTCTTCATAGCGGTATTTCAGGTTGAAACCGCCCATTTTGTTCATTTTGCCCTGAGCGTCGCTCTGTGCATAACCACCAGTTACGGTAGAAGTAGCAGCTACGGAAGTACCTGCGGTGAAAGCCAGAACTGCGGCCAGTGCTGAAAGACATGCAATTTTTTTCATAACCACCTCAAATGTGATTCAAATAAGTCCTAAGTTTTAAATATATCAAAAATTAATGGGAAACTCTTCGCGATTTGTGATGTCTAACGGGCCATTTCGTGTAACAGAACGTTTCCATTTGCCGCTATCCATCTAAATTTAAATCACTTTTTCAGTGAATAGCGTAAGTATTACGCATATATTCACACTCTCTCATCCAGATTATTCTTAATCAGCAAACTGATGAATCCATCAATCCTGGCGCATTTTAGCCAAAATGGGGAAAAATTTTTCAACAAATGCTCAACCAGCCACTGGTACATCCAGTACACTCCACGCTTTACCTTGCTATACAACTTTATGGGAGAAAAGATGCCAGGGTCATTACGTAAAATGCCGGTCTGGTTACCAATAGTCATATTGCTCGTTGCCATGGCGTCTATTCAGGGTGGGGCTTCATTAGCAAAATCACTTTTTCCACTGGTTGGCGCGCCTGGAGTGACTGCACTGCGCCTTGCGCTGGGAACATTGATTCTTGTCGCATTCTTTAAACCGTGGCGGCTGCGTTTTGCCCGAGAACAACGGTTGCCGCTGTTGTTTTACGGTGTATCTCTGGGTGGGATGAACTATCTCTTTTATCTCTCTATTCAGACTGTACCTCTGGGAATTGCAGTTGCGCTGGAGTTCACCGGGCCACTGGCGGTGGCGCTGTTCTCCTCTCGTCGCCCGGTAGATTTCGTATGGGTTTTGCTGGCAGTGCTCGGTCTGTGGTTCCTGCTGCCGCTGGGGCAAGATGTTTCCCATGTCGATTTAACCGGCTGTGCGCTGGCGCTCGGTGCCGGTGCTTGTTGGGCTATCTACATATTAAGTGGGCAACGTGCCGGTGCTGAACACGGCCCTGCGACGGTGGCGATCGGTTCGCTGATTGCGGCATTAATTTTCGTGCCAATCGGTGCGTTACAGGCTGGAGAGGCTCTCTGGCATTGGTCGGTTGTTCCATTAGGTTTAGCTGTCGCAATTCTCTCGACCGCTCTGCCCTACTCGCTGGAGATGATTGCCCTCACCCGTTTGCCGACGCGGACATTTGGTACGCTGATGAGCATGGAACCGGCACTGGCTGCCATTTCCGGGATGATTTTCCTCGGTGAGATGCTGACGCCAATACAGATTCTGGCGCTCGGCGCTATCATCGCGGCTTCAATGGGCTCCACGCTGACAGCACGCAAAGAGAGCAAAATAGAAGAAATAGATATTAATTAAATTTACAATTCTGCATGGTTATGCATAACCATGCAGAATATTTCGCTAATTTTCACCTGCCACATCCTTATATATCTGACTACACAAAAGCATATTTATTCCGAAAATTCCTGGTGAACAAATAAATAAGAATCGTTCTTATTTGAATATATAAGCCACTGTATTTTCGTCGGTTTTATCTTTCACGCTTGTTACCACTATTAGTGTGATAGGAACAGCCAGAATAGCGGAACACATAGCCGGTGCTATACTTAGTCTCGTTAATTACTGGGACATAACATCAAGAGGATATGAAATTATGAGTACCGCTAAATTAGTTAAATCAAAAGCGACCAATCTGCTTTATACCCGCAACGATGTCTCTGACAGCGAGAAAAAAGCGACAGTAGAGTTGCTGAATCGTCAGGTTATCCAGTTTATTGATCTTTCGTTGATTACCAAACAGGCACACTGGAATATGCGCGGCGCTAACTTCATTGCCGTACATGAAATGCTGGATGGCTTCCGTACCGCTCTGATCGATCATCTGGATACCATGGCTGAACGCGCGGTACAACTGGGCGGCGTTGCCCTTGGCACCACTCAAGTTATCAATAGCAAAACACCGCTGAAAAGCTACCCGCTGGACATCCACAACGTTCAGGATCACCTGAAAGAGCTGGCGGATCGTTATGCAATTGTCGCCAATGATGTACGTAAAGCCATCGGTGAAGCAAAAGATGATGATACTGCAGATATCCTGACTGCCGCCTCCCGCGACCTGGATAAATTCCTGTGGTTTATCGAATCTAACATCGAATAACACCGCCGCTGATGGTTCAAAACGTTAGCAGGCAATAAAAGCGGCTTCCTGAAAGGGGGCCGTTTTTTTTGATGCCTCGTCTCTACGCACTTTTTTAGTGCATCCAACTGCCCTTCCAGCCTGGCAAAGTAAATTTTTTGTATCAACATCATCACACAATCGTTACATAAAGATTGTTTTTTCATCAGGATTTACGCTAAATAATCACTGTGTTGACTGCACTATTTTAGCGCACCACTTTGGCGCCCCATAATGGTGCAATCTAACGGTGTTGCCTCATAAATCGTGCAATCCGTTTTCATCGCCTCTCGAAAAATCAACGAGTTGCAAAACTGGCACGATTTTTTCATATAGGTAAATGTTACGCAGGGGATCGTCCCGTGGATAGAAAAAAGGAAATGCTATGAAGTCTGTATTAAAAGTTTCACTGGCAGCACTGACCCTGGCTTTTGCGGTTTCTTCCCATGCCGCAGATAAAAAATTAGTTGTCGCGACAGATACCGCTTTCGTTCCGTTTGAATTTAAACAGGGCGACAAATACGTGGGCTTTGATGTTGATCTGTGGGCGGCAATCGCCAAAGAACTGAAGCTGGATTACGAACTGAAACCGATGGATTTCAGCGGTATCATTCCGGCGCTGCAAACCAAAAACGTCGATCTGGCGCTGGCGGGCATCACTATCACCGACGAGCGTAAAAAAGCGATCGATTTCTCTGACGGCTACTACAAAAGCGGTCTGTTAGTGATGGTGAAAGCGAACAACAACGATGTGAAAAGCGTGAAAGATCTCGACGGTAAAGTGGTTGCTGTGAAGAGCGGCACTGGCTCCGTTGATTACGCGAAGACGAACATCAAAACCAAAGATCTGCGACAGTTCCCGAACATCGATAACGCCTATATGGAACTGGGTACTAACCGCGCAGACGCCGTCCTGCACGATACACCAAACATTCTTTACTTCATCAAAACCGCTGGTAACGGCCAGTTCAAAGCGGTGGGTGACTCTCTGGAAGCACAGCAATACGGTATTGCTTTCCCGAAAGGTAGCGACGAGCTGCGTGATAAAGTCAACGGCGCGTTGAAAACCCTGCGCGAAAACGGAACTTACAACGAAATCTACAAAAAATGGTTCGGTACAGAACCGAAATAATAACACCACGCCTGTAAAGCGCACGGACAGTCCCCTCTCCCCTCTGGGGAGAGGATTAGGGTGAGGGCACAGGCTTGCTCCAACGTCATTAATTACCCTGAATTTGATTATTTACACCACGGTAACAGGAACAACATATGCAGTTTGACTGGAGTGCCATCTGGCCTGCCATTCCGCTTCTGATTGAAGGCGCCAAAATGACCCTGTGGATTTCGATCCTCGGTCTGGCTGGCGGCCTGGTGATCGGACTGGCGGCAGGTTTTGCACGCACCTTTGGCGGTTGGATAGCCAACCACGTCGCGTTAGTCTTTATTGAAGTGATTCGCGGCACACCTATCGTCGTCCAGGTGATGTTTATCTACTTCGCCCTGCCGATGGCGTTTAACGACTTACGCATCGACCCGTTTACTGCGGCGGTGGTCACCATCATGATCAACTCCGGCGCATACATTGCGGAAATCACGCGTGGTGCAGTGCTGTCAATCCACAAAGGTTTCCGTGAAGCCGGGCTGGCACTTGGTCTTTCACGTTGGGAAACCATTCGCTACGTCATTTTACCTCTGGCACTGCGCCGTATGCTGCCGCCGCTGGGCAACCAGTGGATCATCAGCATTAAAGACACCTCGCTGTTTATTGTTATCGGCGTGGCGGAGCTGACCCGTCAGGGGCAAGAAATTATTGCCGGTAACTTCCGCGCCCTTGAGATCTGGAGCGCCGTGGCGGTGTTCTATCTGATTATTACCCTGGTGCTGAGCTTTATTCTGCGTCGTCTGGAAAGAAGGATGAAAATCCTGTGATTGAATTTAAAAACGTCTCCAAGCATTTTGGTCCTACCCAGGTGCTGCACAATATCGATTTGAACATTGCTCAGGGCGAAGTGGTGGTGATTATCGGGCCTTCTGGTTCCGGTAAATCAACCCTGCTGCGCTGCATCAACAAACTGGAAGAAATTACCTCTGGTGATCTGATTGTCGATGGTCTGAAGGTTAACGATCCGAAAGTTGACGAGCGTCTGATTCGCCAGGAAGCGGGCATGGTGTTCCAGCAATTTTACCTCTTCCCGCACCTGACGGCGCTGGAAAACGTGATGTTTGGTCCGCTACGCGTGCGTGGCGCAAACAAAGAAGAGGCGGAAAAACTGGCACGTGAGCTGCTGGCGAAGGTCGGTCTGGCAGAACGCGCACATCACTACCCTTCCGAACTTTCTGGTGGTCAGCAACAGCGTGTGGCGATTGCCCGTGCGCTGGCGGTAAAACCGAAAATGATGCTGTTCGATGAACCGACTTCCGCTCTTGACCCGGAACTGCGCCATGAAGTGCTGAAGGTTATGCAGGATCTGGCAGAAGAAGGCATGACGATGGTGATTGTGACCCACGAAATCGGTTTTGCTGAGAAAGTGGCTTCACGTCTGATCTTTATTGATAAAGGCCGGATTGCGGAAGATGGTGATCCTCAGGTGTTGATCAAAAACCCGCCGAGCCAGCGTTTGCAGGAATTTTTACAGCACGTCTCTTAACTTCTCAGCCTCCCTTTCCCCTGAAAGGGAGGAACACCAGATTCCTCTCATTTCAAATCGCCCCTCCCCCAGCATCTATACTTATCTTTTTGCTCTGTTTTCTCACTGGAGGAGTCATGCGGTGGATTCTGTTCATCCTCATCTGCCTGCTGGGCGCACCTGCCCACGCGGTGTCCATACCCGGCGTAACAACCACAGCAACAACAGATTCAACCTCCGAACCGGCTCCGGAACCGGATATCGAACAAAAAAAAGCGGCCTATGGCGCACTGGCGGATGTGCTGGATAATGACACCTCGCGCAAAGAGTTGATCGACCAGCTACGCACCGTTGCCGCCACGCCCCCCGCAGACCCCGTACCGAAAATCGTGCCGCCGACGCTGGTTGAAGAGCAAACCGTGCTGCAAAAGGTGACTGAAATCAGCCGCCATTATGGCGAAGCCCTCTCCGCGCGCTTCGGGCAACTTTACCGCAATATCACTGGCTCCCCGCATAAACCCTTTAACCCGCAAACCTTCAACAACGCGCTGACCCATTTTTCAATGCTCGCGGTGCTGGTGTTTGGTTTTTACTGGCTGATTCGCCTGTGCGCGCTACCGCTGTATCGCAAAATGGGTCAGTGGGCGCGGCAAAAAAACCGTGAGAGCAGTAACTGGTTGCAGCTTCCAGCGATGATTATCGGGGCGTTTATTATCGATTTGCTGTTGCTGGCTCTGACGTTATTTGTCGGCCAGGTACTAAGCGACAACCTCAACGCCGGTAGCAAAACCATCGCTTTTCAACAAAGCCTGTTTCTCAATGCTTTCGCTCTGATTGAATTTTTCAAAGCTGTTTTACGCCTGATTTTCTGCCCGAACGTGGCAGAGCTGCGCCCGTTCAATATTCAGGATGAAAGCGCCCGCTACTGGTGCCGCCGTCTTAGCTGGTTAAGCAGTCTGATTGGTTATGGACTGATTGTGGCAGTGCCGATTATCTCTAATCAGGTGAATGTGCAAATTGGGGCGCTGGCAAACGTGATAATCATGCTGTGCATGACCGTCTGGGCGCTGTATCTGATCTTTCGTAATAAAAAAGAGATTACCCAGCATTTGCTCAACTTCGCGGAGCACTCGCTGGCATTCTTCAGCCTGTTTATCCGCGCCTTTGCGCTGGTGTGGCACTGGCTGGCAAGCGCCTATTTTATTGTGCTGTTTTTCTTTTCGTTGTTCGATCCAGGAAACAGCCTGAAATTTATGATGGGCGCAACGGTGCGCAGTCTGGCGATTATTGGTATCGCGGCGTTTGTTTCCGGTATGTTTTCCCGCTGGCTGGCGAAGACCATCACTCTCTCGCCACATACTCAGCGTAACTATCCGGAGCTGCAAAAACGGCTGAACGGCTGGCTATCAGCAGCACTGAAAACGGCACGTATTCTGACGGTGTGCGTGGCGGTAATGTTGCTGCTCAGCGCCTGGGGGCTGTTCGATTTCTGGAACTGGCTGCAAAACGGCGCGGGACAGAAAACCGTGGATATCCTGATCCGTATCGCGCTCATCCTTTTCTTCTCGGCGGTTGGCTGGACGGTGCTCGCCAGTTTGATCGAAAACCGGCTGGCTTCGGATATTCACGGTCGCCCGCTGCCCAGCGCCCGCACGCGTACCCTGCTGACACTGTTTCGCAATGCGCTGGCGGTGATTATCAGCACCATCACCATCATGATTGTGTTGTCGGAAATCGGCGTCAATATCGCGCCGCTGCTGGCAGGTGCCGGGGCATTAGGTCTGGCTATCTCGTTTGGTTCGCAAACGCTGGTGAAAGATATTATTACCGGCGTGTTCATTCAGTTTGAAAACGGTATGAACACTGGAGATTTGGTTACCATCGGGCCGTTGACCGGCACGGTGGAACGGATGTCGATTCGCTCCGTGGGCGTGCGTCAGGATACCGGTGCGTATCACATCATTCCGTGGTCTTCGATAACCACCTTTGCTAACTTCGTCCGTGGCATTGGTTCGGTGGTAGCAAACTATGATGTCGATCGGCATGAGGATGCCGATAAAGCCAATCAGGCGCTGAAGGATGCCGTAGCGGCGGTGATGGAAAATGAAGAAATTCGCGGGCTGATTATTGGTGAACCGAACTTTGCCGGTATTGTCGGCTTAAGCAATACCGCGTTTACGCTGCGTGTTTCGTTTACCACGCTGCCGCTCAAACAGTGGACGGTGAGATTTGCCCTCGACAGCCAGGTGAAAAAACATTTCGACCAGGCTGGTGTTCGTGCGCCGGTGCAAACTTATCAGGTGCTGCCGGGAACGCCCCCGGTAGCACCACTGCCATCGGGGGAGCCTACGCTTTAACGCTGGCGATTGACAAAACGACGGCGCTGTTCGTCGTTCATAAAGGTCCAGGCAATAAAGCGACTCTGTTTTTGCCCCTGGGCCATCTCTTTTTTGACCACTTTCACCGCGCCAACATCCGTCAGAGCACGATACAACGGCGGTAAGTTTTCGCCACGAGATACCAGCGAGGTAAACCACATCACCTGCTTCGCAAAGCCTTTACTCTCTTCAATCATCTTTTTGATAAAGGCCACTTCGCCACCTTCACACCACAGCTCCTGTTGCTGACCGCCAAAGTTCAGCGCGTTATCTCTGTCCAGCCCCAGGTTACGCCGTTTGCGTTCGCTGCCGGCACGCGCTGCTGCTGCGGAGTCATGGAACGGTGGGTTGCACAAGGTTGCGTCGTATTGCTCGTTTTTGTGGATGATGCCGTTAAAAATGGCGCCGGTATCCTTTTGCCGACGCAGGCGGATAGCGCGGTTAAGACCCGGATTGGCGCTGATGATCGCCTGCGCGCTGCTTAATGCCTGGCTGTTAGTTTCTGTACCAGTAAAACGCCAGCCATATTCATGCACACCAATCAGCGGATAAATACAATTTGCACCAACACCGATATCCAGAATGCTGGCATTGGCTGGAATTGTTCCGCTTGCCTCAGCCAGTAAATCAGCAAGATGATGAATATAATCTGCCCGACCCGGCACCGGTGGGCAGAGAAAACCGTCAGGGATATCCCAGCTCGCCACAGCATAAAAATGTGCCAACAGCGCCTTGTTGAGCGCCTTCACTGCCAGCGGATTGGCGAAGTCAACGCTTTGCTCACCGGCAGGGGTAAGCGTAAGGAATTGCGCCAGTTCAGGATTCACCTGACAAAGCGTGGCGAGATCGTAGCGACTGTGATGACGATTGCGCGGGTGTAACCCCGGTTTCTGGGCGGACATAGCATTCTCCTTTAAGCAGCGGCGTAAGATACCCGCATAACGCAGCAGGGTAAATATCTGGCTGCGTTTAACATGCTTCAAAACCTTAACCCGACTGCATTTTTCATCAATTCATCATAAAAATCAGCACGCTGCATGTCATTGATTTGTCTTGTTTTGTAAAAAAATATTGTTCAAAAAATAAGCGCATGTCTGTCAATTTTTTGCGTCATTTTCATCGCACAGGAGACCTACACTTATCAGGCACTACTCGTTGTATTTATGAGGATGTCATTATGAAAAAGTGCCTCGCACTACTGATTGCCACCGTCCTGAGCGGAATCACCTTCACGGCTTATGCCGCGCAGCCACTGAGTAGCCAGGACAGCGGTCAACTACGACCAGCCGGAACCGTTTCGGCGACCGGCGCATCTAACCTAAGCGATCTGGAGGATAAACTGGCAGAAAAAGCGCGCGAACAAGGCGCGAAAGGTTATGTCATTAATTCCGCAGGCGGAAATGACCAGATGTTCGGTACTGCAACCATCTACAAATAACCCCACCAACGTAACTGCATTCGCCTCTGGATGCAGTTTTCGTCCATTTTGTAATCGAAAAACATCAAATATGAACACAATGTAAATAAATGTATTTCTTTTTCGCGCAATGGGTGATAGAAAATCGCGCCAAGTGATAATGCTTATCAAAATTATTATCACTTGCACAATCGCTTTTACGGGATTAACAGTGGCATCGCATCCGCAAAGATGCTTTCTCGTGACAGTGAAAATTTTAACATATAAGAAAAAGTCACCTGCAAAATGGAAAACAATCGCAATTTCCCTGCCAGACAATTTCATTCGCTCACGTTCTTTGCCGGTCTTTGTATCGGTATCACGCCTGTAGCACAGGCACTCGCCGCCGAAGGGCAAACTAACGCGGATGACACGCTGGTTGTCGAAGCATCAACGCCTTCGCTTTATGCACCACAACAATCTGCCGATCCGAAATTCTCGCGTCCGGTAGCGGATACAACCCGCACGATGACGGTGATTTCGGAACAAGTGATTAAAGATCAGGGCGCAACCAACCTTACCGACGCGCTTAAAAACGTCCCCGGCGTGGGTGCGTTTTTTGCTGGTGAGAACGGTAACTCCACCACTGGTGACGCCATTTATATGCGCGGCGCCGATACCTCTAACAGCATTTATATTGATGGTATTCGCGATATCGGCAGCGTCTCGCGCGACACCTTCAATACCGAACAGGTCGAAGTGATTAAAGGCCCGTCCGGCACCGACTACGGGCGTAGTGCGCCGACGGGTTCGATCAATATGATCAGCAAACAGCCGCGCAATGATTCAGGTATTGACGCCTCCGCCAGTATTGGTAGCGCCTGGTTCCGTCGCGGCACGCTGGATGTTAATCAGGTCATTGGCGATACCACTGCGGTACGTCTGAATATGATGGGCGAAAAGACGCACGATGCCGGGCGCGATAAAGTCAAAAACGAGCGTTACGGCGTCGCCCCTTCCGTGGCATTTGGTCTCGGTACGTCGAATCGTTTGTATCTCAACTATTTACACGTCACCCAGCACAATACGCCAGACGGCGGCATTCCGACCATTGGTTTACCGGGCTATTCCGCACCTTCTGCGGGTACGGCGGCGCTGAATCATTCCGGAAAAGTTGATACGCATAACTTTTATGGTACAGATTCCGATTACGACGATTCGACCACCGATACTGCCACCATGCGTTTTGAGCACGACATCAGCGATAACACCACTATTCGCAATACCACGCGTTGGTCGCGCGTGAAGCAGGATTACCTGATGACGGCAATTATGGGCGGGGCGTCGAATATTACCCAGCCCACCAGCGATGTGAATAGCTGGACATGGTCACGCACTGCGAATACCAAAGATGTGAGTAATAAAATTCTCACCAACCAGACCAACCTGACCTCGACGTTCTATACCGGCTCTATCGGTCATGATATCAGTACCGGCGTGGAATTTACCCGCGAAACGCAAACCAACTACGGCGTTAATCCGGTGACGTTACCGGCGGTGAATATTTATCATCCTGACAGCAGCATTCATCCCGGTGGCCTGACGCGCAACGGCGCAAATGCCAATGGTCAGACGGATACCTTTGCAATTTATGCCTTCGATACGCTGCAAATCACCCGTGATTTTGAGCTGAACGGCGGAATTCGGCTGGACAATTATCATACTGAATACGACAGTGCTACCGCCTGCGGCGGCAGTGGTCGCGGTGCCGTCACCTGCCCGAGTGGCGTAGCAAACGGTTCTCCAGTCACTACTGTCGACACCGCTAAGTCTGGCAATCTGGTGAACTGGAAAGCCGGGGCGCTGTATCACCTGACAGACAATGGCAATGTCTACGTGAACTATGCCGTTTCCCAACAACCACCAGGTGGCAGTAATTTCGCTCTTGCGCAGTCTGGTAGCGGTAACAGTGCCAGCCGTACCGACTTTAAACCGCAAAAAGCCAAAACCAGTGAGATTGGCACCAAATGGCAGGTGCTGGATAAACGCCTGCTACTCACTGCCGCGCTGTTCCGTACTGATATCGAAAATGAAGTTGAGCAAAATGATGACGGGACTTACTCGCAATACGGTAAGAAACGCGTCGAAGGCTATGAGATTTCCGTTGCCGGGAATATCACTCCGGCCTGGCAAGTGATTGGCGGTTACACCCAGCAAAAAGCGACTATCAAAAACGGCGCTGACGTTGCTCAGGATGGTTCCTCATCACTGCCGTATACGCCGGAACACGCCTTTACCCTATGGAGCCAATATCAGGCAACCGATGATATCTCCGTTGGTGCAGGCGCTCGCTATATCGGCAGTATGCGTAAAGGTTCAGACGGCGCGGTGGGAACGCCAGCGTTTACCGAAGGTTATTGGGTCGCCGATGCCAAACTGGGTTATCGGGTTAATCGCAATCTCGACTTCCAGTTAAATGTCTACAACCTGTTCGATACCGATTACGTCGCCTCAATCAACAAGAGCGGCTACCGTTATCACCCGGGTGAGCCAAGAACTTTCCTGCTCACCGCCAATATGCATTTCTGATTCAGATGTGGGGTGCAGGGCGCACTAAGATTGATGGCGAGAACAGAACTGCCTGATGCGCTACGCTTATCAGGCCTGCAAAATTCGTGCAATGCATTGAATTCACATCATTTTGTAGGCCGGATAAGGCGTTCACGCCGCATCCGGCATGAGTTAAGTGCACTCTATCAACAATCGGTGTGATGCTCAGCCCCCACTTTTTGGAGAACCTATATGATGTACCACATTCCCGGTGTGTTATCGCCACAGGACGTCGCCCGGTTTCGTGCCCAACTGGAACAAGCCGAATGGATTGATGGACGTGTCACCACCGGCGCACAAGGCGCGCAGGTCAAGAATAATCAACAGGTAGACACCCGCAGCGCGTTATATGCCGCATTACAAAATGAAGTGCTGAACGCGGTTAACCAACATGCACTGTTCTTTGCCGCTGCCTTGCCGCGTACCATTTCCACGCCGCTGTTTAATCGCTATCAGAATAATGAAACCTATGGTTTTCATGTGGATGGCGCGGTACGCAGTCATCCGCAAAACGGCTGGATGCGCACCGATCTTTCCGCCACGCTGTTTTTGAGCGATCCACAAAGTTACGAAGGCGGCGAACTGGTCGTCAATGACACCTTCGGGCAACATCGGGTAAAACTCCCGGCTGGCGATCTGGTGTTGTATCCCTCCAGCAGCCTGCACTGTGTGACGCCAGTAACGCACGGCGTACGGGTGGCGTCATTTATGTGGATACAATCAATGATCCGCGACGATAAAAAGCGCGCCATGCTGTTCGAGCTGGACAACAATATTCAGTCACTCAAAAACCGCTACGGTGAAGGAGAAGAGATCCTGTCGCTACTCAATCTTTATCATAATCTGCTGCGGGAATGGTCGGAGATCTGACGCTTGAACTGCCCAGGTTCGCCCCTATATTAGCTACACTTAACTGTACAAGCATTGATATGGGGAGGACGATATGGCATCCGGTTGGGCTAACGATGACGCCGTCAACGAACAGATCAACAGTACAATTGAAGATGCGATTGCCCGCGCCAGGGGTGAAATTCCGCGTGGCGAAAGCCTGTATGAATGTGAAGAGTGCGGCGCTCCCATCCCGCAGGCTCGTCGGGAAGCCATTCCTGGCGTGCGCTTATGCATTCACTGTCAGCAGGAGAAAGATTTACAAAAACCGGATTATACAGGATATAATCGCAGAGGTTCGAAAGACAGCCAGTTACGTTAACTGCAACTAGCATGATGTGTAGATAGTATGATTTGCGTTTTTCGTGGCATTCCGTGCCTTTAACGCAGCCGTAACTGCCACATGTTACAAAATTGGTTCATACATACGATAAATGAATGGATTATCAACATGTTAGATATCAATCAATTTATTTGAACAAGGCGGTCAATTCTCTTCGATTTTATCTCTCGTAAAAAAACGTGATACTCATCACATCGACGAAACAACGTCAATTAAACAAAAATCACCTGCGAGAGATTAATTATGAAAACTATCAATACTGTTGTTGCTGCTATGGCTCTTTCCACTCTGTCATTTGGCGTGTTCGCGGCGGAGCCGGTCACGGCATCCCAGGCACAAAGCATGAATAAAATTGGCGTAGTTTCTGCCGATGGCGCATCCACCCTCGATGCCCTGGAAGCGAAACTGGCTGAAAAAGCGGCGGCGGCTGGTGCCAGTGGATACAGCATCACATCCGCCACCAACAACAATAAATTAAGCGGCACAGCGGTTATCTATAAGTAATTCGCAGGCCGATGTGATGGACACCTCCCGCCTTACGGCATCAATGTGCCAGACTGAGGTGTACTCAGTTCCCAGGTGGAGGTGTCCGTCATGAATATTAAGCGTATTGGTCTCGACCTTGCAAAAAATGTTTTTCAGATCCACGGCGTCGATCACCATGAAAAAGTGGTACTGCGAAAAACCCTGCGCCGTGCCCACATGATGACGTTTTTCTCCGGCCTTTCTCCCTGTCTTATTGGTATTGAGGCCTGTGGCTCTTCCCATTACTGGGCCCGCGAGCTCACCCGCATGGGCCATACCGTGCGTATTATTCCGCCGAAACTCGTCAAACCTTATCTCAAAGGCAACAAAAACGACGCCAATGATGCAGCAGCCATCTGCGAGGCCATCAGCAGGCCTGGTATGCGTTTTGTCGCTCTCAAATCGGAAGCACAGCAGACGTTACAGGCAGAGCACCGGGTCCGGGCCAGGATCATCCGCGAGCGGACTGCACTGTGCAATGAAATCCGGGGGCTGTTGAGTGAATTTGGTCTGGTGCTGCCAGTGGGGATAAATCACGTGCGTAAAGCCCTGCCGGAAATCCTGTCGCAGCAGGAGCAGTGGAATGACCGCTTCATCCGTCTGTTGTGCGAGCTGTCAGAGGAAATGCAGATGCTGGATGAGCGCATATCGCGTCATGACCGGCGTCTTCAGCAGGCGGCACGGGACGATATCCGCATAAAACGGCTGATGGAAATAGAGGGTTTTGGCCCGATAGTGGCGAGTGCACTGGTGGCTGCCGTGGGCGATGCGAAGCAATTTAAAAACGGTCGGGAAATGTCGGCCTTTATTGGACTGGTTCCGCGACAGCATTCAAGCGGCGGAAAAGAGCGGCTGGGCCATATCAGCAAACGTGGTGACAGTTACCTGAGAACGCTGATAATCCATGGTGCCCGTGCAGTCCTGAGGTTCAGCGCCGGAAAAACAGACAGACGCAGCCTCTGGCTACAGTCGGTGGCAGAAAGACGTAATAACAATATCGCCGTGGTGGCGCTGGCAAATAAAAACATCCGGATAGCGTGGGCGATATTAAATCGTGGTGAAGAATACCATGGGGTGAAGAATGCAGCGTAAGCAGCACTGACGTCCCTGTAAGTAAACGAGCAACAAACCTGCCGTAAGTGTGCAAAGTTATAAAGAACTGATGTGTAACAGGTAAGACCGACATCTGGCAAATCCGACCTTATCCATGGCTCCCTGCAAAGCAAAGCCGGCAGGCCGAAAGGAAACAGATGTGCAGATAACATCATGGCCGGGTACGACGGTACCGTAAGAGAGGCCGGATATACGAATGCAACTTACTCCCGTCACACAGATGAAAAATAACTTGCACAACGGGAGGTGTCCATATACGGATAAAGCGTTTACGCCGCATCCGGCAAGAAGCTATCAGGTTCTGAATTTCCCTGTCTGTTTGCCGACAGACGCATGTGCTCCAACCCTCATTGATCCTATGTTACCCTTGTTTGCCCGTCCGTCACTGGACGGGCTTTTTTTAGCTGGCTGACTGCTGGCTGAAAGCCTGCAACGTCTCTTCTGATATACCAATCTGCCGCGCGGCGTCGCAAATTGCCTGCCAGCTTCCGGCATCCAACGGAACCCCCGTTTCCTGCCGTTCACGGCGCATATTCACTTCCCACTCTCCCGGCAGCAAAATCGGTTTATCTTCATCATGCGGCGAGGCTTTCACCCACTCGGCAAAGGCTTCGGACTGCTCTGCACAATCTGGCGCACCGAACAGCTCCGGGTTAATGATAATGCTCGTCATACAGTTAAAACCGGCATCCGGGCTGTGCTGCAATGTTTCCTGATAAGTGGTTTTACCACCAGAAAGCGCACCACCGAGAATTTCGCACATCACCGCCAGGGCGTAACCTTTATGTTCAGCAAAAGCCAACAACGCTCCTAACGGTGACTCCAGCATTACCGCCGGATCGGTCGTTGGCACACCGTTAACGTCGATCAGGCAACCAGGTGGTACGGGCACGCCTTTATGCCAGGCCACACGCGCTTTACCAAACGCAATGGTGCTGGTGGCGTAATCGAGCAACAGCGGGAAGTCATCTTTACGTGGGAAAACAACGCAAAACGGATTGGTGCCAAAGCGACTGTCACGACCACGGAACGGCGCAACAGCCTTGCTCCCTACCACACTGACAAAGTGGATAGAGACAAACCCCGCCGCCGCGCACTGTTCCGCCCAATAACCAATGCGCCCGATATGATGTGAGTTACGCAGCGCCACGGCAGCAATACCGTGGTGACGTGCTTTTTCAATGCCCAGAGTCATGGCCTCATATGCAGCTACCTGACCACATGCGCGATCGCCATCAAGCGTGACCACAGCCCCCGCATCTTTGACAATTTTGGCGTGATGGTTGATCTGCAAATAGCCCTGCTGCCAGGAACGCACATAATTCGGGATCATGCCAATACCATGTGAATCATGCCCTGCCAGATTTGCTGCGATTAAATGATCTGCTACTAATTTTGCTTCCTGTTCCTCGCTACCCATCTGACGAAACACAGTCAGAACAAAGTTGTGCAGCGTCCGGGCATGAAAGCGATGACCACTTTCCATGGTTAACTCCTGTTTATGTTATATGCCTGTTGTTTTTTTATGCTGCGCGCCGCACACGGGAAGGTCAATAAAGATGCTGCACTTTCATGGTGCAGTGGAGTAAAGACCGGATGACACTCATCATCCGGCTGAGGAAGAAATTAAAATGATTGCTTAATGCGCGCCAGACCATCGCTAATAGTTGCCACTTCGCCCGCCGCCGCCAGACAGCAAGCCATCTGGATATTCAGTGACTCGGGAATTGGTTCGGTGCCAGCCAGGCAACGTTCAATCCACTTCGCCGTGGTTTCCGGGTCTTTTGCTTGTGGCAGTAGCTCGTTGCCAGCAGTGTCCTGTTTTTCATACAGCACCCGCATCCCTTCGCGGTCAATAAGATTTATTTGCGGGCAGCGTTGCGGATTAGCATAGACTTCGCCTTCAGTGCCGTGCATTAACAGCGCCCGTCCGCCGATATCGCGAAAGAACTTCGCGACTCGCCCGATGTATTCCGGATGCGAGACGCTGGAAAGACGCAGTGCCTCACCTTCGGCAAACGGTGTCGCCAGTTTCGCCAGGGTATGCGCACTGTTGCGCACGCCCATCCGCCAGCGCATCGCCAGTTGTTTTTCCAGCGGCGGGCAAAACGCGCCTACGGGCATAAATACCGGCTGGTGCTCGTCAAGCTTCGCCTGTGCTTGTCCGGCATGTAGCGTTGGCGCAATCCCCATCAGTTGAAAAATGGTTTCGGTCAGCACGCGAGTCGGATCTTCACTAACGCCGTGAACGACCACCGGAAAACCGAGTTTATGCAGCAGAATCGCCAGCAACGGTGTCAGGTTGGCCTGTTTACGCGCGCCGTTGTAACTGGGGATGACAATCGGCATCGGCTTGCCGACGGGGGGCGTCAGCTTGATGGTGTGATTTTGCATGGCTTCGTAAAAGCCGAGCATCTCTGCTTCCCCTTCCCCTTTGATACGCAGTGCAATCAATATGCCACCCAACTCAAGGTCAGGCACTTCGCCATTGAGCATATGGGCATACAGACCGCGCGCCGTATCCTGGTCCAGATCGCGTGCGTGGTTTTTCCCGCGCCCGATCTCTTTAATGATTTTGCGATAGTCCATTTACGACTCCTTACCTGACTCACATCATTAACGCCGCCGACGGCGTGGGGATTTCGCTTTTTCTTTCTTTTTAACTATACCTTCAGGGACTTCCGGTTGCTCTATTGGAAATACCGGTAATGCATCCAGTAGTCGCTTGCCATAATTTTTGGTCAACAAGCGTTTGTCGTAGATAACCACTTCGCCCCAGCAACTGTGGCTTCGAATAAGACGCCCAACTTGCTGAATCAGATTAAACGAAGCACTTGGCAGACTTTGCACCTCAAACGGGTAGCGATTAAGACTTTTTAGCCATTCGCCTTCGGTGATCACCACCGGACTGTCGATAGGCGGAAAGGCGATTTTATGGATATGCACCTGACTGAGCAGATCGCCTTTCAGATCAAGGCCTTCGGCGAATGACTGTAAGCCCACCAGCACGCTGCGCTCACCGTTAGCGACGCGTTTGCGATGCAGTTCAACTAAGCGGTAGCGCGGCTGATCGCCCTGCACCAGTAACATCAAACGTAAATCCGTCACATAGTCGAGAAACCGCTGCATCGCCCGTCCGCTGGCAAACAGCACCAACATGCCGAGATGCTTTTTGCTCTCCACCTGCTCACGGAAAAAGGCCGCCATTTCAGCAATGTGCTGCTCTTCGTTGTCGATGGAAGGCTCAAAGCGCATCCGGGGAATAACAATTTTGCCCTGCTCGCAGTGGTTGAACGGTGAATCCAGCGCCACAAAGCGGTCGCCTGCTTTCTCTTTTAGCCCGCTCATCTCCTGCAAACGCGAAAAACTGTTCAGCGAACGCAAGGTTGCGGAGGTGACAATAATGTGCGGAATGCTGCGCCACAGCAGCCTTTCCAGCTGATCGCTGACGCGGATCCCCACGCAGTGAAACCAGAGATGTAGCTGCCCGTCACGCTCTTCCCGCGTCACCCATTTGGTCACTGGCGCACCGGAAGATTGCGCCAGCGAGGCCAGCCGCCAGAGTTTGCTTTGCGCCTCAAACATCCCCAGCGCGCGGTTCATCTGCAAAATCAACCGATGCAGACGCACAATATCGTGGCTGCCGGTTTTCTCGCTTAAATCGTTGAGGAACAGTTCTGCAAGGCCACGCAACATCTCGGTCAGTTTCGCCAGCCGCTGGCAGATCTCCAGCACTTCATCAGGCAGTTCGCCCATCGCAAACCGGTGCTCAGCCTCCTGCCCGGCAGGCATATAGAGATTGAGAATGTTGTTTAAAGAGGCGATAAGCTCATACAACTCTTCACAATGCGCATTCAAACGTTCAGGGATTGCCAGCGGTGGGATGGTCTTCGGGCGAAACTGCTCCATGCAGGTGGCGACCAGTTTCGTGAACAAGTCCAGTTGGAGCCGATACCAGGGCGCGGTGATTTCGGCGCTCATCTCCAGCGCATCCCGCGCCACGTCCGGCAGGTGATGCCCTTCATCCAGCACCAGCAGCAAGTTTTTCGGGTCTGGCAATACAGCTTCGCTTTCCATCGCCGCCATCACCAGCGCATGGTTTGCCACCACCACTTCTGCTTCCTGAATCTCCCGACGGGCAACAAAAAACGGGCATTCGCGGTAGTAGTAACAGTTGCGGTTGAGGCAGCTGGCTTTGTCGGTACTCAGCCGTCGCCAGAGATCGTCATCAATAGCGATATCAGTATGATCGCGCAGGCCATCCCATTTATAAGTGTCGAGATCGCCCTTCAGCTTTGCACAGCGTTTTTGCTCTTCCTGATTATTAGGCGTCAGTTCGTCGTCAAGAAAAGCGAGCAGGTCCTGTTGCGTGGGTTCAGTGCTGGCGAGCGCCGTCAGGTTGCGTGGGCAAACGTAGCGCCCACGCCCGAAAGCGGCGGTGAATTTAAGATCGGGAATGATCTTTTTCAACAAAGGTAAATCTTTGCTGTAGATCTGATCCTGCAATGCCACGTTGGCGGTACTGACCACCAGCGTTTTTTGCTCTTCGCGGGCAATCGCAATGCCAGGAATCAAATAGGAGAGCGTTTTCCCAACGCCGGTGGGCGCTTCAATCGCCAGATGCCGCCCTTCTTCTCCGGCCAGCGTTTTGGCGACGTCCGCAATCATCTGCCGCTGCGGCGCACGGGGAATAAAGTCGGGGATCTGTTCCTGAAGCGCCTTATACCAGGCGGCAATTTGCGCTTTAAGCGCGGCGGTTAATGCCATGAGAAAACCTGAAACACTGTATAAACAGCCAATATTGTGGCATTTTTCGGTTTTCAGGGGTAATGGTTTTTCTGTTTCTGGAAAGCTGCTCGCAAAGACGTTTTCCGGATGTGGGGTTTTCCTCTCATCCATTCAGGGAAAGGGGAACAGGCCAGGATATTTGGGTCTTTGTCATCTGTTTTATGCCGGGCATAGCCCGGCATAAAAGATTACTGCGCAGCGGCAGGTTTACGCGGACGGCGGCGACGTTGTTGTTCGCCTGCCGGTTTGGCATCGCCGAGACGACGAGATGGTTTTTCTGCGGGTTTCGCGTTACCAGACTTCGCACCACCTTCAGCGCGGCGTGGCTGCTGTTGAGCGCGACCACCACCCTGCCCACGACCGCCGCCACTGCGTTGCTGGCGACCATTCTGGATCGGTTCGGCTTTGATTGACGGGTCCGGCTCATAGCCCGGAATCGCAATGCGTGGGATCTCTTTTTTCAGCAGTTTTTCGATATCACGCAGCAGTTTGTGTTCATCAACACACACCAGCGATAACGCTTCGCCGGTGGCGGCGGCACGACCGGTACGCCCGATACGGTGGACATAATCTTCCGGTACGTTTGGCAGCTCATAGTTGACGACGTGTGGCAACTCTTCGATATCCAGGCCACGCGCGGCGATGTCGGTCGCCACCAGCACGCGAATATCGCCCGATTTAAAATCGGCCAGCGCACGGGTACGCGCACCTTGCGATTTATTGCCGTGGATCGCCGCACTGCGAATGCCATCTTTATTTAATTGTTCAGCCAGATGGTTAGCACCATGTTTGGTACGTGTAAACACCAGCACCTGCTGCCAGTTGCCTTTACCAATCATGTGTGACAGCAATTCCCGTTTGCGTTTCTTATCGACAAAGTGAACGTGCTGGGTCACTTGCTCAGAGGCGGTATTGCGGCGTGCCACTTCGATTTCCAGCGGGTTATGCAGCAGTTTTTCTGCCAGAGCTTTAATCTCGTCAGAGAAAGTCGCGGAGAACAGCAGGTTCTGGCGCTTCGCTGGCAGTTTTGTTAACACACGACGAATATCGTGGATAAAGCCCATATCGAGCATACGGTCAGCTTCATCAAGGACGAGGATCTCTATCTGATCCAGTTTCACCGCGTTCTGGTGTTCCAGATCCAGCAAACGCCCCGGCGTTGCCACCAGCACATCAACACCGCCACGCAGCTTCATCATCTGCGGGTTAATGCTGACGCCACCAAACACCACCAGCGAACGAATGTTCAGGTATTTGCTGTAATCACGGACGTTTTCACCAATCTGCGCCGCTAGTTCGCGGGTCGGGGTGAGGATCAACGCGCGTACCGGACGACGCCCTTTGGCGTGCGGCTCGCGGGAAATCAGGTGTTGCAACAGCGGTAACGTAAAGCCCGCTGTTTTGCCCGTGCCGGTCTGGGCACTGGCCATCAGGTCGCGGCCTTCCAGCACCGCAGGGATCGCCTGCTGCTGAATAGGGGTGGGTTCACGGTAACCTTGCTCGGCAACGGCGCGCAGGATATCAGGGCTTAAACCCAAAGAATCGAAAGACATAACTACTCCGAACCGCCCCGACCGTTACCGGTGTAGTTTTCAGGGAGATACTGAAAAGGAAAATGACAAAAACCACAATGTCATGAGGGAGCGGAGTGTAGCAGTTTTTGTGACGCAGCGCATAAATTATCCCTGTGACTGACGTTGCTCAAATTCTTAGCCATACTGGACAACGCGAAAAATGAGTCATAATCTTAATCAATCATTTGATTAAGAATGGGCTGTGCTATGAATAGTCCTGCCATGACAACCAAAGGTGAACAGGCGAAAAAGCAGCTGATTGCCGCTGCACTGGCGCAGTTTGGTGAGTATGGAATGAACGCCACCACCCGCGATATCGCCGCCCAGGCCGGGCAGAATATCGCTGCCATCACCTACTACTTCGGTTCGAAAGAGGATTTGTACCTCGCCTGCGCCCAGTGGATTGCCGATTTTATTGGCGAGCAGTTCCGTCCGCACGCCGAAGAAGCCGAACGCTTGTTCGCACAACCACAGCCTGATCGCGCAGCTATCCGTGAACTGATCCTTCGCGCCTGCAGGAACATGATTAAGCTGCTCACCCAGGATGACACCGTCAACCTCAGTAAGTTTATCTCCCGTGAGCAGCTCTCTCCTACGGCAGCCTATCACCTGGTGCACGAACAGGTGATTAGCCCGCTACACAGCCACCTGACACGCCTGATTGCCGCCTGGACCGGCTGCGACGCCAACGATACCCGCATGATCCTTCATACCCATGCGTTGATTGGTGAGATTCTGGCGTTCCGTCTTGGCAAAGAAACAATTCTGTTACGTACCGGCTGGACCGCGTTCGATGAAGAAAAGACCGAACTGATCAACCAGACGGTGACCTGTCATATCGACCTGATTTTGCAAGGATTATCGCAAAGGAGTTTGTAGTGATGAAAAAAACTGTCGTGACTGGACTGGCGGTAGTGGTGCTTGCCGCCGTGGTTGCCGGAGGCTACTGGTGGTATCAAAGCCGCCAGGATAACGGCCTGACGCTGTATGGCAACGTGGATATTCGTACGGTGAATCTGAGCTTCCGTGTCGGTGGTCGCGTTGAGTCGCTGGCGGTAGACGAAGGTGATGCGATCAAAGCGGGCCAGGTGCTGGGCGAACTGGATCATAAGCCGTATGAGATTGCCCTGATGCAGGCGAAAGCGGGCGTTTCGGTGGCGCAGGCGCAGTATGACCTGATGCTTGCCGGGTATCGCGATGAAGAAATCGCTCAGGCGGCCGCCGCCGTGAAACAGGCGCAAGCCGCATATGACTATGCGCAGAACTTCTATAACCGCCAGCAAGGGTTGTGGAAAAGCCGCACCATTTCGGCAAATGACCTGGAAAATGCCCGCTCCTCGCGCGACCAGGCGCAGGCAACGCTGAAATCAGCTCAGGATAAATTGCGTCAGTACCGTTCCGGTAACCGCGAACAGGATATCGCCCAGGCAAAAGCCAGCCTCGAACAGGCACAGGCGCAACTGGCGCAGGCGGAGCTGAATTTGCAGGATTCGACGCTGGTCGCACCGTCTGACGGCACGCTGTTAACCCGCGCAGTAGAGCCTGGCACGGTGCTCAATGAAGGCGGCACGGTGTTTACCGTCTCGCTGACGCGTCCGGTGTGGGTGCGCGCTTATGTTGATGAACGTAATCTTGACCAGGCGCAGCCGGGACGCAAAGTGCTGCTCTATACCGATGGTCGCCCGGACAAACCCTATCACGGGCAGATTGGTTTCGTTTCGCCGACTGCTGAATTTACCCCGAAAACCGTCGAAACGCCGGATCTGCGTACCGACCTCGTCTATCGCCTGCGTATTGTGGTGACCGACGCCGATGATGCGTTACGCCAGGGTATGCCAGTGACGGTGCAATTCGGTGACGAGGCAGGACATGAATGATGCCGTTATCACGCTGAACGGCCTGGAAAAACGCTTTCCGGGCATGGATAAGCCCGCCGTCGCGCCGCTCGACTGCACCATTCACGCTGGTTATGTGACGGGGCTGGTGGGGCCGGACGGTGCGGGCAAAACCACGCTGATGCGGATGCTGGCGGGATTACTGAAACCCGACAGCGGCAGTGCCACGGTGATTGGCTTTGATCCGATCAAAAACGACGCTGCGCTGCACGCAGTGCTTGGCTATATGCCGCAGAAATTCGGTCTGTATGAAGATCTCACGGTGATGGAAAACCTCAATCTGTACGCGGATTTGCGCAGCGTCACCGGTGAAGCGCGGAAGCAGACTTTTGCTCGCCTGCTGGAGTTTACGTCTCTTGGCCCGTTTACCGGACGCCTGGCGGGCAAGCTCTCTGGCGGGATGAAGCAAAAACTCGGGCTGGCCTGTACCCTGGTGGGCGCGCCGAAAGTGTTACTGCTCGATGAACCCGGCGTCGGCGTTGACCCTATCTCACGGCGCGAACTGTGGCAGATGGTGCATGAGCTGGCAGGCGAAGGGATGCTGATCCTCTGGAGCACCTCGTATCTCGATGAAGCCGAGCAGTGCCGTGATGTGTTGCTGATGAACGAAGGCGAGCTGCTGTATCAGGGGGAACCGACGGCTCTGACGCAGACTATGGCCGGACGCAGTTTTCTGATGACCAGCCCGCACGAGGGCAACCGCAAATTGCTGCAACGGGCATTGAAACTGCCACAGGTCAGCGACGGGATGATTCAGGGGAAATCCGTGCGCCTGATCCTCAAAAAAGAGGCCACACCAGACGATATTCGCCGCGCTGACGGGATGCCGGAAATCAACATCAACGAAACTACGCCGCGTTTTGAAGATGCGTTTATTGATTTGCTGGGCGGTGCCGGAACCTCGGAATCGCCGCTGGGCGCAATATTACATACGGTAGAAGGCACACCCGGCGAGACGGTGATCGAAGCGAAAGAGCTGACCAAGAAATTTGGTGATTTTGCCGCCACCGATCATGTGAATTTTGCCGTCAAACGCGGTGAAATCTTTGGTTTGCTCGGGCCAAACGGCGCGGGGAAATCAACCACCTTTAAGATGATGTGTGGCTTGCTGGTGCCGACCTCTGGTCAGGCGCTGGTGCTGGGGATGGATCTGAAAGAAAGTTCCGGTAAAGCGCGCCAGCATCTCGGCTATATGGCACAAAAGTTTTCGCTCTATGGCAACTTGACGGTCGAACAGAATTTACGCTTTTTCTCCGGTGTGTATGGTTTACGCGGTCGGGCGCAGAACGAAAAAATCTCCCGTATGAGCGAGGCGTTCGGCCTGAAAAGTATCGCCTCACATGCCACCGATGAACTGCCGTTGGGTTTTAAACAGCGGCTGGCGCTGGCCTGCTCGCTGATGCATGAACCGGACATTCTGTTTCTTGATGAACCGACCTCCGGCGTCGATCCCCTCACCCGCCGCGAGTTCTGGCTGCATATCAACAGCATGGTAGAGAAAGGCGTTACGGTGATGGTTACCACCCACTTTATGGATGAAGCGGAATATTGCGACCGCATCGGGCTGGTGTATCGCGGGAAGCTGATTGCCAGCGGCACGCCGGACGATTTGAAAGCGCAGTCGGCTAACGATGAGCAACCCGATCCCACTATGGAGCAAGCCTTTATTCAATTGATCCACAACTGGGATAAGGAGCATGGCAATGAGTAACCCGATCCTTTCCTGGCGTCGTGTGCGGGCGCTGTGCGTCAAAGAGACGCGGCAGATCATTCGCGATCCTAGTAGCTGGCTGATTGCGGTGGTGATCCCGCTGTTGCTGCTGTTTATTTTTGGTTACGGCATTAACCTCGACTCCAGTAAGCTGCGGGTCGGGATTTTGCTGGAGCAGCGTAGCGAAGCGGCGCTGGATTTCACCCACACCATGACCGGTTCGCCCTACATCGACGCCACCATCAGCGATAACCGTCAGGAACTGATCGCCAAAATGCAGGCGGGGAAAATTCGCGGTCTGGTGGTGATTCCGGTGGATTTTGCCGAACAGATGGAGCGCGCCAACGCTACCGCGCCGATTCAGGTGATCACCGACGGCAGCGAGCCGAATACCGCCAACTTTGTGCAGGGTTATGTCGAAGGGATCTGGCAGATCTGGCAAATGCAGCGGGCAGAGGACAATGGGCAGATGTTTGAACCGCTTATCGACGTCCAGACACGCTACTGGTTTAACCCGGCGGCGATAAGCCAGCACTTTATTATCCCCGGTGCGGTAACCATTATCATGACGGTTATCGGCGCGATCCTCACCTCGCTGGTGGTAGCGCGGGAGTGGGAGCGCGGCACTATGGAGGCTTTGCTCTCTACGGAGATTACCCGCACGGAATTGCTGCTGTGTAAGCTGATCCCCTATTACTTCCTCGGTATGCTGGCGATGCTGCTCTGTATGCTGGTGTCGGTGTTTATTCTCGGCGTGCCCTATCGCGGTTCGCTGCTGATCCTGTTTTTTATCACCAGTCTGTTTTTGCTCAGTACCCTGGGGATGGGGCTGCTGATTTCTACGATTACCCGCAACCAGTTCAACGCCGCTCAGGTAGCACTGAACGCAGCTTTCCTGCCGTCGATTATGCTTTCCGGCTTTATTTTTCAGATCGACAGTATGCCAGCGGTGATCCGCGCGGTGACGTACATCATTCCCGCACGTTATTTCGTCAGCACCCTGCAAAGCCTGTTCCTCGCCGGGAATATTCCGGTGGTGCTGGTGGTGAACGTGCTGTTTTTGATCGCTTCGGCGGTGATGTTTATCGGCCTGACGTGGCTGAAAACCAAACGTCGGCTGGATTAGGGAGAAGAGCATGTTTCATCGCTTATGGACGTTAATCCGCAAAGAATTGCAGTCGCTGCTGCGCGAACCGCAGACGCGGGCGATTCTGATTTTACCCGTGCTTATTCAGGTGATCCTGTTCCCGTTTGCCGCCACGCTGGAAGTGACCAACGCCACCATCGCTATCTACGATGAAGATAACGGCGAGCATTCGGTGGAGCTGACCCAGCGTTTTGCCCGCGCCAGCGCCTTTACCCACGTACTGCTGCTGAAAAGTCCGCAGGAGATCCGCCCAACCATCGACACGCAAAAGGCGCTACTGCTGGTGCGTTTCCCGGCAGACTTCTCACGCAAACTGGATACCTTCCAGACCGCGCCGTTGCAGTTAATTCTCGACGGGCGTAACTCCAACAGTGCGCAAATCGCCGCCAACTACCTGCAACAGATCGTCAAAAACTATCAGCAGGAGCTGCTGGAAGGAAAACCGAAACCCAACAACAGCGAACTGGTGGTACGCAACTGGTATAACCCAAACCTCGACTACAAATGGTTTGTGGTGCCATCGTTGATCGCCATGATCACCACTATCGGCGTGATGATCGTCACTTCACTTTCTGTCGCCCGCGAACGCGAACAGGGAACGCTCGATCAGCTACTGGTTTCGCCCCTCACCACCTGGCAGATATTCATCGGTAAAGCCGTACCGGCGTTAATTGTCGCCACGTTCCAGGCCACCATTGTGCTGGCGATTGGTATCTGGGCGTATCAAATCCCCTTCGCCGGATCGCTGGCGCTGTTCTATTTCACGATGGTGATTTACGGTTTGTCACTGGTAGGATTCGGTCTGCTGATTTCATCACTCTGTGCAACGCAACAGCAGGCGTTTATCGGCGTATTCGTCTTTATGATGCCCGCCATTCTGCTTTCCGGTTACGTTTCGCCGGTAGAGAACATGCCGGTGTGGCTGCAAAACCTGACGTGGATTAACCCAATCCGCCACTTTACGGACATTACCAAGCAGATTTATTTGAAGGATGCGAGTCTGGATATTGTGTGGAACAGTTTGTGGCCGCTACTGGTGATAACGGCCACGACAGGGTCAGCGGCGTACGCGATGTTTAGACGCAAGGTGATGTAACTTTTTATCTTTCGCCAGTAACGACACCACCGCCGGGCCGGCAAGGATCGCCAGCCCTGCAATTGCCAGCAAATAGTTGTTTTCCAGTACGCGGGACAACAGCCACAGCACAATCAGCGCCGCGCCAAAATACCAGGTGGTGGTCAGCTCTTCCAGTACGTCTGCCACCTCGCGCCAGCGTTGTTCGGGGTGGCGCTGAAACACCAGCATCATCACTACCGTTACACAATACAGCACGCACAATCCCACGCCGACGTGAACCAGAGTTTTACTCATCCAGCCCACCACCAGCAGCGCCACTACCAGTAAATGCAACATAATCTGCCAGCAACTTAGGCCAGTTGCGACACGAACACGTTGTTGCCACTTCATGGCTTCTCTCCTGAAGAATTTATCTCTACTAACTCAGAGTACCGAACTTTACGGAAAATTCCGTAAGACCGCACCTTTTTGTGACGCCGACTACACTATTTCAATGAGATAAGAGGCAAAGACAGGAAAATTATGCCCGATCAAACACAACAATTTTCGTTCAAGGTACTCACCATCAATATTCACAAAGGCTTTACAGCGTTTAACCGACGCTTCATTTTGCCGGAACTTCGCGACGCCGTGCGCACTGTCAACGCCGATATTGTTTGCCTGCAGGAAGTGATGGGCGCGCACGAAGTTCATCCACTGCATGTGGAAAACTGGCCCGATACCTCGCACTACGAGTTTCTCGCCGACACTATGTGGAGCGATTTTGCCTACGGCCGCAATGCCGTATACCCAGAAGGACATCACGGCAACGCGGTTCTTTCGCGTTATCCCATTGAACATTATGAAAATCGCGATGTTTCTGTCGATGGGGCGGAAAAGCGCGGCGTGCTCTACTGCCGCATTGTGCCGCCGGTGACCGGGAAAGCGATTCATGTAATGTGCGTGCATCTTGGCCTGCGTGAGGCGCACCGTCAGGCGCAGCTTGCGATGCTCGCCGAATGGGTAAACCAGCTTCCTCCCGACGAACCCGTTTTAGTGGCGGGTGATTTCAACGACTGGCGGCAAAAAGCCAATCATCCCTTAAAAGTACAGGCCGGGCTGGATGAGATATTTACCCGCGCCCACGGACGCCCGGCGCGCACGTTTCCGGTGCAATTTCCTCTACTACGTCTGGACAGGATCTATGTCAAAAACGCCAGCGCCAGCGCGCCAACCTCGCTACCGCTGCGCACCTGGCGACATCTTTCTGATCATGCCCCTTTGAGTGCGGAGATTCATTTATGAAATGTAGCTGGCGCGAAGGCAATAAGATCCAGTTGCTGGAGAACGGCGAGCAATATTATCCCGCTGTATTTAAAGCGATTGGTGAGGCGCAAGAACGCATTATTCTTGAAACGTTTATCTGGTTCGAGGATGACGTCGGTAAACAATTACACGCAGCATTGCTGGACGCTGCACGACGCGGGGTTAAAGCGGAAGTCTTGCTGGATGGCTACGGTTCGCCGGATCTCAGCGATGAGTTTGTCAATGAACTGACGGCGGCTGGCGTGGTGTTTCGTTATTACGATCCCCGCCCTCGCCTGTTCGGTATGCGCACCAATGTGTTTCGCCGGATGCATCGCAAAATTGTGGTGATCGACGCACGCATCGCCTTTATTGGCGGGCTGAATTACTCCGCCGAGCATATGTCCAGCTACGGTCCAGAGGCCAAACAGGATTACGCGGTGCGCCTGGAGGGGCCAATTGTGGAAGATATTCTGCAATTTGAACTGGAAAACCTGCCCGGACAAAGCGCGGCACGGCGCTGGTGGCGACGTCATCACAAGGCAGAAGAGAACCGCCAGCCGGGAGAAGCGCAGGTATTGCTGGTCTGGCGCGATAACGAAGAACATCGCAGCGATATTGAGCGCCACTATCTGAAAATGCTCACTCAGGCGCGGCGGGAAGTGATTATCGCCAACGCCTACTTCTTCCCCGGCTATCGATTTTTACACGCCTTGCGTAAAGCGGCACGGCGTGGGGTGCGGATCAAACTGATCATTCAGGGTGAACCGGATATGCCTATTGTCAGAGTCGGCGCGCGCTTGCTGTATAACTATCTGGTTAAAGGCGGCGTTCAGGTATTTGAATATCGCCGCCGCCCGCTCCACGGCAAAGTGGCGTTGATGGACGATCACTGGGCGACGGTTGGCTCCAGTAATCTCGATCCGCTCAGTTTGTCGCTGAATCTTGAAGCAAACGTTATCATCCACGATCGTAATTTTAACCAGACGTTACGCGACAATCTGAATGGCATCATCGCCGCTGACTGCCAGCAGGTAGATGAAACCATGCTGCCAAAACGCACCTGGTGGAACCTGACTAAAAGCGTGCTGGCATTCCACTTTCTACGCCATTTCCCGGCGCTGGTGGGCTGGCTTCCGGCGCATACGCCACGTCTGGCGCAAGTTGATCCGCCCGCGCAGCCGGCAATGGAAACTCAGGATCGGGTAGAAACGGAAAACACGGGGGTAAAACCCTGATGAGTAAATCGCATCCACGCTGGCGCCGGGCAAAGAAGATCCTCACCTGGCTGTTTTTTATCGCGGTGATTGTGTTGCTGGTGGTCTACGCCAAAAAGGTAGACTGGGAAGAGGTCTGGAAGGTCATCCGCGACTACAATCGCGTTGCACTGCTCAGTGCGGTTGGGCTGGTGGCCGTCAGCTATCTGATTTACGGCTGTTATGACCTGCTAGCCCGCTTCTACTGCGGTCATAAACTGGCGAAGCGCCAGGTGATGCTGGTGTCATTTATCTGCTACGCCTTCAACCTGACGCTCAGTACCTGGGTCGGCGGCATTGGTATGCGTTATCGTCTTTACTCCCGCCTGGGATTACCGGGTAGCACTATTACACGGATTTTCTCGCTGAGTATTACCACCAACTGGCTGGGCTATATTTTGCTCGCCGGGATTATTTTTACCGTGGGCGTGGTGGAACTGCCGGATCACTGGTATATCGATCAAACCACGCTGCGTATTCTCGGCATTGGCTTACTAATGATTATCGCGGTTTATTTGTGGTTTTGCGCTTTCGCGAAGCACCGCCATATGACCATCAAAGGGCAAAAGCTGGTGCTACCTTCATGGAAATTCGCCCTTGCCCAGATGCTGATTTCCAGCGTCAACTGGATGGTAATGGGAGCGATTATCTGGCTATTGCTTGGTCAAAGCGTGAACTATTTCTTTGTACTGGGCGTGTTGCTGGTTAGTAGTATTGCTGGCGTCATCGTGCATATTCCGGCGGGGATTGGCGTGCTGGAAGCGGTGTTTATCGCGCTACTGGCAGGGGAACATACATCAAAAGGAACGATTATCGCCGCCCTACTCGCTTACCGTGTTCTGTACTACTTTATCCCGCTGCTGCTGGCGCTGATCTGTTACCTGCTGCTGGAAACCCAGGCGAAGAAGCTACGGGCAAAAAATGAAGCGGCGATGTGAAGCTCAGTTAAGTTCTTTTGGTTTAAGTTCGGGATGCTGTGTATAAATGGGGGTCATGATGTCGATTAACATGCGCCCCATAATTTCCCCGACGGCGGAACGATAAGTATTGAGCTCAGATTCATCGCAAGTTTGCTGAACAAGCGATACTGATGTATCTAATTTAGAACCAATATAGAGCATTAATGCGCTGATATCTGCTGCCAGAGTTTTATCTTTGAACATTCCATAAACCTTTTTAATTTTTAGATAAAGGCACAACTGTACAAAATATCAAAATTTAGCCACATTCCACTTTAAATACTAATGGAAAAATCGAGTATGTCTTTGCCAGACAAGCGTTATAGCTATTGCTGCAAGTATCCCAAAGAAGCCGATAAAATAGTAATAGAGTGTTAATGCACCTATAAAAGCGCAACGAACCGGACTCCATAACTCTTCGCTATGGCTTTTTCCTGCCAGTTCAAGGAGCTTATTTCGTCCATGGGAGATAAGGCCTGACCACAACACAATCATTAAGCAACTTATTACCCAAACAGGTCGTTCACTCATTAATGTAGCATTAACGATGATGACCAGGGCCAACCCCGTCAATGTCATCATAATGATAAAACTGTAAGAACCAGGATCAAACTTAAACAATAAACCGGCCAGCATACTGATTAAAAACATCGCTCCCGCTGTGCAGAACACGACGGTAATGGCAGAGACAGGTGCTAAACTTGCAACGACAATTGCCACCAACGATATTAAAAACAGATATATTACGCCTGATATGGCAGCATTTATCTTATTGATATCTTTACTTAAGCCATACATACAAAGTAATAACAATCCTATGGCGACATACATCGGCGGTGAATCATATTTTGTTGCCGTGATTTCGAGATGCTTAGCTATCCAGGCCAGTCCTGCGGTTGCCGCCAAACCGAAAGCGGTAATGAGCCATATGGTGTTTAATATCCTGGCCTCGCGGAGAAAATCGAGTTTATTGTTGTTTTGCAAGTATGATTCCATTCTTTTCGTTGTCCTTAGATAAGAAACTTAATATCCATTGTAAATAAATTCACAATCACACATATACAATACTAATGCGTTCCTGCATTCTGATACGCTACAGTCCTGTCACAAAGTATGTTTTACGCCAGACTAATGTTTATTGTTTCCTTAATAACAATGAGGGGACATCGGGCGATGTCCTCTCTGCATAAAATCACAGCGGATTCGGACTGGCTTCGCGATAAGAAACATTTTTCTTCGGTGATGCGAAGGTGTCTCGCAGATCTTTATATTCAAATATTTTAGCGCGGGTGCCATCAGTTACTGGAATAGAGGAGTCCGGACGATAACACTGAGATAATGGCGAATTGCAATGCTCTTCGTGGGTAGAGATGCCCAGCCAGTCAAGAATCATCGCATAGTTATTAAGCAATGAATAAACTTCTTGAATGTGTCCAAGTTTACGCGGTTGACTGGCGATAGCAGCCTGGCTATACCAGATAAATTGCGGTACATCGTAGGCTTCTTTACTGGGAGTATCTGCGGCATGCATATAATACGATGGAATATTGGGATTTTTCTCCAGACCGTGGTCAGAAAAATAGAGTAATGAGGATTTACTTCCCTCCAGTCGTTTCATGATTTCACCAATGATGTAATCGGTAAATTGTATGGAGTTGTTGTAGCAATCCTCGTATTTATCCCCTGTTTTAATTTTATCTGCCCATTCAGGGTAGCGTGTACAGGCAATTTCATGGCTACCATTACCATGTAGCAGTATTAATTTCTTACCCTTGACTTTTAATGCTTCATCCAACAACGGAAGAAGGCTATCATCGTATTCCTCGCTTACCCAATGTGTATTATTACTGGAACGACCAATGAGCGTAATATAGTTATTATGCTTCCCGGACATACCCACGGTACTTAACCAGGTAGTCTGATACCCCACTTTATTAGCTACGGCAATAACATTATTTGATAAGTCCGCAGTGGTAAAACTTTCTGTTGTCGCTTTACTGAGGATCATCGGAACAGAAGTTACTGTTGCCGCCGCTGGAGAAACTGCATTATCAAAGATAAGCGCCTGTGGTCCAATCTCATTTTGTACAGGCGTGGTATTGATACCAAAGCCATACAAACTCATATTACTGCGCCGTACAGACTCCCCTACGATAATAACATAATTTTCAATATCCGTTTCTTTAGCTATCAATCCCGGTAAATCCACATCAATTTGTTTTATTTCTCTGGCAAAAGAAATATCTCGATAAGCAATAATAAAATCGGCAGCGGTATAAAATGGTGTAAATCTTAACACCCTGGAGCTTAATGGAGAGTATCCTCCAAGACCATCTTTTTTCTGTTTACTCCATTGATTGTAGCTAAACCATGAGATAAATATTAATAGTATCACCAGTGATGCACATTGAACTTTAGTAGACACACACTTAACGCCCATGTGTATAGAAAAATAAGTCAGCAAGAAATAAACAACACATACTGGCATCCAGGATAGATATAACCCCGACATTGTTTTCACTTCAGACCAGTGGGTTTCCATGATACTCATCGCAAAGATAATATTAAATTCACTTTGATAAATTTGCCATGTACAAAGCGCGACCATAAAGTTAATGGTCAATAATAGTGACACACTCAATGCTGCTATTTTTCCAACAAATAATCGATAACACCCTGTCAAACACAGGATGATTAGCAAGTTGCAGATACCGACGCGCAGGATAACCCTCAATGGCTGTAAAAAATAAACAGGCCAAAGCTGGAATAATACGGATACAAGTAGCAATGCGATGAAAATGTATTTTTTTGACTGCCGTGGATAAGCCGTTATCGATGGTAATACGAAAGACATAGAACCCCAATCCATTTATTATATGAATATATATTTAAAAATTAATCCCATTGAGATATATTATCAGCAGATGATTGATTTTTACCCGCAAGCATTTATTTAACAGATGAATATCACCAGCCATTAATAAAACCGTAGGATTGTACTCTATTTTCTTTTAGGTATACCAGATTTATAAAAATGCATCACATGCATAGATATAAAGATATAATCAATATGAATTATATCTTTATGCCTATTTTTTAAATATATACTTATTATCGAATAGACAAAAAAAATCCCGGTGTCATTCCGGGATTTTATAAGAAATGCGTTTAACGGCGGTTGCCAAAGATCCGCAGCAACATCAGGAACAGGTTGATGAAGTCCAGATACAACGTTAATGCGCCAAGAATGGAATATTTACGCAGGTTCGACGTGTCGCGGGTATCAATCTGTTCACCCATATTTTTCAGTTTCTGAGTGTCATACGCCGTCAGTCCAACAAAGACAATCACGCCGATGTAGGTGACTGCCCACATCAACGCTTCGCTTTTCAGCCAGAAGTTCACCAGCGAGGCGATGACAATACCGATTAATGCCATAAATAGCATATTGCCGAAGCCACTTAAATCGCGTTTCGTGGTGTAACCATACAGACTCATCGCGCCAAACATCCCGGCGGTGACAACGAAGGTACTGGCAATAGAGGCGGCAGTGTAGACAATGAAAATACTGGAGAGCGTTAAGCCCGTTAGCGCCGAATAAAGCATAAAGAGCATCGTCGTTACGCCCGCGCTGAGTTTTTGAATCATCGCTGATAACACGATAACCAGAGCTAATTGCGCGATTATCAAACCGATTAAGAAGACCCGGTTAGTGAATAGCAGCTCCATAACGGCGGCAGAATTAGCCGCATACCAGGCAACAAATGCGGTCAGCAACAGGCCAACTGTCATCCAGCCATATACCTGCGCCATATAGGTTTGCAAGCCAGCACGGGGTTGTACGATTGAATCTGAACGTGGAAATCTGTCCATGACTTTCTCCTGAAGATATAAGGAATATCTAAAGGATACTGCAAATGATGAGGGTGTGCATCGAGGCAGCGTAAACGCATGTCCAGAGCGGTGAAATTGCCGGATGCAGCGGTGCCTTATCCGGCCAACAAAAAACTACCAGCGTTTTGCCGCCTGCTGATCGCTCTCCCTGGCTTCGACCCAGCGATCACCTTCCGGCGTGGCTTCGCGCTTCCAGAACGGTGCGCGGGTTTTCAGATAATCCATAATAAACTGCCCGGCTTCAAACGCGCTGCTACGATGCGCGCTGGTGACGCCGACAAAAACGATTTCATCGCCCGGCCATAATTCGCCAATGCGGTGAATCACCGTGACTCTCCCCAGCGGCCAACGGTTACGCGCCTCATCCACGATTTCCGCCAGTGCCTTTTCCGTCATCCCCGGATAGTGTTCGAGGGTTAATGCTTTTACACTGTCGCCCAGGTTATGGTTGCGCACCTTACCAGTAAACGTGACCACTGCACCATCTTCGTCACGCTCCGCCAGCCACGGGTACTCTTCCCCTACACTGAACGGCTGCGGGCCGACAACAATTTTGGTTTCTGCCATCTTAACCTCCGGTTACCGGCGGGAAAAAAGCCACTTCGTCGCCGTCAGTCAGCGGATGGTCAAAACTCACCAGCGTCTGGTTGACGGCGGCCAGTAATTTGCCATCTTCCAGCGCCAGCGCCCAGCGATCGCTCTGCGCTGCCAGGTGTTGGCGCAATGCTTCTACGTTTGGGAAATCCGCAGCCACTTCGGTTGCATCTGTTCCCACCAACTCACGCACCTGGGCGAAAAAAAGAACTTTAATCATCCGCTTCCACCTTAAAATCACCCGACTTGCCGCCGCTCTTCGCCAGCAAACGTACCGGGCCAATCACCATATCTTTTTGCACCGCTTTGCACATGTCATAAATGGTCAGCGCCGCCACAGAGGCTGCGGTTAATGCTTCCATTTCGACACCAGTTTTGCCGGTCAGGCGGCAAAGCGTTTCAATTCGTACCCGATTATGTTCCGGCTCGGCCTGTAAATTGACTTCAACTTTGCTGAGCATCAGCGGATGACAGAGCGGGATCAGATCCCAGGTGCGTTTTGCCGCCTGAATACCGGCAATGCGCGCAGTGGCAAATACGTCGCCTTTGTGGTGGCGACCATCAATGATCATCGCCAGCGTCTCACTGCGCATGGTGACAAAGGCTTCGGCGCGCGCTTCACGTACAGTTTCCGCTTTGGCGGAGACATCCACCATGTGCGCTTCGCCAGCGGCGTTGATATGGGTCAGTTGCGACATACTTATTTCTTCAAATGTGGATGGAAATTGCACGGACGCGTACGGGCATCCAGCTGCGGGGCGATGATATTTTCCCAGGCGGTGCGGCACGCTTTGGTTGAACCAGGCATGGCGAAAATCAGTGTCTTGTTAGCAACACCCGCCACCGCACGAGATTGCAGCGTTGCGGTGCCAATCTCTTCGAACGACAGCATACGGAACACTTCGCCGAAGCCTTCGACTTCACGATCGAACAGCGGCAGCAGTGCTTCTGGCGCTTGATCGCCTTCCGTCAGGCCAGTACCACCTGTAATCAGCACCACTTGCACATCGTCGCTGGCGATCCACGCAGATACCTGGGCACGGATGGCGTAGCGATTTTCTTTGACTATGGCTTTATCGACAACGTGATGGCCTGCTTCCTGCGCCGAGTCGCGCAGATAGTGACCGGAGGTATCGTCTTCTTCACCGCGACGATTAGAAACCGTAAGAATAGCAATACGGGTCGGGATAAATTCAGTGCTTACCTGACTCATCTGATCTCTCCTTTTGACGTTTTAACCGCCAATGTACGATAAGTTTTGCGTAATACCGGTGTTGTTTTGATGCAGGAAATGGGTCTGTTTTTTCTCCCGCAGCGCCGCCGAAATACGTGCTTCCAGCGCCTGTTGCTGGGTATCGTCTTCCAGCAGATCGCGCAGATTAACGCCGCCCTCACCAAACAGGCAGAGGTGGAGTTTACCAATGGAGGAGACGCGCAGGCGGTTGCAGGTGGCGCAGAAGTCTTTTTCATACGGCATGATAAGGCCGATCTCTCCTGCGTAATCCGGATGACAAAAAACTTGCGCGGGGCCGTCGCTGCGTTGACGAAGCTGATGGAGCCAGCCACGACGCAGCAGCTCGTCACGCAGAACCTGACCAGAGATATGGTGCTTACGGAAGAGTTCGCTACCCTCGCCCGTTTCCATCAGTTCGATAAAACGCAGCTGAATGGGGCGATGCTGGATCCAGTTCAGAAAGGTGTCGAGTTGATGATGATTGACATCCCGCATCAGCACGGTATTGACTTTGACCTTCTCAAACCCGGCTTCAAATGCGGCATCGATGCCTGCCATTACCTGGTTAAATTTATCCTGCCCGGTAATGGCGTGAAACTGACGGGCGTCGAGGCTATCAACGCTGACGTTAATGCCTGTCAGGCCTGCATCGCGCCAGTTCGCGACATCGCGTTCCAGACGGTAACCATTGGTAGTGACCGCAATCTGGCGAATAGCGTCGTTTTCCCGCACGGCGGCGATGATATCGGTAAAGTCACGGCGTAAAGACGGCTCGCCGCCTGTCAGGCGAACTTTTTCGGTGCCCAGACTGGCGAAGGCGCGAGTAACCCGACGAATTTCATCGACGGTCAGGAAGCCTTTATTAGTGACGCCGCTCGGCTTGTAGCCATCCGGCAGGCAGTAGGTGCAACGAAAGTTACACACATCGGTAATCGACAGGCGCAAGTAGTAAAACTTACGCGCAAATGCATCAGTCAGTTGTGAAGCCATGTACACCTTTCCAGATACGGGAGGCGAAGTCATTTCTTCCTTCGCCCTGGTGGCAATCTTTATGAGCATTGTCACGGCCAAAGCACCGTATCAGTTGACCCAGGTGCAGAGGCTAGAGTGTTTAGTGGTTATGCCGATACTAGCGTGTAAATGAGATTTTTACCATTCACACTTTTCGCTATGTAATCATGTATATAGCGTCATGATCGTGCTATTTCACTACAGAATAAGGGAAAATGACGGTTTTACTTTGATGTACATCATCAGCAATGCAGTGCGTATATCGTCCTTTAGAGGTAGAAAACAATTATTTATATCCTCAATATTGGCAGGTTAATTGCTGTTTCCCTGTCAGTTGCGCTACTGTAGCGCGGATAATCTGACTTCAGGAATTTATATGCGCAATCGTACGCTGGCTGACCTTGATCGTGTCGTTGCTCTCGGCGGAGGGCATGGACTGGGACGCGTTCTCTCCTCACTTTCGTCTTTGGGTTCTCGTTTAACGGGAATTGTGACCACCACCGATAATGGTGGTTCGACAGGACGAATTCGCCGCTCAGAAGGCGGTATTGCCTGGGGCGATATGCGCAACTGCCTTAATCAGTTGATTACGGAACCCAGCGTCGCTTCCGCGATGTTTGAATACCGTTTTGGCGGTAATGGCGAACTTTCCGGGCATAACCTTGGAAACCTGATGTTAAAGGCGCTGGATCACCTTAGCGTACGGCCTCTGGAAGCCATCAATTTGATTCGTAATCTGCTGAAAGTGGATGCGCATTTGATTCCAATGTCAGAGCATCCCGTTGATCTGATGGCGATTGACGATCAGGGGCATGAAGTTTACGGCGAGGTGAATATTGACCAGTTAACCACGCCGATTCAGGAATTACTGTTAACCCCTAATGTGCCTGCCACGCGTGAAGCGGTACATGCTATCAATGAAGCAGATCTGATTCTTATCGGGCCAGGCAGTTTTTATACCAGCCTGATGCCGATCCTGCTGCTTAAGGAAATGGCGCAGGCATTGCGCCGCACGCCAGCTCCGATGGTCTATATCGGCAATCTGGGACGTGAACTTAGCTTACCAGCGGCGAATCTGAAGCTGGAAAATAAGCTGGCGATTATGGAGCAGTATGTCGGCAAGAAGGTTATTGATGCCGTAGTCGTTGGGCCGAAAGTGGATGTTTCTGCGGTCACCGACAGAATAGTGATTCAGGACGTACTGGAGGCCAGCGATATCCCCTATCGTCATGACCGCCAGTTGTTACATAACGCACTAGAAAAGGCGTTACAGGCGTTGGGTTAACGGGAAGTCGAAAGAAAACTCCGGCTTCCTATTGAAACAAAGTGCACGTTGTTCATGCCGGATGCGGCGTGAACGCCTTACCGGCCTACAAATCGCGCAAATTCAATATATTGAAGAGCTCATGTAGGCCTGATAAGCGTAGCGCATCAGGCAATTTCGCGTTTCTCATCAGGCTTCTTCGCTATCCTGTCACGACGCGGCAATAAACAGCTCACGCAACTGATGCAACTGATCGCGAATTTGCGCCGCCTCTTCGAACTCCAGGTTTTGCGCATGTTTCATCATCTGCCCTTCCAGCTCATGGATTTTCTGCTGCAACGCTTTTGGCGACATATCCATCGGCACATTATCCGGCTCAACAATCGCGCGCGCTTTCCCTCTGCCCTTGGCTTTGGTTTTAGCAATGTTCTGCCCCAGCGCCAGGATATCGACCACTTTCTTGTTCAGCCCTTGCGGTGTAATGCCATGCTCTTCGTTGTACTTCTGCTGTTTCTCGCGGCGACGTTCGGTTTCGCCAATCGCTTTCGCCATTGACGGGGTTATCTTATCGCCGTAGAGAATCGCTTTGCCGTTGACGTTACGCGCCGCACGCCCGATGGTCTGAATTAATGAACGTTCAGAACGCAGGAAGCCCTCTTTGTCGGCGTCGAGGATTGCCACCAGCGAAACTTCCGGCATATCCAGACCTTCGCGCAGTAAGTTGATGCCAACCAGTACGTCAAACTCGCCCAGACGTAAATCGCGGATGATTTCCATACGCTCAACGGTATCAATGTCGGAGTGAAGATAACGCACGCGCTCGCCGTGTTCTTCGAGATATTCCGTGAGATCTTCCGCCATCCGCTTGGTCAGTGTTGTGACAAGAACGCGTTCGTTAATTGCCGCTCGCTGACGAATCTCCGAAAGAAGATCATCGACCTGGGTCGCTACCGGACGCACTTCGATAATCGGATCAAGCAATCCGGTTGGACGCACCACCTGATCCACCACGTCGCCGCCTGATTTTTCCAGCTCGTAATTACCCGGCGTCGCAGAAACATAGATGGTTTGCGGGGCTAAAGCTTCGAACTCTTCAAATTTCAGTGGACGGTTATCCAGCGCAGATGGCAGGCGGAAACCGTACTCCACCAGCGTTTCTTTACGCGCCCGGTCGCCGCGATACATACCGCCAATCTGCGGAATGGTGACGTGTGATTCATCAACCACCAGCAGCCCATCGGCAGGCAGATAATCAAACAGCGTCGGCGGTGGCTCGCCAGGCCCGCGCCCGGAGAGGAAGCGCGAATAGTTTTCAATGCCCGAACAGTAGCCCAGCTCATTCATCATCTCCAGATCAAACTGGGTACGCTGGGTCAGCCGCTGCTCTTCCAGCAACTTGTTATTTGCCAGCAGTACTTTGCGCCGATCCGCCAGTTCTTCTTTAATCTCTTCCATCGCCTGCACAATGCGCTCGCGCGGCGTAACATAGTGCGTTTTCGGGTAGATGGTATAACGCGCAATGGTCGAGATAATCTGCCCGGTCAGTGGGTCGAAAAGCGAGAGACGCTCCACTTCTTCGTCGAACAATTCTACACGTAGCGCAACGTCGTCGGACTCTGCCGGGAAGATGTCGATCACCTCACCGCGCACGCGGAAAGTGCCGCGCTGGAACGCCTGGTCGTTGCGGGTATATTGCAACTCCGCCAGGCGGCGCAGGATAGCCCGTTGATCGATAATCATACCGACCGTGAGGTGCAGCATCATTTTGAGATATAAATCAGGATCGCCCAGACCATAAATAGCGGAAACTGACGCTACGACAATAACATCTCGCCGCTCCAGCAACGCTTTGGTTGCTGAAAGTCGCATCTGTTCGATATGTTCGTTTACTGAGGCATCTTTCTCAATAAACGTATCTGAACTCGGAACATAGGCTTCTGGCTGATAGTAATCGTAATAGGAGACGAAATACTCCACCGCGTTTTCCGGGAAGAACTCTTTCATCTCACCATATAGTTGCGCTGCCAGCGTTTTGTTGGGTGCCAGCACCATGGTTGGACGTTGCAGGTCAGCAATGACATTAGCAATAGTGAAGGTTTTTCCCGACCCCGTCACGCCGAGCAGAGTCTGATGCGCGAGGCCATCCTCCAGCCCCTCTTTGAGGCGTCGAATCGCCTCCGGCTGATCGCCAGAAGGTTTGAACGCGGAATTCAGTTTGAATGGTTTACTCATGAGTTGCTACCTGAAGGAATGGGCGGGCAGGTGTGTAATTTTACTCGTCATGATTAATAATGCCAATAAATTATACTGGATAAAAAAACAGTCTCACACCACAACATTTCTGTTACGCCGTAAACTAAGGTCTAAACCGTAGACAAAATTGACGCTGTGACGAGATAAAACTCTGGTCTGCAGGGTTATCCCCAGAGCAATGGCTTTTTTAACATTTGTCAAGATGGCTGATGACGGATTTATTGCAGGAGATGACACTTTCCTGACAGCCATTGCATTTATATAACAGATTGAAAAATAACAAATATTTATTTAAGCCGTCTTTAGCGCCAATTTGCGTGCAAGCCGCGTATTCTCTCGCTTACCTTACGTTTTCTAACTCTAATGCACATGGTTATCCACAGGAATAGTGGATAACTGCCTGCAGCCCCTATGTCCAGCCGCCTGGGCAATTCCCATACTAATCGTATAATGCGGGGGTAAAATTTTTTTCGCGATTTTTTTAGCATTTTATTGGTTAAATTACGGGCGACCGAAGACGCGATCTCGCTCGCAATTCAACCAATTTTTTTGCTACTTCAGTGATGTGAGATTTATATATTTTCCGGTTAGCGCACTTTCTGGATTTTCCTGGAGCCAGGGGATTTCCCCCAGCAGCGGCGCGGGGATCATTCGGGTGAGCGTAGCCATATATTCACTGTGGCGTTTACCCTGCGGCGTGACATCGTTCGCCACCCAGCCTGCGAGTGTTAGCCCTGCCTGCTGTACGGCCTGTGCTGTCAGCATTGCATGATTGATGCAGCCCAGTTTTACCCCAACGACCAGAATCACCGGCAGTTGTTCCTGCGTTACCCAATCTGCAAACATGAACGAATCCGAAAGCGGCGTAAACCAGCCGCCCGCGCCTTCCACTAACACCCACTCAGCCTGGTGTTCCAGCGCACGTAATCCGGCGCTCATCACCAATGGGTCAATTGGCCTGCCCTCTTGCGCGCTGATGATATGCGGCGAGGTCGCCTCTTCGAAGGTGTATGGATTCACCGTGGCGTAATCCAGCTGCAGGCTGCTGTTGCGCTGTAACGCCAGTGCATCGCTGTTGCGTAAACCTTCTGCAGTCATTTCGCTACCGGAGGCAACGGGTTTGTAGCCTGCCGTTCGGTAACCTGCGGCCTTCGCGGCCTGCAACAGTGCGCAACTGGCAACAGTTTTACCCACTTCGGTGTCCGTTCCGGTAACAAAATAGCGTTTACTCACGAGCAATTACTCCCAAAAAAAGATAATACGTCAGGGGATATCGCCCCTGCTGTTGCGGCCAGGCCAGTTGCAGTTGTTGTAGCTGTGAACGGGTCAATACTCGCTGGTCGCGCCCTGCGTGAAGATGCGTTGCGCCAATGCCTTTCAGCGAACGCATGGCACTGAGCGCATCATCAAACCACAGCGTGACAGGCTGCATATTATGTTGATAACGAAAACCTTTCAGCGCCTGTTCAATATCTGCTGACGGTAAAAAGCGATTGGCATGGGGGCGTTCGTCTACCGCTTGCCACGCCTGATGCAATTCGGGTAACGAACCCTGCGCCAGCGTGGTAAACGCCACCACGCCTTTGGGGCGCACCACGCGATACAGCTCGCGGAGTGCCGTGGATAAATTACCGCACCACTGCACCGCGAGATTGCTCCATGCAAGATCGAAGGTTGCAGTCGCTAACGGCAGGGATTCGATATCTCCTGCCAGATAATGATCTGCGGCATCCTTCTGGCGTGCCTGGGCAAGCATTGGTGGCGAGAGATCTAACGCCATCACCTGCTCGCTACGCTCGCGCCAGTGGCGGCTCATCCAGCCAGGTCCACAGCCAGCGTCCAGCACACGGGCGTATTTGCGTTGCGGGAGCATTGCCAGTAAGGCGTCGGCACTGTGGCGCTGTAACTCTGCGTGTTGCTCATATTGTGAGGCAGCCCGACCAAATGCCGCCGCAATGGCTTGTTTATTGACCGTTGCCATGCAGCACCTCCAGCAAACGGTCGATATCCTGCGTTTCATGCACTGCGGTTAGCGTTAAGCGTAGACGCGCGGTGCCGACGGGTACGGTTGGTGGGCGAATCGCTGTTACCCAGCAACCTTGCTGACGCAGTTTTTCTGCCAGGCGTAATGCGCGAGCGTTATCACCGATGATTAATGGCTGAATGGCGCTACGTGAATCCGCAAGAGTAAACGGCAAACCCTGCACTCCGGTACGAAAACGCGTAATGAGCGCCGCCAGTTTTTCGCGCCGTGCATCACCCTCATCGCTGCGAATGACCGCCAGCGACGTACGTAATGCCTGCGCCTGAGCGGGCGGCATACTGGTGCTGTAGATAAGATGACGGGCAAATTGCAGCAGATAATCCGCCACAGTTTCAGAGCAAAGCACCGCCGCACCGCTGACGCCAAATCCTTTACCAAAGGTGACCACCAGCAATTCTGGTTTTACCTTTTGCAGCCAGCAGCTGCCGCGCCCCTGCTCCCCGATAACGCCCGTGCCGTGGGCATCATCGACCATCAACCAGCCATTGTGCTGTTGCGTTACCTGCTGGATTTCCTCCAGTGGCGCGCAATCGCCGTCCATGCTGAACACGCCTTCTGTCACCACCAGTTGCTGCCCCGGACAGGGGGAAGCAAGCAGTCGCGCCAGATGAGTGACATCGTTATGAGCAAAACGGCGAAGTTGCGCCGGACTTAAACTGGCAGCTTCCAGCAAGGAAGCATGGCTAAGCCGGTCGGCAACGATGCGATCTTCTTTTGCCATCATCGCGGCAATGACGGCCTGATTAGCGGCAAAACCGGAGATAAACAGCAGCGCCCGCGAATAACCCAGCCACTCGGCCAATTCTTCTTCCAGCGCCTGATGCGCCACGCTATAACCGCTGACGTGACCAGAACCGCCGCTGCCGACGCCAAATTGCTCCGCGCCCTGCTGCCAGGCACGGATAATTTGCGGATGATGGCTTAAACCTAAGTAATCGTTACTGGAAAAGTTCAGATACTGGCGTTCGTCCGCCACCAGCCAGCGTCCGGCGCCTTGTGCCACCGGATAACGGCGACGCAGAGCATCGGCAGCACGCCGCGCATCGAGCGCCGCGTTAATCTTCTCCTGCCAGCTCATAGTGCTGCCGCGTTGTAATATTCGTCAGTGTCCGGGGTCATCAGCGCCTGTTCAAGACGTTGCTGTTGTTCGTTATCGCCCGCCAGCACGGCGGTTTGTTGCGGATTCAGCCCCAGTTTGCGGAACAGTTGCAGGTCTTTATCTTCTTCTGGATTCGGCGTGGTTAGCAGTTTGCAACCGTAGAAAATCGAGTTAGCCCCGGCCATAAAGCACATCGCCTGAGTCTGTTCGTTCATCTGTTCGCGTCCGGCAGAAAGGCGCACGTAAGAAGTTGGCATCATGATCCGCGCCACCGCAATGGTGCGAATAAAATCAAAGGCATCGACATCGTCGTTATCAGCAAGCGGCGTGCCTTTCACCTTCACCAGCATGTTGATTGGCACGCTTTCCGGCGGTGTCGGCAGATTCGCCAGTTGCAGCAATAATCCGGCGCGATCTTTCACCGTTTCGCCTAAGCCAACAATGCCGCCGGAACAGACTTTGATCCCGGCCTCGCGCACTTTTTCCAGCGTATCAAGGCGTTCCTGGTAGGTACGTGTGGTGATGATATTGCCGTAAAACTCCGGCGAGGTGTCGAGGTTGTGGTTGTAGTAATCCAGCCCGGCGTCCGCGAGGCGCTGCGCCTGGGATTCACTTAATGTACCCAGCGTCATACACGCCTCCAGCCCCATCGCTTTTACCCCCTGCACCATCTGCTCTAGATAGGGCATATCGCGTTCGTGGGGATTCTTCCACGCCGCGCCCATGCAGAAACGTGTCGATCCCGCCGCTTTCGCTTTGCGCGCCGACTCCAGCACCTGCTCGACTTCCATTAACCGTTCGGCTTCCAGCCCGGTTTTATAGCGCGAGCTTTGCGGGCAATATTTGCAATCTTCCGGGCAAGCACCGGTTTTAATTGACAGCAAAGTGCTGACCTGTACCTGACGAGGATCGAAATGCTGACGATGCACCTGCTGCGCTTCAAACAGCAGATCCAGCAACGGTTTTTCAAATAATTCTGTAACTTGCGACAATGTCCAGCGTGGGCGGTGAGCCATGGGGCTTCTCCAGAACGTGTTTTTTGTTGTTAATTCGGTGTAGACTTGTAAACCTAAATCTTTTCAATTTGGTTTACAAGTCGATTATGACAACGGACGATCTTGCCTTTGACCAACGCCATATCTGGCACCCATACACATCCATGACCTCCCCGCTGCCGGTTTATCCGGTGGCGAGCGCGGAAGGTTGTGAGCTGATTTTGTCTGACGGCAGACGCCTGGTTGACGGTATGTCGTCCTGGTGGGCGGCGATCCACGGTTACAATCACCCGCAGCTTAATGCGGCGATGAAGTCGCAAATTGATGCCATGTCGCATGTGATGTTTGGTGGTATCACCCATGCGCCAGCCATTGAGCTGTGCCGCAAACTGGTGACGATGACGCCGCAACCACTGGAATGCGTTTTTCTCGCGGACTCCGGTTCCGTGGCGGTAGAAGTGGCGATGAAGATGGCGTTGCAGTACTGGCAGGCCAAAGGCGAAGCGCGCCAGCGTTTTCTGACCTTCCGCAATGGTTATCATGGCGATACTTTTGGCGCGATGTCGGTATGTGATCCTGACAACTCAATGCACAGCCTGTGGAAAGGCTATCTGCCAGAAAACTTGTTTGCCCCGGCTCCGCAAAGCCGCATGGACGGCGAATGGGATGAGCGCGATATGGTGGGCTTTGCGCGCCTGATGGCGGCGCATCGTCATGAAATTGCTGCGGTGATCATTGAACCGATTGTCCAGGGTGCTGGCGGGATGCGCATCTACCATCCGGAATGGTTAAAACGAATCCGCAAAATGTGCGATCGTGAAGGTATCTTGCTGATTGCTGACGAAATCGCCACCGGATTTGGTCGAACCGGCAAACTGTTTGCCTGTGAACATGCGGGGATCGCGCCGGACATTTTATGCCTCGGTAAAGCCTTAACCGGCGGCACGATGACCCTTTCCGCTACGCTCACCACACGTCAGGTTGCGGAAACTATTAGTAACGGCGAAGCCGGTTGCTTTATGCACGGGCCAACTTTTATGGGCAATCCGCTGGCCTGCGCGGCAGCGAACGCCAGCCTGACGATTATCGAATCCGGTAAATGGCAACAGCAGGTGGCAAATATTGAAGCGCAACTACGCGAGCAACTGGCACCAGCCCGTGACGCCGAAATGGTTGCCGATGTGCGCGTGCTGGGGGCGATTGGCGTGGTCGAAACCACTCGTCCGGTGAATATGGCAGCACTGCAAAAATTCTTTGTCGAGCAGGGTGTGTGGATCCGGCCTTTTGGCAAACTGATTTACCTGATGCCGCCTTATATTATTCGCCCGCAACAGTTGCAGCGCCTGACCGCAGCGGTAAATCACGCCGTACTGGATGAAACATTTTTTTGCCAATAACGGGAAGTCAGCGTGAGGGTTTCTGGCTACACTTTCTGCAAACAAGAAAGGAGGGTTAATGAAACTCATCAGTAATGATCTGCGCGATGGCGATAAGCTACCGCATCGTCATGTCTTTAACGGCATGGGTTACGATGGCGATAATATTTCGCCACATCTGGCGTGGGATGATGTTCCTGCGAGAACGAAAAGTTTTGTCGTCACCTGCTACGACCCGGATGCGCCAACCGGCTCCGGCTGGTGGCACTGGGTAGTTGTTAACTTGCCTGCCGATACCCGTGTATTGCCGCAAGGATTTGGCTCTGGTCTGGTAGCAATCCCTGATGGCGTGCTCCAGACACGCACCGATTTTGGTAAAACCGGGTACGATGGCGCAGCGCCGCCGAAAGGCGAAACCCATCGCTACATTTTTACCGTTCACGCGCTTGATGTAGAACGCATTGATGTCGATGAAGGTGCCAGCGGCGCGATGGTCGGTTTTAACGTTCATTTCCACTCTCTCGCCAGTGCATCAATTACCGCGATGTTCAGTTAAATAATCTGTCAGATGGTGCCAGGCCATCTGACATCACTTAAAGGTATTAAAAACAACTTTTTGTCTTTTTACCTTCCCGTTTCGCTAAAGTTAGTATAAAAAAGCAGGCTTCAACGGATTCATTTTTCCATTTCAAAGCCCGGAGCAACCTGTGAACACATTTTCAGTTTCCCGTCTGGCGCTGGCACTGGCTTTTGGCGTGACGCTGACCGCCTGTAGCTCAACACCGCCCGATCAACGTCCTTCCGATCAAGTAGCACCTGGTACGTCTTCTCGCCCGATTCTGTCGGCAAAAGAAGCGCAGAATTTCGATGCTCAACACTATTTTGCGTCCCTGACGCCAGGTGCTACAGCATGGAATCCTTCCCCGATTACCCTGCCTGCGCAACCTGACTTTGTTGTCGGCCCGGCGGGTACTCAAGGTGTAACGCATACCACGATTCAGGCGGCGGTAGATGCGGCGATTATCAAGCGTACAAATAAGCGCCAGTATATTGCCGTGATGCCAGGTGAGTATGAAGGTACAGTTTATGTCCCTGCCGCTCCGGGGGGAATCACTGTCTACGGTATGGGCGAAAAACCGATTGATGTGAAGATTGGACTTTCCCTTGATGGTGGAATGAGCCCTGCCGACTGGCGTCATGACGTCAACCCGCGCGGCAAATATATGCCAGGTAAACCAGCGTGGTATATGTACGATAGCTGCCAGAGCAAACGCAGCAACAGCATCGGCGTTCTCTGTTCTGCGGTCTTCTGGTCACAAAACAATGGCCTGCAACTGCAAAACCTGACCATTGAAAACACGCTGGGCGATAGCGTAGATGCGGGTAACCACCCGGCGGTAGCATTGCGTACTGACGGCGACAAAGTGCAGATCAACAACGTTAACATTCTCGGTCGTCAGAATACCTTCTTTGTCACCAACAGCGGTGTGCAAAACCGTCTGGAAACGAATCGTCAGCCGCGTACGCTGGTGACCAACAGCTACATTGAAGGGGATGTGGATATCGTTTCTGGTCGCGGCGCAGTGGTGTTCGATAATACCGAATTCCGCGTGGTGAACTCACGTACTCAGCAAGAAGCGTATGTGTTTGCACCGGCTACGCTGTCCAATATTTACTACGGTTTCCTCGTGGTAAACAGCCGTTTCAATGCTTCCGGTGATGGCGTCGCGCAGCTGGGCCGCTCGCTGGATGTTGATGCCAATACCAACGGTCAGGTGGTGATCCGTGATAGCGCCATCAACGAAGGTTTTAACACGGCCAAACCGTGGGCCGATGCGGTGATTTCCAATCGTCCATTTGCGGGTAATACCGGCAGCGTTGATGATAACGACGAAGTACAGCGCAATCTGAATGACACTAACTACAACCGCATGTGGGAATACAATAACCGTGGCGTGGGTAGCAAAGTGGTTGCAGAAGCAAAGAAATAAGAGCTATTAACTCATTGCCGGATGCGGCGTAAACGCCTTATCCGGCCTACGGGTCGATGTGATTTGTAGGTCGGATAAGATGCGCCAGCATCGCATCCGACAATAAGTGCCGGATGCGACCTACATTCACATGGCGCTTTTTATATCTGACGGTTTTTATTGAAGTTAATCAAACTACCCGCCTTGATAATCTCACGCTCTTCCGCAGTCAGGCTTTCCATGTAAAGCGTAATTTCCGTTACCGGCGCATCTTCATGGATCACATAACCTTTGAAGGTCGTACCTGGATTATCCAGCGCCGCTTTAATGCCAGGAATATAAATGTAATCCCCCACTTCAAAGTTCGGCACTTCTGCCATTTGCAGCGGTAACATCCCCCAGTTGATGACATTAGAACGGTAACGTTTAGTCGCGTATTCCTCGGCAATATTCGCCAGACCGCCAATCACACGCTGGCAGCTCGCCGCCTGTTCACGCGCAGAACCATCACCTGGTTTGACTGCATAGACCATGCTGCCAATTTCAGTTTGCAGCGGATCAATATGTTCCTGACCAGCAATCTGTTTAATACGCGCAAACACCCCTGCCAGTTCACTAACGTTTCCTGCCAGACGCTGATTTTCCAGCTCAGCGGTGGCCTTACTTCTGCCAACATAACCTGGATCGCGGCGTGACAGGGTAAACTCCGCCAGACCAATCGGATTTGAACGATAAGAAGAAGTTTCACCGGAAGGAATCAGTTCATCGGTGGTGGTCACTTCGTCGAGGATCTTCGAGCACACTTTGAGGACGATATTGTCAGTCAGCGCGCCCAATTCCGGCCAGTCTTTAATGTTCGGTCCGTAGATCAGCGGTTGCTGTGTCGCCCCTTTCACAAAGCCTTGATAGACGCGATTTTTATACGGCGTTACATCGAAGGCGTACTCCGGCACGTTGTCCCAGCAATCCAGCTCGCTGGCAGAGGTTAAATAGCCACCGTTTGCCGCAGTCGCAGCGATAGAACGGGCGTCCATTAATGCAACCGCTGACATCTGACCATTAGCTGGCTTAGAGCCCTCGCGATTCGGGAAGTTACGCGTGGTGTGGCGAATACTCAAACCGTTGTTGATTGGTGTATCGCCCGCGCCAAAGCATGGGCCGCAGAACGCAGTTCTGATGATTGCGCCTGCGCCAATCAAATCTGCTACCACGCCTTTTTTGGCTAAATCCATAAATACCGGCTGTGATGACGGATAAACCGCCAGCGAGAAGGTGTCGTTGCCACAGGATTGACCACGCAGTGCATTCGCCGCTGCAATAACGTTTTCATAGTTACCGCCAGAACAGCCTGCGATAATCCCCTGTTGTACTTTCAGGCGACCATTTTCGACTTTATCCAGCAGCGAGAGTCTGGCTTTACCGTGCGCCACGCGCTCGGACTCGATTTCAATCTCACGCAGAATGTCGGTCAGGTTCTGGTTCAGCGTGTCGATTTCATAAACGTTGCTCGGGTGGAACGGCAGCGCAATCATTGGTTTGATGGCACTTAAATCAACGCTAATGCAACCATCGTAGTACGCCATCGGTTGTGGATTAAGCTGGCAGTAATCCTGGCCGCGACCGTGCAGCGCCAGCCAGTTATGGACTTCTTCATCGGTTTGCCAGACAGAACTTAAACAGGTGGTTTCAGTGGTCATCACGTCAACGCTGTTGCGGAAATCGGTAGAGAGCGCAGCAACACCTGGCCCCACGAACTCCATCACTTTATTTTTGACGTAGCCGTTTTTGAACACCGCGCCGATAATTGCCAGCGCCACATCCTGCGGCCCCACATAGGGTGCTGGTTTTCCGGTCAAATGCACCGCAATAACGCCCGGATAGTCGATATCCCAGGTGTCATTAAGCAGTTGTTTTACCAGCTCGCCGCCGCCCTCGCCGACCGCCATTGTACCTAACGCACCGTAACGGGTGTGGCTGTCTGAACCGAGGATCATTTTGCCGCCGCCTGCCATCATTTCACGCATATATTGATGGATGACCGCAATATGCGGAGGCACAAAAATACCGCCATAACGCTGCGCTGCCGATAAACCAAAAACATGGTCATCACCGTTAATGGTGCCGCCGACGGCGCACAGTGAGTTATGGCAGTTGGTCAGCACATACGGCAGCGGGAAACGTTCCATGCCGGACGCTTTAGCGGTCTGTACAATACCAACAAAGGTAATATCGTGGGAGGCTAAGGAATCAAACTTAATTTTAAGTTTGTCCATATTTCCGGATGTATTATGAGAAGAGAGAATAGACCAGGCAATAGTGCCTTTTTTTGCTTCTTCTTTTTTAATTTCGCCGGTGAAATGTTCTTCGGTAATTATTTCGTTATTACTGGCGAGAAACACGCCTTTTTCAGATAACTTGATCATCAAATGCTCCAGATATCTGCGCACCGTAAAGTGCGCAGAAAAATAATGAATGGATATACTCTAAATAATTCGAGTTGCAGGAAGGCGACAAGCGAGTGAATCCCCAGGAGCTTACATAAGTAAGTGACTGGGGTGAGCGAACGCAGACGCAGCACATGCAACTTGAAGTATGACGAGTATATTTACAGCATGTTCCAGCCGATCAGCATATTCCACCACCATACGCCAAGGGTGATATGCACCAGGAAGGTTAGTATCGTCAGTACCGCACCGACCAACCACCAGGATTTAATGTCGTTGTAACCCACGCCAAAGATGACCGGATCTGCCGCGCCGCCATAGTGAGTGACCATGCCGCCGTAAGAGTTGGAGAACAGCAGCGCCAGCGCAGTTAACATTAACGGTGCGCCGGAGACGTTCGCCAGCATGGCAAATACCGGCAACATAGCAACGATATAGGCACTACCAGAAGCGAAGAAATAACGCACGATGATGCTAAGGAAAATAATGACAAAGAAGGCAACGTTGCCATGACCATCAAATGCCAGGTTATTTTTAAAGACTTCAGCTAACCATTCGAAGAATTTAACTTTTGATAATAAGGAGCTTAAACCGATAATACCGCCGTACCAGATTAAGGTATTCCAGCCGCCTTTATTTTTAACCACATCTTCCCAGGTAACGATACCCAGCAGCAGCATGGTTGCCATAACAACGATTGCCACAGTGGATTCATCAACCCCCAGAGACTTACTGAAAATCCAGCCCAGCAGCGCCAACACAAAAACACCGAGCAGCATTTTTTCGCGGATTTTCATCGGCCCCAGTTCAGCAAGACCCGCTTTGGCGATGGTTTTGTTATCGACCTTTTTAATTTCTGGCGGATACATGGTGTAAATCACCAGCGGAGTGACCAGCAGCATAATGATGCCCGGTAAACCGGCTGCCAGCGCCCATCCACCCCAGCTAATTTGCAGGTGCAGAATGTCGTTGATCATTTTCAGCGCCAGAATGTTCCCCGCCATTGCGGTAAAGAACATGTAGCTGGTGGTTTTGGTGACCATGTAAATGGACATCATCAGGTAATGTCCAACACGACGCGGGCTTTTTTCCGGTTCGGACCCAAGAGCCACCGCCACGCTGTTGATGATCGGTAACACAATGCCGCCCGCACGCGCGGTGTTAGACGGTGTTGCCGGAGCCAGTACCAGATCGAGGAATACGGTAACGTAACCCAGCCCGAGGGTTGTGCTACCAATTTTACCAATCAGCAGATAGGCGATACGTTTACCTAAGCCGGTGGTAACAAACGCGGCGCTTAAGGTGAACGCCGAGAACACCAACCAGGTTGTACCGGAAGAGTAACCGCTTAATACGGCGGTGGTTTTAAATGCACCGTCGGATAAGTTACCCACGACCACCATCGAAGCGGCAACTGCAATTAACAGTACGACAGGTTCCGGGAATGGCTTAATAACCAGACCCACAATTGCCGCCAGGTAGATACCAAACAGTACCCACGCCAGTTCGCTTAACCCTGCCGGAGCTGGCATAAAGCCAATAATACATGGGATCGCTAATATCAGAATTAGCTTCCATAACGATTTCTTATTCATTTAAAATCCTGTTCTTTCTGTATGACTCATACAGAAGTCCTTTATTGATTGTCCTTATCACGACAAAGAATTTTTTCAGGGAAGATAAACTTCACCGGAAAATATTTTTCTGGTCGTCCGAATAACAGATGCGCGTAACGTCGTGGCATCCTGACCTTCATTGCTTAAATGAACGTCAAGCGCACCACTGGGGTGTTCAATATTGATATTGCCGTATCCGACAGAAGGGACGATTTGTCGGGTGACGGTGCCTTCCAGCGCACAGCTACTGGAAATGGCAATAGCACCAGTTATCGCCAGCGCGCGATGGCAAGAATGGGGCATAAAATAACGCACATTGATCGCCCCGCCTTTCTGCGCTGGAGAAATAAGTACAGGTTTAGGGATAACCATATTACTGACATCGCCTAAGCCCATTGCTTTACCCGCTTGTAGACGGATAGATTCAATGCGGGCTAATAATGCTTTGTCGGCATCCAGTTCTGCTGGTAATTCATAGCCTGTTTTTCCCAGATATTCAGCCGGAATAATAACGACTGGCATCGCCATATCGATACAAGTCACCGGGACATCGTCAAAATAATCAATCTGATTATCCGTCGGGAAAACTTTTCCGGTTTTTGTTCCGGCAGCATTCAGGAAAGTGAGCGCGACCGGCGCGGCTGTCCCTGGTACACCATCAATTCTGGCGCTACCCTCATACTCGACGACACCGTTTGGCGTTTGCACATCGGCTTCGATGAACGTGCCTGTATTGACGTTGCGAATACGCACGCGGGTGACCGGTGATGTCGCTGCAATCAAACCATTTTCAATGGCGAATGCCCCAACGCCAGACAACATATTGCCGCAGTTAGGTGTGGTATCGACACGTTGCTCATGGACGATTACCTGCGCAAACAAATAATCGACATCAGCACGAGAATCGCTGGAACGGCTAATAATGGCGACTTTACTGGTCAGCGGATTACCGCCGCCGATACCGTCAATTTCCAGATCATTACCGGAACCCATAATTGCCATCAATATTTTATCGCGCTGCGTTTGATCTTCAGGTAAATGTTCCGCTAACAGGAACGCGCCCCTCGAGGTTCCACCTCGCATCATCACGCAGGGTATTTTTTTCATAATAATGCCCTCAATTTAAAAACATAACTTATTGCGATATGGTTACATTAAGGGCAAAGCATCTCTAATGACTTTAGCTTTACGATTAATAACATTTTTTCATTAATTTAAGTGATTAAAAGACAGTTAAACTGGTTTAACTGCAAATCACTAAAAAGCACCGCTTCCATTTTCCGGAGTAATAATGAAGCATGAGTTATCAAGTATGAAAGCATTTGTCACGCTGGCAGAGTCCAGTTCATTTAACAATGCTGCTAAATTACTTAATATTACGCAACCTGCATTAACGCGCAGAATAAAAAAGATGGAAGAGGATTTACATATTCAACTCTTTGAGCGTACAACTCGCAAGGTTACTTTAACAAAAGCGGGGAGAATGTTGCTTCCTGAGGCGCGGGAATTAATAAAAAAATTCGATGAAACACTGTTTAATATTCGCGATATGAATATTTATCATCGTGGTATGGTGACATTAGCGTGTATTCCTACCGCCGTGTTTTATTTCTTGCCGTTGGCAATTGGCAAATTTAATGAGCTATATCCCAATATTAAAGTGCGAATTCTGGAACAAGGCACGAATAATTGCATGGAATCGGTGCTGTGCAACGAATCGGACTTTGGCATAAACATGAACAACATCACAAATTCATCCATCGATTTTACGCCACTGGTCAACGAGCCGTTCGTGCTGGCCTGTCGGCGTGACCACCCATTAGCCAAAAAGCAGCTGGTGGAATGGCAGGAACTGGTAGGTTACAAAATGATTGGCGTGCGCTCCTCCAGCGGCAACCGACTGCTGATTGAGCAAAAATTGTCCGACAAACCCTGGGAGCTGGACTGGTTTTACGAAGTGCGTCATCTTTCGACGTCATTAGGACTGGTGGAAGCAGGACTGGGGATTTCGGCGCTTCCAGGCCTGGCAATGCCTCATGCGCCCTATTCTTCGATTATTGGTATCCCGCTGGTGGAACCCGTTATACGTCGGACATTGGGGATTATTCGTCGCAAAGATGCCGTGCTTTCTCCGGCAGCAGAACGCTTTTTTGCTTTGCTGATTAATTTGTGGACTGATGATAAAGACAATTTATGGACCAATATCGTCGAACGCCAGAGACATGCGTTACAGGAGATGGGGTAATACCCCGGCGCAGGAAATACTGCGCCGGGTAACTCAACGGTTAGTGTGCGTTCACCACCACCCACATCGGCCCCTGCCCGACCGCATAGCGACCTTTTTCATGCAGTAGCCCCTGTTCGCCGACAATTTCGTAAACTGAGATGTGGTGAGATTTTTGCCCGGCAGCAATCAGATACTTACCACTGTGATCAACGTTAAAGCCGCGCGGCTGGGTTTCCGTTGGCTGGAAACCTTCTTTGCTCAACACGCTGCCATCTTCCGAAACGCTGAAAACGGTAATCAGACTGGCGGTACGGTCACAGGCGTATAAATGACGACCATCCGGAGTAATATGAATATCAGCCGCCCAACGGGTGTCGGAGAAGTTTTCCGGCATCATATCCAGCGTCTGGACACATTCGATATTGCCGTGCGGATCTTTCAGTTCCCAGACATCCACTGAACTGTTTAACTCATTGACGCAATACGCATATTGTTCGTTTGGATGGAACACCATATGACGCGGCCCGGCACCTTCAACGGTCGTCACTTCCGCCGGGTCCTGCGCCACCAGATGACCATCATCACTGACCGTAAACAGGCAGATGCGATCCTGCTTTAATGCCGGAACCCACAGCGTGCGGTTATCCGGTGAGATATTGGCGGAATGGCAGCCGTCCAGCCCCTCGACCACATCGACGACGCCCACTGGCAGGCCATCTTCCAGTCGCGTTACGCTCACGTTACCCGCATTGTAAGAACCTACAAAGACAAACTGTCCCTGGTGATCGGTAGAAATATGCGTCGGGCTACCCGGCAGCGCCGACTCTGCGGCGAATGTCAGTGCACCGTCGTCCGGGGCGATACGATACGCCAGGACGCGAAACTCAGGGCGAACGCCAACGTAGAGATAACGTTTGTCCGGGCTGACCACCATCGGCTGCACCTGCCCCGGCACATCAACAACCTGCGTCAGCGTCAGTGCGCCTTCATGATTCAGGTTCCAGACGTGAATTTGCTGGCTCTCAGGGCTGGCGATATAAACTGTTTGCTTCATGAATGCTCCTTTGCATTTAGCAACTGACTGTAACAGCTAAAATTAGTCGCTTTTGGCGGTGAATGCTGAATTAAAACGCAGAATTTTGTCCGATAGTGGTATCGGTGTACCATTCGCGCAGACGAAAATTCTTAACCTTAATCTGGAATACGCCATGACCACACGCGTGATTGCTCTCGACTTAGACGGCACCTTATTGACCCCGAAAAAGACCCTGCTTCCCTCATCTATAGAAGCACTGGCTCGCGCTCGCGAAGCAGGCTATCAATTAATCATCGTCACAGGTCGCCATCACGTCGCTATTCATCCTTTTTATCAGGCGCTGGCGCTGGATACACCTGCTATTTGCTGTAACGGCACCTATTTGTATGATTATCATGCAAAAACCGTGCTTGAAGCCGATCCAATGCCTGTTAATAAAGCCCTGCAACTCATTGAGATGCTGAATGAACACCACATTCACGGCCTGATGTATGTCGATGATGCAATGGTGTATGAACACCCGACCGGGCATGTTATTCGTACTTCTAACTGGGCGCAAACCCTGCCGCCAGAACAGCGTCCGACCTTTACCCAGGTTGCCTCGCTGGCCGAGACGGCACAAGAAGTTAAGGCGGTGTGGAAGTTCGCCCTGACGCACGATGACCTGCCGCGATTGCAGCATTTTGGTAAGCATGTTGAACATGAATTAGGACTGGAGTGCGAATGGTCCTGGCACGATCAAGTTGATATTGCACGCGGCGGCAACAGCAAAGGTAGACGCCTGACGAAATGGATTGAGGCACAAGGCTGGTCGATGGAAGATGTGATTGCGTTTGGCGATAACTTTAATGATATCAGTATGCTGGAAGCCGCCGGAACGGGTGTAGCGATGGGCAACGCCGATGACGCAGTAAAAGCGCGCGCCAACATTGTGATTGGGGATAACACCACCGACAGCATTGCCCAGTTCATTTATAGTCACCTGATTTAATCAGGCGGTTATCGACACACTTTTAATTTGCGCGTACAGCCACAGGCCAGGTCTGATTGCCAGTTCATCCCTGGCCCACGGGCTAATACGCGCCCACAGCGTTTTACCACCGACTTCCAGTTCGACTTCCACCTGACCGTTGTCGTCATAGCTATTAACAACTTTTGCGCGCAACACGTTACGAATGCTGGTTTGCTGCGGAGGCTGTAAAACCAGCGAGACATCGGAAGCCTGAATGCGAATACGTAGCGCAGCTTGTAACGGCTCGTCCAGCTTATTGACCCACAAATGCTGATCGCCCAGCGCCAGCGCGGTCATTGCGTAATGCGGATGATGCTCCAGTATCGACACTTTCAGAATGCTACTTTGTTGCTCTTTCGGCAGCCACGGATTCATCACGCTACTACCCCAGACTTCTTCCAGCGCGCCAAAGGCTTTCACCTGACCGTTTTCCAGCACCATCACTCTGTCTGCCAGATGGAGGATCTCATCCAGAGAATGGCTGACATACAACATAGGAACGTTAATTTCCCGCGTCAGACGTTGCAGATAAGGCAACAGTTCGCGTTTACGCGGAATATCCAGTGATGCCAGTGGTTCATCCAGCAACAGCAATTCCGGCGCCGTCAGCAATGCCCGACCAATCGCCACACGCTGTTTTTCGCCACCGGACAGGCTGCCCGGTAAACGTTCAAGTAACGGTTCAATGCCTAAAAGCGCCACCAGCTTGTCGAACTGATCGACCATGCTTTTCGCCATGCCGTAGCGCAGATTGCCACGCACTTTGTAATGCGGAAACAGCCGCGCATCCTGAAACACATAGCCAACGCGACGCTTTTCTGGCGTCAGACAGATACCTTTTTCGGCGTCATTTAGTACCCGACCATTGAGGACAATCCGCCCTTTTTGCGGACGAGTCAGTCCACTGATGGCGTTAATCAGCGAGGTTTTTCCGGCACCGGAGACGCCAAAGATTGCAGTGATGCCGTTGGCGGGCAGCGTTTCATTAATGGTCAGGCAATGGTTGCCCAACGTCTGGGAAAAATTCAGTTCCAGCATGATTAGCGCCCCGCCCGCTCACGGCTGATTCTTGCCAGCCATTCTGAAATCAGCAAGGAAATCATCGCCAGCGCAATAGAGATGATGCAAAGTCTCGCCGCACCGCTTTCCCCGCCAGGAGTCTGGATCAAGGTATACATGGCTGAAGGAATGGTTCGCGTTTCACCAGGAATGTTCGACACAAAGGTGATGGTTGCACCAAATTCACCGAGCGAACGAGCGAAAGCCAGCACCGTACCGACAATAATTCCCGGCAAGGTCAGCGGTAACGTGATGGTAAAGAAAACGCGCCAGCGCCCAGCCCCGAGTGTTCTTGCGGCCTGTTCCAGTTTGACATCAACGCCTTCCAGCGCCAGACGAATTGCCCGCACCATCAGCGGAAAAGACATGACGGCGGCAGCGAGAACCGCACCGCGCCAGCTAAAGGCGAAGGTAATGCCAAACCAGTCATACAGGCGTTCACCGATAAATCCGCGCCGTCCCATAGAAACTAACAGCAAGTAGCCGACGACTACTGGCGGTAACACCAGCGGTAGATGCAGCACGCTGTCGAGCAGAGCTTTGCCCGGAAACGTGCAACGCACCAGTAACCAGGCAAAAAAGATCCCAAACGGCAGGCTAAACAGCACAGCCAGGGAAGAAACTTTCAGGCTTAGTAAAACCGCCTGCCATTCTGGATCGGTCAGTATCATTACTTAGTTGTAAATCCGTAACGTTTAAAGATTTCCGCAGCCTGCGGTCCCTTCAGATAATCGTAAAATGCTTTCACTGTCGCATTGTTATGCCCTTCCACGACGGCAACCGGATATTCCACTTTTTTATGCGAATCTTCCGGGAAAGTGGCTACTACTTTAACCCCTTTGCTGGCAACCGCGTCAGAACCGTAAACAATGCCCAGCGGTGCTTCATTGCGTTCAACCAGCGCCAGCGCCCCACGAACATCTTCCGCCGGAGCCAGTTTCGGGGAGAGCGTATCCCATGCGCCCAGTTTTTGCAGTGCTTCTTTCGCATAAATACCAGCGGGGACATGTTCCGGATCGCCAACCGCCAGGCGACCGCCATTCAGCAGCGAAGTCCAGTTGGTTTTGCTGTCGATGGTGAAATCTTTCTGTGCACTGGTTTTCGGTGCTACAACGACCAGGCTATTGCCGAGCAATGTCTGACGCGTGGCAGTGTCGATCGCTTTTTTATCAACCGCATAATCCATCCATTTCTGATCGGCAGAAATAAACAGATCCGCAGGCGCGCCCGCTTCAATCTGACGGGCCAGGGTAGAAGACGAGGCAAAAGAAGAAACGACGTCCACGCCTTTCTCTTTTTTATACTGCGTAGCGATGTCCTGCATTGCGTTGGTCAGTGATGCTGCCGCAAAAACTGTAATCTTCCCTTCGTCTGCCAGCGCATTGCCTGCAAGAGTTAAAGAGAGCGCCGCTCCGGCAAACAAGTTCAACCATTTACGAGCCATTGGTAACCCCTTCATGTAACGTTATGTAGGCAACAATATAACGACTGATTCAGAATTTTCCCAGCAGTTATTGTTAACCTTTGAGAGGTAGCTAGAAAAAATATCGGCAGGAAAAGCAGGAAGTTGAGAAAAAAGAAAATGCCCGACTAAGCGGGCATTCAGGGAATCAATGATTTTGTCCGGGCTGGTCTTTTTTACCAACACCAGAAAAGATGTTGAATACTTCACCAAGACCGTAAATCAGACCCAGGATGATGGCCATCACGACAGGTACCATGATTACGGCGAATACCAGACTTTTTAATAACTCTAACATGGTCAACTCCAGATATAGTCCTGTCACTATTCTAACCGCTAAGCACAGAAAAGCACTCCCCTTTTGTGCGGTCAGCTTTGCGTGGCGTTCGTTTTCCGTCACAATAAGACTTTTGCCAGGACATTGTTATGCAGGCCGAAATCCTTCTCACCCTTAAGCTCCAACAAAAATTATTCGCCGACCCGCGCCGCATTTCGCTACTAAAACACATTGCGCTTTCCGGTTCCATTAGCCAGGGAGCGAAAGATGCCGGTATCAGCTATAAAAGCGCCTGGGATGCCATTAACGAGATGAATCAGTTAAGTGAGCATATTCTGGTTGAGCGCGCAACAGGCGGTAAAGGTGGAGGTGGCGCGGTACTGACCCGCTATGGCCAGCGGCTGATTCAGCTCTATGACCTCCTGGCGCAGATCCAGCAAAAAGCCTTTGATGTATTAAGTGACGACGACGCCCTGCCGCTGAACAGCCTGCTGGCCGCGATCTCACGTTTTTCACTGCAAACCAGCGCCCGTAACCAGTGGTTCGGCACCATCACCGCCCGCGATCACGATGACGTTCAACAGCATGTTGATGTCCTACTGGCTGATGGTAAAACACGATTAAAAGTCGCGATTACCGCGCAAAGCGGCGCGCGTCTGGGTCTGGATGAAGGCAAAGAAGTATTGATACTGCTGAAAGCGCCGTGGGTAGGTATTACTCAGGACGAGGCGGTCGCACAAAACGCCGACAACCAATTGCCGGGCATTATTAGTCATATTGAGCGCGGCGCGGAGCAGTGCGAAGTATTAATGGCGCTACCCGACGGGCAAACCCTGTGCGCCACGGTGCCGGTAAATGAAGCGGCTTCTCTTGAGCAAGGGCAGAATGTCACGGCCTACTTTAATGCCGACAGCGTGATTATCGCCACGCTGTGCTAAGCGTGTTGACAATTTGTTATGAAACAAGTATCCCTGTCAGTAATCGCTGCAAAAAATGGGATATAAAATGTCATCGTTGCAAATTTTGCAAGGCACGTTTCGTCTTAGCGACACAAAAACGCTGCAATTGTCTCAGCTAACGTTAAACGCGGGTGATAGTTGGGCGTTTGTCGGTTCAAATGGCAGCGGGAAGTCGGCGCTGGCCCGCGCGCTGGCGGGGGAACTTCCGCTTTTGAAAGGTGAACGGCAAAGCCAGTTTTCCCACATCACTCGTCTCTCCTTCGAGCAATTGCAAAAGCTCGTCAGCGACGAATGGCAGCGGAATAATACCGATATGCTTAGTCCTGGCGAAGATGACACCGGGCGTACCACGGCTGAGATCATTCAGGATGAAGTTAAAGATGCACAGCGTTGTTTGCAACTGGCGCAGCAGTTCGGTATTACCGCCCTCCTCGACCGACGATTTAAATACCTTTCCACTGGCGAGACGCGTAAAACCCTGCTCTGTCAGGCGCTGATGTCAGATCCTGATTTACTGATTCTTGATGAACCGTTCGATGGTCTTGATGTTGCCTCACGTCAGCAACTGGCAGAACTGCTCGCCTCGTTACATCAGTCCGGTATTACTCTGGTACTGGTGCTCAATCGCTTTGATGAGATCCCGGAATTTATCCAGTTTGCCGGAGTGCTGGCGGATTGCACATTAGCGGAAACTGGCGCTAAAGAGGAACTGCTCCAGCAAGCACTCGTTGCGCAACTGGCGCATAGCGAACAGCTTGAAGGTGTGCAACTGCCGGAGCCGGATGAACCTTCAGCACGTCACGCCTTACCCGCCAACGAACCGCGCATTGTGCTGAACAATGGTGTGGTTTCTTATAACGATCGCCCCATTCTTAACAACCTTAGCTGGCAGGTGAATCCTGGCGAGCACTGGCAAATTGTCGGGCCAAATGGCGCAGGAAAATCGACGTTATTAAACCTGATCACGGGCGATCATCCGCAAGGTTACAGCAACGATTTAACGCTGTTTGGTCGGCGTCGCGGCAGCGGTGAAACCATCTGGGATATCAAAAAACATATCGGTTACGTCAGCAGTAGTTTGCATCTGGATTACCGGGTCAGCACTACCGTGCGTAATGTGATTCTTTCTGGCTATTTTGATTCGATTGGCATTTATCAGGCCGTTTCGGATCGCCAGCAAAAACTGGTGCAGCAGTGGCTGGATATTCTCGGCATTGATAAACGCACCGCAGACGCTCCTTTCCATAGCCTTTCCTGGGGGCAACAGCGTCTGGCATTGATCGTCCGCGCACTGGTGAAACATCCGACGTTGCTTATTCTTGATGAACCATTGCAAGGGCTTGATCCGCTGAATCGCCAGCTTATCCGTAGATTTGTTGATGTGCTGATTAGCGAAGGTGAAACGCAGTTGTTGTTTGTTTCGCACCACGCTGAAGATGCGCCTGCCTGTATTACCCATCGTCTGGAGTTCGTGCCAGACGGTGACCTCTATCGTTATGCGCTTACCAAAATAAATTGAGTGACTGTGCCGGATGCGGCGTGAAAGCCTTATTCGGCCTACGGTTTAACGCATCCAGGCATGAAACCGCGTCTTTTTTTCAGATAAAAAGCGCAATCATTCATAAACCCTCTATTTTATAATCACTTAATCGCACATAAAAAATGGCTAAATTCTTGTGTAAACGATTCCACTAATTTATTCCATGTCACACTTTTCGCATCTTTGTTATGCTATGGTTATTTCATACCATAAGCCTAATGGAGCGAATTATGAGAGTTCTGGTTACCGGTGGTAGCGGTTACATTGGAAGTCATACCTGCGTGCAATTACTGCAAAACGGTCATGATGTCATCATTCTTGATAACCTCTGTAACAGTAAGCGCAGCGTACTGCCTGTTATCGAGCGTTTAGGCGGCAAACATCCAACGTTTGTTGAAGGCGATATCCGTAACGAAGCGTTGATGACCGAGATCCTGCACGATCACGCTATCGACACCGTGATCCACTTCGCCGGGCTGAAAGCCGTTGGCGAATCGGTACAAAAACCGCTGGAATATTACGACAACAATGTCAACGGTACTCTGCGCCTGATTAGCGCCATGCGCGCCGCTAACGTCAAAAACTTTATTTTTAGCTCCTCCGCCACCGTCTATGGCGATCAGCCCAAAATTCCATACGTTGAAAGCTTCCCGACCGGCACACCGCAAAGCCCTTATGGCAAAAGCAAACTGATGGTGGAACAGATCCTCACCGACCTGCAAAAAGCCCAGCCGGACTGGAGCATTGCCCTGCTGCGCTACTTCAACCCGGTTGGCGCGCATCCGTCGGGCGATATGGGCGAAGATCCGCAAGGCATTCCGAATAACCTGATGCCATACATCGCCCAGGTTGCTGTAGGCCGTCGCGACTCACTGGCGATTTTTGGTAACGATTATCCGACCGAAGACGGTACTGGCGTACGCGATTACATCCACGTAATGGATCTGGCGGACGGTCACGTCGTGGCGATGGAAAAACTGGCGAACAAGCCTGGCGTACACATCTACAACCTCGGCGCAGGCGTAGGCAGCAGCGTGCTGGACGTGGTTAATGCCTTCAGCAAAGCCTGCGGCAAACCGGTTAATTACCATTTTGCACCGCGTCGCGAAGGCGACCTTCCGGCCTACTGGGCGGATGCCAGCAAAGCCGAGCGCGAACTGAACTGGCGCGTAACGCGCACTCTTGACGAAATGGCGCAGGACACCTGGCACTGGCAGTCACGCCATCCACAGGGATATCCCGATTAAGGAACGACCATGACGCAATTTAATCCCGTTGATCATCCACATCGCCGCTATAACCCGCTCACCGGGCAATGGATTCTTGTTTCACCGCACCGCGCTAAGCGCCCCTGGCAGGGGGCGCAGGAAACGCCAGCCAAACAGGTGTTACCTGCGCACGATCCAGATTGCTTCCTTTGCGCAGGTAATGTGCGGGTGACAGGCGATAAAAACCCCGATTACACCGGGACTTACGTTTTTACCAATGACTTTGCGGCGCTGATGTCCGACACGCCAGACGCGCCGGAAAGTAACGATCCGCTGATGCGTTGCCAGAGCGCGCGCGGCACCAGCCGAGTGATCTGCTTTTCGCCGGATCACAGTAAAACGTTGCCAGAACTGAGCGTTGCGGCATTGACGGAAATCGTCAAAACCTGGCAGGAGCAAACAGCAGAACTGGGGAAAACATACCCGTGGGTGCAGGTTTTTGAAAACAAAGGTGCGGCGATGGGGTGCTCTAACCCGCATCCGCACGGTCAGATTTGGGCAAATAGCTTCCTGCCTAACGAAGCTGAGCGTGAAGACCGCCTGCAAAAAGAATATTTCGCCGAACAGAAATCGCCAATGCTGGTGGATTATGTCCAGCGTGAACTGGCAGACGGTAGCCGTACCGTTGTCGAAACCGAACACTGGTTAGCCGTAGTGCCTTACTGGGCTGCCTGGCCGTTCGAAACGCTGCTGCTGCCCAAAGCCCACGTTTTGCGGATCACCGATTTGACCGACGCCCAGCGCAGCGATTTGGCGCTGGCATTGAAAAAGCTGACCAGTCGTTATGACAACCTCTTCCAGTGTTCCTTCCCCTACTCTATGGGCTGGCACGGCGCGCCGTTTAATGGCGAAGAGAATCAACACTGGCAGTTACATGCGCACTTTTATCCACCTCTGCTGCGCTCTGCCACTGTACGTAAATTTATGGTCGGTTATGAAATGTTGGCAGAGACCCAGCGTGACCTGACGGCAGAACAGGCAGCAGAGCGTTTGCGCGCAGTCAGCGATATCCATTTTCGCGAATCCGGAGTGTAAGAAATGAGTCTGAAAGAAAAAACACAATCTCTGTTTGCCAACGCATTTGGCTACCCTGCCACTCATACCATTCAGGCGCCTGGGCGCGTGAATCTTATTGGCGAACACACCGACTACAACGACGGTTTCGTTCTGCCCTGCGCGATTGATTATCAAACTGTAATTAGCTGTGCGCCACGCGATGACCGTAAAATTCGCGTGATGGCAGCCGATTATGAAAATCAGCTCGACGAGTTTTCCCTCGATGCGCCCATTGTCGCGCATGAAAACTATCAATGGGCGAACTACGTTCGTGGCGTGGTGAAACATCTGCAACTGCGTAACAATAGCTTCGGCGGTGTGGACATGGTGATTAGCGGCAATGTGCCGCAGGGTGCCGGGTTAAGTTCTTCCGCCTCACTGGAAGTGGCGGTCGGAACCGTATTGCAGCAGCTTTATCATCTGCCGCTGGACGGCGCACAAATCGCGCTTAACGGTCAGGAAGCAGAAAACCAGTTTGTTGGCTGTAACTGCGGGATCATGGATCAGCTGATTTCCGCGCTGGGCAAGAAAGATCATGCCTTGCTGATCGATTGCCGCTCACTGGGCACCAAAGCAGTCTCCATGCCGAAAGGTGTGGCTGTGGTCATCATCAACAGTAACTTCAAACGTACCCTGGTTGGCAGCGAATACAACACCCGTCGTGAACAGTGCGAAACCGGTGCTCGTTTCTTCCAGCGGCCAGCCCTACGCGATGTCACCATTGAAGAATTCAACGCCGTAGCGCATGAACTGGATCCGATCGTGGCGAAACGCGTGCGTCATATCCTGACCGAAAACGCCCGTACCGTTGAAGCTGCCAGCGCGCTGGAGCAAGGCGACCTGAAGCGTATGGGCGAGCTGATGGCGGAGTCTCATGCCTCTATGCGCGATGATTTCGAAATCACCGTGCCGCAAATTGACACTCTGGTAGAAATCGTAAAAGCTGTGATTGGCGACAAAGGTGGCGTACGCATGACCGGTGGCGGATTTGGCGGCTGTATCGTCGCGCTGATCCCGGAAGAGCTGGTGCCTGCCGTACAGCAAGCTGTCGCTGAACAATATGAAGCAAAAACAGGCATTAAAGAGACTTTTTACGTGTGTAAACCATCACAAGGAGCAGGACAGTGCTGAACGAAACTCCCGCACTGGCACCCGATGGTCAGCCGTACCGACTGTTAACTTTGCGTAACAACGCAGGGATGGTAGTCACGCTGATGGACTGGGGTGCGACTTTACTTTCAGCCCGTATTCCGCTTTCCGATGGCAGCGTCCGCGAGGCGCTGCTTGGCTGCGCCAGCCCTGAATGCTACCAGGATCAGGCTGCGTTTCTGGGAGCCTCTATTGGTCGTTATGCCAACCGTATCGCCAATAGCCGTTATACCTTTGACGGTGAAACCGTAACGCTTTCGCCAAGTCAGGGCGTTAACCAGTTGCATGGCGGCCCGGAAGGGTTCGACAAACGTCGCTGGCAGATTGTGAACCAGAACGATCGTCAGGTGCTGTTTGCCCTGAGTTCAGATGATGGCGATCAGGGCTTTCCGGGGAATCTCGGCGCGACGGTGCAGTATCGTCTGACCGACGATAACCGTATCTCTATTACCTATCGCGCCACAGTTGATAAACCTTGCCCGGTGAATATGACTAACCACGTCTATTTCAACCTCGACGGCGAGCAGTCTGACGTGCGCAATCACAAACTGCAGATTCTGGCGGACGAATATCTGCCCGTTGATGAAGGCGGCATTCCGCACGACGGCCTGAAATCTGTCGCCGGGACGTCTTTTGATTTCCGCAGCGCCAAAATCATCGCCAGTGAGTTCCTTGCCGACGACGATCAGCGCAAAGTGAAAGGTTACGATCACGCGTTCTTGTTGCAGGCCAAAGGTGATGGCAAGAAAGTGGCAGCGCATGTCTGGTCAGCAGATGAAAAATTGCAGCTGAAGGTCTACACCACCGCTCCGGCTCTGCAATTTTACTCCGGCAACTTCCTCGGCGGCACGCCGTCACGGGGAACCGAACCTTACGCCGACTGGCAAGGACTGGCGCTGGAAAGCGAATTTCTGCCAGACAGTCCAAACCACCCTGAATGGCCGCAGCCGGACTGCTTCCTGCGCCCTGGCGAAGAGTATTCCAGCCTGACGGAATATCAGTTTATTGCTGAATAATTTTAAGCCCTCGTGATGAGGGCTTTATCCTCATGTTGCTCAAATCACCAGCAAACACCGACATATTTGCAACTCAATATTCACAACAACCTTACACTGCGACACTATTTTCGCTATGGTTATGCGTAAGCATTGCTGTTGCTTCGTCACGGCAATATAATGAGAATTATTATCATTTAATAATGATTTGAGGAGTAAGTATATGGCTGTAACTAAGCTAGTTCTGGTTCGTCATGGCGAAAGTCAGTGGAACAAAGAAAACCGTTTCACCGGTTGGTACGACGTGGATCTGTCTGAGAAAGGCGTAAGCGAAGCAAAAGCAGCAGGTAAGCTGCTGAAAGAGGAAGGTTACAGCTTTGACTTTGCTTACACCTCTGTGCTGAAACGCGCTATCCATACCCTGTGGAATGTGCTGGACGAACTGGATCAGGCATGGCTGCCCGTTGAGAAATCCTGGAAACTGAACGAACGTCACTACGGTGCGTTGCAGGGTCTGAACAAAGCGGAAACCGCTGAAAAGTATGGCGACGAGCAGGTGAAACAGTGGCGTCGTGGTTTTGCGGTGACTCCGCCGGAGCTGACTAAAGATGATGAGCGTTATCCGGGTCACGATCCGCGTTACGCGAAGCTGAGCGAGAAAGAACTACCGCTGACTGAAAGTCTGGCGCTGACCATTGACCGCGTGATCCCTTACTGGAATGAAACCATTCTGCCGCGTATGAAGAGCGGTGAGCGCGTGATCATCGCCGCTCATGGGAACTCCCTGCGTGCACTGGTGAAATATCTCGACAACATGAGCGAAGAAGAGATTCTTGAGCTGAATATCCCGACTGGCGTGCCGCTGGTGTATGAGTTCGACGAGAATTTCAAACCGCTGAAACGCTACTATCTGGGTAATGCTGACGAGATCGCGGCAAAAGCAGCTGCTGTTGCAAACCAGGGTAAAGCGAAGTAAACGTCATTCGTTTAAAAATGAGAAAGCCGACTGCAAGTGAGTCGGCTTTTTTTGTTGCTAACAATGGAGCACATTGCCTGATGCGACGCTGCGCGTCTTATCATGCCTACGGTGATTAATCGGATACGCCACTCTGGCGGTGCATCCGACAATTAAACCTTACCCGCGACGCGCTTTTACTGCATTCGCCAGTTGACGTAACAGAGCATCGGTATCTTCCCAGCCAATGCAGGCATCGGTGATGCTCTTGCCATAGGCCAGCGGCTCACCGCTTTCCAGACTCTGGTTCCCTTCCGCCAGGTGGCTTTCCACCATCACGCCGATAATAGCTTTTTCGCCACAGGCAATTTGCTGGCAAACGTCAGCGCAAACTTCCATCTGCTTTTTGAACTGTTTGGACGAATTTGCATGGCTGAAATCGATCATCACCTGCGCCGGTAAACCCGCCTTGTTCAGCCCTTCTTTCACTTCAGCAACGTGTTTCGCACTGTAGTTAGGCTCTTTACCGCCGCGCAGAATGATATGGCAATCACCGTTACCGCTGGTATTCACAATTGCTGAATGCCCCCATTTCGTTACGGACAGGAAGCAGTGCGGCGCACCGGCGGCATTAATGGCATCGATAGCCACTTTAATCGTACCATCGGTGCCATTTTTAAAACCTACCGGACAAGAAAGCCCTGATGCCAGTTCGCGATGCACCTGCGATTCGGTTGTACGTGCGCCAATTGCGCCCCAGCTCATCAGGTCAGCGAGATACTGCGGGGTAATCATATCCAGAAACTCACCCGCTGCAGGCAGGCCGCTGTCGTTAATATCAAGCAGCAATTTACGGGCAATGCGCAAACCGTCGTTGATCTGGAAGCTGTTATCCATATGCGGATCGTTGATCAGCCCTTTCCAGCCCACCGTGGTGCGCGGCTTTTCAAAATAGACGCGCATAACGATTTCCAGCTCGTCTTTCAGCTCTTCCCGCAGCGCCAACAAGCGAGTGGCATACTCTTTAGCAGCTACCGGATCATGAATTGAGCAAGGACCAATCACCACTAACAGGCGATCATCATTACCTTTCAGGATCTTATGGATCGCTTTTCGGGCATGGGCAACCGTATTCGCGGCATTTTCGGTAGCGGGGAATTTTTCCAGCAGTGCGACAGGTGGAAGTAACTCTTTGATTTCTTTGATACGTAAATCGTCGTTCTGATAATTCATGTCTGTTCCAGTGTTGCCATACTTATCTTAGTGAATGCAATCCCTCCAATCTATATCTTCCGTCAGAATGTGTAAACGGGGTTTTACACTATGAACGGATTAATCCTGGAATTAGCAAGAAAAACGCCAGATTGTCGCGAATAACGAGATCTGACCTACAATTTCTAACTGTAACTTCTCTGTTTATTAATTTTTTCAAGATTCTCTGCTGGATTTATTCTTCTGGCTGAAATCTTAAACCATTACCTGATATTCACCTGCAAATGCACTGTTGGAAGAGGTTATCCGACATAACGACCATAACAGGAGCATCCTATGAAAATGACAAAACTGGCCACACTTTTTCTGACTGCCACTCTAAGCCTTGCCAGTGGTGCCGCACTGGCCGCCGATAGCGGAGCGCAAACCAATAATGGCCAGGCAAACGCCGCAGCTGATGCGGGTCAGGTTGCCCCGGACGCCCGTGAAAATGTCGCACCAAATAACGTCGACAATAACGGGGTAAATACCGGTTCTGGCGGCACAATGTTGCATCCGGATGGTTCTTCAATGAACAATGACGGCATGACCAAAGATGAAGAGCACAAAAATACGATGTGCAAAGATGGTCGCTGCCCGGACATTAATAAAAAAGTACAAACTGGCGATGGCATCAACAATGATGTCGATACCAAAACAGACGGTACTACGCAGTAACTCTGCCAAAAAGCCAATACCGGGAGAGCAGAGTCTCTCCCTTTTAATTTTTCCCCTCTAAAAGCGGTATGATGTCATAAAGTTAAGTGAGATTAATTAAGGGATGACTCGTCATGGCGCACTCACACACATCTTCACACCTGCCAGAAGATAATAATGCTCGTCGCTTGTTGTATGCTTTCGGCGTGACTGCCGGGTTTATGCTGGTTGAGGTTATTGGCGGTTTTCTCTCAGGTTCTCTGGCGTTGCTGGCCGACGCAGGACATATGCTTACCGATACTGCTGCCCTGCTTTTCGCCCTGCTTGCCGTACAATTTTCTCGTCGTCCGCCCACCATTCGCCACACTTTCGGCTGGCTCAGGTTGACCACACTCGCGGCGTTTGTGAATGCCATTGCCCTGGTGGTGATTACTATTTTGATTGTTTGGGAGGCGATAGAACGTTTTCGCACGCCGCGTCCGGTGGAAGGCGGCATGATGATGACGATTGCCGTAGCTGGGCTGCTGGCTAATATACTTTCTTTCTGGTTACTTCATCACGGTAGTGAAGAGAAAAACCTTAACGTGCGCGCAGCAGCACTGCATGTACTGGGAGATCTGCTGGGTTCGGTTGGTGCTATCGTTGCCGCGTTGATTATTATCTGGACCGGCTGGACGCCTGCTGACCCCATTCTCTCGATACTGGTGTCGCTTCTGGTTCTGCGCAGCGCGTGGCGATTATTGAAAGATAGCGTGAATGAATTACTTGAAGGGGCGCCGGTGTCGCTGGATATCGCTGAGCTGAAGCGTCGTATGTGCCGGGAAATCCCGGAAGTCCGCAATGTGCACCATGTACACGTGTGGATGGTGGGTGAAAAGCCAGTAATGACGCTGCATGTGCAGGTGATCCCGCCACACGATCATGACGCGTTGTTGGATACGATCCAACATTATCTGATGGATCACTATCAGATTGAGCACGCCACCATTCAGATGGAATATCAACCTTGTCATGGACCAGACTGCCACCTTAATGAAGGCGTGTCTGGCCATTCACATCATCACCATTAATGAGACAGCGCGCGTGAGCCTCTTTCGCGTGCGCTGTTGATCCACATCCGGCTGCCGTTAAGAGCAATAAACGTCAGGATCAGATACTCCAGCGACATGGCATAGACGCCCTGCAAGGCGAAAATCACTACGCTTATCACGTTAATGATGACCCACAATAACCAGTTTTCGACATATTTGCGCGTCATCAGAATCATTGCCACGATGGATAGTACCATCATGCAGGAATCCCAGAACGGGAAGGCGTCCGGTTGTAGTTCCGGCATCGCAACCTGTAAACCCAACGCCTGCATAATCGTGACTGCAACACGTGTCAGGAAAGCAAATACCGGATTGATAAATACCGTCATCAGGCCGATAGCAACAACGCAAACCGCCAGCCAGGTTAACGCTTTAGGTAATGGCAGCCAGCGAATTTTTAACTCAGCTTCATGCTGACTGGTTTGTCGTGACCAGGCATACCAACCGTAAATGTTGGCGGCAAAGAAAAATACCTGTAGCAACAAGCTGGCATACAGTTGAATCTGAAAGAAAATAATGCCAAACAGGGTGACGTTGATCAGGCCAAAAAAGTAGTTGCTGATCTTCTCCATACTGGCAAGGCCAATACACAGTAACCCTGCGATCGTCCCTACCGCTTCGATCCATGAAAGATCGTAACCACCAGCGCCGATCGGTATATGAACCAGAATGTTCTGTGTGCTAAAAAAATCCATCTTTCCCCCAATGCGTAACATGACGCTTTATTGTCAGTTTCCTCGAAGTGTAGCCGCAAAATCCAGCATACGATTAAGCGGCACCAGCGCCCTCTCTCGCAGCCTTTCATCAACATGTACCTCGTGTTTGCTTTCTCCCTGTTCTAATGCCTCTGCGATGGCCTGGAGGCCATTCATAGCCATCCACGGGCAATGCGCACAGCTACGGCAGGTTGCTCCCTCGCCAGCGGTTGGTGCTTCCAGTAACTCTTTGTCTGGCACCGCCTGCTGCATTTTGTAGAAGATTCCCCGGTCAGTTGCCACAATAAGGCGCTGATGCGGCAATGTTTTCGCAGCATTGATCAACTGACTTGTGGAGCCGACCGCATCCGCCATATCGACAATAGCTTGTGGTGATTCCGGATGCACCAGTATGGCTGCATCAGGGTATTGTTTTTGTAAGCGGGTTAACGCCTGAGTCTTAAACTCATCATGCACAATGCAGGCGCCTTGCCAGCATAAAATATCTGCGCCCGTCTGTTTTTGTACGTAACGACCCAGATGTTTGTCTGGTGCCCAGATGAGTTTTTCACCCAGACTATCCAGATGATCAATGAGTTCAACAGCAATACTTGAAGTTACCACCCAGTCTGCGCGCGCTTTTACCGCAGCAGAAGTGTTAGCGTAGACCACAACAGTACGATCGGGATGGGCATCACAAAATGCGTTAAATTCTTCAATTGGGCAGCCGAGATCCAGTGAACATTCAGCCTGAAGTGTCGGCATCAGAATTGTCTTTTCCGGGCTGAGAATTTTGGCGGTTTCTCCCATAAATCTCACCCCGGCTACGAGTAGCGTTGAAGCGGGATGTTTGGCACCAAAGCGCGCCATTTCTAAAGAATCAGAAATACAGCCGCCAGTTTCTTCCGCCAGCTGTTGAATTTCAGGATCGGTATAGTAGTGGGCGACCATCACCGCATTACGTTCTTTTAGCAGACGTTTTATTTTCTCCCGGTAATACGCTTTTTCATCAATGCTTAACGGTGTCGGCTTCGGGGGGAAAGGATAAATCGCCGCTTCAGGATCAAACATCACGCTCATCTTGCCATCTCGTTTTATATGCTTAACATTTAAACCGACACAAAGCGTGATATTCGCCATTATCGGTTTTATTTGTTTTATATGCTAAACAAGATAGCCGAATGGTGGAGAAAAGTCACTCGAATTACGTATGAGATGCCGGATGCGATGCTATGTATCTTATTTCCACCGACGTAGAGTTGCTTACGCAGCAAGCGCAGAGTATGTCATCAGGGTTAAGAATTGGAATTTTGGGATGCTTGAATAGCAAAAAAGCGCCTTTAGGGCGCTTTTTTACATTGGTGGGTCGTGCAGGATTCGAACCTGCGACCAATTGATTAAAAGTCAACTGCTCTACCAACTGAGCTAACGACCC